>NZ_BPQT01000016.1 GCF_022179405.1 Methylobacterium marchantiae
GCGTCCATCCGAGGCTCCGGGGCCGGGGTTACAGGCTTCGCAACCACAGCCTCGCGCGACACCCTCGGATGGACAACCTCCATAGCAACGACAGCTAGAGGCGTCTCATTGCTACTTCTTCAGCAATCATCAAAGCGAAAGTATCGCGGTCAAAGCCGGGTCCCGGGCCATCGATTGTTAGGGCCACGAAAAACTCGTGCGCGCCTTGATGTTGAAATGAGCATTCTCGGAGTCTGATTTTGCCAAGATTATACAAATCTTCGATGAGAAGGCGAAAACTGGAAGGAACGAAACGCCAGCAATGCACGTCCACGTAGTCGCCAGATTGCCGCGCTAGTTCGGCCTGAGTCACCGCAGCATCAAGATCTCCGGCGAACCTGAGTTTTCCTACCGTTTGCGGCGACCATCCGATCGCGTCTCCGCGAAGGACATCGTAAGCGATGCTGGCCATGATGGCCATCGGCGCAGGCCGAGTCCGCTTCTCGTCATGGGCCTGAAGAACCTCACCAGCATAAGTGAGAGGTTGAAGTAGATCGAAGCAAAACCGCTTGTCGGGGACTGCAAGAACGAGTCGACCCTCTTTCTCTAAGAAATTTGCGCAATCATTGAGAAATGAAATCAAATCCGGTGTGTGTTCGATGACATGGCTGGCCAATATGAAGTCATAACAGCGATCCGCAGGGATCGTTTTGGCTAGTGGTTGTCCATTTGTCACATGGTCGACACACTCAATGCGATCAATGTCAACATTCAGGGTTCCTGCGTATTTTTTGCGAAGGCCGGATTGAGTAATATAATCTACTGTTTCGATGTTGAAACCTGCTGATTTTGGTAAAAGAGGGTTGTAGCTAGGGCCGATTTCTAAACCGAAGCCGTCCGACTTCAGCATCGACAATATACTATCGCGCCTCGTCACTTCTCGCTGGGTAACGAACTCCGTTTGCACAAATTCATTCGATAGATTAGCTAAACTGACTAATTCTCCAAACGCAGCGCGTTCGATCGCAGGCCACTGTTCCGACGATCCGTATCGTTTCCGCACGGACTTGGCTGCTTCCAATGCCACACTCGCGTAGCGTCCATTTTCAATCATGGTGATGGCAAGACGTATCTTGTCTGCCCACTCAAGTTCGTTCGCCAGCAGTCCCGTAAGGCCATCGTCGATTGCATTGCGAAAGGTAAATGTTGGCGAAGCGATCGTAAGAGTCGCAACAGCAGCCGCCTCAAAGAATTTCAGCTCTGACTTACTGTTTGTAAATATGTTGTCTTGAAGTGGAGCTAGGTTTACTTCTGTAGAGCCAATTATTCGTTGCAGATTAAGAAAATCAGTGAAGGGATGTATCTCGACTCTTTCCTTAAGGGAAGACAGGTCTGGATGCAGATCAAGCATTCCAACTATACGCAGAATAACAGAAGGGTTTTCTCGGAGTAGGTTGGCTAAGGTAGGTGCTATGATGGAAAAATCACGAGCATGGGTGGGAGATCCGCTAAAATAGCCGATGTGAATACGATCGCTTCTTGCCCAATTGGTTTTTTGCTTGATCTCGACAATGCTTCGACTTAGTGCGAGTTGTTCTTCGTTCAAGTAATTGGGAACTATCGAGGTGGGTAGGCCCGTGTCCGCGGCAATCTGAGAGGCTAAAAATAGATTCGTGGTAATGACGCCATCACACAGACGGAGTGCCGTACCCATTCGTCCAATATAGGAATACCAATAATCCCATGGTCCGCTCGGACCCGTATCCTGGTTGAGAGAACTCATTAGCAAGGGGACATGTCGCGTGTCGTAAACGAGATCGTCGAGATCGAACAGAACGCGCGCTCCCCGCCGACGCGCCCGACGGATCAATCCCTCCACATCATTGTCGAAGCGAACGCGACCAAGAATGAGAACATCGGCCGCATCGACGACGCCCTCAAGACGCTCACCATCGGCCTGACAGAACCAGCTTGCACTCGTGTCTGTAGAGACGGCATTGACAGTTTGTACGGTATTATAAACACGGTAGCGAAAAGTACTATTATCCGGCGTGGTATAATAATAGGCAATCCGACGTGGACGAGATATTAATGTGCGAAATCTTGTATCGAAATCAAGATCCCATGGATCACTGTAAGTGATCTGCTCGGGAAGACCTATGAACATAGTTCTAGACCTCTTCAAGCCAATCGATAGTTGATGCCATAGTTTGCTCCCAAGAGCGGTTCAAGCCTTGCCGTTCATAATTTGCCGTACGATCAGGGCCGTTTTTCACCAATGACACTCCTGAGCGTAGCCCTTCGAGCAGCGCGTCGACTGTGGGTTCCGCACAAATCAAGTTGTCGGAATAGGTAGAGAGAGACAGTTTCGAACCGTAGCTATTGGTTACGGCCACAGCGCCGCAAGCTGCCAAGTCGAGCGGAGGATAGCTTGGATGGGGTGTCAACATCAACGAAAGTCCGAGGTCCATGCTGCGTAGCATTGCTACGTATTTGTCCCAAGGAAGACTTTCGACAATGGTAATCGGCATGCCGCCAGGAAATGTCATGAGCGGCAGATCTCGGCCAATAAAATGGATGTTCCACTCGTTCGGCTCTAATATTCCTTGCTCAACCGCCGCATTGAGTGTTTCGAGCCCAAGCAGGTATAAATTTCGCGCATTATTCGGTCGTGCATAGAAAAAGAAATTTCTTTTTTGTCTCTGAACGCGGTCAGGGAAATAGGCATTGTCCGGAAAGGCGGGCTCAAACCACGTGGCATGTTCCCGAAGCCCCGTGACTCCTGTATCGTTAAGATGATCATAAAGTAGTTTTGTGTTTATTACTCTACGGAGCTCAGGCGTTTTCATTGTATTATAAGCGCGCAGCTGCTCGTCTCCATGCGGATAAAACATCCGTTCATCCTCTTGAAGGATGTAAACCACGCGCTCGCGCGGGACCGCTGAAAGAACATTCATTGTTGACCACCAGGACGTGGTGAGAAAAATATCTTCTTTACTCAAATCGATGGGACGGCCTGTCTTATCGAGGCTCGTATGACAGAATTCGATGTGTTCTGGCGGCAAGACTCCCAGCGAAACTAAAAGATTGGCGACGTTGTCACGCAGCGGTTCTGCGCGCAATGTCGAAATACGCAATGTTGCTCCACGACGCCTTGCCCAAAGTGCGGCAAGAATTGTAGCCGTGCCAACTCCACCGAAAAAACTATCAGCAGCAATGCTATCGGTTACCATGGTGATGCGCGGACGGACAGAACGAGCGATTGAAAAAACGGGTAGTGGGCGAAGGTCCAAACGGCTCCTATTGACGACATCTGCTGTCGTCAATGACGGCTTCGCAGCGGAGTGTGAGTGGTGAGTTGATCCGCTGAAGTTCGTTGCGTGCGATTTGCCGGATGCCGGCGCAAAAATGGAACTTGTCCGAGTTGCCCTGCGCTCGCGTAGATATCGTATCCGCGCCGGGGTACGATGTGGTGTGATGGCCCACCAGCACAAGCGCGCCGCTCGTCGTCCAAAACGACGGACCGGCGGGGAGACTTGGGAAGCGAGGGAGCGCACGGATGACGTCGCACGCCAAGTCGTGCTGCCTTCTATCGCGGCCAGACGCTCATTGACAATATGCAAGCGCTCAATCGCGTGAGCGTGAGCGTGTTGTGCCGTTGTAAGTTGCGCAGACAGGGCATCGAAGTCGCTCTGAAGTAAGCTTATCTTATTATTGTAATTGGTATATTGCTGCGACGACGATTGTTCTGCAGCCAGAAATTTTCTTTCCGCTGCATCAAGAGTACGTCTAGATTCTGTCAGAAGATGTAGAAGGCGAAGTTTCTCGATATAGACGCTGATGGCCGCGTCGCTCGGTTGCTGTCCCCGTCGTAACAGCATGGTGTGCGGCAATATGAAGGACGCGTCGTATATAAGATCAGGCCAAAGACCGTGTTGCCCGAATTGCTTGATCCAGTCGATTGGGGGGCGAACGTTGACGTGGGTTTTTTCTTGGAAATCGTAAGGCGAAGATGAAAACATAACGGTATCGGTCGCCTGTGAGATATGTTCGACCGCCTTGGTCGCCTCGGCGGATGGCATATGTTCCAAGACTTCAATGCAAGTTATCAGATCGTAGCGCCCAGTGATTGGATCAGCCAAAGACGCTACGGAACAATGCTCTCGCATGTCCGCGCGTACGTTTGCGATGGCGAATTCTGATATATCTGCGCCTTTGGCCTCGATACCACGATCCCAAAACGCTTCCACGACCATCCCGAGCGCGCAGCCAGCATCAAAGACCGTCTTTGGAGCAATCGATCTGATAATATGTTCGACAATGGTCGAATAAAAATTCAGCCAGGGCGCCGAACGCTCGTAGGCATCCGGACCACAGCCCGTAGCGTAATAGTTTTGATCAAATAATTGATCGTCATCATGACTGAGATTTTCATTTTTTTTAGCAGTCAAGACTTGTTCCTTTCCAAAAAGTGTGTGTCCGTCTTTGCATTTTCTATCTCGACTTGGATCTCATGCGACCGATAATTTCAAGAGGAATATTCTATGCTGACGGCGAATGCGAGCGATTGGGATGGATGTCAAGCTTTTATACAACAATTATGTGTAATGTTAATCAGCCTTCACTCGGCGAGCGTGAATCGTACAGTAACTTATGGTCCGGGTTATTTTCGCATACGTTGTCTGAGGGGGGCGCCAATATAATAAATACGACGCATCAGCCCACGCATCGTTTTCTGAAATTGCAAATATATCAGATTGGCGCGGCCTGCAAAGCGACGCCCACTTGCAGCGAGGAAATAGTCGCGTTTAACAAAAAACTGTAGATCCCTGCGGCGGGCTGGTAGATTGTGGAGATATGGAATGGTGTGTTGCCGTCCCTTCGACGTACGGACGAGATGATCTTCGATCATCGGCACGAGCTCTGGCCGTCGCGCTATGACAATGTCTTTCCATTTATGGAGCGATGCGATCCGGCAAGGGTTCACTCGTAGAAGCTCAATTTTGAGGAAAGGTATATTTGCTATTTCTACAAGCTCCCACCATAAAAAATGACTGTAATTCGATGGTATATTTAATTTTTTGCCATTTTCAAAAGTGCCGTCGAACAAAGATCTCATGCTAAATCCGCTGGCAATCAAGCTTTGCGAAAGATCGATTTCGCCTTTTTGAATGATGTCGACCTTTGCCATTTCTTGAAATTCTTGTGCGAACACGGCTCGGAATGCTGAGCTGTTGTATACCGCAGGCTCGAAGATGATGAGCCAGCTTTGAAGATGGGGTGCAATTTCTGGACTTTCGATCATTCCGTAGAAGTCGGCTGAGACGCTTGTCAGGCGCGCAAGTGCGTGATTGAGATCGCCAATCGGACCATAGACACTGTCGTTCGCAATCATCAGCTGCCCGGAGACTTGCCCAGCGTAACGCTCGATGCCGAGCCCCCACGAGGCGAAGTCATGCCCCCGGTTCTCGCGAAGAATGACGTCGTGAGACACGGATCGCAGGCGAGAAATGTCTTTCTCGGAAAGGCGTGATGTCGAGATGACGACAATCTCGAACCCGGTCGCCCGCAGTGCCTCAAGATAATAAATCACATAATCTGCGACCAAGTCATCCTGGTCAAAATGCGCGAACAAACACAAATTATCGAACATAAAAATATCCAGAATGATGGACGGCAAAGAGGGGCGGGTATTTTGAACTAAAGTATGCCGTTACCGAGGATGGTGTGTTATTCTATTCTGTTAAGTGTTGCTCGAGCATTTATCAAGGTGCCTCCTTGACGCCGGGTTACAGTCAATTCTGGCTATGAGCATAAGAGAAATTTTGCGACAGACTACGGGACTTTCACGTCTCCCACGACCCGGATCGGGCCATTCATGCCGCTTCCATACATCCGTGAAGCATCGCGCGGCAATGCGGACGAGCGTATGTCGTCGCTGCTCGTGTCTTCCGATGGGTGACCGGCTCGAAAGGTTCCGTGAGAGGCGATGCCTTCCGGCCTTCGCGGCACGGCGGAGCGAGCTATCGAGATGCCGGTGCGGGGGGCGTCGGTCTCCGCGGCGTCTGCGATCATGCGCACGACTTGGAATGGTCAGTGAAATCCCCTACTGCAGAGTGCATGGACGACCTTCTACAATGCGGCCTCTCGCTCGTCGCAAGGCCAAGCACGTGGCGTTGCCGGCGCGCTTGACGGCCATGGGCCGTCTCGGGTTTCGTTCTCACGCCTACGCCCGCCATGTCTACCAGAAGATCGCGGCGCTCACGATCGGCGCCGCCTTCGTCTCGCCGGTCGGACACCGCATGCGGCGGATGGCGGCGCGGTTCAGCAAGCCCGCGCATCGTCCGAACGTCCGGACTGCGGTCGTCGCGCACTTGTACTATCTCGATCTCTTGCCGGAGATCCTTGCCTGCCGGGCGGCGCTGCCCGATGGCGCCCCGCTTCACCTCACGGTTCCAAGCGATCGAGTCGAGCAGGCCCAGATCCTGCTCCGAGGCATTCCGGCGACGGTCATCCACCCTTGCGAGAATCGGGGCCGCGACATCGCTCCGTTCATCGCATTGCTCAATGCAGGGACGTTCGCGGCCTACGATGCGGTCCTGAAGCTGCATACCAAACGCAGTCCGCATCTGCTGGACGGCGAAATCAGACGTAAACTTCTGTTCAGCATGCTGGCGGGTGGGCAAAACGCGACCCGGCGGCTGCTGGCTGAGTTCGAAGCGCCTGATACCGGTCTCGTCGGCTGGAAGGCCTGTTACCGGGCAGCACCATCCTACTGGATGGCTAACGAAGCACGGGTTCGGGCGATCACGCGGCAGATGGGCATACCAGACGATGCAGTCCGACTGGGCTTCTTCGAGGGATCCATGTTCTGGTTTCGGCCAGTAGCGCTCACGCGCCTGCGGCATCTCCATCTGCGCCCAGAGGATTTCGAGCCTGAGGCTCGACAACTCGACGGGACCCTCCACCATGCCATCGAACGGTGCTTCACCATTTCTGCCCGGGCCGATGGCTTCCGTGTTAGTGGTCTCGACGGGCAGGTCCTGAGGTAATGCACGGGCCGCGTGCCGTCCGATTTCTGGCCATGAGCATGTTTCGACCGCTTCCGACCATGCAGCGCCAAGACGTCCTCCGTCATGGGCGCCTGGACGGGTGCTAATCCGCATGCTGGACTACTCGGACTGCCTGAACGTCTTCGCGTGATTGTCCTGCCGGTGTGCCGACCGCCCGAGCACGATCTCCGGCGGTCCGAGTTTCGCACGGGCGCCGTCCAGCAGGCCATGCCAAAGAGCTGCTCGGACCTCGCGCGAGAGGCGGTTCTGCGCGAGATACACGACGATGCGGAGGGGTAGAACGAGCAGCGTTTTCGATTTGTGGGCGAGGGGCACGTGGCTCATGCGCAGCATGGCCAACTGGTTGCGCAGGAAGGTGTAGAGGCGCCGCGGCGGCTGGTCGGTCGGCGAGAGGCCGAAGGGAAGCCGGATCAGGCCGCGCCCGAGTTCGTGCGGCATCAGGACATCGTTCGCGATCCAGATCGAGTAGCCGCGGTGGTTGGCCCGCATGCACCATTCGACATCGATGGCGTCGATGAAGAAATCCGCCCGGAACGGGCCGACGCCGCGCGCCGCCTCGCAGTTCACGAGGGAGCCCGACGAGATCACGAACTGGACCCGGGACGCATGGGCCTCGTCCGCTGCGCTCCCCTGTCCGGGCGGGGATTTCATCGGCTTGCCGGCCCAATCCGTCGGGCGCGGGCCGACGATGGCGGGCCGCGCTCCGCTCGCACGCAGGTGCGCGTGAAGGGCGGCCAGCCGCGGAACCGTGCCGAGGGGCGGCAGGCTGTCCTGGTCCAGGAGAAACAGGAACGTGTCCCCATGCGCGACGGCATGATCGAGAAGATCGTTGTAGGCGGTCCCGAGGCCGAGATTGCCGTCGGGCCGCATCACCGTCAGGCGCGTGCCGGCCGCAGCGTCCTGCAGGCGCTTCTCCTCCTGAGGAGAGACCGCGGAATTGGCGTAGATCACGACCTCGCGGACGTCGGGGGCGACGACGCCGACGAGCCGAAGGAGATTCGCCTCGTCCGGATGATAGATGACGATCCCTGCAATCGTCTGCGGTTGCGCGGACAAGGCTGCTTCCCGATGCGGCACGTGAAGGCCGGACTGCCATTCCCGGAGCCGCTGCGCAAGCCGGAGACGAACACGGTGCCGGGTCCCGGCTCTCGCAGGCGATCCGAATGGGCCATGGAACCGATGGTCGTCGAGGCCGTTTGGAGATGGCTAAGAGACTCTCCCTTCACCCGCCCGGCCCCGGCCGCGGCGGGTTTTTCGTCGCAGGACGGAAGCGGGTTCGATCTTCTCGCCCGATCTCGCGTTTCCTCGATCCTGACTCACACGGGATAGGAAGCGAGCCATGAGCGACGGTGCCACTGCAAGCGACAGCCCCTTCATCAAGGGGCGGAACGCCCGCCTCTACGGCAAGGCACGCGACGATTGCCCCTATTCCGAGGGCAGCGACGATCACGCGGCCTGGATTCAGGCCTACGACGAGGCCGCCGGCGATGACGGCGCAACCGAAACCGGGAACATCGATCCGCAAAAGGAGAGGTGATCGTAGCTCGCCGGTCGGAACCGGCCGAACGGCGCTGCTCGTCGGTTCCGGTGGAAGGAAGCCTCGAAGACCGGAAGCTGATCATGCGATAAGTGATCCGGCCTGTCCCCTTCGGAAGCCGGAGCCGCGCATGAATGGACGAAGCCCGAGCCGCGGGGACGGTGCACGCGTCCTGTCCCAGCACATCCTGCCCAGCGCCGGCACGATGATCGGCGTCTGCACGACGCTGGTCGGATTGGTGAAGATCGCAGAGGCGCAGATCGGCCCGAGCCATGTGGACGAGGCCGTCTCCCTGACGGCGATCCTGTTCCTCGCAAGCGCGGCCGCCTCGTATCTCTCCATACGGCTCGACGACGACCGCCCCCTTGCCATTCGGCTAGAGCGTGTCGCCGATATCTGCTTCGTCGTCGGCCTCCTCGGCCTGTCCACGATCACGCTCCTCTTCGCCTACGAGACGATCTGACCCGTCGCCACGCTTCATCGTCGCGCTCGAGTTCGCGGATGGCCGGCGTTCGACTTCTACTTGCGATGAGAGACGTCGGCGCGGATGGTCGACGGATGCCTGTGCATCGGTGACGCGCCTGCCGAATACCACCCTTGCGAGATAGTCGTCTCAGCGGCACAACCCGTTGCCGGCTGAAACAGCGGCATTGGGGGGACGTCATGGCGGGGCGGATTCGTGTGGCTGCGGCAATGGTCGCGGTGGGTATCGGTGTGGCCGGCCTCGGAGCGTGCGGTAGCATCACGCGCGGAACGTCGGAGAAGATGGCGTTCCAGACCGAGCCGCCGGGTGCGATGATGACCAGCACCAAGGGCTATGCCTGCCCGGCGACGCCGTGCTCCCTCGATGTCGATCGTTCCGACGAGTTCGACGTCACCTTCGAAAAGCCCGGCTTCCGGCCGGAAACCATTCCGGTCCGAACCAAGGTCGTGGGAACCGGGGCGGCGGGCATGGCCGGCAACGTCATCGCCGGCGGCATCATCGGCATCGGTGTCGACGCCGCCACGGGGGCGGCCTTCGACCATTTTCCCAACCCGGTCGTCGCCACCCTGGTCCCGGACAGCCTCCCCAGCGCCCAGCGTGAACGCAGGCGGCGCGGCAAGACGGGCGTGTGAGAGCAGACGCTCCGCCTTTCTACGAGGCCACCAGGGAGCGGAGGGCGTCGGAGAGGTCGGACAGGCTGAGCTGGCCCTTTTGAAGCACCCTGTCGGCCTGACCGGCGAGACGCCGGCGGTCGTCGGCGGTGACGTCCTTGGCGGTGAGCACCACCACCGGGATGTCCCGCCATTCCGGCTTCGCCCGCAGGGTGCGCAGGAAGCCGAACCCGTCCATCTCCGGCATCATCAGATCAAGGAGAATGAGGCAGGGCTTCTTGACCGCCACGGCCTCCAACCCGGCACGGCCGTGCTCGGCCGAGGTCACGCGCCAGCCCTCGCGGGTCAGCATCGCCGTCATCCGCTCGCGCACGTCGGCATCGTCGTCCACGACGAGCACCGGTCCGTCGGACGCCGTCGCCTTGAACCGCTCCATCGCCTCCTTGAGATGTCCCCATTCGATGGGCTTGTGCAGATAGTCGGTGGCGCCGAGGGAGAAGGCGAGGCTCTGTTCGTCGAGGACCGTCACCATGATCACCGGCGTCGCCCCGAGGTCGGGATCGGCGCGCAGGGCGCGCAGCACCGACCACCCGTCCATGCGCGGCATCGTCACGTCGAGGAGGATCACGCGGGGCCGGATCCTGCGCGCCGCTTCCAGGCCCTCGCGGCCGTCGGCCGCGCTCGCGACCTGGAAACCGTCCTTCTCCAGGAATCGCGTGAGGAGATCGCGGGTGGCCGGGTCGTCGTCGATGACGAGGACCTGATCGCCGGTCCTCGGCGCTGTGGATGGGGGCGAAGGGGAATGCCCGTCATGCGCCGCCTCTTCCGTTGCCGGCCTCGATTCGCGGTATTGCGCGGGGATCCGGATGGTGAAGGTCGTGCCCTCGCCCTCCCGGCTCGCCACGTCGATCTGGCCCCCGAGCATGGTGGCGAAGGCCCGCGTGATCGCGAGGCCGAGGCCGGTCCCGCCGAAGCGCCGGGTGGTCGAGGCATCGGCCTGGGTGAAGCGCTCGAACAGCTTGGCCTGCTGCTCCGGATTCATGCCGATGCCGGTATCCGTCACTTTGAAGACGAGCCAGCCCGAGCCGGTCCCGCCCTCGTGCACGGCCGAGAGGAGGATCCGTCCGTTCTCGGTGAATTTCGCCGCGTTGCTCAGCAGGTTGATCAGGCACTGGCGCAGCTTGGTCTGGTCGGTTTGGGCGATGCCGAGATCGCCCGCGAGGTCGAGGACGAGGGTATTGCCCTTCTTGCCGATGAGCGCGTCCACGGTGGAGGCCACCTCCCGCACCATCTCGGCGACGGGGAAGGCCTCGGCATAGATCTCCATGCGCTCGGCCTCGATCTTCGAGAGATCGAGGACGTCGTTGATCAGCCCGAGGAGGTGGCGCGCATTCGCCTCGATCTTGCGCATGTCGGCGAGCAGGCTCTCCTGGCCGAGATCCTCCATCTCCTCCTGCAGCATCTCGGAATAGCCGATCACCGCGGAGAGCGGGGTGCGCAATTCGTGGCTCATATTGGCGAGGAACTGGCTCTTGGCCCGGTTGGCTTCCTCCGCCGATTCCTTGGCGGCTTCCAGCGCCTGCTCGGCCTCTTTGCGCGCGGTGATGTCGCTATGGGCGCCGACCCATTCGCGGACCTTGCCGGCCTCGTCGAGGATGGGCACGCCGCGCACGGCCATGTGGCGCCAGACGCCGTCGTGGCGGCGCAGGCGGTGCTCGATCTCGTAGAGCGTCACGTTGGAGACGGCATGGTCCCAGGCGTGTTGCGTCTTCTCGCGGTCGTCCGGGTGGATGGCGGCCAGGAAACCGTGGCCTGCGGCTTCCTTCGGGGTCTGGCCGGTGAAGCGGGTCCATTCGGACGGCGCGACGGCGAAGCCGCCATCTGGCGGCGTCGCCCAGACGATGGAGGAGGTCGCCTCGGTGAGGGAGCGGAAACGCTGCTCGCTCTGGCGCGTACGCTCCTCGGTGAGCTTGCGCAACGTCTCGTCGGTGACGACGAAGCCGACGCCGTCCACGGTGCCGCCGGTGATCCCCGACGAGCCGGGCAGTGGATAGACGCTGACCTGGAGGTGGCGCACGCCGCCGGGCGCGCTCGGGGTCGGTACGGCGACGTCGATGTCGGGCGTGATCAGTCCCTTGTCGCGCGCAGCCTCGAATTTCGGCCGGAGCAGGCCTTCGAGCTCCGGGATCACGCTCCAGATCGGGCCGCCGAGCGGTGCCTGGAATCCACGCGCGTTCATGGTCTCCAGGGCGCGGTTCATGTGACGGATCGACAGGCTGTGATCGAGGAAGCCGAGTCCCACGGGGGCGTTGGCGAGGACGCCGTCGAGGAGCGCCGTCATGCGCTGGCTGTCGCGCCGGCGCAGCAGGGCGATGCGGCCCAGCAGTCCCATCGCCGCCAGGGCCGAGCCCGCGCAGACGAGGGACAGGATCAGTCCCCGCCAGAACTCCGTCGTCTCGGAGCGGGCGAGGCTGTCGCGGGCATGGTCCTGGCCGATCCGCGTCGCTTCGCGGATGCCGTCCATCATGCGCTTGCCCTCCCCGGTCCGGACCAGGGTCACGGCCGCGTCGAAGCCGCTGGCATCCCGCGCTTCCACCACCCGGCGGGCGAAATCCCGCTCACCCGTAATCAGGGTCCGCAGCTCCCGGCGCCGGGCGGTTCCGGGGTCGGCGGATTCCGATTCCAGCCGGTCGAGCTCGCCGATCTGGCCGTCGAGGGTGTCGAGCGCCCGCTTGTAGGGGGTGAGGTAGTTCGGCAGACCCGTCAGGGTGTAGCCGCGCATGCCCGTCTCGAGATCCTTCATCGTCGAGAGCAGGCGCTCGTTCAGCGTGATGACGTCGTGCTGGCGGGTGGCTTCCATGCGGCTGCGCTCGGCGAACACGTAGTTGGCGAGGCCGGCGACCACGGCGACCGCGAATAGCCCGAAAGCCACGGGCGAGCCGGGAATGCCCTGCAGGGCGGTGGGAACGGTCTTGGGGCCGCGCCAGCGCCACAGCCGTCGGGAGGAGGTCTGGTTGTCCATCGGGGCGGCTCGCGGTGGTGTCGATTGCGGGTCGGTGGGATCGCGCTTGGCCGAAGGGCTGGCCGGTGGGCCTATCGTCTCAGCCGGTTGCCCAGCACGAAGCCGAACAGGCCCATCAGGATGATGCCGGCGGCCCCTTCGATCCCGACGAGGAGGTTGGTGAAGCGCCCGACCGGCTTGACGCCGATTTCGGGCGGGTTGGCCGTCATCATGTTGAGGGCGCTGTAGCTGAGGAGGTCGAGGGGATTGTAGGTCGCGGCACCGTTGCCGCCCTCCGGGATCAGCCCTCCGGCGATGCCGAACAGGGCACCGAACACGCCGATGAGAATCACGAAGGCGCGGGCGATGCGCGACAGGCTCTCGCCGTAATCGCAGAGCCATTCCACGAACCGGTCGGCGACCCAGCGATAGCCCGATTGCAGGACGGGCTTCCAGGTCCGGGGCGCCCGGGTCCGCCGGGCCCAGGCCGCACGAGCCTCGGCGCCGGCATGGAGGCGACCCATGCGACGGCCGCGCTTGTAGGCCCAGCTCGCCTCGTCGTGGCTGCCGATGCTCTTCATGTTGTGCTCGATGGCGAGGTAGCTCGCCTGTGCGGCCTCGTACTCGCCAGCGATCTCCTCGCCCACCGCGCCGCCCAGCTGATCCGCCCGGAAGCGGACGCCGGTGAGGAGAGCACCGGAGAACCGTGCATGGCGCAGGCGGCAGGACATCAGGTTGAGGCGCACGAGGTTGGTGTCCGACAGGTCGGCCCCGGACAGGTCGGCGCCGTCGAGGGCGACGCCCGAGAGGCTGGCGCCGCGCAGGCGCGAGCCGTTGAGCCGCGCCTTCTTCAGGCTGGCCCCGTCGAAATTGGCGAAGGTCAGGTTCATGTCGGAGAGGTTCGCCTCGTCGAGGCGGCCCCCCTCGAACCGGCTGTAATCGGCGTCCGCACCGGTGAAGTCGGCGCCCCAGAGGTCGGCGCGCGCGAAGCTCGCCCCGTCGAGGAGAGCGCGTTGCATCCGCGCGAAGCGCATCGTCGCCCCGGTGAAGTCGGCATCCTCCAGCATCGCATCCGGGAAATGCGCCTCGCCGCCGACGATGCCGGTGAAGTTCGCGCCGCTGCAATCGGCCTCGCTGAAATTCGCCTCTTCCAGAATGGCACCCTCGAACCGCGCGGACCGGGCCAGCGCGCCGACGAGGGAAGCACCGGACAGGTTGGCGCCGGACAGGTCCGCCTCCACCAGATCGGCCCCGTCGAGCTGCGCGCGCGCCAGGGCGAGCCCGCGATGCTTGCCGTCCCACCAGGGCGGAGGCGCTTCACCGGGAGGGATGCGCGTCAGCAATGCTTCTCGCCCGGCTCGGAGGCCGGACAGGGCGAGACCATCGCCATCCGCTCGAAACGGGACGTCCCCCGCCTCCGCGATACGGGCGAGGAGCCCGTCGGTCGCGGCATGGGAGGGCACAGGATCGGAAGCGCGGTCGGTCATGGGACTAGCCACGTCCCGCTCGGGTCGGTGCCGCGAAGCGCAGGGCCGCATCGAGGGCGTCGTTGAGCGAGGTCACCAGCACATCGGCGGAGGTGGTGCGGCGCAGGCGGTCGAGGGTGGAGGGATCGCGCTCGCGCCAGAACCCGACCAGCACCTTCACGCCGGGCAGTTCCTTGCGCGCCTGACGCACGGTGAGGCGGATCTGCGAGAGGCTGACCGGTTCGAGATAGGAGAAGCAGATCATCGCGATCTCTTCGGCCCGTTCGGGGCGCTTGTCCGCGCGCAGGTCGGCGAGCGACGTCATCTGCGCGGACAATCCGTGCCGCCCCACGATCTGGCTCAGCATCAGCGTCGCTGCCTCGTCGAACGGACCGCGGCTCGAAACGCACAGGATCGGCGTGCGCCCACGCCAGTTCGTGGCGAGGTCTTCGCGGGCCAGTACGATGTCGGCGGTGCTGCGGTCGGGGCCGGCGGCGGCGATGGCGGCGGCCGCCTCCGCACTGCCGGTGGAACCGGATTTCTTGATCGGCGCGAGCTTCAGCCTGTCCACGACGGTGCGGATCGCCGCGCCGACCTCGCCCTGGCGCTCGCGGTCGAGGGCGCCGCGAGCGAGGTCGTCCTGCGCCAGCCGAAGGCCGGCGAGCACCACCTCGTCGTAATAGGTCACCAGTGCCCGCGCCTTCAGCACCTGTCGGCCCTGCTCGATCGCTTCGGCCGGGTCGCCGGCGAGCATGCGCTGATAGAAGATCTCGGGTGGCGCCAGCGCCGGCTGATCGCCGAGGATGACGTCGAGGAACCAGAGCCGATCGACGTGGCGGCCGAGGACGACGAGGCAGACGGTGATCGGCGTCGCCAGCACGAGGCCGATGGGTCCCCACAGGAAGGTCCAGACGGTGGCGGCCAGGATGACCGCCAGCGGCGAGAGGCCGGTGGAATGGCCGTAGAGCAGCGGTTCGACCACGTGGCCTGCGATGGGCTCGACGATGAGGAACAGCAGTGCGGTGGCGATGACCATCGACCAGCCGGGATCCACCGCCGCCGCCAGGACGAGGGGCAGCAGGGCGCTGATGGCGCCGCCGATATAGGGGACGAAGCGCAGGATCGCCGCCAGCACGCCGAACAGGATCGGGCTCGGCACGCCGATGAGCCAGAGGCCGGTTCCGATGACCGCGCCGAAGGCGATGTTGAGGGCGAGTTGGGCGAGGAAGAACCGGCTGAGCCGGCTCGTGGCATCGTCGATGGCGGCCGTGGTGCGGCGCAGGTCGCCCGAGCCGGCGAGCCGGATGGCGCGATTCCGCAGGTCCTCGCGCTGCAACAGGATGAAGATCGTGAACAGGAGGATGAGGCCGGCGGTGGCGAGCGGATGCAGGATCGGCCCGACGAGAGCGCCCAGCGTCGTCGTGAGCGCGGCCTGCGGCGTCGTGACGATGACGTGGAGCGGGTTGGCGTGACTTCCCGAGCGGCCCGGCAGGTCTTCGTCCTTCGGCGGCGCCGGCTGCAATTCCTCGCTGAGGTCCTGCGCCATCTCGACGATGCGCGACAGCGTCCCGCTTCCCGAGGTCGCCTCCTTCACCGAAGCGATCTTTTCGCGGATGGTGATCTGGTAGCGCGGCAGGTCGGAGGCGAGCTGCCCCGCTTCGGTGGTGATCAGCAGCCCGACGCCGATCATCGCCGCGAACGCCGCGACCACCACCAGGGGAGCTGCCGCGGCGCGCGGCACGAAGGCCCGCCGCAGGAGGCGCACGGCGGGCACCAGGACGAAGCTCAGCAGGATCGCCAGGACCACCGGAACGATGATGTCGCGACCGAAATAGAGCATCGACGCGATGGTGACGACCATCAGGCACGAGGCCAGGATCGTGAACACCGGCATCGCCTGCCGCAGCAGCCGCGCGGTGATGGGATCGTCACTCATGCCGATCGTCACTCATTGGTGATGGGAGCCCGGGGATGGGAGCCCGGGGAATGGGGGCTCGTCTCGACGCATGCCACTCGCAGCCCTTTGCCGACGGGGGCGCGAATGCTCAGACCGGGATTAGACGTCAGCCCGGGGATGCCGCGGTTCCGAGCGCCGCGCCGATCTGGGTGAGGAGCTTGGAGAAGTCGATGGGCTTCGGGTGATAGTCGTCGCAGCCGGCCTGGATCGCCTTGTCGCGGTCGCCGAGCATGGCATGGGCGGTGAGCGCGATGATCGGGATGCCCCGCGTGTCGCCGCTGGATTTCAAGGCACGGGCCGCCGACCACCCGTCGAGGACGGGCAGGTTCATGTCGAGGAGAATCACGTCGGGGCGCCCGGCGCGGGCCTGCTGCACGCCTGCCTCGCCGTCATGCGCCAGGATGACGTCGTAGCCGCGTCGTTTGAGACGGCGGGAGAGAAAGTCCCAGATCTCTTCGTGATCTTCCACCAGCAGGATCTTGGCCATCAACGAAACTCCGGCATCATCTCAACCCAACGACTCGGTACATGCTCGTGTGATCGGTCGTCCGGGAGACCAAGAATCCCGTTCGTCCGCTGACCCGTGTTCAGAAAATACGCCCTCGCCCGAGTTCCGGAGCCGTATATTCGGCGAGGTCGATCGAGGTCTGCACGGGGTCTCGGTCCTCTCCTCGTCGGACACCACGCGGAGGGCTCCCGGAGGCGAGGCTTCCTGGTGTCAGGCGTGACGATGAACTGCAACGCACCAATCGCGCTTACGGTCCGTGAGCTCGACAATTCTGTCGATCGCCGCAGGCGGAACGCGTCGAGGGAGGGCGGAACGCAGGGCCGCGATGCTGCCATGCGGGATGATCGACCGGCAACCGGCCAACGCCCACCCATCGGAGCCGCCGCCGCGAACCGCTACAGCGCACTCACGACGAGGGCCGCCGCGACGATGGCGGCGCCATCCTCGACAAGGGCCGCGGGCCGGTCCGAGCCGAAGGACGCGGCCATCCCCGCCCGCGCTCTGGCACCTCCCAGCGTGCCGATGACGGCTCCGACTGCGCCAGCGAGGCTTCCGGCGAGGGGCTGCCCCGACCCGACACCGATGGCGCCGCCGCACAGGGCGCCACTCACGAGCCGCGCGGCGAACTGCATCGGCACGGTGCGGCTCGGGGTGGCGGGAAGCTGGTCCGTCACGAACTCGGCGAGCGCCAGGGCGGTGAGGATGAAGGGCGTGTACCGGTAGCCGAGGAAGGCGAGCCAGCTTCCCTCGAGGGAGAGCCAGCCGAGACTGGCGGCCCAAGCGATGGCGGCCGGCGCGGTCATCGTGCGAAGGCCCGCCACGAGCCCGATCAAAACCGCAAGAACGATCCCGGTCATGGCACGTCTCCGGTCGCGACGCCGGCATCGATGCCGCGACGTCTCATCGCTAACGCGGAGACGACCGATTCGTCGCGGCGCCTGTCGATCCGTACCGATCCTGCGCCGACGCCACCGATCCGCCGGCCATCCCAACCCTGGGAAAGGCCCGGGTCGCCCACGATCCCGCACCGGGCCTTCGACCGATCAGTTGCCGTCGATCTGGCGCCCGAGCTGCGCGATCGCCCGCTGGTACACGGTGGCCGCGTTCCATCCCTGGATCGCCGCGAAATTCGGCTCGCCGGGCTGATAGCCCGCTCCGGCCCTCCAGCCATGACCCTTGAGGAAGTTGGCGGTGGCGTTCAGCGCGTTGGGGATGCTGTCGAGGCTGCCGCCGGTGCTGTAGGTCAACACGTTCTTGGGCAGGAACTGGGTATGGCCGACCTCGCCATGGGCAGCGCCGCGGGTCGACGCGTTGAGGATGCCGCGATCGACGAGGGTGAGGGCCGCGTAGAGCTGGTCCGTGAAGAAGGCCGAGCGGCGGCAATCGTAGGCGAGCGTCGCCACGGCGGACAGCGTGTTGATGTTGCCGCGCACCGCACCGAAGCCCGTCTCCATGCCCCAGATCGCCAGCAGCGGCCCGGCCGGAACGCCGTAGCGCTGTTCGATCGAGTCGAACAACGCCGCGTTGGTCTGCTTCAGCTTGCGCCCGCGGGCGACGATGGTCGGACCGCCGCGCTTGGCCAGGAACTGGTCGAGGGTCAGGCGGAAGCTCTTCTGGCCCCGGTCGGCCGAGATCGTGGCCGCGGAATAGGACGTGTCCATCAGTGCGGCCAGGCTCGCGGCGCTGGCGCGTCCCCTCGCCTCTTCCGAGAACTGGGTCTTCCAGGCCTCGAAACCGCTGGCCGTGTTGCCGCACTGCGCCGCCTGCGCCGCGCTGGTCACGCAGGCCAAGGCGCCGAAGCCGGCGGCGATCGACACCGCCCTGTAGCCGCGTCTGGTCATCCGAAACTCCCTTGTCGCAGCAGGTCTATGGATGCCGCCGACTTTGCCGATCGACCTAAGCCGTTCCGCCTGGGAAGGCTACAACCTTGCTGAGGTGTCGGAGCGTGCCGCTACAGTTCCCGCCGGGATGTGATCTTCCGGTTACCACCCTGACCTTCAGCGAGTGCGCTGCAAGCGCTCGACGGGCCGCGATGGCGACGGGCCGGATGCGCCATCCGGCCCGTCGCCGGCATCAGAAGGACAGCCTCATCCCCGCGACCACGTTGCGGGGCGCCCCGGCGAAGACCGAGCCGGTGGTGGCCGCGAGACTTGCCGCACCGTTCTGCAGCCCGCTCGTGGCGTTCAGGGAGTTCGCGAGGTTCTGGGCCGAGGAGAGGTAGGTCTCGTCGAAGACGTTGCGGACTTCCGCGTAGAGGCTGATGCGTTTGGCGTAGCCGCCTGTGAGGTCGGCCGCGTAATGGACGTTGGCGTTGACGATGGTGTAGCCCGGCGCCTTCAGCTGGTTGGCGTTGTCGATGAAGAACCCGTCCTGGAATACGGCTTCCACATAGGCACCGAGGCCGGCGAGGGGGCCGGTCGGCTGGTCGTAGCCGATGCGGGCGAGAAGCTGATGGGCGGGCACGCCGGGAATGGCGTTGCCGGCGCGGTCGAACCGATTGGTGAAGGTGCCGGCGCTGAGCTGCTCGACGTAGCGCGTGTAGATCTGGTCGTCGAACGTATAGGCGGCCACCGCGCGCCATCCGGGCGAGAAGGCCCAGTCGGCCGCGAACTCTATGCCGCGATGCTCCGAGGCCGGGGCGTTGAACGTGTAGCTCAGGAGCCCGGCGCCGGGGGATTGCGACACGAGCTCGTTGCGGAAGAACTCGTAGAAGCCGGTCAGGCTGAGGCGCAGGTTCTCGGTCGGTGTCCAATCGGTGCCGAGGTCGAAGCCGAGATTCTCCTGGGTCTGGAGCCGGGTGTTGTTGCCCGGAAGGCCGGCGGGGGTGACGAACAGGTTGCTCGCCGCCGGCGTGGTGTAGCCCGTCGCCGCGCGTCCCCGGAATGCCCAGGCGGCGTTCGGCCGATAGACCAGAGCGAGTTCCGGCGCGACGTTGAGGAAGCTCCGGTCGGTGGTCGCCACCGTCGTCGTCCTGCCGGAGGCCGAATAGCCGTAGGCGACGCTTCGCCCGGTGATGGTGGTGTTCTCGGCGCTGATG
The DNA here is from genome assembly GCF_022179405.1 of Methylobacterium marchantiae. GTDB lineage: Bacteria > Pseudomonadota > Alphaproteobacteria > Rhizobiales > Beijerinckiaceae > Methylobacterium > Methylobacterium marchantiae. The sequence goes on from NZ_BPQT01000016.1 coordinate 19,654, forward strand.
CCGAGGACGCCGGTCCACTGGTCCGAGAGCGCGACCTCGGTCCGTGCCCGGCCGCCAAGATTCGATTGCACCGCCTCCTGCTCGCCGATCAGGGCGCCGAGCGTCGGCCCGCCATAGGGCGCGCGGTTGAAGGTGGTGATGTGGTTGTCGATGGTGTTGTAGGCGAGCGCCACGTAGCCCACCGCCGGCAGACCGAAGAGGTCGCCGCGCCGGGTCAGGTCGGTGAGGAAGTTCCAGGACGGGTAAGAGCCGCGCGACGAGGTCGTGTAGAAGGGCTGGTTGAAGTTGCGCTCGTCGAAGCCGAGCTGCGTGCGCCACGTGGTCTGCGCGTCGATATCGTGCTCCCAGCGCGCCGCCACGATGGTGCGGCGGTCCTTGCGGCCGAAGCCGCCCTCATCCGCCGTGACGGGGATCCTGGCACCGTAAGCCCCGTTGGCGAAGAGCCCGGTGAGGGTGCAGCCCGGCGCCGCCGTGGCCGCCGTGGCGCAGCCGCGCTGATACGGATTGATCCGGAACTGGTCGAGGGAGGACCGGGCGGGCAGGTCCGCATTCACCTCGTTGTTGATCACCTTGAGGGTGAAGCGGTTGTCCGGGGTCGGGGTGTAGCTCGCCAGCAGGTTGATGGTCTGGGTGTCGTAGGAGGAATGGTTCTGGTAGCCGTTGCCGCGGGCGTCGCTGGCGAACAGGCTGATCTCCACCGGACCGCTGACGCCGCCGACGGTGAAGGAGTTGCTGAGATAGCCGAAGCTGCCCGCATCGATGCCGACCTCGTAGCCGTCGATCTCGCGCCCCGTGCGCGTACGGAAGGCCAGCGCGCCGCCGGTGGCGTAATTGCCGAACAGGGCCGATTGCGGCCCACGGAACACGTCGATCCGGCCGTAAGCGCGCGGATCGACGAGGTCGAAGCGCGAGGCGCCGTCCGGCTGGGTCAGGATGAACCCGTCCTCCAGGACGACCATGTTCTTGGTGACGCCGGTGGAGCGGGCATTGTTGCCGCGGATCGAGATGACGACGTCGCGGGCGCCATTGCCCTGGCGCACGGTGATGCCCGGGCTGTCGAGGAGGACCGAGCCGATATTGGTGGCCGGGCGGTTCGCGATGGTCCCGTCGCGCCCGACCTGGGTCACGACCTGGCCAACCGGCCGCTCGATGACGCTGGCCGCAGAGCCTTGGGGCGATGCGACGCCGAAGCCGCCGCGTCCGGGCTCTCCGACGACGGAGAGTTCCGGCAGCGTGACGCCGTCGTCGGTGGCCTGCGCGCGGGCGTCGGTGCCCGCGATCGGCAGGGCGGCAAGGACCAGGGTGGCAGGGACGAGGATGGCGCGCGCGGTGCCGATGCGGCGTGGGGCAAGAGACAGTCTGGAAAAGGACATGGAAGGGGTTCGTTCCGGATCGCGACAGGGGTCGAGACGCCGTCCTGAGACGGCGCGCGGCGCTGGATCAGGACGCGGACGGCGGTGCCCGCGCTTGGCCGGAACGACGATGCGGGCGGTCGGGCGAGGCGGGCGGCGGGATCGGCCAGACGAGGGCGTGCCATGCCTGACGCCGCGCCACCGACGGTGCTTGCGGGAGGATCGGACTCGACAGGCCGACGGCACAGAGCGGGCAGGCTTTGCAGGAGGTCGAGGCGGGGGCTCTGTCCCCGATGGCGGGGGCGTTCTCCGAATGCCCGCAGATCGCCGAATGGTCGAGGCCGGCAACCGCCGCGGGAATTTGCAGCGCCGCCAGCGGCGCGATCGCCTGTCCCCACAGGGCGAGCAGGATCAGCCCGCTGCCGAGGCAGAGGCGCATGGCGCGAAGCAGGGAGATGAGGTCGGTCACGGGGGGCTGCTCCCGCGTCGAAGGCGTCAGGCCGCCACCGGTCGCCTCGTTCCGCGCCGGATGGCCTGGATGCCGAGATCGATGCCGATCATGGCGAGGATCGCGAGGCCCGTCAGCGGAAACAGCGCGCCGAGGCCGAGGACCAGCAGGGTGACGGCGGCGGCGATCCGGCGATCGCGCGGCCAGGGCGGGACCCCGAGACCGTTCGCCGGTCGCCGCTTCCACCACATCGTCGCGGCGGTGACGCCGAGCAGGATGGTGGCGAGGCAGAAGGCAAGCATCGCAAATTGATTGAGGCGGCCCCAATACTCGCCCTTGTGCAGGCCGATCCCGTACTGGATCGCCTGTCCCACTCCGCCGAGATCGGCGAATCTCACGTCCAGAAGGGGTGCGCCGGTATATTGGTCGAGGGAGATCAGCCGCTGGCGATCCACGTCGCGGGGATAGATCGCGGCGGCATAGATTCCGGTCGGGCCCGTCGGCAGGGCGATCTCGTAGCCGCGCGGCATGCCGAGACCTTCGAGGATGGCGGTCGCCCTATCGAGGCCGATGGCCGGCGTCTCGGCCCGCTGCGAGACCGGCATCGGTGCGTCCTCCATGGTCCAGCCGGTATTGCTCAGCCTGTCCTTCATCGGCACGGCGGAGACCGTCCTGGCCGCCCAGAGGGCGCGGGGCTGGCCGAGCCCGGCTTCGTTGGACAGGGCCCGGAGCTGCTGGCCCCACCAGACCGACCAGGGCAGTCCGGTGAGGGCGAGGAAGAACAGGCCGCCCCCCGCCACGAGACCCGTCACCGCGTGGAGATCCCGCCACCAGACGCGCTGGCCCGGCCTCGCCCGGATGGTGACGACGCCGCCCCGCTGCCCACCCCCCTGCCCGCGCGGCCACCACAGATAGGTGCCCGTGACGACGAGGATGATGGCGAATCCCGCCACCACCTCGACGATCCCATTGGCGACGGTGCCGAAATAGCTGAGGCTGTGAAGGCGCCTCACCACCATCATCGGGTCGCTGTCGGCGGCCACCGTGTCGAGCACGTCGCCGCTATAGGGATCGAGGTAGACGATCGTCTTCGAAATGCCCTCGGTCATGGTGACGAGGGCCGGTGAAGTCGCCGTGCCAGGATCGGTGAAGGTCACCGGCACGCCGCCCGGAACGGCCTCCGAGGCATTGTAGACGAGGCGGCTCGGGCTCAGGGGAGCGCGGCTCTGTGCCGCCACCTCGGTCCGATGGGCGAACAGAGTGCCGTTGATCTCGTCCTTGAACAGGTAGATCGCCCCGGTGGCCGAGAGCAGGATCAGGAACGGCAGGCAGAGCAGGCCGGCATAGAAATGCCAGCGCCAGACGGCGCGATAGATACCGTCGCGCGATGCGCGCATGGCGAGACGTGCGCGGGGCGCCGGGGACGCGCTCTGTAGGAATAAGGTCATCGGGAAAGGTCCGGGTCCGAGCGATCGGGAAAGGCTGATCGGTCAGACGGCGGGAGGACCTCGAGGACTCGACGACCGGTCGGGGGGCGCCCGCGCCTTGGCGATCACCAAAGCCGGTCGAGTGGGGCGGGTGGCGGCGCGGATCGGCCAAGCGATCGTCGCGAACGGCCCTTCCGGTTCCGGAAACACCTGCGCGACATGGGCCAGGATGCAGCAGGAATGCCGGCAGGCCGCAGCCCCGTCGGCGGGAACGTCGTCGACAGGAGGCTGGTCCGAGGAGGCCTGCGCCTCCCCATGCGCGCAGATGGCGCCGCCGGGCAGGGGGAGCAAAGGGGACGCCATCGGCGCGAGCAACGCCTGCAGGCAGACGGCATACAGCGCGATCACGGCGATGATCGCGCGAATCTCGACCGTGCCCAGCAACAACGTCCGCATGGCCGAGCCTTACCGGAAGGTCTCGTCGAGCGTCAACGCATCAGGTCCGATATCCGGAAGGAGCGATCGGTCGAGCCCGTCTCCTCGCGAACGTCGCGTTCCAAACCCGAGGGGGCGAGGCGAGCGTGCCGGCTTTGTTGACAATCGGAGCCTCATGTACGGTCGGGGCCGTCAGCTTCGAATGCTCGTTTAATAAAATAAAGGAGCCGCATTGGAGACGAAACGCCACGGCGGATGCTTCGAACCGATCCGATGCATTCGAAAAAGTAACTAATATGGCCGATCGTATTTCATGCCGGGCGCGGTGACCGGTATCCATCTCGTGCGATTGGTCGAACGATGAACTTTTTCCGTAGCAATGACCTGACGTCCAAGATCGAGGCCCTGGATCGCTCCCAGGCGATCATCGAGTTCGGGACCGACGGCACGATCCTGACCGCCAACAGGAACTTCCTCGACGCGGTCGGCTACGATCTCGCCGAGATCCAGGGCAAGCATCACAGCCTGTTCGTCGATCCGGCGTTCCGGGAGAGCCAGGAGTACCGCGCCTTCTGGACAGCGCTCGCCGCCGGCACTTTCCAGTCCGGCGAGTTCAAGCGCATCGGCAAGGGCGCCCGCGAGATCTGGCTGCAGGCCACCTACAACCCCATCCTCGGCCGCGACGGCCGGCCCACGAAGATCGTCAAGTTCGCTTCCGACATCACCGAGCGGGTGATGCGCTCGATCAACCACGAGGGCCAGATCAAGGCGCTAGACAGGTCGCAGGCGGTGATCGAGTTCGCCCTCGACGGCACCATCCTCACCGCCAACAAGAACTTCCTCGACGTGATGGGCTACAGCTTGGCCGAGATCCAGGGCCGGCACCACGGCATGTTCGTCGATCCCGATCTGCGCGCCGGCGCCGAGTACAAGCGCTTCTGGGAGAATCTCGGACGCGGCGAGTACCAGGCCGACGAGTACCGCCGCATCGCCAAGGGCGGCCGCGAGGTCTTCATCCAGGGCACCTACAACCCGATCTTCGACCGCGACGGACGCCCGCTCAAGGTGGTCAAGTTCGCCACCGACGTCACCAGGCAGGTGCTCGAGCGCCGGAGCCGCGCCGCCCTGCAGGTCTCCATCGCCACCGACCTCAACGCCATCGCCGGTGCCGCCTCCGGCGCCTCGCAACAGGCCGGTCAGGCCGCCCGCGCCTCGACCCAGGTCTCCTCCGACATCCAGACCGTCGCCTCCGGCGCCGAGGAACTGGCCGCCTCGGTCTCCGAGATCAGCATGCAGGTCACCCACGCCTCCGAGATCTCCGGTCAGGCGGTCAAGCAGGCCGAGGAGACCAGCGCCATCATCGCCGGCCTGTCGGGGGCGGCCACCCGCATCGGCGAGGTCGTCGCCCTGATCCAGGGCATCGCCGCCCAGACCAACCTGCTGGCGCTGAACGCCACCATCGAGGCGGCGCGGGCCGGCGAGGCGGGGCGGGGCTTCGCCGTGGTCGCCACCGAGGTCAAGGCGCTGGCCGCCCAGACCTCGAAGGCCACCGAGCAGATCAGCACCCAGATCCTCTCGACCCAGCAGGCGACCCAGCAGGCAGTGGGCGCGATCTCCTCGATCCAGAGCACGATCATGACCCTCAACGAGGTCGCCAGCGCCATCTCGGCCGCCGTGGAGGAGCAGACCGCCGTCACCCGCGAGATGTCTTCCAGCATGCAGACCGCCTCCAACGGCGTCTCCCTCATCACCGGAAGCCTCGACGAGATCGCCCGGTCCACCGAAGAGGTCGACACCGCAACCCAGAAGGTCAGAATCGCGTCGCAGGCCGCAGCCTGAGGCGTCACCCGCCGGCATGCTCGGCGATGTAATGGCCGATGGCGCTCGCCGCGTTGAGCATGTGGGCGCGCATCCGGCGTGCGGCGGCGTCGCCGTCGCCCTCTGCGATGGCGGTCAGGATCTCGCCGTGCTCGGCGCGCGAGATCCTGACCCGTTCGCCCTGGCGCAATTGCGTGCGGCGAAATCCCGACAGCCGTGTGCGCAGGGCGAGCGCCTGTTCCAGCAGGAAGCCGTTATGGGTGGCGCCGTAGAGCGCCTCGTGGAAATTGCGGTTCATCGTGTCGTAGGCATCGACGTCGCCCGCCTCCACCATCGCCTCCGATCGGGCATGCAGGTCCATGAGATGGCTGCGCTCGAGCGGCGTCATCCGATAGGTGGCGAGCCGGACGCACATCGCCTCGAACTCGGCGGTGGCCTCGAACATGTCCATGATCCGTTCCGGCGTCATCCGGGTGACGACGACGCCCCGGCGCGGACGCAGCTCCACGAGCCCGTTGAAGGCGAGTTGCCGCAACGCCTCCCGCACCGGCGTGCGCGACGCGCCGAAGCGATCCGCGAGGTCCTGCTCGTCCAGGGCCGTGCCGGCGCTCAGAGTGCCGGCCGCGATCTCGTCCGTCAGGGCGTTGCGGATCAGGTCGGAGAGAAGCCCGCGCTCCTCGGCGATGCCCTCCATGGTCTTCGTCCCCTTCCCGTCCACACCGCACCCATACGAGGCCTCGAAGAGTGTGACTCGTCGAGGCCTGCCCGCGCGACTGCGCGGCGGCGGCCGTCCGCCGGACCTCAGGGATCCCGAACCATGGGTCGCTGAGACTTGGTTGTAAGTCTTGTCATCCCACGATGGCCCGGATGGTCAAGTAGAAGATCGACGGACCGCCGAGGCAGCCGATGCCGGTATGGAAGGTGGCGGTGAGAGCGCCGTAGGGCACGAGCTTCGGATCGGTGGCGGCCAAGCCCCCGGAGACCCCGCTGACGATGCCCATCAATCCGCCGAAGGCCATGGCGGAACGAGGGTTGTCGAGGCCGATGAGCCGCGCCACCAGGGGCGTTCCCACCATCACCGCCTTGGTGACGCCGGTGGCGATGGACAGGGCCGTGACGGCCGAATCATTGCGAGGCCGACGCCTCCGACATTGGCCTTCACGCCGAGGAACACCCCGATCAAGGTGCAGAGCGCGAGGAGCGCGACGCCGAAGATGGTCATGCGACTCCTCCTCGATTCTCGTTGAAAGGTGCGTCGCCCCGCGCTGCGTATTCCCAGACCATGGTTTCCTCTCTATCCCGTATTTGTTGATTCGGCGATCATTCGATTTAGTATACATTCAATTGACTTTTGCGTAATTCGGGATACGCTGGCCTACAATTCGACGGTCTGCGGATGTGGAGCCGGGCGATTCCACGGGCTTCCGCATACGCGAGCCCCGGACGACGAAAGGCGGATCGGATGACCGATTGGCGAAGGCAGCGGAGTGCCAGGGACGAGCGGATCGAGCGCGGTCGCGCCCATGCGCAGGGCAAGGTCGTGGCCGCGGCGTCGGTCGTCGATCTGCTCGAGGCGGTGCTGCTGCCCGGCGACCGGGTCTGTCTCGAAGGCGACAACCAGAAGCAGGCCGATTGCCTGGCCAGAGGCTTGAGCGCCTGCGATCCGGCGCGGGTCCACGACCTGCACATGGTGCAGTCGGGAGTCGTGCTGCCAGAGCATCTCGACATCTTCGAGCAGGGGATCGCCCGGCGCCTGGACTATTCGTATTCGGGGCCGCAGGGCGCGCGCATCGCCCGGATGCTCTATGGCGGCCAGATCGCCCTCGGCGCGGTGCACACCTATCTCGAGCTCTTCGCCCGTTACTTCATCGACCTGACGCCCAACGTCGCCTTGATCGCCGGCGTCTCGGCGGACCGCGACGGCAATCTCTATACCGGTCCCAACACCGAGGACACGCCCACCGTGGTGGAAGCGACCGCCTTCAAGAACGGCGTCGTGATCGCGCAGGTGAACGAGATCGTCGACACGGTGCCACGGGTCGACATCCCGGGTGACCGGGTGGATTTCGTGGTCGAGGCCGACCGGCCGTTCTACGTGGAGCCGCTCTTCACCCGCGACCCGGCGGCGGTCACCGAGACGCAGATCCTGATGGCCATGATGGCGATCAAGGGCATCTATGCGGAATACGGCATCCGCCGCCTCAACCACGGCATCGGCTTCGGCACGGCGGCGATCGAATTGCTGCTGCCGACCTTCGCCGAGCGGCTCGGCCTGAAGGGCCGGATCGCCACCCATTGGGCGCTCAACCCGCATCCGAGCCTGATTCCCGCCATCGAATCGGGCTGGGTCGAGCAGATCCACTGCTTCGGCTCCGAGGTCGGGATGGATCGCTACATCCGAGAGCGGCCGGACGTGTTCTTCACCGGTTCCGACGGCTCGCTCCGATCCAACCGCGCCTTCTGCCAGACGGCGGGGCTCTATGCCTGCGACCTGTTCATCGGCTCGACCCTTCAGATCGATCTCCAGGGCAATTCCTCCACCGTCACCGCCAACCGGGTGGCGGGGTTCGGCGGCGCGCCGAACATGGGCTCGGATCCACATGGACGGCGCCACCCCTCCGATCCCTGGATGAAGGCCGGCGAGGAGGCCGGCGGCACGGGCGATCCCGCCCTGCGAAGGGGGCGCAAGCTCGTGGTCCAACTGGTCGAGACCTTCGGCGACAAGCTGGTCCCGGCCTTCGTCGAGAGGCTCGACGCCCTCGAACTGGCGCGCAAGCTCGATCTCGAACTGGCTCCGGTGATGGTCTACGCCGACGACGTGACCCACATCGTCACCGAAGAGGGCATCGCCAACCTGCTCCTGTGCCGGACGCTGGACGAGCGTGAGCAGGCGATCCGCGGAGTCGCCGGCTATACCGATATCGGACGCGGGCGCGATCACGCCATGGTCGAGACGCTGCGGTCTCGCGGCATCATCCGACGGCCGGAGGATCTCGGCATCGATCCCCTCGACGCCGACCGTTCGCTGCTGGCGGCGCGGTCGATCAAGGACCTCGTGCACTGGTCGGGCGGGCTCTACGAGCCGCCGGCCAAGTTCCGGAACTGGTGAGGGAGCGCCGTCCCATGGAAAAGCTGACCTTCCGCCACACCACGAACCGATCGCTCGCCGGCACGAAGGCCCAGGCGATCACCGGCGTGGTCGCCTCGGGCAACCTCGAAGTGCTGATGGAGCGCAGCCTCGCGCCGGACCAATGCACCGTCGAGATCGATACCGCGATCAACGGCTACGGCGACGTCTGGGAGGCCGTCATCTCCGACTTCGTGGCACGGCGCCAGCCCGGCGGGCTGCGCATCACCATCAATGACGGCGGGGCCCGGCCCGATACCGTCACCCTGCGCCTGCTCCAGGGTACCCGCCTGATGGAGGCCGTGTGATGGCGATGGTTCCCGTCTCCCTCTCGGCGGATCCCCTCGACCAGAGCTGGTACGAGGCCAGCGCCCGCGCGCGCCTCGACGGCCTCGTCGATCCCGGCACGTTCGAGGAGTTCATCGGCCCCGAACAGCGGGTGATGAGCCCGCACCTGCCCGCCTTCGACCTGCCGCGCGCCTTCGACGACGGCATCGTCGTCGGACGCGGTCGCCTCGATGGATCGATCGTCCTCGTGGCCGCCCAGGAGGGCCGCTTCATGGGGGGGGCCTTCGGCGAGATCCACGGCGCCAAGCTCGTCGGCCTGCTGCGCGCGGCCCTCGTGGCGAAGCCGGCGGCGGTGCTGATCCTGTTCGATACCGGCGGCGTCCGCCTGCAGGAAGCCAATGCCGGCGAGACCGCCATCGCCGAGATCATGCGCGCCATCGTCGAAGCGCGCATGGCGGGTGTGCCGGTGGTCGGGCTGATCGGTGGCCGTGCCGGCTGTTACGGCGGCGGCGGCCTCATCGCCGGCACCTGTTCGCGACTCGTGGTCTCGGAAGTCGGGCGCATCAGCGTCTCCGGACCGGAAGTGATCGAGACCAACAGGGGCGCGGAGGAATTCGATTCCCGCGACCGGGCCCTGGTGTGGCGCACCATGGGCGGCAAGCACCGGCGGCTGATCGGGGGAGCCGACGCCTTCGCGGACGACACGATCCGGGCGTTCCGCGACGCGGCACTCGACCAGATCGGCAGGGCTCCCGCCTTCGACCTCGCCACCTTGGAGGCAGAACAGGCCCGCCTCGAAACCCGCCTCGACCGGTTCGGCGATGCCCGGGACGCCACCGAGATCTGGGGCCGCCTCGGTTTGAACGACCCTGCCGCCGTGCCGGGCCTGGACACGGAGACGTTCGACGCCCTTCTCGTCCGCCTGCCGGAGGCGCCCCGTGACGCTCGCTGAGATCCTTCACTCGCTGTTCCCCGGAGGGCACGGCGTCGCGGTGACCGATGGGCTGATCGGCGGCGACGGCCCGCTCGGGACGGGCCGTCTCGCGGTGGTCGGGATCGACGGGAACACTCCGCTCGGGATCGAGGGGGCCTGCCTGCTCGCCGGGCGCGTGCTCGATGTGGTGCGCCGGGGCGGCGATACGCCGATCCTCGTAGCCATCGATTCCGACAGTCAGCGCATGAGCCGCCGCGACGAGCTTCTGGGCCTCAACGAGTATCTCGCCCATCTCGCCAAGGCACTGCTCCTCGCCGATGCGAGCGGCCATCCCACCATCGGCCTCGTCTACGGCCACACGGCGGCCGGCGCCTTCATCGCCACGGCCCTGGCGACGCGGGTGCTCGCCGCCCTGCCCGGCGCCCATCCGAGCGTGATGGACCTGCCCTCCGTGGCGCGCGTCACCAAGCTGCCCCTCGAGCGCCTGGAGGAGATGGCGAAATCCACCTCCGTCTTCGCGCCCGGCCTCGACAACATGGTCGCGGCCGGTGCGGTCCATGCGGTGCTCGATCCGGCACGACCGCTGGGTCCCCAGATCGAGGCCCTGATCGCCGGGAGTTCCCGGAAGGATGGTCGCGACGATCTCGGGCGGTCGCGCGGCGGCCGGCTCGTGGCTCACGACATCGCCGCGCGGGTGGTCCGGGCCGCCACCGGTGACTGACCAGGAGGCGGCCGGTCTCGCCCGCCACGATCTTCTCCGCGTGGATCCGGAGGCCTGGGCCGCCTGCCTCGCCGTGCGGCGCGACCTCGACAATGTCCCGCACCTCGCCGATTGGGCGCGCGTCGGGTGGCCGGTCATCGTCCGCCGTCGTGACCACGGGGAGTCTTCGGACGGCATCCCCGTCGGCCTGCCGCTGCCGCCCTCCGCCGGCAAACGAAGGATCGGGTTCACCCTGTCGCCCGCCGCCGTGAGCCGTCATCCGCCGGTCACGCTCGAACAGGCGCGAGAGACCGCTCCACCGGCATGGCGACCGAGCCTCGAAGCCCTGCTCGCCCTCGGCAGCGAGCACGGCTCCGTGCCGCGCGTATTCGGAAGTCTCCTTTGGCAGGCGCTGACCGACCTCCCCTATCTCGGGCCCGGCTCGGACCTCGATCTCCTCTGGCTGGCGACGGGCCGCGTCGATCGCCCGTTCCTGCAGTCCCTCGCACGGATCGAGGCGGGTGCAACGATGCGCATCGACGGCGACATCCTCCTGCCCGACGGGACCGGCATCAACTGGCGCGAGCTTCTGGACGCGCCTGCGGACGGGACCATCCTGTGCAAGGCGCGCGAGAGCCTCACCCTGCGTCCCGCGGGCCATTTCCTGTCGGAGGCATCCTCATGATCGCCCTCGCCCGACCTCATGGATCGAACGAACGGGCTTCGTTCTTCGTCGACCGGATGGCGGATCGTGTCTCCGGCCTCGCCGTCGAGGCCCTGAGACTCGAAGTCGAGACCTATCCCAAGCCCGGTCTCGTCAGCCACGTGGATAGCGGCAGCCATTCCGACATGGATGCCGGCACTTTTCGCGCGAGCGCGGTGGCCCTGGCGCCCTATTTCGCCGACCTCGCTCGTGCCGGAGCCGACGGTGCCGGGATGTCGGCCCTGCGCCGGATCGGCATCGAGGCCGAGGCGGCGATGCGGCGGGCGACGGGCGGGGTGAACACCCATCGCGGTGCCATTTTCGGCCTCGGCCTCCTCGCTGCCGCCGCAGGCGCCCTTTCCGACGGCACCGGCGGCCTCAAGGCGGGAGCGCTCGGGCGCCACGTCCGCGAGTGCTACGGCGATGCGATCCTGGCCGGCCCCGTCCTGCTCCACGCGCCGGGGGCGGTGGCACGGCGGCGCTACGGCGTCGGCGGTGCCCCGGCCGAGGCGGCTGCCGGTTTTCCGATTCTCTACGCGATCGGGCTTCCCGCCCTGCATCGGGCACGGCGGATCCGGCCGTGCGACGGGGAGGCCGCGCGCGTGGAAGCGTGCTTCGCTCTGATCGCGTATCTGGAGGACACCAACCTGCTCCATCGCGGCGGCGAGGAGGGATATGACTGGGCCCGCGCCTCGGCCGCCGGATTCCTCACCGAGGGTGGCGTCGCGCGGGACGATTGGCTGGCGCGTGCGGAGGCGATCCACCGCTCGTTCGTCGCCCGTCGCCTCAGCCCCGGCGGCAGTGCCGATCTCCTCGCGATGACGCTGTTCGTCGACGCCCTGGAGACGTCACGATGACCCTCGCTGTCCTGCTTTCGGGCCAGGGCGGCCAGCATCCCGGCATGTTCGACCTCACGGCCGACCATCCGCCGGCGCAGGACGTCTTCGAGGCGGCGAGACCGTTGCTGGGCGCCGACCCCCGCGACCTCGCCCGCACCGGCGGTCCGGCCCTGCACGAGAACCGCGCCGGCCAGATCCTGTGCTGCGTCGCCGGCCTCGCCGCCTGGACCGTCCTTCGCGAGATGAGGCCCGGCCGCGTCGTGCTGGCCGGCTACAGCATCGGCGATCTGGCGGCCTGGGGCTGCGCCGGCCGGTTCTCTCCCTCGACGATCCTTCACCTCGCGGCCGCGCGGGCCGAGGCGATGGATGCGGTGGCCGGACCGGGTTACGGGCTCGTCGGACTGCGCGGCCTGACTCGTGAGCGCGTGACGACGATGATCGAGGAGCACGGATGCCACCTCGCCATCGTCAACGCCGCCGATAGTGTGGTCGCTGGTGGCGCTGTGGTCGATCTGGAAAACCTGTGCGGCAACGCCCTCGCCTCGGGGGCGGCGCGTGCCGTGGTGCTGCCGGTCCATACGCCCTCGCATACGCCGCTGCTGGCGGCGGCGAGCCCACGATTTCGCGAAGAACTGGCGCGGGCCGACATCCTGACCCCGGTGCGTGAGGGATCGCTCCCGCCGCCGCGACTCCTCAGTGGTCTCGACGGTGCCTCGGTCTTCGATGCAGGGAAGGGGCTCGACAAGCTCGCCGCCGCATTGTCGCGGACCATCGATTGGGCGGCCTGTCTCGACGGCATCCGAGAGGCCGGGGCGCGGGCCGTCCTCGAACTCGGTCCCGGCCATGCGCTGACGACCATGGCGCGTGAGGCGCTGCCGGACGCGGGCATCCACGCGGTCGCCGATTTCCGCTCCCTGGCCGGAATCGAGGACTGGCTTCGGGGCATCGGCAGTGAGGACCGATGCTGATCGGCGAAGAGCTTTCCTCGCCCGGCGGGCTTCCCCGGTGAACCTCGTCCCCCGTGCATGCGTTGTGTGGCAGACGGAGGCTTGAGCATGTCGAGACGGTCCTACGGTGCCGGCATCCTGATCGCCGTCCTTTCGTCGGCTGGCCCCGGCTCGGCGCAGAACATGGCGCTCACCCCGCCCTTGCCTCAGACGAATCCCGTTCCGGCCGAGCCCGCGAAGTATCCCGAGCCTCCGCCGAGGCCCCAGCGCCACGCTTTCGGAGGCGAGCTTCCGAACCAGCGGACCGGGCCGACGAGACCTCGGGTGGTTCGCGACATCTGCATCGGCTGCGACCGCTGATCTCCAGGGTCGAGCGGGCCGCTCGGACAGATGGGGCGCCACCGGACATATTGTAGAAACGTAGCGGCGTGAGAAACGAAGGCCGCGCACCGATTGCCCCCAAGCGAGGCGCGGCGGGCGGATGGGGCAGCGTGCCGATGGTTCGCTGTCCCCTCCGCCTTCGCCCTGCCGATGTTCCGCGACAGCTGGTTCGAGGCGGGGTGTCCACGTTCCGGGCCGATGGGCTATGGATGTCGGAGCGACATCCGGCGGAGACGTGTTTGGCAAGCCGTTATGGGCTCGAAATCCGGGCCGTGACCGGCGCCGACGCTGCGGGCGTCGCCGCCCTGCTTCATGCATCCGGGCATTCCGTCGCCGCGAGCGATCTGGCCGAACGGCTGGATGCCCTGCGCTCGGCGACCGGTACGGCCCTGATCGCCGTCGAATGGGGACCGCCGAGCGGTCTCGTCGTCCTGCACTGGTATCGGTCGCCGATGGCGGCCCAGCCGGTGGCCCAGATCACCACCCTCCTCGTCGGTCCCGACGAGCGCCGCCGCGGGATAGGCCGCCTGCTCGTTAAGGCCGCCTCGCAGGCCGCCAGGTCGGCGGGGTGCGCGACCCTCGAACTCGCCGCCTCGCCCGATGAGGAGGCCATGCAGGCCTTCTGCGACAGTACCGGGTTCGAGCCGGTGGGGTCGCTCCTGGCCCGGCCGCTGCGCAAGAGAAGCTGAGTCTCCGCCGGGATGGGAACCGCCGGCTTGGCGAGGTCATTCTTCTCTCATCGATGGCTCGTTTCAGCATTGATCGAGGAGACCAGCATGACCGGGACTCTCATTCGCGCCGCGCTCGCATCGGGACTGATCCTCGGCCTCGCCGGTGCCGCCCAGGCGCGTGGCGGCAGCGGCGGCGGAGGCGACGGGCTGTCGCCCTATTCGGCCCTCAGCGGCAATGACCGCTCGGCCGGCGTGAACAACGGCAACTACCGTGATCCCCGCCTCGACCCGTATCTGCGGACCTATGGACGGCGCTACGTCGCTCCCCGCCCGTATTACGGGTCCGACGAGTACGGTTACCGGCCCTCGCGTCGAGGCTATTACGGCTACGGATACTGATTGGCCAGAACGGGCTCCGGCCGGTATATCACCCGTCGCGATCGCGTGACGCTGGCGCCATGGGTGCGTCGTCGAGTTCGGGCAGGTGAGCCCCGGCCCCGGTCTGGATGATGATCGGCTCGACCGAATCCGGCACGTCACGGGGGCCGCATTCTTCCAGGATCGCGGTCGCTCCCTCCGTGCCGATCAGGCCGAGCGAGAGGGCGTGATCGGCCATCACGGCGGTATCGGCTGCCAGGACGAGGCTGCTGCCCGCCTGAAGGATCGCCTGCGACAGGCGCTCGATCTCGACGGCGCGGCTCTGGTCGCGCGAGACGTTGCGGATATAGACCGCCAGCACCCGGCCGGGATTCTCGGCCACGATCTTGGCATAGACCTCGGGGTCGTGCTGGCCGCTGTCACCGATGAGCACGAAGGGCAGGTCGTCGTAGAGCGCGAGCATGTGGCGGATCAGGTCTCGCTTGTGGTCCTCGGCCCGGCGCGGCAGCGGATGGTGCCAGGAGAGACCCCATTCACGCAGGAACAGCACCGGCCCCGCCGGAATCGCGTGCTGCCGGAAGAATTCGCTGAGCATGTCGTAGATGCCCCAGGGCGCCCGCGAGACGTAGAGCATCGGGTTCGACTGGTCGCCCGTCGCACCGGCATGCAGCGCCTGGCACAGGGCCGCCGCTCCGGGGAAGGCGACGCGGTCCTCGGCATCCGCCACGAACAGCCGCCACAGCATCTTCAGCTTGTCGGCGACGCCGGTATGCATGATCGTATCGTCGATATCGCTGATGACGACGAAGCGGCGGCTATCGGGTGGGATGAACACCCTCCCCCGCGCCTGGACCGGCGGATCGGCCGCGAGTTCGAGATCGACATCGTGCCAGGGCCCCTCGCCGGAGGGCACGCCCGGCGGTTTGAGGCTGATCCGGAAATAGCCGTCGCGGTCGGTGATCGCGACGGTCTCCGCGCCGCCGAACCGCGCGATGATGGTCGCGCCGGCGACCTTGCGGCGGCGGATGCGCCGGGCGATGTCGCGCAGATCCGCGGCGATGTCGTCGGCCTTGGTATCGCGCTCGGGGCGGGCCTGCCGGAACACCCTGCCGATCAGGAAGATCTCCTTGGTGGAGCCGTAGCCGCGATAGGCCTCGACCACCGTCCCGCGCGTGCCCTGCGCCCTGCGGACGGGCCGGGCGGCAAGGGCCAGCAGGCGCCCGCACGCCCTGCGCCAGCGCGGCGTCGCCCGCGTCGGGGTCGAAGGAGACGATGTCACGAGAGGTAAAGTCCTGGAGCGGCCCGAAGCGATACGATCATGATCGCCGTCAAGCCGTTGGCGGGGCCGAAGGTTGCCATGCGCCGCTCGGAACGAACGGCCTCACAGGCGCTCGATCTCGGCCAGCAGCGTATCGGAGAGGGTGATCCCCTCCTCCGCGGCGCGTGCACGGGCGGCGAGACGGCGCGTGCCGGGCAGCCGTGCGCCGTCCTGTTCCGCGATCGACCGGGCCAGCAATGCGAAGCGTTCGAGCGCGTGGCCGGCAAAGGCAGTGGCGTCGATGGCGAGGATCAACTGTCCCGTCGCGGGAGGCTCGCCTTCGGCATCGAGGAAGGACGAGGCCTCCCCGGCAAAGCGCGCGCCGGTGAGACCGGCGGCGAGCAGCTCGACCATGAGCGCCAGGGCCGTGCCCTTGGCGTCGCCCAGCGGCACCATCGTGCCGGCAAGCGCGGCCGTGGGATCGGTGGTAGGATCGCCCTTCGCGTCGAGCGCCCAGCCTTCGGGGATCGCCTCGCCGCGTTGCTTGGCGGCGATGATGTTGCCGCGCGCCACTTTCGAAAGGGAAAGATCGACGATGATCGGCTCGTCTCCCGGCAGCGGGCAGGCGAAGGCGATCGGGTTGGTGCCGAAGACCGGCCGCGTTCCGCCCCAGGGCGCCATGGAGGCCGGGGCATTGGCGAACAGGATCGCCACGAGGCCGTGCGCGGCCAGGGCTTCCACCGGCCGTCCCGCCGCCCCGCAATGATGCGAACGGCGGATGGCGGCCGCGGCGATCCCCTGCTCGCGGGCGATCTCCGGCAGGAGCGCGACCGCCGCGTCGAGGGCCGGATAGGCGAAGCCATGGGCGGCATCGACGGCGAGCAGGCCCGGCTTCGGCCGCTCGCAGGAGACGACGGCGTCGCCGACGACCTTCCCCACCCGCACCTGTTCGCCATAGGCGAGGAGCCGCATGAGCCCGTGGGTTCGCAGCCCGTCGGCCTCCGCGCCCACGAGGGCACGGGCGACGCTCTCCGCATTCGCGGGAGCAGTTCCGCAACGGATCAGGGTGTCGGCGGCGAGACGATGGGCGGCGTCGAGGCGAAGGATCGGCATGGCTTGGCTTTGTCACAGCTCTCGGCAACGTGTCGAGGGAGAAGTCCGGTCCGGACGGGACGTCGCTCGTCGCGCCATACTTCGACGCTCTTCGAGTGCAACATCAAAGACGATTCATCGAGGTGACAAGCTGAGCCATTGTCATCGATCCGCTTATGTCAGGTATTCTCGCATAAAAATCATCGGATCGATCTTTCGATGAACCATGCGCGTCGTTCAACGTTGTTGAGTCAAACCGATAGGACGTGAGGAAACATATTATGCAGATCAAGACATTGGCTGTCGCCGCCGCACTCGCTGTCTCCGTTGGCGGTTCGGCCTTCGCCCAGACCGCCGCAGGCGGCGGCAGCGCGGAGGGCAACATGAACAGCCCGGGCAGCGTGAAAAGCAACAGCGAGAAGGGAATGGAGCGCATGGGCGGCTCGTCGACGGGCACCGGCGTGAATTCCACCGGTTCCACCATGTCGCGCGACGTTCCCTCGAACGCGACGCCGGGTGCGCCGGCCGGTTCGAACAGCGGTAACGCCGCCACCGGCAGCGGAGCCGCCCCCAGCGGGAAGTAAGGTGGTGCGAAGCTCTCGCCTCGCCGAGTGAGAGCCGCTCGTCGACGATACCGCCCCGCGCGCCGTCAGGCTCGCGGGGTTTTTCGTGCACAGTTCCCGCAGGACACGGCGTGGAGGACGGCGGCGTCGAGATTGGATTTCTGCGACCGGTTTGCAGGCCGAAGACGTACGCCGACTATCCGAACAAAAATCGTTCTGGCGGTTTATCGGCGATTAACCAAGTTCACGCTGAATGGGATCGATCAAAGTTGATGGTTCCCTAAACGGCAAATCCGATCTGTGCGGTTCTCTCGAAGCTCTTCCGGAGTTCGAGCGAGGCCTCATGACGGCCGCGCGGGCAGGGCACGCGTATCCGAGTACAGCCCGCATGATCGACGATGCGCCCTCCTATCGCCGCCGCTCCCACCGTCGCCGCCCGCGCAGCCGAGTCCTGCTGAAGACCGCCATCGTCGCGCTGTTCGTCGCGACATTTCCGCGGCTGACCGGATTGGAGGCACCGGTTCCCGCCGCCCTGCCCCAGCTCGCGAGCCGACCTGCAGCGCCCGAGGCTCCCGCTTCCGCCGCAACCGGCACCTATGCCTGGATGCTCGACCCCTCCCCCGCCATGGGCGCGCGGACGCCGGAATGGAGCGCTGCCGCTTCTGAGCCGATGCGGGTCGCGGCATTCGAGCCGGCGACCGCGCCGTCTACCCCCGCAGCGGTCGGAATCGTCTCGACCGATCCCGCTCCCACAACGACGCCCTTCCGGCAGACCGCCCGCCTCGTTCAGCCGATGCCCGCACCGGTGCCGCGCCCGCTCGACCTGAAGCCCTTGTCCCGCCAAGAGCCTCGCCTCGCCCTGCGCCGGCCTTCGTCGCGGACGGTTGTCGCTGCCCGGCAGAACGCCGAGGCCGAGCGCTCGTTCTTCGAGACGGTGTTCGGCCGCCGGACTCCGGACCAGACTCCCGCCCTCGCCTATGCATCCGCCGATACGGATGCCATCGACTCGTCCCAGCGGCGCGTTCTCGATCGCGTGCCCTCCAATGCCGGCGGCGGGACCGCGATCTACGACATCAGCGCGAGCACGGTGACGCTGCCGAGCGGCGAGCTGCTGGAGGCCCATTCCGGCCTCGGCCAGCACATGGACAACCCTCGCCTCGTCCACGTCCGGATGCGTGGCGCGACCCCGCCCGGCACCTACGATCTCACCGAGCGCGAAGCCCTGTTCCACGGCGTGCGGGCCTTGCGACTCACCCCCCAGGGCGGCAGCGCCGCGATCCACGGCCGCGACGGAATCCTGGCCCATACCTACATGCTCGGCCCGAGCGGCGCCTCGAACGGCTGCGTGGTGTTCAGGGATTACAATCGCTTCCTGCAGGCCTACCTGCGCGGCGAGGTGAGGCGCCTGGTGGTGGTGGCCGGCTACAAGGGCGATGCGCCGGCCTCGCTCACGGCGAAGCTGTTCGGCCGCTGATCGTCTCCTGGCCTGCGTCGGGCCGCCATCGCCCGGCAGGATTCGGCGCTCCGACGGCATTCGTCGATACGGGCCGTCATGTCCCGTGACGTCATCCTCCGCTTCCTTCGTTGAGGCCATGCAGGACGGTGCATCGGGCGAAATTCCCTCCGGAGGATCACGCCGCTGTCAGGGATGGATCGAGAGTCGCGCTCGGAATGACGCGCCCATGGTGTCGCTCCGATTCGCCCTGGACATCACAGGTTTCGACGCTCAAAAAATCGCATAGGTTCCAGACCTTAATGCAAAGTCCGAAAATAACTTATGTTCCATACGGTGATTATCACAGATGATTAGCTTGTGTTGATCGGCCCCGATCGATTTATGATAAGCTCAAGCTAAGTTTTGCTTGAGGCGATGCGCTCAGCATTCGGGAACTCATGGACTCGGCCGGTGTTTTCGCTTGGAGCCCTCGGCGAAAGGGTTCGGCCCCGCTGCCCTGGTGCGTCACGCGCTTCTGGGGATCGTCCTGGCATTTCGGTTTCGAGAGCGCGCGATGAAAGCATTGTGCTGGCACGGCAAGGGTGACATCCGCTGCGATACGGTACCCGATCCCCGGATCGAGGATGCGCGCGACGTCATCATCAAGGTCACGTCCTGCGCCATCTGTGGTTCGGATCTCCATCTCATGGACGGCCAGATGCCGACCATGGAGAGTGGTGACGTTCTCGGTCACGAGTTCATGGGCGAGGTGGTCGAGGTCGGCCAGGGTTTCACGAAGTTCAAGAAGGGCGACCGGATCGTCGTGCCCTTCAACATCAATTGCGGCGAGTGCCGTCAGTGCAAGCTCGGCAACTGGTCCGTCTGCCAGCGCTCGAACCGCAACGCCGAGATGGCGGCCGCGCAGTTCGGCTACACGACGGCGGGTCTGTTCGGGTATTCGCACCTCACCGGTGGCTACGGTGGCGGGCAGGCGGAATACGTGCGCGTCCCGATGGCCGACGTGGCACCGATGCTGGCACCCGAAGGCGTCGACGACGAGTCGCTCCTGTTCCTCACCGACATCCTGCCCACCGGCTGGCAGGGTGCCGAGCATTGCGAGGTCGAGGGCGGCGAGATCATCGCGGTCTGGGGCGCCGGCCCGGTGGGGCTGTTCGCGATTCAATCCGCCAAGATCATGGGCGCCGAGCGCATCATCGCCATCGACACGGTGCCCGAGCGCCTCGCCCTCGCCCGCACATACGGCGCCACCGACATCATCGATTTCATGCAAGAGGACGTGTTCGAGCGGATCAAGGAGATCAGCAAGGGCGAAGGTGCCGACGGGGTGATCGACTGCGTCGGCATGGAGGCCAGCGCCGGGCACGGCGTCGCCAGCCTCGTCAACACGATCCAGGAGAAGCTCACCTCGACCCAGCGCCCCTACGCCCTCATGGAGGCGATCAAGGCCGTCCGTCCCTGCGGGATCGTCTCGGTGCCCGGCGTCTATGGCGGCCCGATCCCGGTGAACATGGGATCGATCGTACAGAAGGGCCTGACCCTGAAGAGCGGCCAGACCCACGTGAAGCGCTATCTCGAGACGCTGACGAGGCTGATCCAGGAGGGCAAGATCGACATGACCTCCATGATCACCCATCGCTCCACCGACCTCGCCGACGGTCCGGAGCTCTACAAGACCTTCCGCGACAAGAAGGACGGCTGCGTGAAGGTGGTGTTCCACCCGAACTGACCAAGCCGACGAGGCGGATGTGGCCCGGGGCCATATCCGAACGACGGGTCCTTCCTGCTGCGCTAGCCGCGCGCGAGGGCAGCCTGGAACTCGGCCTCGGGCAGCAGTGCGCCACCGGTGGTCCAGACTACATGTGTCGCCTGCCCGGTTCCGGCCGCGGCGAGATAGGGTCGGACGGCGGCGAACCCCGCCGCCGCGGAGGGTTCGAGCCGCAGCCCCGGATCCGACCAGAGGCGCTTCATCCAGACGAACAGGTCGGCATCCGCCACGGTCACCACCGCCTCGATGAGGGAGCCTACGGTTTCCGCCACCAGCATCGAGGCGCCCGCGACCGCCAGCCCGTCCGCGGCGGTGCGGTTGTCGAGGCCGATCTCGTAGACGTCGACGGGGCGTGACAGGCCGGCGGCGAGTTGCACCAGCATGCAGGGCGAGGCCACCGGCTCCACGAAGATGCAGCGTAGCGCGTCGCCGAACAGCAGTTTCAGGCCGAAGGTGACGCCTCCGGGCGCACCGCCGACGCCGCAGGGCAGGAAGACGCAGAGCGGGTGCTCGGCATCGATTTGGATGCCGGCCGCTTCGATCTGGCGCCGCAGGTCGAAGGCCGCCGCCGCATAGCCGAGGAACAGGTCGACGGAGCTCTCGTCGTCGACGAAATGCGCGTCGGCCCGGCCCTCGAAAGCGACGCGCGCTGCGGCGACCGCGCTGCCGTAATCGCCCTGATGCTCGACCACGCGGGCGCCGAGGTCCCGCAGGCGCTGCTTCTTCCAGGCCTTGGCGTCGTGGGACATGTGGATTTCGACCGCGAAGCCCAGCGCCCGCGCCATCACGCCGACGCTGAAGCCGAGATTGCCGGTGCTGCCCACCGCCACGGTATGGGCACCGAACATCTCCCGCGCCTCCGCCCCGGCGAGACGGGTATAGGAATCCCCCGGCCGCAGCAGGCCCGTCTCCAGGCCGAGCCGCTCGGCATGGACCAGCACCTCGTAGACGCCGCCGCGCGCCTTGATGCAGCCCGTGACCGGCAGATCGTGATCGGCCTTGACCCAGACCGCACCGCCGTTCGGGCCGGAAATGGTCCGAGCGACCGCATCGGTCAGCGGTATCAGGGCAGAGTCGATGCGCCCGGTTTCGAGATCGTCGAAAAGGTGGCGCAGCAGCGGGTCGAAGCGGCGCCAGCGCGCCTCGGCCGCTTCCACATCGGCCAGGGACAAGGCGAGCGTCGGCAGGATCTCGGCGGCCGGCTCGATATGGGGATTGAGCCAGACGGTCGGCCGTCCCTCCCGGACGCCGGCGGGAATGGCGTCGAGGGAATTGGCGGGCGAGGTCTCTGAATCCGTGGTCTCGCTATCCATGCTCGGGCGCCCTTTCGTCTCTCGTGACCCGGATCGCCCGGACGATCGTGCGGCGCTCGATGGACCGATGGCGGAGCCGACCGCAAGGCCCCGTCGTCACAGATCCATCGGTGCGTTGTCGACGACTTCCTTCATGACGAAGAAGGTCCGTGTCTGGCGCACTCCCGGCAGCGCGATCAAGGTGTTGCTGTGGAGCCGGTTGAAATCCGCCATGTCGCGCACGCGGATCTTGAGGAAATAATCGAAATCGCCGGCGACCAGATGGCAGTCGAGCATGGTCGGCATCGCCTGGGCCGCGGCCTCGAAGGCGGCGAAGCTCTCCGGCGTCGAGCGGTCGAGCACGACCCCGACGATGACGAGGGAGCCCCGCCCGACCTTCTCCGGCGCGATCTGCGCATGGACGCCGCTGATATAGCCCTCGTCGAACAGGCGCTGCGTGCGGCGGTGGCAGGTGGCGGCACTCGTATTCACCCGCTTGGCGATCTCGGCATTGTTCATCCGCCCGTCGGCCTGGAGCAGACGCAGGATCTTCAGGTCGATCCGGTCGAGCGATGGCGACATGGAAGAAGCATTCAAATTCAAGCACATTTGCGGATGAGATGGGCGGATTTTCAGGAATAATGCAAGACAAGAGTGTTAAAATTCTCGGATATTCGAGAGCACCTTTCGCGCGTCGTTTGCTAGCGTTCGGTCCTCATCAGATCGAGGACGCCCTTTCCATGCTGTCGAAATTCGAGCGCTATCCCCTCACCTTCGGCCCGAGCCCGATCGAGAAGCTGTCGCGCCTGACCGCCCATCTCGGCGGCGATGTCGAGATCTATGCCAAGCGCGAGGACTGCAATTCCGGCCTCGCCTATGGCGGCAACAAGCTGCGCAAGCTCGAATACATCGTGCCCGATGCCATCGCGAGCGGAGCCGACACGCTGGTCTCCATCGGCGGCGTGCAGTCCAACCATACCCGCATGGTCGCGGCGGTGGCCGCCAAGATCGGGATGAAGTGCCGGCTGATCCAGGAAGCCTGGGTGCCGCACGAGGATGCGGTCTACGACCGGGTCGGCAACATCCTCTTGTCCCGCATCATGGGCGCCGAGACGCAGCTCGTGGATGACGGCTTCGACATCGGCATCCGCGAGAGCTGGAAGGCGGCCCTGGAGGATGTGAAGGCCAAGGGCGGGAAGCCCTACGCGATTCCCGCCGGCGCCTCGGTGCACAAGTTCGGCGGTCTCGGCTATGTGGGCTTCGCCGAGGAGGTCCGCGCGCAGGAGGCCGAGATGGGCGTGCATTTCGACTACATCGTCGTCTGCACCGTCACCGGCTCCACCCATGCGGGCATGGTGGTGGGCTTCGCCGCCGACGGGCGCGCCCGCAACGTCATCGGCATCGATGCGTCCTGCACCCCGGCCCAGACCAAGGCGCAGGTGCTCGACATCGCGCAGAAGACGGCCGCCCTCATCGGCGCCCCCGAGATCACCGCCGACGACGTCGTCCTCAACGAGGATTACGCCTACCCGGTCTACGGCGTGCCCTCGAAGGAGACGATCGAGGCGATCCGCCTCTCGGCGCGGCTGGAGGCCATGATTACCGACCCGGTCTACGAGGGGAAGTCGATGCAGGGCATGATCGATCTCACCCGCAAGGGCTTCTTCCCGAAGGGTTCGAAGGTGCTCTACGCCCATCTCGGCGGCGCACCGGCCCTGAACGGCTACAGCTACACCTTTCGGAACGGCTGAGCGGGGACGCTCACGCGCCGCCGGTCCCCACCGGCGGCAGGGCGGCCACGAGCTGGCGCAGGAACGCTTCGGCCGCGTGCGGCAGTTTTCGGTCCCGCATCAGCTGCACCTGGATGCCGCGCCGTAGGCTCGCCAGCGACTGGACCGGGATGCAGACCAGTTCGCCGAGCCGCACGGGTGTCTGCACCGAGAGGGCCGACATCAGCGCGATCCCCTTCGTCCGCCGCACGAACGGGAGGAGCGCGGTGAGGATGTTGGAGGTGAGCGTCGGCTCGATGAGGATGCCCTCCGCCCGGCAGGCCGCGTCGAACACGAGACGCGCCGTGGTGTCGAGGGGCGGCATCGCGATCGGATAGGCCTGTAGCTCGCCGATCCGGATCGAGGCCCTGCCGGCCAGCGGATGGTCGGGGGCTGCCAGCGCCACCATCTCGACCGTCGTGTCGTAGATCACGGTGACGAGGTTCGTCGGTGCCAGCGCGAAGGTGACGCCGATATCGGCGTCGCCCGCCGCCACCACCTGCGTCACCTGTGCCGGCGGCAGGACCCGGATCTCGAATCGGATGCCCGGGTAGCGCGCGTGGAATTCCGCGATGGCGTTCGGCAGTAGGTCGAGGGCGAACCCTTCCGCCGTGGCGATGCGGATGAAGCCGCGCGCCAACCCCTGCAGTTCCTGGATCTCGGCCGCCACCTGCTCGGCCCGCACCAGCGTCTGCCGCGCATGCTGGGCCAGAAGTTCCCCCGCTGGGCTCAGGACCATGCCGCGGGGACGGCGCTCGAACAGGACGCAATCGAGCTCCGCTTCGAGATTGGCGATCTGGCGGCTGATCGCAGAGGCCGCGACGTTCAACTGGGTCGATGCGGCGGCGATCGAACCCGTCCGGGCGACGGCGAGGAAGTAGCGCAGGCCGGACATCTGCATGGTCGGTCTCCCGAGCCCGAAACCGGGCGCCGCTATCATTGCCGAAACGGCACGGCAAACTTCGATAAATTCTACTTGTTGCGATGCAAAATGCACAACATCATGGCACGACGAAAAAAGCGGCAGTGCGGAGCGGGAATGTCCGTCGCGGTGCCGCTCAGCCGAAAGGGTGCAGATCATGGCGAGACAGGTTCCCGCGGCAGGCGTCGCGCTCGTTCTCCTGCTGACGACGTTCGTCGTGCCGGCCCTGGCCGGCAAGGCCGACGATACTCTGGTCTATGCCTCGGATACGGAGCCTGAGAACGTCAGCCCGTATCACAACAGCGCCCGAGAGGGCGTCATCCTGGCGCGCAACGTCTGGGACACGCTGCTCTACCGCGACCCGAAGACCGGCGCGTATCAGCCCATGCTGGCCACCGCCTGGAAATGGGTCGATCCGACCACCCTCGAACTGACCCTGCGCGAAGGGGTGACCTTCCATAACGGCGACGTGTTCGGTCCCGAGGACGTGGCCTTCACCTTCAACTACGTGCTGACGCCCGAGGCGCGCACGGTGACGAAGCAGAACGTCGACTGGATGAAGTCGACGGAAGTCGTGGACGCCAGGACGGTCCGCATCCACCTGAAGACCGCTTTTCCGGCGGCGCTCGAATACCTCGCCGGCCCGATGCCGATCTTCCCGGCCGCCTATTTCAGGAAGGTGGGCCTCGATGGTTTCGCCAAGGCCCCCATCGGCACCGGCCCCTACCGCATCGTCAGTGTCGATAACGGGCGCGGCGTGAAGATGGAGCGCAACGCCACGTACTGGCCGGGCAGCCCCATCGGCCAGCCGAAGATCGGCAAGCTCGAGTTCCGCGTCATCCCCGATGCCGACAGCCGCATGGCCGAGCTCGTCACCGGCGGCATCGACTGGATCTGGCGGGTGCCGAGCGATCAGGCCGACCAGTTGAATGCGGCCCCCAACGTCTCCGTGCTCAGTGCCGAGACCATGCGCGTCGGCTTCCTGCAATTCGACACTCTCGGTCGCGCCAGGGAGAACTCGCCCCTCAAGGATCCCCGCGTCCGCCAGGCGATCTCCTACGCCATCGACCGCAAGGCGATGGTCGACAATCTGGTTCGCGGCGGAAGCCGCGTCATGAACTCCGCCTGCTTCATCGATCAGTTCGGCTGCACCGACGAGGGCGTGCCGCGCTACGCCTACGACCCGGCCAAGGCCAAGGCGCTGCTCAAGGAAGCCGGCTACCCCAACGGGTTCGAGATCGATCTCGGCGCCTATCGCGAGCGCGACTATGCGGAAGCCGTGATCGGCTACCTGCGCGCGGTGGGGATCACCGCCCGGCTCAACTACCTGCGCTACGCGGCCCTGCGCGACATGATCCGCGGCGGCAAGGTCTCCATCGCCTTCCAGACCTGGGGCTCGTTCTCGGTGCTCGACGTCTCCGCCTTCACCGGCGTCTATCTCAAGGGCGGCGACGAAGACCTGACCAAGGATCCCGAGACCATCGCCGCCCTGCAGGCGGGCGACGGCGCCACCGATCCCGCTATGCGCAAGGTGAAGTACGCCGAGGCGCTCAAGCGCATCGCGGCCCAGGCCTACATCCTGCCGATGTTCTCCTACTCCACCAACTACGCCTTCACCTCCGACCTCGCCTTCACGGCACAGCCCGACGAGCTGCCGCGCTTCTACGCGGCGAGCTGGAAGTAAGGGTTCCAAAGGCGCCGGCTCTGTCAGCAGACCGCGTCCCTCTCCCCCTCGTGGGGAGAGGTTGGGAGTGGGGGTGGTTGGGCGACCCTCACTCGGCTGAGGCTGGCGGAGCGACCCCCACCTCCAACTCCTCCCCACAAGGGGAGGAGGGCCGCGTCGCGACTGGCCCAACCGAACGAGGACTACGGCCCATGCTCAGGTTCATGATCCAACGAAGTCTGGTGGCGGTCGCGGTCGCCGTGACGGTGTCGGTGGCGAGTTTCCTGCTGCTGCACCTCTCCGGCGATCTCGCCACCGCCATCGCGGGTCCCGAGGCGACCTCCACCCAGATCGAGGCGATCCGGATCCAGTACGGGCTGAACCAGCCGCTCCTGGCCCAGTTCACCGCCTGGGCGTGGAAGGCCCTGCATCTCGATTTCGGAAATTCGTTCTACTTCCGGGAAAGTGTGGTCGACCTGCTGGCCTCCCGCATGCCGATCACCCTGTTCCTCGGCGTGGTGGCTCTCGCCGTCGCTCTCTTTGTGGCGATTCCCCTCGGCGTGCTCGCGGCGGTGAAGCGCGACACCTGGATCGACCGGCTCGCCCTGTCGGTCTCGGTGCTGGGCCAGGCGATGCCGAGCTTCTGGTTCGGCCTGACCCTGATCATGGTCTTCTCGGTCAACCTGCGCTGGCTGCCGGTGTCGGGCAATACGACCTGGAAGCACTTCGTGCTGCCGGCCGTCGCGCTCGGCTACTACGCCATGCCCGCCGTGATGCGGCTCACCCGCAACGGCATGTTGGAGGTGCTGGCCTCGGACTACGTCCGCACCGCCCGTGCCAAGGGCCTGCCTCCGCGAAAAATCCTGATCCGGCATGCGCTCCGCAACGCCGTGATCCCGGTGATCGCGCTGGCCGCCGTGCAGTTCGGCTTCATGCTCGGCGGCTCCATCGTGATCGAGGCGGTGTTCTCGCTCCAGGGGCTCGGCCAGCTCGCCTGGGAATCCATCGCTCGCAACGACTTCCCCGTGGTGCAGGCGATCGTGCTGGTCCTGGCGATGATCTACATCGCCCTGACGTTGGCCGCCGACCTCCTCAACGCCTTCCTCGATCCCCGGCTGCGCCAATGACCCTCCAGCCATCCGCATCCCCGCTCAGTGCCGGACTGCCCGAGACGCCGGTGACCGTGCCGGCCGAACCGCAGGCGCCCCTCCCGGCCGCCCGCTCGCCCACCGCCCTCGCCCTCCGGCGCGGCCTCCACCATGGCGGCTTCATGATCGGGGCCGTGATCCTCGGAGTGATCGTCCTCGCCGCTCTGGCCGCTCCCCTGATCGCGCCGCACGATCCCTATGCCCAGGATGTCTCGCGCCGTCTGATCCCGCCGATCTGGAACGCGAAGGGCAGCTGGGACCACGTGCTCGGCACCGACAAGCTCGGGCGCGACTATCTCAGCCGTCTGATCTACGGCAGCCAGATCTCGCTGCTCATCGGGATCGCGGCGGCCTGCATCTCCGGCCTGATCGGCACCGTGCTCGGCATCTGCGCCGGCTATTTCGGCGGCAAGGTCGATGCGCTCGTGAGCTACGTCGTGACTACGCGCCTCGCCATGCCGGTGGTGCTGGTGGCGTTCGCCATGGCCTCCCTGGTCGGCGGCTCGCTGAAGGTCGTGGTGCTCGTGCTGGGGCTGCTGCTGTGGGATCGCTTCGCCGTGGTCACGCGGGCCGCGACCCGGCAGATCCGCGATCAGGACTTCGTCGCGGCGGCCCGGGCCGCCGGCTTCTCGAATGCGCGGATCCTCTTCCAGGAAATCCTGCCCAACATCTTCAACGCCCTCATCGTCGTGGCGACGCTGGAGATGGCGCACGCGATCCTGCTGGAGGCGGCCCTGTCGTTCCTCGGTCTCGGCGTCCAGCCGCCCCTGCCCTCCTGGGGGCTGATGATCGCCGAGGGCAAGCCGTACATGTTCTTCCAGCCCTGGGTCATCACCATCCCGGGTGTCGCGCTCCTCGTCCTCGTGCTGGCCATCAACCTCCTGGGCGACGGCCTGCGGGACGTCACGGCCCCGGAGGGGCGGCGCTAGGCGCCTCGTTCGCGCCCGCATTTTCCGAAGACCAGAGTCCCCTGTCCGGGCCCTCGCGCCGCGCGCGGCCCTGCCAACCAACCCGAGCGGATCCATGTCCCGACACGATGCCATCGCCCTGGCGACCCGCCATTACGACGAGGGCGGTTTCCTCGCCGCCCTGCAGGATGCCGTCGGACGGCGGACCGAGAGCCAGACCGAGAGCCAGGTCCCGCAGCTCCACGCCTATCTCGGCGATTTCCTCGTGCCCGCGATCGCGCCGCTGGGCTTCACGAGCAGCATCCTCGACAATCCCGACGGCGAGCACGGCCCCTTCCTCATCGCCGAGCGGCACGAGGGCGCCGACCTTCCCACCGTGCTGATCTACGGCCACGGCGACACCGTGCGCGGCTATCCCGAACAATGGCGCGCCGGCCTCGACCCGTGGACGATCGTCGTCGAGGGCGACCGCTGGTACGGCCGCGGTACCGCCGACAACAAGGGCCAGCACGTCATCAATCTCGGCGCGCTCGAGGCTGTGATGACGGCGAAGGGTGGTCGCCTCGGCTTCAACACCAGGCTCCTCATCGAGATGGGCGAGGAATCCGGTTCGCCGGGCCTGCGCGATCTCTGCCGGTCGGAAGCCGGGGCGCTCGCCGCCGACGTCCTCATCGCCTCGGACGGGCCACGGGTGAGCGCGGAGCGCCCCACGATCTTCCTCGGCTCGCGCGGCGGCTACACGTTCGAGCTCGTCGTGAACCTGCGCGAGGGCAGCCACCATTCCGGCAATTGGGGTGGCCTCCTGCGCAACCCCGGCACGGTGCTCGCCAACGCCATCGCGACCCTGGTGGACGGGCGCGGCAAGATCCTTCTCGATGCCCTGCGGCCGCCCGCGATCCCCGAGGGTGTACGGCAGGCGCTCGCCGACATCGCCGTGGGCACCGACCCCACCGCGCCGAAGATCGATGAGGATTGGGGCGAGCCCGGCCTATCCGCTGCCGAGCGCGTGTTCGGCTGGAACACCCTGGAAGTCCTCGCCTTCAAGACCGGCGACCCGGACGGTCCGCTCAACGCCGTGCCGCCCCACGCCAAGGCGACGCTGCAATTGCGCTTCGTCGTCGGCACCGATTGGGAAGGCCTGATCCCGGCCGTCCGCGCCCATCTCGACGCTCACGGTTTCCCGATGGTCGAGGTCCGTGCCGCCCGCTCCGAAGTGTTCCGCGCCACCCGGCTTCCCGTCGAGGATGCCTGGGTCGGCTGGGCGCTCGCCTCGATCGAGGCCAGCACCGGCAAGCGCCCGGCTTTGCTGCCCAATCTCGGCGGTTCGCTGCCCAACGACGCCTTCTCCGAGATCCTCGGCCTGCCGACCCTGTGGGTGCCGCATTCCTACCCGGCCTGCCTCCAGCACGGGCCGGACGAGCACCTGCTCGGTCCGATGAGCCGCGAGGCGCTGGCCCTGATGGCCGGCCTGTTCTGGGACCTGGGCGAGACCGGTCCCGCCATCGTGGCGGCACGCAACGCGACACGGGAGACCCGACCATGAGCGAGCCCGTCATCCGCATCCGCAACCTCACCCTGGCGCTGCCGAAGGGCGCGGACCGGCCCAACGCGGTGGAGGACCTCTCCCTCGACCTGATGCCGGGCAAGATTCTCTGCGTGGTCGGCGAATCGGGCTCCGGCAAGTCGATGAGCGCCTACGCCCTCACCGGTCTGCTCCCGCGCGCCCTGACGCCGATGGGCGGGCGCATCGAGTTCGAGGGTCGCGACCTCCTCGCTCTCGGCGAGCGCGACTGGCGGAGCCTGCGCGGGCGCCGCATCGCCATGGTGTTCCAGGAGCCGATGACGGCGCTCAACCCGGTGATGCGCATCGGCGACCAGATCGCCGAGATGTTCGAGGCACACGGTCTCCTCACCAAGCCCGAGCGGAAGGCCAAGGCCATCGCGCTCGCCGCCGAGGTCGGCCTGCCCGATCCGGCGCAGATCGTGCGCGCCTACCCGCACCAGCTCTCGGGCGGCCAGCGCCAGCGTGCGATGATCGCCATGGCCCTCGCCCTCGAACCCTCGATCCTGGTCGCGGACGAGCCGACCACGGCCCTCGACGTCACCACCCAGGCGCAGATCCTGAAACTGATCCGCGATTTGCAGCGGCGCCGGGGCATGAGCGTCCTGTTCATCACCCACGATTTCGGGGTCGTGGCCGACATCGCCGACCATGTGGCGGTGCTCCAGCGCGGCAAGCTGGTGGAATCGGGCTCTGCCGCCGATGTCCTGCGGAACCCGCAGCATCCCTATACCAAGGCCCTCCTTGCGGCGGTGCCGAGCATCGTGCCCCCGGAGCGCGAATCACGGGAGGGCGCGCCCATCGCCCTCTCGGCCATCGGCTTGACGAAAACCTACACCTCGCGCCGGGGCCTGTTCGGGCCGCCGCGCATCGTCCACGCGGTCAAGGAGGTGGCGTTCGACGTCCGTCGCGGCGAGACCCTGGGGTTGGTGGGTGAATCGGGCTCGGGCAAATCCACCACGGCGCGCCTGGCGATCCGGCTGATCGATCCCGACCGGGGCACAATCCGCCTCGGCGCGCTGGATTACACCGCGCTCGGAGGGAACCGCCTGCGCAGCGAACGCAAGCGCATCCAGATGATCTTCCAGGACCCCTTTGCATCTCTCAACCCACGCCGGACGGTGGAGCAGATCATCATCGCCGGGCCGATCGCCCATGGCATTCCGGCGCGCGAGGCGCGTGCACGGGCGCGGGAACTCCTCGACCTCGTGGGTCTCTCGCCGAGCGCCGCCGAGCGCTATCCCAACGCCTTCTCGGGTGGCCAGCGCCAGCGCATCGGCATCGCCCGGGCGCTCGCCATGGAGCCCGACGTGCTGGTCGCCGACGAGGCGGTCTCGGCGCTCGACGTCTCGGTGCAGGCGCAGGTACTCGACCTTCTCGAGGATCTGAAGCAGCGCCTCAACCTCGCGATGCTGTTCATCACGCACGACCTGCGCGTCGCGGCCAAGATCTGCGACCGGATCGCGGTGATGCATCGCGGCGAGATCGTGGAGCAGCGGCGGACCGCCGACCTGTTCCGCCAGCCCGAGCATCCCTATACCCGCGATCTTCTGTCGGCCGTCCCCGGCCTGCAGAGGGACGTGGCCTGCAGAGAGACTTGGCCTGAAGGACCGGCACCGGCCGGTTTTTATTTCCGCCAGGCGTCGATCCAGGAACTGACAGGCTCAACCACATAGGAGAGGAGCGAGGAGGCCCAGCCCCTCGCCTTGGCCCCGATCGATTGCTTGCCCCGCCGCCGGGCTTCCGCCTCGGCGGCCTGGGCCACCAGCATCGCCGAGACGTACTCGTTCTCAAGAGGCTTGCATTCGGCCAAAGCCGCCTTCTGCGCGGCATGGGTCGCCATGCCGGCGGGCTGTCCAGAGAAGGCCTGCCGCACGCATTTGTGCCACCGGCGTTCGAGGAAATCGAGATCGCCCGAAGCCGCCGATGCCTCCTGTGCCGCCGCGGCATGTCCGCATGACACGACGCCGAGGGAAGCCGCGGCACTCGCCATCAGGGCACCGGCGAGGAAAGCGGGAGGCCTCGCCTGTCTAACGGGCACCGGCCCGGGTCTCGTCGAGCACGGCTTCGACCGCGGCGATCGCATTCTCCAGCTCCGCGATGCGGCGCAGGGTGCTGTCGGCCGGCATCGTGTCGTGTTCCGCGGCCTCCAGGATCAGGGCGCGCTGGCGGGCTTTGAGACGGTCCAGGAGAGATTCGAGCTTAGGCATGCGCTGGACTTAAACGGGCCTTACCCGATCGACAACAAGTGTTTGCATCGAAAACACCGGGATGTTGCGCAAAACATCCCTCAAACTCAAGGAGAGATGTCCAGGGTCAAGATCGGATCGCGGCTCCGATCTGTCTTCTCGCCACCCTGCCGCAGGCCGCGAGAACGATGCCGTGCTGAACCTTTCCTCCGATCGAGGGTTCAACAAGCCCGTGGATGCTCCTGGAAACGTGATGATGTCGAAGACCATGTCCGCCGAATTCAAGAGCCGACGCGACGCCGAGACGGCGGTGGAACACCTCGTGCAGGAACACGGGATCGACCGGGGAGCCGTGACCATCCACGCGGCCGGGAGCGACAACAGCGCCGGAACCGAGGCGGCACGAGCCGATATCGAGGACGGCCGTCTCAAGGAAGGCACCGAAGGCGAGCCCGCTCTGGAAGGCGCCATTCGCGTCACCGTCGAGATCGAAGACGGGCTGACGGAGAAGGTCATGACGTCCTTCGAGACCTATGCCGGACGCTCGGTCGACGCCGGATGATCCGCAACCGGCCTCAGCGGGGCGTCGTCCCCGGTGGGGCATGACGGGACGGCTCGTCGCCACAGAGCCAGGTGGCGAGCGCCCGGAATGTCCAGCGTGCGCCGTCTATGACGTCGCCAGCCGGGCTGTCCTCGCCGGACCGGTCGAGGAAGGCCCGGAACGACGTCCACATGGCGGCTGTGTCCCGCTTCCCGTAGCCTTCGTAATAGGCACAGCCGCCCGAGGCGATCGTCTCGCCGAGGCTCCGCCGGACATGATGGGCGATGACCTGACCCCCGAGCGTCGAGCCTTCCGTGACGTAGAGGGCGCCGAGGATCGCCGCGCGGTCGTCGAAACCGGTGAACGGCGAGAAACGGGGCAGCGCCTCGATCGCCTCCCCGCTCATCCCGAAATGGCGGAGGTCCCGTTCGAGCAGGTGGCGTTTGCCGAGCGGCTGCGCGAAATCCGCGCCGAAGGCCGCGGCGACGGCGGGCTCGAAAACCCGGTGGAAGCCCCACCAGCGGGCGAGCAGGGAGCGGTAGCCCTCCTGGGTCGCCATCCGCTGCCGCCAATCGAGCCGGCGTTCCAGATCTTCGTGCTGGTCCCGCGTCTCGCTCCTGAGACGATCCGACAATGTCGGCCGCCGCTGCGGGCCGGCCAAATCCGTCCAGGCCGAATCGGTGGAAACGGGGTCCGCTCGGATCATGGCATCGACATCGGCTCGGGCGCCCCGATGGGGGCCGTCAGGATTACCCTCAATCCCGGTCGGTTGTTCGTGTTCTCGATCGTCCCGCCGAGCCGGTCCACCATGGCGTTGAGCATCCTCGTCCCGAAGCCGCTCCTGCTGTCCGTCTTGCCCTGGCCCTCATCGGCGACGATCAGGCGGAAGCGGGCGCGATGCTGTTCAAGGCTGATGACGATCGGCCCGGCGGCGCCGGCATAGGCGTATTTGTTGGCGTTGATGACGAGCTCGGTCAGGATCAGGCCGATATTCACCGCCGAGTCGGTGGGGATGAGGATGGGCGCGAAATCGGTGCTGAACTGCTCCGCCCAGTCGGGGCCCATCGACGATTTCATCTCGGAGACGAGGTCGTCGAGGTAGCGCGCGAGGTCGATCATCTCGACGTTGTCGTCGCTGTAGAGACGCCGATGCACCAGGGCCACGGCGGCCAGACGGCGCTGCGCTTCCGCGAGGGACTCGCTGAGGCCCTCGTTGCCTTCCGCCCTCGCCTGCAGCGCCAGGAAGGCCGAGACCAGCTGAAGGCTGTTCTGGACGCGGTGGTTCACCTCCTTGATCAGGTAATCCTTCTGGACCAGCAGACTTTCCTTGTCCGCCACGGTGGCGGCGAGCTCGCGGTTCAGGTCGCGGATGCGCCGGGTCTGGCGCGCCTCGTACAACTCGCGGACGATACGCTGGGCCGCTTCGATCTCGGGCAGACTCCACGGCCTCGCATGGCCGCGGACCTCCTCGGTCCAGGCCTCGAAGGAGGCGCGAGGGCTGAGGATGCCACCGGAGGCGTTCGCGGCCTTGTGCGGGTTGCCGGCCCAGTTGACGATCTCGATCTGCTCGGCCCTGAACCACATCAGGATGATCGGCTCCTCCCCCGACAGGACCACGCCGAGGAGGCCGCTCGCGAGGCTGCGATAGGCGGCAGCCGGAGGAAAGCGCTTGCTGAGAGAGTGGGTCTGAAAGGCTTGCGCCCCGCCCACCGTGCGGACCCATGCGGCGATCTCGCGCAGATCGATCTCATCGGCGCAGCGCCCGGTATGGTGGAGTTCCTTGCTCTGCAGGATCGCGAAACCGTCGGCGCCGAGCATGCGGCGCAGATCTTCGCTCGCCTCGATGAGGATATCGGCGAGGGGCGCTTCGCCGAGGACCTTACCGGAAACGACGTCTTCGGCGCTGCGAAGCAGGAGACGTTCCCGGTAATCCTCCGCGACCTCCCGCGCCCTCACCTGACGCGCGAGGCTGCCCGCCAGGGCCTGGCAGGCCGCCCGCTGTCCGAAAGCGAGAGTACGGGGCGATCGGTTGTGACAGGCGACGAGCCCCCACAGGATGCCGTCCTTGACGATCGAGACCGAGGCCGAGGCCGCGACGTCCATGTTGCGCAGATACTGGAGGTGGATCGGCGAGACGCTGCGCAGGTCGATATCGCTCAGGTCCAGCCGGGACAAGTCCGCCGGTCGAAGCGGTTGCGGCGTGTAGTCGACGTTCGGGATCACGCGGACTCGGTTGCGGATGTAGAGCGCCCGCGCCTGTTTCGGGATGTCCGATGCCGGGAAATGGTGGTGCAGGAAGCTGCCGAGTTCGGGCACCCGGCTCTCGGCGATGACCACGCCCGCATCGTCGTCGAGGAAGCGGTAGATCATCACCCGGTCGAAGCCGGTGAGTTCGCGGAACGAGATCGCCGCCCGTTCGCAGAGGGCCTTGAGATCGGCGGCTCGCTCCAGGGTGCCGCCGGCACGGTCGAGCCAGCCCAGCAGGCTGGCGGTATCGGTCCAGATCGACGCTTGCGGCTCGATCTGGATCAGCCATTGCCCGTCCTGCAGACGGGCCGTGGCATCCATCGTCGCATCGAGGCCCGTCACCGGGCCGATCACGATGGTCTCGTCATGCGGTGCGTCGTGAAGGCGGGCCACGCACGGTTCACCAAGGAGCTCCGACAGAGTCCGTCCGGACCATTCCGCGGCAAGCAGGCCCTCAATGTCGCCGGCGCCGCCGATCACCCGTAGGTCCCGGACGTCGGCGATCAGCAGGATGCCATGGGGCTGGATCGCGCCCGGAATATGGATCGGCTCGCGGTCGCAGACGGTCAGATCGGGGCCGAGATCGGACGGATCGGCATCCTGACCGGGATGCAGGGCAGGCTCGGCCGTCCGGGCGTCTCGCAATTGCGTCATGCGTCCATTCTGTACCGTATGCCGAACTCGGGCGACGTCGACGCCATCGGTCCAGTCGAACGGGTCCGCCGCCTTAGCAGAAGACCGACCCTCGTATCATCCGACCTGCATCACGAGAAAGCGATCGTTTTGCCAAATCAATCGAGCGCGAACCGCTCGGTGCTGACAAGGCAACCTTGAGGAAGCTGCATGCGGCAAGAAAGCCGCGACCCTCGGATGATGCGACGCCGCTTTATCTAGGAACTGCCGGGAGCTTTGCCATATCCGGCGCGAAGATCATTTTCAAACGATGAATGTATACTTTCATACATATGCGGTCGTACAGATGTGCGTCGGTCCGTTGCGTCCCTCGACGGCTCGGCGGATGAGCGTCCTGCCCGCCCTCACGCTCCCATCAGCACCGACACATGGGCGGCGACCGACTCGCCGAGTCCCTTGAGGTCGTAGCCGCCCTCCAGCAGCGAGACGATCCGGCCGTCGCATGTGCGGTCGGCGATCTCCATGACCTTGGCCGTGGCCCAGGCGAAGTCTTCCGCCTCCAGCATGAGGTTGGCCAGCGGGTCGCGCCAATGCGCGTCGAACCCGGCCGAGATGATGATGAGGTCGGGCCGAAACTCCTCGAGACGCGTCAGGACGCGGCTGTTCAGCGCTTCCTTGAAGGCGTCGCCGTCCGCGAAGGGTTTGAGCGGTGCATTGACGATCGTGTCGTGCTCGCCGCGTTCCGAGACCGCGCCGCTGCCCGGATAGAGCGGCATCTGGTGGGTCGAGCAGAACAGGACCGACGGGTCCGACCAGAAGATGTCCTGCGTGCCGTTGCCGTGATGCACGTCCCAGTCGACGATGGCGACCCGTTCCGCCCCATGGACCGCCTTCGCATGAAGCGCGGCGATCGCGGCGTTGTTGAAGACGCAGAAGCCCATCGCCTTGGTGCGTTCGGCATGGTGCCCCGGCGGCCTCATGGCGGAGAAAGTGTTCCTGGCCGTACCCGTCATCACCAGGTCGACGCCCTGCACCCCGGCTCCGACGCCGCGCAGCACGCAGTCGATCGTGCCCGGCGAGAGGACCGTATCCGAATCGAGATGGGCCACGCCCTCCGTGGGGACCGAGCGAAGGATCGCGCGAACCCATTCCTCGGGATGGGCGAGGAACACGGATTCGAGCGCCGCCGCTTCGGGCGACCTGCGGTCGAGGCCGGAGAAGTCCGGCATGCCGAGAGCTTCCTGCACCGCCTTCATGCGCTCGGGCCGCTCGGGATGGCCGTGCGGCGTGCGGTGCTCGAGCGCGGCCGCGTGATGGAACAGCACAGTCATCGGATATCACCCCTTCGTTCGAGATGGTATTCGATATACCATCTCGAACGAGATGACAGGTCGCAGACGTCAGGCGGCGCGAACCGCGGCGAGGAATCGGGTCACTTCCACTTGGTTCGTGGAGCGCTGGATGCGCGCGATCTGGTCGCCGATCTCTTGGGCCGCCCGCGTGGTCTGGTTCGCATACGGATCTCGGAACCGGATTAGTCCAGGCCGAGGCTGGCCGCGATGCGGGCACAAGCAGGATGCGGCGTCCCAGCCTGCGGGGCTGGGACTGACCGGACCCACTCGACGATCCCGATCCCGACGGGAGCGTTGCCCGTTGAGACCAGGGCGGAGCGGCCGGCCCTGGCTCCGGTGGCATCGGCGACCGAGACCTCGACGCGCAGGAACTGCCGCTGGGATGGGCGGGCGGGCTGCCTGATACCCTCGGCGGTCGCGACCTTGCGCAGGCGCGTCGTGTCGAGGCGCCCGTTGGGGTTGAACACCGTGACGACCGGCAGCAGGACAGCCGCCAGCGCCGGATTCATCGACGGCAGTTGCTCGATCTCGTCCGCCCGCACGAAGGGTCCGTTGCGCGGGCCGTGGGCGAGGCCGCGCGCCCGGTACTGAGCGGCCTCGGCCCCGCCGCCCGGCTCGGGCGTCTCGTCGGCATCGCGAAAATCCACGATCTCGGCGGCCAGCGTCCCGGCGTCCCGGTCGGGGACGCCCAGCGCCCGAAGGTCCTCTTCCATCTGCGGGCGTGGGGTGGTGTTCAGGTCGAGTAGGGCGCCCTGGTCGCGCAGGGCGATCCGGGCGCTGCGCCCCTTCGGCAACTGGCACAGGACCGGGCTACCTTCCTCCGGAAGGCCGAGGCGCGGCGCCCTATAGCTGCGCTCGACCACGAGCCCGAAGGCGACGAGCCGGGTGATCCCGTCCGCCAGCCCCTGAAGGCGCAGGCCGTCGGCGCGCTGGCCGGCGAGCCTGGTGTGCGTCTGCAGGCGCAGGGCCGCCGTGGCCGCCGCCGCCGACAGGACGATGAGGATGATCAAGACCGCCGGCAGTACGAAGCCGCCCTCCTCTGGTCCGGCGCGTGGGGCCAGGCTCCGCGTTGTCACGGCCGCACCGCGACGGGACTCAGCAACGGCTCCCGGCGCCGCCGGTCGTGAAGCCGATGCGCAACTTCACCAGGGCCGGGTATGCGTCCCGCCGCGACCGGTCCGGACGCCATCGTGGTAGCAGCCATCTTCGACGAGCCCAATTGTATGACAAAGACCAATCTAGACTGCGATGAGGATCGTCTTCGATGCTTCTTATACATATTGCGCGACAAGAAATTTGAGTAGAGCTTTTGATCGCTGTAGCGCTGCTCCGAACGCATGCGTGGACGTTGCGCGTCTGTGAAGAGCCTGTCCCATAACGCCTCGTGTGCGACGCCTTCACCAGAACCGATGCCACTCCACCGTGGGAAGGCGCGCTCGAACGAATCGGTCAGTGGGGACTCCGGATCGGGAGGGGGACGGACCCGAATGCCGGGCAAATCTCCGCGCCCCGTCGACATACCCCGGCGCGCCGTTCCGCATTGCACCGATCCACCGGCGACGGCCTCACGGCATCGGGGCAAACAGGTTCAAATTCACCTCGTCGCCCATCAGCCGATAGCCGTTGTCGTTGGGATGCAGGTGGTCGCCGGAATCGGAGTCGGGGCGCAACCAGGTCGTTGCGTACGGGTTGCGGACCGCGACATCGAAGTCGATCACGCCGTCGAACGCCCCCGAGAAGCGGATGAATTCGTTCACTTGGTTGCGCGTCATGTCCTTGTCGCCCCCAATGAGGCTGGAGCCGCCCGCAGGGGTCATCGTACCGGCGATGACCCGCAGGCCGAGGGAGCGGGCGCGCGTGATGAACTGGCGGTACCCGTTGATCAGATCTGGTGCGCTCGTGCCGGCCCACCCGATATCGTTGATTCCTTCTAGCAGCACGACATGCGTCGCGCCCGGTACCGACGCGACATCGCGCCAGAACCGATCCAGCCCCAGGATGCCGTTGCCCCGGGACAGGAGACGATTGCCCTGAATGCCCATGTTCACCACGCCGCAGCGGCGCTCCGGCGGCAGCAGCGCCATGCGTTCGGCGAGGCGGCCCGGCCAGCCGCGCACGGTCGGGGAAAATCCCAGATAACCGTCGGTGATCGAATCCCCGAACGCGACCACCGTGCAGCGCGCGGCTGGTTCGCGAACCGAAATCTGGGCGAGGTACGGCCGCACCTGCATGGTCTTGATGGGGCCGATGCCGTTGCCGACCGACGGCGCGAAGGCGACCGGAAGACCGATCGGATTCCAGGGCGGAAGAGTGGGAGTCGTGAAGGTCACGCTGATGATGAATTCCTGGCCGACATCCGTGGAGTAGGGCAGCGGGTCGGTCAGCACCGAGACGCCGATCGGCAGGGTGATGTTCGGTTGTCCGTTGAAGAAGAATTGGCGCAACGTCGTCGGATTGAATTCGAAGCCGGTCGTTCCCACGGCCGCCGCGATACCGACTACCGTGACCGTCGCCGGTGCGAGGCCTTCGGTATTGCTGAGGGTCAGCATGATCGCGTTCCCGCGCTGGGTCAGCTTCACACGATGGAAGTAGGTGCCCGGCGGTTGAAGTGGATCGACCCCCGGAATCCGTGGCGTCGTCGCATACCCCCAGGCGCCAGCCCAACGCTCTTGGGCGAAGAGCGGCGCGGCGCCCGCGAGCATCGCCGCCAGGAATGCCAGGAAGACGCAAAATGCCCTGCGCAGGCCGGTGCCTGATAAAATTTCGGCCATGCCCTGGTATTCCCGTATGACGCCGCTACCGCGGCAAGGTTTCACGAACGCCGTAGCCTGAGACGCGGGCACCGCCTGGAACTGCACAATCGCGACGACGCCACGCGCGTCGGAGCGACAAATTCGGCCACCGTCGTCGACAGACCCGGGCGAGCCTGCTTCTTGGAGGCCTCCGAAAATCCCACAGCGGCGACATCCTGCCTCGACAGGCGCAGCTCCGCGGTGGAACCGTTCGATATTTTGCTATATTGGATAAAGCGGCGACCTAACGCACAGTAACCTAGAGATCCGGCCTTAAAAATCCGTCTCTGTTTTCAAGGCGCGCCAAAAATCCAGGTGTGCTTTGCGTGGGGCCATCGCCGGCATCGGGCGCCCTACGGGTCAGTGACTCATGCCGACCCTCATTCATCGGGATCCATGCGCCCATTTGCGCAGTCCGATGGACGTGATGCGCCATGGCAGGGCGATCATCTGTTCCAGGCGTCGCGACAATGCACCGCTCCGGATAACCTGAAGCGGTTGAGCCAAGCCAAGTCATGCGCCCAGCCAAGTCACGGGCTCAATCAAGGGACGCCGATCACCGCCGCATCGACGGTTTCATGACCTTGCGGGCGTACGTTCGATCGTCCGCGCCGCGGGCGCGTCCTTGCCAAGTATCGCGTCTTTGCCAAGTATCGCTTCCTTGCCAAGTATCGCTTCCTTGCCAAGTATCGCTTCCTTGGCGTCGTGGGCCTCATCCGTCCTCTTCGTCTCCTCGAAAGCCCGCGTCTTCTCTGAGCCGTCGGCCTTGGTCGAGCGACCGCGCTCCGCCCGCAATTCTTTCTCCGCCATCAGCCAGAACTCGATCTCGAACCCCATCGGCTGGTGGTTGCGCTCCCAGAGTTCGTAGGCGCACTGACGGATCTGCTCGAACGTGGGACCCGATATCGCTCCCGTCGAATCTTGCCTCATCCGAATCCTGCCTCGTTCATGGATCGTCACCGGCCGCGCGTCGCGGCCTTCCTGCATCCTGCGGATGGGCCCGTCGCACGTTCCCGGCCGGTTCACATTCACACGGGGCAAGAGCCCGCATCGCGCATGGCAAACGCGAGATCATTCCGTGCCGATCCCGGCGAGGCCCTCCGCGGTGATAACGATCGCCGTCGAGCCAGGGGGCGCCGCCGTCGTTGTCGCAGGTGGGAAAGACGTGGGTCCGATCGAGTCCGCGGGAGGAGGCGAAGGAAGGTATGGTGCACCGCGAGACCGAAAGACCGCTCGGCCGATGCCGAGGAGGGACCGACCCGCTGCGGTGCCTGAAGGCGAGCCGGAGAAGGTGGATCGCCGCGCACCCGCAGAGGCGCACGACGACCGC
This sequence comes from Methylobacterium marchantiae, assembly GCF_022179405.1. GTDB lineage: Bacteria > Pseudomonadota > Alphaproteobacteria > Rhizobiales > Beijerinckiaceae > Methylobacterium > Methylobacterium marchantiae. The sequence continues at coordinate 60,583 of NZ_BPQT01000016.1, forward strand.
ATGACCGAGAAACCCGCAGAGGTTTCGTAACGGCCGATCTCCTATGCTCCGTCATTTGCGAAGCAGGTCCGCATATGGCCCTGCTTAAACCAGACGAGGGCCTTCAGTCGTGATGGAACGCCGTGCTGTTAGCGAGACCCGGGGGATGAAAGCTGTCTTCGCGATGGTACTGATGACGCTTTCATCACTATCGATCGCGTCTGCCAAGGACGAGCCTCCCGTCGATCTGACGCCGCCGAAAGACAGTGAAGCGGTGAGGCTGAGTGCGCTGAGATTGGAAAGGAGCTCGAAAGCGGATTTCATACTGAAGCGGAGTGCCGGTGTTCCGACGAGTTGGACATGCTCGTCGGATCATCCGGCCATCGTGGACGTGTCGGATCTGGGGTTGAGCCCGGTCACGCCACCTCCGCCGGGCATGGTCGGATTTCCGTTGATGCACAGATTCGCCCTCTCGGCTTCCGATCCAGGAAGAGCGACCGTGACGTGTCATCTCTCGTGGTTCGACGGGAAGATACTGGGCCGGTCTTCGATCGATGTGACCGTCGAATGAGATACCTGTGCGCCGGCTGGTCCCGCTGTGTTGGACAGGCTCGGGGTTCCGTTCCGATCAGCCGGTAATGTCCAATTCCGCCAGCAAAGGCAGGAGGCCGCAGGCGAGGCGGGCGTTCCTCGTCCGCACTGCGCCCATCCGCGTCACCGCCATGCCGGGGCGACGAAGATGTGGTCGATGCGGCGCAACGGCCAGCGGCTCGGAAAGCCGGCCGAGCCGGAAAGCCCTCCGGCGACGCGCCGCGCATCGGTGATGCTCGCGGCACTGCGTTGAAATCTCCCCGCAGGACGAAGGAAGGTGTGCAAGCCCGCGATCCCGCCCGGCCGGGTCCGAGAAGGGCTTTCGCTTGCCCCTGCCGCTCCCGGGCCGGGAGGCCGAGATGGCTGTCGACGATCTGGATCGGCCGTCCGTCGACTGCGATCTCCACCCACAGCTCTCCGCAGGCGAGCGATGTCCGTCGCGCCGGTCTTTGCGAGATCCTCAATCGTCGTCCGCATCCGCGGGCGATCCGGAGGGGACCGGGCTGCCGTTCTCGACGCCGTTCTCGAACATGCCCGGTGGGCCGTCGAAGCCGACGACGCCGTCCGGATTGTCAGGGCTCACGTTGGGATCCACCGGCGGCGGCATGTCCCGATCGAGCCGGCGCTCGATTCGCTCTTCGCGACGCAGATCCTGCGTGATTGGAACGTCGCGGGCATTCTGTGCCAGAGCCTCGGCGGCCGGGGATGCCGCGAAGACTCCGAGCAGGATAACGGATGCGCACTTCATCTCATGTCTCCGGAGCCGATGCCGACACACGCTGCATCGGCATCGCGAGCGTATGGGAAGAGCTTATTGATCCATGGGGAATAAACGACAGTAAATTTCTATGATGAAGAACGATTGATCTTGGGATCGATGAAGCGACGTGGCGCCAACTCGCGATCGAGCACTTTCGGATGATGGGAGACGGAAGGCCCGATCGATCGACGACTGTCCACATCGTGGGCGGGAAGCCGTCCGGGCCGGCGGGAAATCCGCACCGGTCGAGGGTCTGCCGCGGTCTGATCGTTATCCTCGTTCGGAGAAGACTACCGAGACATCTGGACGAAACACGGCCGTGGGACGTTGGCTGAGAGATGCCTCGGACGAGGTGGACGCCGTCCCGTGCAGGAGCGTGCGTGGACAATATGATCCGGAGCCGCCGGTCCGAAGCAATTGGGCCGGGCATGGCTCCCGGTGAAAGCGGGAGACCTGAATGGACACTGCCCTCATTGCGATGAACGACGAGGCCAACAGGCTCGGATCCGAGCGGCTCTTGACGCAGATGCGCGAGGAGGGGCTGGTCTATCGTCTCTGGGTGACGGGCACCTCGAAGGGAAGCCGTCTCCACATGCAGGTGAACGGGCTCGACGCCGATCTGGAGCATCGCCTCGTGCGCGTGCTGAGGGGACGCGGCATGCAGCTCGACATCCAGCCGCTGACGCCGTAGCGGCGTCAGGGCGCGGACGCCCGTAGGCGGTCAGACCGGGTTCGATTTCGACGAACTCGCCCCGGACCGATCGAGCGCCGCCGACGCCGCCCACAGCACCAATCCACCCAGCGCCAGCGCCACGCCGACCCACCCGGTCGCGGGCAGACCGTATCCGGCGGTGAGGGCGAGGCCGGCGAGCCACGGGCCGAGCGCATTGGCGAAGTTGAAGGCCGAGTGGTTCAGCGCGGCGGCCAGGGTCTGCGCATCCTCGGCCACGTCCATGAGCCGGGTCTGCAGGATGGTGGCGAGGCCGCCGCCGCAACCGATCAGGAACACCACCGGCGCCAGCGTCCAGACGCTGCCGACCGAGAACGGGTAGAGCGCCAGGGCCACCGCCGTCCAGACCAGGGTCAGCCCGGCGGCCGGCATCAGCGCGCGGTCGGCGGCCCAGGCGCAGACGAGGTTGCCGAGGGTCAGGCCAAGGCCGAACACGGCGAGAACCATCGGGATGGTCGCCGGCGAGGCATGGGTGACGTCGATCAGCGTCGAGGCGAGATAGGTATAGACCGAGAACAGGCCCCCGAAACCGATCGCGCCGATGGCGAGGGTCAGCCAGACCTGTCCGCGCCGGAGCGCTCCGAGTTCGCGGAGCGCGCTGGCGCCGACCGCCGGCCGTCCGAGGGGCGCCAGGATCCGTACCGACACGGCCGTCAGGAGGGCCGGGACGGCGACGAGCCCGAAGCTCCAGCGCCAGCCGACGAGTTGCCCGATCACGTTGGCGAGCGGCACGCCCGCCACCGTCGCGACGGTCAGCCCCAGGATCACCCGAGACACCGCCTGGCTGCGCCGTTCTCGCGGGACGAGCGAAGCGGCGACGAGGGCGGCCACGCCGAAATAGGCGCCGTGCGGCAGGCCGGCGAGAAAGCGGAACAGGAGCATCCCGTGGTAGCTCGGCGCGAGAGCCGAGAGGCCGTTGCCCAGCGCGAACAGAACCATGAGACCGACGAGGAGCGTCCTGCGCGCGACTTTCGCCGCGAGCACGGCGATGACCGGTGCGCCGACGACGACGCCGAGGGCATAGGCGCTGATGACGTGGCCGGCCGTCGGCGCGTCGATGCCGAGATCGGGGGCGAAGGCCGGGAGCAGGCTCATCGCCGCGAATTCGGTGGTGCCGATGGCAAAACCTCCCATGGCCAGCGCGGTCAGGACGAGGCCGGGATGCCGTCCGGGCGATGCGCCCGGCAACGCGGCGGCCGTCGGCGCGGTCTCGCCGAGGGTGGTGGTTCCGGTCATGAGGCCGCTTTCAGGGATCGTCCGCGGTCGCCGCGCAGGGAGCAGGCGGCATGGAGCAGGGCGAGGTGGCTCAAGCCCTGCGGTGTGTTGCCGAGATGGTCGCCGGTGGCGGGGTCCACCATCTCGCTCATCACGCCGACGCCCTTGGCGACGGCGCTCAGCGTCTCGGTGAATGTCGCCTCGGCCTCCTCCTGTCGGCCGAGTTCGGCCAGGGCTTCCACGAGCCAGAACGAGCAGGCGACGAAGGCGCCCTCTTCCTTCTCGGCACCGGAATAGCGGAAGAGAAGCGGGCCGCGCCCGAGCTCGTCGCGGATCGCATCGAGGGTCGAGGACAGGCGCTCGCGCCCGTCGAAGCCGAACCGCACCGCCAGGGTCAGCGAGGCGTCGAGCCGGTCGGTGCCGGGATAGAAGGTGTAGGCCCGGCGCGTCTCAGACCAGCAATGCTCCTCGATCCAAGCCTGGATGCGATCCCGCTCGCGCGACCAGCGCGGGACGCAGGTCGCCGAAATATGGCCCGCCTCCGCCAGTTCGACGGCACGGGCGAGAGCCTGCCAGGCGCTGATCTTCGACATCGTGTAGTGCTGCGGAACTTCCAGTTCCCAGATGCCGGCATCCTTCTGGCGCCAGCGGTCGGCGCATTCGTCGGCGAGGGCGGCCAGGACCTTGGCGCTCTTCTGGTCGAGGATGTTGCCGTCGGCGACGAACAGGGTCGCGGTCTCGAAGATGTCGCCGTAGATCCCGTGCTGGTGCTGGCGGGCCGCCGCGTTGCCGACCCGGACCGGGCGCGAGCCACGATAGCCTGCGAGGTCGAGGGACGTCTCTTCCGGCACCCGCCCGCCGCGCAGAGTGTAGAAGACTTGCGCCCCATGCGCGTCGAGATGCTTCATCAGCCACGAGAAAGCGGCCTTCGCCTCCGGCATCGCGCCGACGCGCAGGAACGCGTTGACCGTGTAACCGGCATCGCGGATCCAGGCGTAGCGGTAATCGTAGTTCTTCGGCCCGCCGATGCGCTCCGGCAGCGAGGTGGTCGCCGCTGCGGCGATCGCGCCGCTGGGCGAATACAGCAGCAGCTTGAGGGCGAGGCCGCTGCGCCGCACCTCGGACCGGTGCGGCCCGTCGTAATGCACCCCTTCCGCCCAATGCCGCCACGCCTCGTCGCTGACGTCGATGCGTGAATCGATCTCCGCGATGGTCGGTATCCCCAGGGGCTCGTCCTCGCCGGCGAGAAGCGCCACCAGCGCCCGCTCCCCCTCCGCCAGCGTCACCGCCGCGGCGATGGTGCGGTCTGTCTCCTCGACGATCCGGATGTTGTCGCTGAAGCGGACCACGCCGAGGACCGGGCCGACATGAAAGACGCAGCCATTCGGATTGGGCTGGAGCCAGGGTGAGACCGAGTCCCCGCGGGTGCCGAAGACGGCGCGAATCCGGAATGTGACCGTGCCCGAGACCCCCTCCAGGCGCCGCGCCAGCTCGCACCACGGCAATCGGCCGGCATGACTGCTGTTGAGGGATTCCGTCATCCGTGCCGTGCCGGTCTCTGTGGTGAAGACCGTCTCGAGTACGTTGCTGTCGCTGCGGTAGCGCCGCTGCATCGTATAGCTGGCCTCGGGGCAGACCTGAAAATAGCCGCCGCTCCCGGGCTCCAGCAGACGGTCGAACAGGGGCGGCGAATCCATCTCGGGCACGCACCACCAGGCCACCGCGCCGTCCGGCCCGACGAGGACGACGGAGCGGCCGTCGCCCAGGGGAGCGTAATCCTGGATCGGGTGCTCGATTCCCTCCGCGACGACGCGCGCGGATTCCTCCCGCGCGGATGAGGCGCCCTCGTCAGGGGGGTGCCGGGCATCGACGCCGAGGTCGGCCCCCATCTGGGCGCGTTCGTTCATGCTGGGTCTTGAGCGAGAGATGCGGGATCGAAACACGGAAAGGGACGGTCCCGGCGCTGAGCGTTAGTTCAGAGGAACCTTATCCTTGCCCTTGCCGGGGTTCGCGGTGTTGATCAGCTTCGGCGATTTTTGTGCCGTGAGCGTCTGCTCCTGCGCTTTCGTGTCGATGCGCTTCGCGCGGCTGAACGGTTCCAGGACCTGCGAGGTGCCGGTCTCCAGGGCGCGGACGATGCCCTCGATCACGCGCAGATCGGCATAGCCTTCCTCGCTATCCGGCTCGGGCTCATGATCGTCGAGGATGCAGTCGGAGAAATATTTGAGCTCGCCGCCGAAATGGTCGGTGTTCTTGAAGCTGTCGTGTCTCTTGTCCTCGCCGATGGTGAGGATGCGCTCCAGCGGCTTGCCGTACATGTAGCCGGGATTGACCTCGACACTGCCCTTGGTGCCGACCACCGTGTAGCTGTCCAGGGTGTTGCCGTAATACGAGATCACGAACTGGGCGAGGCGGTCTTTCGGGAAGCGCAGGGTCACGGCGACGGTATCGTCGAAACCGCCGAGGCCGGCCTGCGGGTGGCGGGTACCCACCGCCGAGACCACCTCCGTCGGCTCGTCGCCGAAGACATAGCGGGCGGCGTTGATGGGATATGGCCCCATATCGAAGATCGGGCCGGCCTCGATGCCGTTCTTCGCCCGATGGTTCTCGGGCGAGACCATCTGGGTGAAGGTCGACGAAAACGTCAGGAGTTCGCCGAGATCGCCGGCACGGATCAGATCGATCGTCGCGAGGGTGCAGGGCTCGAAATGCAGCCTGTAGGCCACCATCAGCTTGGCACCGGACGCCTTCTGCGCCGCGATGATCTCGTTGGACTTCTCGACCGAGATCTCCAGCGGCTTCTCGACCAGGACGTGGATGCCGGCCTTCAGCGCGGGTATCGCGAACTCGGCATGGCGCCAGTTCGGCGTGGCGAGGTAGATCGCGTCGATCGTGCCCGACGCGAGCAAGTCACCGAACTGCTCGTAGCTGTAGGAATCGGTGACGCCGTATTGCTCGCCGACGCCGCGCGCCTTCTCCGGGTCGCCGGTGACGAAGGCGACGATCTCGGAATTGCCGGTGTGCTTCACGCCCGGCAGCATCGCTTCCTGAGTGATGTCGCCGAGGGCGACGAAGGCGTAGCGGACCTTCCTGGAGGATGTCAGGCCGAGGGTGGAGGCGATGCTCATGCGGATGTCCGTTTGAGTGATGCGTGTCGGGCGGCTGGGTTCAACGGTCGGCGGCGGCGCATGTCGGGAGCGTCGAAGACCGGGAAGCCCAGCGGCCGGGCGGAACGGCGATGACGGGCTGCGCGGACGCGACCGGCCCGGCCTGACGGCGCGGTTCACCGCTCGCCGATATCCATGCCGGGGCAACGTTGCACTGCAGCTAAGGTTTCCGCGTCGGCCGGTCGCGGCCATCCGAGACCGGTTTGTGCCTCAGCGCGGAACGGCGAGCCGAAGGATGCGCGACAGGTCGGCCACCGAATAGGGTTTACGCAGCAGCTCGAAGCCGTGGCTTCCTTCCTCGGCGAGGACGTGACTGTAGCCGGAGGTGAGCACGACGGGCAAAGCAGGCCATCGACGCCCGATCGCATGGCCGAGCGCGATGCCGTTCATCCCCGGCATCACGACATCGGAGAAGACCACCTCGAACCCGGTGGGGTTGGAGGCCAGCGTGTCGAGGGCTCGCTGCGCATCCGTCACCCAATGCGTGATGTAGCCGAGCTCCTGCAGGGCCTGGGTCGCGAAGGCGCCGACTTCGGCGTTGTCCTCCACCACCAGGACGCGGGTGCCGTGGCTCTCGGCCAGCGGCGGCGGCTCCTGCACCGGCTCGGCCGCGACGGCCTCGCCCGGCGCGCGCGGGAGATAGAGGGTGAAGGTCGTCCCCTGGCCGAGATGGCTCTCGACCACGACCTCGCCGCCCGATTGCTTGGCGAAGCCGAAGACCTGGGACAGGCCGAGGCCGGTGCCCTGACCGACACCCTTGGTGGTGAAGAACGGCTCGAAGATCCGGTCGAGCATCTCGGGCGCCATGCCGGTGCCCGTATCGGAGACCGAGACAGCGACGAAATCGCCCCGGATGCGAGGATGGGCCCGGACGGCCGGGATGATCGAGGCGCGACGGACGCGGATCGTCAGCCTGCCCTCCCCGTCCATGGCGTCGCGGGCATTGACGACCATGTTGACGAGCGCGGTGTCGAACTGGCTCGGATCGGCGTCGATGAGACAGGAGAGCGGCTGCCCCGCAGCGTCGCGGCCGGTGTCGATCTGGGTCTCGACCCGGATGCGTGCGCCGGTGAGCGTGCCCACCATGTCGGCCACCGAGGCCACGCTCTTGGCGACGTCGAAGACCTCGGGCGACAGGGATTGGCGCCGGGCGAAGGCCAGGAGCTGGCCGGTGAGCTTGGCCGCCCGCGTCACCGTGTCGGAGATGGCGTCGACGTAGCGGCGGCGGCGTTCCTCCGGGAGGTCGGGCCGGCGCAGGAGGTCGGTGGACGAGCGGATCACGGTCAACAGGTTGTTGAAGTCGTGCGCGACGCCGCCGGTGAGCTGGCCCACGGCTTCGAGCTTCTGGGATTGGCGAAGCTGCTCTTCCAGGGCCTTGCGCTCGGTCACGTCGCGGCCGGCCGCGTAGAAGTGATCTCCCTGCGGGATCGCGTTCCAGGAGATCCAGCGTTCGCTGCCATCCGCGGCTCTCTGCCGGATGTCGAGATTGTCGAGGACCGCCCCGCCGAGCAGCACCTTCATCGCATTGTCGGCCGCTTCCCGGTCGTCGGGATGGACGAACGCGTCGAACCGCGCGCCGATCAGCGCGTCGGCCGGCCAGCCGAGCATCTCGGTCCATGCCGGATTGACCGCGCGGTAACGCCCGTCGAACCCGCAGATCACGAGGAGATCGCGGCTCGCACGCCAGACGAGGTCGCGCTCGGTGGTCCGTTCGCGGGCCGTGGTCCTCAGCACGGTCTCGGCCTCGCGCCGGTCGGTGATGTCGTTGAACAGAATCGCGACGCGACGCTGCACCGGCTCCCCGATGCGCAGGGCGTGGACGTCGAACCAGCGGCCGAGGGCCACCGCCCCACTCTCGAACCGGACCGGATTGCCGGTCAGGGCGACGTCGCCGTAGGTCTCAAGCCAGCGCGGCTCGATGTCGGGAAGGACGTCGCTGATCCAGCGGCCTTCCACGTCACCGAGGCCGGACTGGCGCTCGAAGGCCGGATTGACCTCGACGAAGCGATAATCGATGGGGCGCCCGGCCGTATTGAAACGCATCTCCACGATGCAGAACCCGGCATCGATGGCATCGAACAGGGTCCGGTATCGCGCCTCGCTCTCGGCGAGCTTGCCTTCCTCCGTGCGAAAGCGCGTGACGTCGAGCTGACTGCCGAAGAAGTAGCGCAGGTGCCCGTCGGCATCGAAGACCGGGCTGACGTAGAGCTCGTTGCGGAACGGCGACCCGTCCCGGTGATAGTTGACGATCTCCACCACCACGTCGCGCCGCGCCGCGATGGAATCGCGAAGGCGCGCCACGTCGGCGGGGTCGGTCGCCGGCCCCTGCAGGAAGCGGCAATTGCGCCCGACGAGTTCCTCTGCGGAATAGCCGCACAGATCGAGGAAGGCACGGTTGGCGAAGACGATCGGATTGTCGGGCAGGTTCGGGTCGGTGATGATCTGCGGCATGCGGGTCTTTTCCGCCGCCGTGAACAGCAGTTCGGACCCCGCCGCCGAGGTCCGCTGGCCCGCACGCGGCGAATGGATGCCGGAGGCGATCTCGGCTCTCAGCCGGGAGATCTCGACTTCGAGATCATCCGCGCGCCGCCGCAGCCGATCGATGTCGTCCTCCATGCCGCCCGTTCCCATTCGCCCCCGCGCTCATTCGGGCTTCGTGGCTTTCAACGGGCGAGATGACGGTCGGCTCCCTGACCCGGATCGGGCGCGGGAGAGCACCGACCGCATGGATGTTCGAGGTCGCGGATCGATCGGCGCGATCAGCCGCGGACGTCCTCGTCCCACTCGACGCGCGGATGGGTGACGGATGGCTGGCGGAGGGCCGCGAGCGCCAGGCAGCTCACGGCACAGATCGAGGCACTGGTGTAGAAGATGAGGTCGAGCACGAACGGGGTCCTCGCGGCACGCAAGTGATCCCAACACTCCGACGGCGTGGCTAAGAAAGCCTGAACGACGCCGCGGAAAGTCGCCCGTCAAACCCTTCGTTCACCATGTCGGCGCGCTTGCCGGGGCCGGTCCGGTCGTCTGTGCGCCGGCGCAGCTCGTCGGTGCCCGCCCGGACGTAGAGCCCTCGCCTCCCCAACGAGGAACGAGGGCAATGGCCTCCAAGATCGTCCTGGCGCTGACCGTTCTGGTCTTTCTGACCACGGGCCGTGCTCCGGGAATGCGCGAATTGCGGAACCCCGACGCGGAAGCCGGCCACGCCCGCATCGTCCATATGGTCAAGCGCGTTTCCGGGTGATCGCTCTCGATACCCGCCGACGCGATTTCCGTAGGTCGCCGAAGGGTCGCCTATCGCGCTGTCCGGCTCGCTGCGAAAGACGCCGCCTTGCCCGCGGCCGCGTAGAGGTCGAGGCGGGAATACAGGCCGAAGGCCGAGCCGTCATCGAGGAAGCCGCCCGCCGGACCGAGGGTGGCGGTCAGGATGTCGTTGGCCTCGGCGAGGGTCAGTGCCGGGAAGGCGACCGTGAGGAGATATCCGGCTTCCGGCGCGGCCTGCCCGACATCCACCGTCTGGCCCGACCGGGCCGGATGCACCACCGGCAGGCCGTAGGTCTGGGTGGAGGCGTACATCGCCGCGTTGGCAGCGGGATCCTTGAACCGGCTCCGGTCTGCGGCGGCGCAGGCGGCGACCGTGTCGCCACAACGCTCGCGGAGGAAGGCCTGGAGTTCCGCGCGCGCCACCTTCAAGGCCTCCGGATAGTCCGTGATGGTCACTGCGGTGTCCGTGGCCCGGCTCATCTCGTTGTCGATGGCCGGGTTCGCGCGGGTCTGTCCGACATAGGCGGGGTCGTTGGCGAGGAGGTGGGCGACGGCGTGGAGCGCGACGGCACGGCCGCCGAGCACGTCCATGGCGTAATGGGCACCGACCACGATCCGGTTGTTGCCGTACTCGGCCCCGCGCGCGATCATCTGTTGGTAGCGCTCCGGGACCAGCAGGGCGAGGAGCAGCGATTCCGTGTAGCCGTAGGTGGTGTGGCCGCTCGGATAGGACGGGCTGTCGCTCAGGTTCTGTTTCGGCCCGCGCAGCCAGTCCATGCTGTGCGAGGCGGCGCCGAAGTAGTCCTGGCCCCGGTACGAGAGCAAGGTCGGCTCGGTCTGGAACGGGCGGGAATTGCCGAAGGCGTCGGCACCCGGCGTTCCGGCAGGGCGGCCATAGGCCTTGCCGAAGACATCGGTCGTGCCGCCGATCGCGTCGAAGATCGCGCGGGCTGCCTCGGAGGCGGGCTTTTCGCCGTTCGTCGTCGCGTTGGCGAAGAAGTATTTCCCGGCATTCGAATCCGACTTCGTGATGTTGTTGGTGTAGCCGATCAGCCTGGCGAGGCCGCCCGAGACGTTGGTGAAGGTCTTGGAATCCTCGTAGCGGGCCTTGGCCTGGTAGGCGTCTCCCAGCGACGTGCCGAGACCGTCGGCGAGTTCGGCCGCATTGCCGTCGGTGATGAAACAGTCGCGCAGGGCGAGCTGCTGCTGCTCGGCGAAGGGCAGCAGGAGCGGCTGGCTATGCCGCCCCGTCTGGATGTCGCCGGTCACCGTCAGGTTCGCGGCCAGCGCCGCCTTGCCCTCCGGCGTCGCCGCCAAAGCGCTCACCGGCGCCAGCCCGCGCAGGGCCGCGAGGTTCGTCGCCGATTGCGCCAGGGCGTGGGCGGGGGCGAGGGTGCAGAGGGCGATGAGCCCGAGCTTGATGGCGTGGGTCATGGTGGCGTGGCTCATGATGGTTTCGCTCATGGCACCGGAATCAGGCTGTTGGCGTGGCGGCGGAGGCTAGCAGAGTGATCCCCCGGCCGCCGCCATCGCTCATGGTCAAGAGCACCAATCCGTGACGTCCGCATGAACCCTCGGCGGGTCGTTTCCCGAGGCCGGGTGCGCGCCCGACTCCGAGCTTGGCGCCGATGGTGCATCTCCGCCCCGACTGAGCCAAAGCCATCGGGACCGATGACCGTCCATCCGCCGCTTCACGTGCCCCAACGCACGCCCCCTTGCCCCTCGGGGCTTCATGTGTCCGCTTACCGAACCGAGGCCGTCCCGCCCGGTCTCGCACGAGGGACATGGGCGTGAGCGAACTCGACGCCTGGGCGGAGCGACGCCGCATCGCCGAGCAGGCGCGCGGCGAGCGCGCATGGTCGCTGTGGGGGCCGTATCTCGCCGAGCGCCAATGGGGGACGGTGCGCGAGGATTACAGTCGCGACGGCAATGCCTGGCGCTCGCTGCCTCACGAGGAGGCACGCTCGCGCGCCTATCGCTGGGGCGAGGACGGCCTGGCCGGGATCTGCGACGAGCGTGGGCAGATGTGCCTGTCGCTCGCCCTGTGGAACGGCCGCGACCACATCCTCAAGGAGCGCCTGTTCGGCCTGACCAACGAGGAGGGCAACCACGGCGAGGACGTCAAGGAGGTCTATCACTACCTCGACGCGACCCCGAGCCACGCCTACCTCAAGTTCCTCTATCGCTATCCGCAGGCCGCCTATCCCTACGACGATCTCGTCCGCGAGGGGCTGCGCCGCGGCCGCGATCAGCCGGAATACGAGATCGAGGAGACGGGCGCCTTCGCCGAGGACCGCTTCTTCGACGTCACCGTGGAATACGCCAAGGAGGATATCGACGACATCCACGCGGTGATCACGGCGACCAACCGTGGTCCGGAGGCGGCCGATCTGCGCCTCGTGCCGCAGCTCTGGTTCCGCAACATCTGGTCGTGGCGCGAGGGATCGCCCGAATCGCGTCCGAAGATGGCGGTCCAGATCGATGGAAGCATCGCCTGCGAGCATCCGCGCCTCGGTCGCTACCGCCTCTCCTTCGATGGCGAGCCGGAGGTGCTTTTCTGCGAGAACGACACCAATCTCCGCCTGCACGGCTGGCAGCCGGATGCCGCCGGCCCGTTCAAGGACGGGCTCCATGCCGCGATCGTCGGCGGCGACGAATCCGCCGTGCGGAGAGATGCCGGGACCAAGCTCGGCCTGCATTACACGTTCCGTCTGGAGCCCGGGGAATCGAGGCGGGTCAGCCTGCGGCTGTCGGCGGGCGCGCGGCCCCGCCCGGTCGACCGCGAGGGCGCCATCCTGCTGCGCCGCATCGCCGAGGCGGATGCGTTCTACGACGCCCTGCAGGACGGTATCGCGGATGCGGATTCCCGCACGATCTTTAGGCAAGCCGCCGCCGGCCTGATCTGGTCGAAGCAGCTCTACTGCTTCGACGTGCGGCTCTGGCTGAAGGGCGATCCGCTCCAGCCCGCTCCTCCGCGCGAGCGGGACGGCGGACGCAACGTCCATTGGCGCCACTTCGCCGGGTCCGACGTGCTCTCCATGCCCGACAAATGGGAATATCCCTGGTTCGCGGCCTGGGACCTCGCCTTCCACTGCATCCCGCTGGCGCTGCTGGACCCGGATTTCGCCAAGAAGCAGCTGCTGCTCCTCACCCGCGAATGGTACATGCACCCGAACGGCCAGCTGCCGGCCTATGAATGGGAGTTCGGCGACGCCAACCCGCCGGTCCATGCCTGGGCCACCTACCGGGTGTTCGAGATCGACCGCGACCGGCGCGGCGGACGCGGCGATCTCGCCTTCCTGGAAGGCGTGTTCCACAAGCTCCTCATCAACTTCACCTGGTGGGTGAACCGGAAGGATGCGGACGGCCGCAACGTCTTCCAGGGCGGCTTCCTCGGGCTCGACAATGTCGGCGTGTTCGACCGGTCACGCCCGCCCCCCGGCTTCGGCCGCATCCACCAGGCCGACGGCACCGCCTGGATGGCGATGTACTCGCTCAACATGATGCGCATCGCCCTAGAGCTCGCGCTCCACAACGACGTCTACGAGAGCACCGCCTCGAAGTTCTTCGAGCATTTCCTGCTCATCGCCGAGGCGATGACCGATATGGGCGGCGAGGGGTTCGGCCTGTGGGACGAGGAGGACGAGTTCTACTACGACGAGGTCGACATTCCGGGCGGCGGGATGCTGCCCCTGCGCGTCCGCTCCGTCGTCGGGCTGGTGCCGCTCTTCGCGGTGGAGGTGATCGAGCCCTCGGTGCTCCAGCGCCTGCCGGATTTCGCCCGCCGCCTGAACTGGCTCCTCGAGAACCGCCCCCACCTCGCCTGTCTCGTCTCGCGCTGGGACGAGGGCGGTGTCGGCGACCGCAAGCTCCTGTCGCTGCTGCGCGGACACCGGATGAAGGCCTTGCTGCGGCGCATGCTCGACGAGGCCGAGTTCCTCTCGGCCCATGGCGTGCGCTCCCTGTCGAAGGCGCATCTCGAACGGCCCTATTCCCTCAACGGGTTCGGCGACGCCTTCACGGTGCGCTACGACCCGGCCGATTCGACCTCGAACATGTTCGGCGGCAACTCGAACTGGCGCGGCCCTGTCTGGATGCCGGTCAATTATCTCGTCGTGGAGGCGCTGCGGCGCTTCCACTCCTATTACGGTGACGATTTCATCGTGGAATATCCGACGGGATCGGGGACGTTCCTCACCCTCGACGCCATCGCCGACGCCCTCACCGACCGCCTGATCGCCCTCTTCGCCAAGGGCGAGGACGGGCGGCGACCGGCCTTCGGGACACGCGAACCGATCGCGTCTGCGCCCGGCGCCGAGGAGGCCCTGCTGTTCCACGAGTTCTTCGACGGCGATACCGGCCGCGGCCTCGGCGCCTCGCACCAGACCGGCTGGACGGCGCTGATCCTCAACCTGCTGCATCAGCGGGCGCAGCGAACGGACCTGGATGGGACCGGAGCGGAGGGATAGGCCGATGCGGGAGGCCGACCTTCGGGTCCGTCCGCGAACCGGCGACGTCACTCCAGTCTCAACTGTGCCGCCAGGTCTTCCGCGCCGCTTCTCATCCTGGCGAGGAAGTTCTGCGCGATCGGTCCTGATCCGTGATGGTACAGGGCATGGACATCCGCAGACAGGCAGGAGGACACGACGGGCCGGTATCTGACTTTCGGGTGAGCCAGCTTCGAGACGAATTCGGGGATCAGGGCGACGCCGAACCCTGCAGCCACGAGGCTGGTCAGCGAGGCCGCCTCGACGGCCTGCTGTGAGATTCTCGGCGAGAACCCGCTGCCGATGCAGCATTGCAGGATGTGCCGGGCGAAGAGCGAGTCGCGCAACCGCAGGAAGACGAAATTCTCCTCCGCCAGCTGGCTCAGCGTGACCGTGTCCGTGACGATGGCGTGTCCGGCCGGCAGGACGACCTTGATCCCCTCCTTCCACGCCAATTCGCTGACGAGATCCGGGTCCTCCGGCGGCGTGCGGAGGAAGTTGATGTCCGTCTGCCCCGATTTCAGCGCGGCGATCTGCCTGTCCGGCGACATCTCGTGGATCTGGATGTCGACGCCGGGGAACGTGCCCTGGAAATCATGGATGAGCCTGCCGAGCGGTCCGGCGAGCATCGATCCGGTCAGGCCGACATTGAGGATACCGATGCTGCCACGACCGATGGCGTGAGCCCGTTCGGCGGCGTCGTGCGCGCCGTGGAGAACGGCCTTGGCCCTGACGAAAAAGTCCCGGCCCGCCTGCGTGAGCGAGACGCGACGGGTGGTCCGCTCGAACAGGGGCGTTCCGATCTCGCCCTCCAGGTCGCGGATCTGCTGACTCAGGGGCGGCTGGGCCACGCCAAGAGCTTTCGCCGCTGCAGTAAAGCTGAGATGTTCTGCGACGGCCACGAAGTACCGTAGGTGACGGAGTTCCATGGCACCATTCATATGCAGCATGTCTTAATGGCGATGAAATATATATTTGACGCCTGCATCGGGGCGCACAATGGTGCGTCCCGCGATGGTCGGCGGCATGGCGCGCATCGTGCAGGTCGCATCCTTTGCAGCGGCCGACCTTCCGATGCACCAGGGCCGGGCACGCGGGGCGAAGAACGGCCTTTAACGTCGGAGGTAGGTTCGCATGCGCGGCTTTTTTGCGTCCCTGTTCGGTCAGGTGATCACGGCCCTCGTCCTCGGCATCGGTCTCGGGATGGCGTGGCCGGATTTCGCCGTCTCCCTCAAGCCCCTGGGCGACGCGTTCATCAAGCTGATCAAGATGGCGATCGCGCCCCTCGTCTTCGGCGTCGTCGTCCACGGCATCGTCGGCGCGGGTGACCTGCGCAAGGTGGGCCGGGTCGGTCTCAAGGCCCTGATCTACTTCGAGGCCGTCACGACGCTGGCCCTGGTCCTCGGCATCGTGCTCGCCTACGTCTTCGCGCCCGGCGCCGGAATGAACGTCGATCCGGCCACCCTCGATGCCAAGGCCATCGCCGGCTACACCGACCGTGTCGGGCAGGTCACCGGCACCGTCGACTTCCTGATGAAGATCATCCCGACCACCATCGTCGACGCCTTCGCCAAGGGCGACATCCTCCAGGTCCTCATCATCGCGGTCCTGTTCGGCTCGGGCCTGTCCCTGCTCGGGGAACACGGTCAGCCCCTGGCGCAGAGCATCGAGCGGATCACGGCGGTCCTGTTCAAGATCATCGGTTTCATCGTGCGGCTGGCGCCCCTCGGCGTTCTCGGCGCCGTGGCCTTCACCGTCGGCAAGTACGGGATCGGCTCCCTCCGGCAACTCGGGATGCTGGTCGTCCTGTTCTATGCCGGCGTCGCCTTCTTCGTCTTCGTCGTGCTGGGCACGATCCTGCGCGCCGCCGGCTTCAGCATCCTGAAGCTGCTGGCCTATCTGCGCGAGGAACTCCTCGTGGTCGCGGGGACGGCCTCCTCCGACAGCGTCCTGCCGCAGGTGATGCGCAAGCTCGAACGCCTCGGCATCCGCGATTCCACCGTCGGCCTCGTGATACCCACCGGCTACTCGTTCAACCTCGACGCCTTCTCCCTCTACCTGACCCTCGCCACCGTGTTCATCGCCCAGGCGACCAACACGCCCCTGTCCTTCGGACACCTGCTGCTGATCCTCGGGATCGCTCTCCTGACCTCCAAGGGCGCGCACGGCATCCCCGGATCGGCCATCGTCGTCCTGGCGGCGACCCTGTCGGCGGTGCCGGAAATCCCGGTGATCGGACTGGTGCTGGTGCTGTCCATCGACTGGTTCGTCGGCATCGCCCGGGCGCTGGGCAACCTCATCGGCAATTGCGTGGCGACCGTGGTCGTCGCCGCCTGGGAGGGCGACATCGACCGCGCGCAGGCCCACCGCGTGCTGAACGGCGACATCACCACCGACACGGCTTCGGTGCTCGCCATGCCCGTCGCGGAGAATCGCCCGGCCTGACGGCGCGCCGCGCGCCGGGGCCCGATATGCTGAGCCGAACCCGGCCCCCGGCACGATCCGCGCTTCGCCGCCGCGCCGAGTGCCGCAAGGCCACGAACGAGATGCCGGAGACGAGCCCATGACCGCCTCTTCCTACAACCCGCCCTGCGGGGGGCTGCCGCCCCAGACGGCCCTGATGACCGGCCGGGCCGTGTTCACGGAAGCCTACGCCGTCATCCCGAAGGGCGTGATGAGCGACATCGTCACCAGCGTGCTGCCGTTCTGGGACGGGACCCGGGCCTGGATCCTGTCCCGGCCGCTCTCCGGCTTCTCGGAGACCTTCGCCCAGTACCTGATGGAGGTCGCGCCCGGCGGCGGCAGCGACCGCCCGGAACCCGACGCCCGAGCCGAGGGCGTCCTGTTCGTGGTCGGCGGCCATGCCGCTCTGGTCCTCGATGGCACCACGCACGATCTGCGACCCGGCAGCTATGCCTACCTCCCATCCGGCTGTGCCTGGACGTTGCGAAACCGCGGCGCCGAGCCCGCGCGTTTCCACTGGATCCGCAAGACCTACGAACCGGTCCCCGGCATCGATGTCCCGCCAGCCTTCGTCAGCCACGATTCCGAGGTCGATCCCCTCGCCATGAAGGACACGAACGGCGTCTGGGCCACGACACGCTTCGTCGCGCCGGACGATGTCCGCCACGACATGCACGTCAACATCGTGACCCTCCAGCCCGGCGCCTCGATCCCGTTCGAGGAGACCCACGTGATGGAGCACGGACTCTTCGTCCTCGAGGGCAAGGCGGTCTACCGGCTCAACCGCGACTGGGTGGAAGTGGAGGCCGGGGATTTCATGTGGCTGCGCGCCTTCTGCCCGCAGGCCTGCTACGCGGGTGGCCCCGGTCCGTTCCGCTACCTGCTCTACAAGAACGTCAATCGCCACCCCTCCCTCACCTTCCACAGGGTCGCCAGATGACCGGCCGCCACATCGTCGCGCGGGCCCTCACCGCCGACGCCTTCGCGCCGTTCGGCAGAATCATCGACAAGGCGGGCATTGATCCGCGCTCCATGAATGCCGGGATGGCGCGGCGCTTCCACGACGTGGCGGAGATCCGCGCCATCGGCGAGGATGCGCGG
Organism: Methylobacterium marchantiae; assembly: GCF_022179405.1. Lineage (GTDB taxonomy): Bacteria > Pseudomonadota > Alphaproteobacteria > Rhizobiales > Beijerinckiaceae > Methylobacterium > Methylobacterium marchantiae. The sequence goes on from NZ_BPQT01000016.1 coordinate 78,337, forward strand.
GTGGTGATCGGGCTCGTGGAGGCCCAGCCCTATTCCCTCCCGTTGAGTGTGGGCCTGGTCGAGCGTCACCCCCTCGGCGCACAGGCTTTCGTGCCGTTGAACACCGCCCCGTTCCTCGTCGTGGTCTGCCCCGATGACGGTGGGAGACCGGGCCCGCCGCAGGCCTTCGTCACGGCACCGGGCCAGGGGATCTGCTACGATCTCGGCATCTGGCACGGCGTGCTGGCTCCCTTCGGCGCTCCGCAGGAATTCCTGGTGATCGATCGCGGCGGAGGGGGCGTGAATCTCGAGGAGGTCAGGTTCGACGAGCCCTGGACCGTCGCGCTGCCGGAGATGCTCGCGAGATAGGTCGTCCTCGGAAAGGCGCCGCCGTTCGCCGCCATCCGGCCTTCGCGTCTCTCGCATGGCCGCCGGAGGAATTCCCGAACGCTCCGACACCCTGGCTCACGAGCGGTTGCCCTCGTCCGCGATCGCTGGCAGGCGTGAGCCATGCTCGACACCTCTCCCACCCGTCGCCCCCTCTCCGCCCTGCGCAACGCGCTCAAGAGCGACGCCGGTGGCGGGTTGGTCCTGATGGCGAGTGCCGTCCTCGCCCTGATCGTCGCCAACTCGCCGCTCGCGCCGGGCTATTTCGCCCTTTTGAAGGCCTATATCGGCGGCCTCTCCGTCCTGCACTGGGTCAATGATGGCCTAATGGCCGTGTTCTTCCTGCTGGTCGGCCTGGAGATCAAGCGCGAGGTGCTCGACGGGCGGCTGCGCACCTGGCCGGATCGAATCCTGCCGGGCGTCGCGGCGCTCGGCGGCATGGTCGTCCCGGCCCTGATCTATGTCCTGGTCAACCGCTCCTCGCCCGAGACCCTGCGCGGCTGGGCGATTCCCACCGCCACCGACATCGCCTTCGCGCTCGGCGTCCTCGCCCTGCTCGGATCGCGCGTTCCGGTCTCGCTCAAGGTGTTCCTCACCGCGCTCGCCATCATCGACGATCTCGGCGCGGTCCTCGTCATCGCGGTCTTCTACACCGCCGACCTCTCCCTGCCGATGCTGGCGGGGGCGGCCCTCACCGTCGCGATCCTGTCCGGCCTCAACAGAGCCGGCGTCACCCGGCTGACGCCCTACCTCGTCCTCGGTGCGGTCCTGTGGTTCCTCGTGCTGAAATCCGGCATCCACGCCACCATCGCGGGGGTGCTGCTCGCCCTGACCATTCCGCTGCGGACCAGCCCGGCCAGACCCGACGATCCGGCCTCGCCGCTGCACAGGCTGGAACATGCGATCCATCCCTGGTCGGCCTATCTCGTCCTTCCGATCTTCGGATTCGCCAATGCCGGCGTCGCGCTCGGCGGCATGTCGCTGCGGATGCTCCTCGACCCAGTGACCCTCGGCGTGGCGCTCGGCCTGTTCGCCGGCAAGCAGATCGGCGTGTTCGGCGCCGTGTTCGCCGCCGTGAAACTCGGTCTCGCCCAGCGCCCCGCCCATGCCGGCTGGTGGCAGATCTACGGCCTGTCGCTGGTCTGCGGCGTCGGCTTCACCATGAGCCTGTTCATCGGCCTGCTCGCCTTCGCGGACAATCCAGACCTCGAGACCGAGACCAAGATCGGCGTGCTCGTCGGATCGGTGATCTGCATGATCGCCGGCGCCCTCGTCCTGATGTTCGCGCCCCGGCCGGTTCGGGAGACGCGCCCCGCCCCGTGACGTCACGCCTCTGTGGGGGCACCGGCCATGGCAACACAATCTTAATCCTGGCGCCCTAGCCCGGATGGCTGGAGAGCAGGATGACCCGAAAGGCAGGCTCAGCGTTCGTCCGGGTGGCAGCGATGGTTTCGGTCGCGGCGGCGGCCGTCGTCGGCGTGTTCGCGGCCCAGGGCATGAGCGATGAGGCCGCCGGCTGGCGCAGCGCCTTCGGGCGGCCTTCCGAGATTCCCGTGCCCGAGGGCGGTCCCGATACGGCGGCGCATATCGAGCTCGGCCGGCAATTGTTCTTCGATCCGGTCCTGTCGCGCTCGCGCGGCATCGCCTGCGCCTCCTGCCACGACCCGTCGCGCCATTGGGGTGACGGGCGCATGCGGGGCATCGGCGAGCCCGGTATCGAGCTGATGCTGCGCACGCCGACCCTGCTCAACGTCGGCTGGATCCAGCCGCTGGGCTGGGACGGCAAGTTCCCGGATCTCGAATCCGTCGCCTTCACGCCGATCACCGGCGCCAATCTCATGAACCTCTCGGAAGCGGAGCTGATCGATCGCCTGCGCGACGATCCGAGTTACGTTTCCGCCTTCGCCGCGACCTTCGAGGACCGGGCGATCACGCGCGCTGGCATCGAACGGGCGCTCGCCGCGTTCCAGCGCACGATCGTCTCGGGAGAAGCACCGTTCGACCGCTGGCTCAGCGGCGATGCGTCGGCGATCGGAGCCTCCGCGAAGGCGGGCTTCGCGCTCTTCACCGGCAAGGCGCGCTGCAACGAGTGCCATGGCGGCTGGGCCTTCACCGACGGCTCGTTCCACGACATCGGGGTCGGCCGGGGCGACGATATCGGGCGGGGCCGGCTGTTCCCGTCGTCGAAGGGCCTTCGCTACGCCTTCAAGACCCCGACCCTGCGCGATGTCGCGCAGCGCGGCCCCTTCATGCATGACGGATCGGTGCCGACCCTGCGCGACGTGATCGATCTCTACGACCGTGGCGGCATCGAGCGTCCGAGCCGCTCGCCGAAGATCAGGCCTTTGCGCCTGTCCGAGACCGAGAAGGCCGATCTCCTGGCGTTCCTGGAGACCCTGACGGCCCAGGATCTCGCGCAGGGCGAGCCGAAGCGGAAAGCTGACGCGCGCTGAGAACCGGGCGCGGCCCGGATCGAGGGCTGCGCGAACTCTCGGCCTCGACTGTCTGACCGGTCTAGCGAAACAGGGTCAGGCCGGCACCGGCCAGCGAGAGACCTATGATCAGCAGCGCCCCGCCCCAGGTCTCGTAGGCCGCTGCACGCGTCGCGTTCCGCATCGAGGCGTAGGACAGGCTTCCGCCCGCGATCAGGCTCGACAGGCTGAGTGTCGCGATCATGGAGGTTCCTCTTTCGACGCGAAGCTTGGGCATAGGCCCTGACGGTTACCAAACGCCAGCCATTGCCGAATGATCCTGCGCGCAGCCTCTACCAAAGGTTAGCCTCGCCGCTCAAAGACGATGCATGACTGTCCCATCCTCCGCCGCGCGTGCTCTCGACCCGGCGGCCGGGCGTTCTTCGACCACCGCATTTGCGACCTGTTCCGAGGCGGAGGACGAGCCTCATGCGGCGGTGTCGAGGAACCTTCCGGGACGTTAACCAATGCTTAAGCTTCGTTAACAAGTGCCTTTCAAGGTCGGAAAAAACTAAGTAAAACTACTCTCGCTGCAGCCGGTCATCGGCATTTCAGCTTTCGCCAAGGCTTCATCCCATGAGTCTTCGTTGTCGGTTGCCCGGCCCCGGTGTGCTGTCCGCTGCCCTGCTCCTGAGTGTGACGAGCGCCACGGCGGCGAATGCCCATGTCAAATGGTTCTGCGCCTTCGACGTCGCCGGTTCACCCGTCGGCCTCGCCGAGGTCCTGTGCGACAGTTTCGAGCAGCTCATCCTTGTCTCGCTCCTGGCGCTGTTCGTCGGCGCGCTGCTTGAGCGGACGATTCTCGGTGAGGCGATGATGCGGTCCCTCGACCGGGTGACGGCCTGGGCCCGCGAGAATACCGAATTGATGTTCCGTGCGGTGTGCGGCGCCTTCTTCGTCTCGCTGTGGTCGCTCGGCGGCATCATCCTCACGCCCGAACTCACCACCACCAGTACCGCCCTGCCCTGGTTCCAGCTCGCGATCGCCGCAGGCTTCCTGTGGCGGGCGACGATGCCGTTCTCGGCCCTGGGGATCGTGATCCTCTTCGGCATCGCCGTGGCGAATTACGGCGTCTTCCACCTGGCGGATTACCCCGTCTTCCTCGGTGTCGCCGCCTATCTCGCCCTGACCGGCCTCCAGCGCAGCCTGTTCGGCATCCGCCCTCTCGACATCGTGCGGTACACCGCGGCGGTGACCCTGATGTGGGCCTCGGTGGAGAAGTGGGCCTTCCCGCAATGGTCGTTCCCGCTCTTCATCCAGCACCCCGAGATGACGCTGGGTTTTGACGGCGCGTTCTTCATGAAGGCCGCCGGCGCGGTCGAGTTCGCCCTCGCCTTCGCTCTGCTCTGCACGCCCCTGGTCCGTCGCGTGGCCGCGATCATGCTGGCGGCCACCTTCGTCTCGGCGATCTTCGAATTCGGCAAGGTCGACGCCATCGGCCATTCGCCGATCATCGTGGCGATGATCGCCATCGCCGCCGACGATGCGAGGGTTCCGCTGCGGGTGCGCCAGTTGGCGGCACTCCCCGTGGGCTACGGTGCCGCGCTCGCAGCCTTCATCGGGCTCTATTACGGCGCCCATTCCGTCCTGTCGGCCGCCGGAGCCCTGTAGTCGGTCAGGCCGGACGGGCGGGTCCCGTCCCGGCCCTGGGGTTTCCCTGTTGGGTCGTCAGTTGCCTTCGACGCGGACCATCAGCTTCATCTTCGGATGGATGCCGCACAGGACGGCGAAGCTCCCGCCGCTGGAGAAGACGATCTCGGCCTTTCCGCCGGGCTCCTGGTCGCCCGAATCGTACGTGAACGTCGGCGAGTCCACGTAGGCATGGTGCAGGAGCTCGCCGTCGTCGTTGACGATCTGAACCGTCTCGCCCTTCCTGATCACGAGGGCACCCGGCTGGAACGCCCGGCCCTTCTGCGAAACGCGATAGACCTGACCCGCCGAGGCATGGAGGGCGAGGGTGGCAGCGCTGGTCGCGACGAGAGCGAAGGCGAGGCTGATGGAGGTGATACGTCTCATGCAACCTGAGGGTACGAGTTCGCCCAACTGCATCTTCGTCGCAGCAAGTAAAAAGTCCCTTAAAACGGCAGGCCTGACGGAGGGCGCAAGCGCGCCTTAACTATTGCCGAGCAATAAGTGACGTTGGGTTAGCCGAGACAGAGTGGATGACACCTATCCGTCGATTGAGGCTTGCTGCGGCGGGCGAGAGAGATTGGCCGGCGCCGATCGCCGCAGTCGCATCGTTCGTCGGAACCATCCGCGGCCGAATTCTGATCGCCTTCCTCATCATGAGCACGATCACCGGTGCGCTCGGATTGTCGGCGGCGTCCGGCATTCGCCGGGCCGACGAGCTCGTCAGCCGGACCTTCGACCGGTCGCTCATGTCGATCAACTATGCCCGTGCCGCCGCGGCCGATTTCGCGAACATGCGCTCGGTCGATTCCCGGCGACGGATGAGCGCCGACCCCGCCGTGAGGGCGCAGCTCGACGGCCGGCTCGAAACCCTTCGCCGCCTGTTCAGCGAGGATCTCGCCGTGGCGGTGGAGCGCGCCCAGTCGAGCCGCGCCACCCTCGCCGCCGGGGCCGTGGAACGGGCCGTGAGGGATTGGGACGCCGCGCGCTCCGCCCTCGCCGGTCGCGAGGCCCGGGAGGCCGACTGGGCGGAAGCCGATCGGCACGCCGCGGAGGTGGAGGAGCATCTCGACCTCTTCATCAACCACACCGCCGGCGACGGCTTCGTCTACCGGCAGCAGGCCCGGGCCGTCGTCGCCCGCGAGACCCAGATCAACCTCGTCGGTACGCTGCTCGCGCTGGCGATGTCGGCCTCGGTCGCCTGGCTCCTGGCCCGGCGCATCATGCGGCCGGTGGCGGATGCGTCCATGGTCGCCTCGCGGATCGCCGCCGGCGATCTCAGCGTGACGATCCCGCCCGGCAGCGCCGACGAACTCGGCGCCCTCCTCGCGTCCATGGGAGTCATGCGCGACAACATCCGGCGGGCCATGGAGCAGGAGGTCGCCCAGCGGCTCTCGGCGGAGGCGCATCTCGCCGACGCCCTCGAAACCTCCCTCGAAGGCATCGTCGTCGTCGACGAAGCCGGCCGCATCGCGCTCATCAACGGGCAGGCGGAGGATTTCCTCGGATTCCGTCAGGGGACCCGGCCGCAGGACATGTCGATCGCCCGCGTCGCAGAGGAGGGCAACGAGCTCGCCCGCACTCTCCTCTCCAACGACGACGACCGGACGACTCCGCGCGAGACGCAGCTCTCCGACGGTCGCTGGCTCCGGATCAGCCGCAGCCGGACCCGCACCGGCGGCTACATTGCCGTCTGCAGCGACATCACCCTGTTGAAGGTCCAGGAGGCGCGTCTCCAATCGACCAACCTTCGCCTCGACACGGCGCTCGACAACATGTCCCAGGGCCTGTGCCTGTTCGATGCGGATGGGCGCCTCACCGTCGTCAACCGGCGCTATTGCGAGCTGTTCGATCTCGCGCCGGACGACCTGCTCCTCGGCAGCCATTACCACGAGGTGGCATCCCGCCACCTGAGATCGGCGGATGAAGGCATGGTCTTCGAGGTCGAGGGCCGTGCGATCTCGGCCGTCGGCTCGGGTTTCCGCCAGTTGAACAGCGGGCGCGTCGTGGCGATCACCCACAAGCCCGTGGCCGGCGGCGGCATGGTCGCCACCTATGAGGACGTGACCGAACGCCGGCAGGCCGATGCCCGCATCGCCTTCATGGCCCGCCACGACGTCCTGACCGGCCTGCCCAACCGCGCCATGTTCGGCGAGCGGATCGAGGAGGCCCTGGCCCATCTCGTGCGCGGCGGCATGTTCGCCGTGCTCTGCCTCGATCTCGACCGCTTCAAGGAGGTCAACGACACCCTCGGTCATCCCGTGGGCGACGATCTCCTCAAGGCGGTGGGCAACCGCCTGCGCGCCTGCCTTCGCGAGATCGACACCGTGGCGCGGCTCGGCGGCGACGAATTCGCCATCATCCTCACGGGCGTCGCCCGGCCGGAGGAGGCCGCCATCCTGGCCCGGCGGATCGTCGAGGTGCTGAGCGCCCCCTACGAGATCGAGGGCCAGCGCGTCGCGGTCGGCGTCAGCATCGGCATCTGCCTCGCACCGGGGGACGGCACCAGCTGCGAAAAGCTCCTCAAGAATGCCGACGTCGCTCTCTACCGCGCCAAGGCCGACGGGCGCGGGACCTGGCGCTTCTTCGAGGCGGAGATGGACATCCGGCTCCAGGCCCGCCGCGCCCTCGAACTCGACCTGCGCGAGGCGGTGACGCAGGGCGCCTTCGAGCTGTTCTACCAGCCGATCTACGACTTCCAGGGGCACCGCGTCGGCGGGTTCGAGGCGCTGATGCGGTGGCGCCACCCCGAGCGCGGGCTCGTCCCCCCGGGCGAGTTCATCACCGTGGCCGAGGAGATCGGCCTGATCGTCGATCTCGGCGCCTGGGCCCTGCGGACGGCCTGCACCGAGGCCATGCGCTGGCCCGATGGGATCAGGGTCGCGGTCAACGTCTCGGTGGCCCAGTTTCGCGACGGCACCATCATCCAATCCGTCAAGGAGGCGTTGAGCCTGAGCCGGCTTCCGGCGGCCCGGCTCGAGCTCGAGATCACGGAAACGGTCCTGCTCAAGGACAATGCCGCGACGCTCGCGACCTTGCATGCGCTGCGCCGGCTCGGCGTCAGGATCGCGATGGACGATTTCGGCACGGGCTACTCGTCGCTGAGCTACCTGCGCAGCTTCCCCTTCGACAAGATCAAGATCGACCAGTCGTTCGTGCGCGACCTCACCGACGCCGACGAATCCGCGTTCATCGTCCGCGCCGTGATCGGCCTCGGCCTCAGCCTGCGCATGCGCACCACCGGCGAGGGCATCGAGACGGCCACGCAGTTCGAGCGCCTACGGAAGGAGGGCTGCGACGAGGGCCAGGGCTACTTCATCGGCCGCCCCCAGCCCGCCGACAGCATCCCGGCGGTGCTGGAGCGCCTGTCGGTGCCCCGTGCCTTGGTCAAGCAGGCCGTCGCCTGACGGACAAACGATACCGAGCCTCGGTCGAGTGTGACACGTCGGGGCTTGCCCGCACGACCGCGCGGCGGCGGCCATCCGCCGGGCTTCATTCAGGGAGTCCGACCTACGGGTCGGGGCTCACTGAGACTTGCTATGACCTCACACAAACACGAAGGGCCGGTCTCGAAAGACCGGCCCTTCGTTCGTTCGTGGGTTCCGGTTCGTCCGGTCGACGCCCTATTGCGGGGCTGGTACCGGGGTCGGCGCGGGAGCCGTCGGCGCGGGCTCCGCCGCCGGTGCGGTCTCCGCCGCGCCCGCGACCTCTGTGGATTTGGCGAGGGCGGGATAGGGTTCGATCACCTGGGCGCCGTTGAGGGGCTTGCTCTGGCCGTTATGGCAGGTGGTGCAATTCACCTTCGGTGCATCGCCGAGGACGCCGAGCCGGGCCGCCGGGAAGGTCGAGGTCAGCGGCTCGAGATAGTTGCCGTTGAGGTCCCGCACCATCCGGATGCCGTGCCAGGCGGTGGTGCGCTGAGGCGTGCTCTGCGACCAGTTCGAGATCGCCCGGGTGTTGTGGCAGAAGGTGCAGTTGACGCCGAGCCCCTCCGACATGTGGATCATCAGGCCGTAGGTCTTCTCCGCGTCCTGGATCGGCTTGCCCTTGGTGGTGGGCAGCGCCGTCGTGGCGTTCACCCGGATGGCGTTGTTGTCGATGTTCTTGTCGGCGAGATACTCGGTGAGCGTGTCGTAGGGCAGCGAGCTGAGGCCCACCGAGGGCGAGGCCATGTTCTGCCCGTTGTTGCGGGGAACGAAGCCGGACGTGTGGTTCGGTCCCGGATTGGTGAACCAGATATTGGCCGGCACCGGCTGCCCGCGATGGCAGGTGAAGCAGGTCACGCCGGTCCCGCCCACATGCTTCTCCTTCCAGTTGGTGTTGATGGCTTGCGTCATCTGCAGCATCCGCCGGGCGACCTTTTTCTGGTAGAGGCTGTCGTCCGCCATGTTCTCGGTGTTGTGGCAGTAGGTGCAGCCCTGTTCCGGGCTGACCCACTCGGTCATCGAGGTCATCAGGCGGTTGAACTCGTTGACGCTGACGTTCTTGAGGACCTGGACGTTCTCGTAGGTCGCGCCCGCCAGTTCCTCGCCGGGCTCGGCCGGGTCCGCCGGTGCCGGGGCGAGATTGGCGTCCTTGGCGGCGGCGACCCCGGCGCGGGTATGGATCTGGTCCATCCCCGTGCCGCGAAAGCCGTTCTGGGTGGTCTGGAGCGGCGGGCGGACCCAGCCGGACGTGCCGAACATCGCGATGGTGAGGAAGAAGGCGATCGAGGCGCCGAGAACTGTGAAGAACGTCTTCATGGGACTACCCCCGGCGCGGTCAAGGGATCGACGATCGGCGCGTAGACCTGCGGATAGGACGGGGCGACGCCGTGCTTGACCGCCCAGAGATACCAATTGTCCACCACCGTGCCGGTGAGCAGGATGCCGATGCCGCCGGTCAGCGTGGTCAGGACCGCGAACCACCAGGCCCAGCGATGGATCGATTCCATCGTGGCGTTGAAGCCCATGGTCCAGCGCCAGAACAGGGCGGCGCGCTCGGTGGCGGTGCCGCGGTCGACGATCTGGTCGATCTCGCGCTCGCCGCCGAAGCGGCTCACCGCCAGGATGGTCGCGCCATGCATCGCGAAGAGCAGCGTCGACCCGTAGAGGAAGACGATCGAGAGCATGTGGAACGGGTTGTAGAAGAGGTTGCCGTAGCGGAGCGAGAAGGCGGCGGTCCAGTCGAGATGCGGGAAGATGCCGAAGGGGACCGCCTCGCTCCACGAACCCATCAGGATCGGGCGGATGAAGCCGAGCACCAGGTAGAGCCAGATGGCGCTGGCGAAGGCCCAGGGCACGTGGGTGCCCAGACCGAGCGCCCTGGCGCGGCGGTAGAGACGCACCCACCACAGCAGGATCGAGGCGGTGAGGAAGAAGCCGGCGATGAGCCACCAGCCGCCTTCCTGCAGGGGCGGCAGGATCTTGAGGCCGTATTGCGGTCGCGGCGGCTCGAGAGCGAGCCAGGGCAGCTGGCGCACGAACTGGACCGGATCCCAGTTCACCGAGGCCAGCATGTTGAGGCCGACGATCTCGAAGGCGATCAGGAAGCAGACGGCCGACAGCGCACCGAGATACCCGATATAGATCGGCCCGACCTGGGCGTTGCCGAAGAGACCGAACAGGTAGCTGTGGAACGGTTTGCCCCAGCGGCGGTCGACATCGACGGGGACGCCGAGCTCCGGGATGGTGGAGCGGACTTGGACCTCGGTGAAGATGTTCTGGTAATAGGCCATGATCCTCGTGCCCCCCTCTAGCGCCAGACCGGGAGATTGAGCCACCAGCCCCACCATTCCGGCCAGCCACGGGTCCAGAACGGGCCGCTGATGATGATGCAGACCGCGCTCCAGAAGCCCGCCGAGAGGGCGAGAAACAGGCCGAGCCGGTGGATGCCCAGCGTGCCGATGGAGTAGCCGATCGTGTCGCGGAAGAATGTGTCTTCGTGCTCGGGCGTCTTGACCACCTCGCCCTTGGGCGGGTTGGTGGCCGAGAGGATCAGCGCGCCGTGCAGCGAAAGGGCGAAGGTCGTCGTGAAGAAGAACGACACCGCCAGCATGTGCGCCGGATTGTAGTGGAAGTGCAGGTACTGGTAGCCGGTATTCGACACCCAATCGAGGTGCGAGAGGATGCCGTAGGGAAAGCCGTGGCCCCAGGCGCCCATCAGGAACGGCCGGATCACCACCAGCGAGACATAGGCGAAGATCGCCACCGAGAAGGCGAAGGGCACGTGATAGCCGATGCCGAGCTTGCGGCAGATCTCGACCTCGCGCAGGGCCCAGGAGACGAAGGAGCCCACGGCGCAGAAGGTGATGATCTGCCAGAGGCCGCCCTCCTTGAGGGGAGCCAGCGCCAGCCCGTATTTGAGGTCGGGCGGCGCGATGTTGATCTGCCAGATGTTCCAGGTCGGCCCCAGAGCCGCACCGTAGATGATCAGCGCGGTGCCGAGCACCGAGAAGAACAGGGTCGTGACGCCGAAGAACCCGACGTAGAACGGTCCGACCCAGAAATCGAACAGGTCGCCGCCCAACAGCGTGCCGCCGCGGACGCGGTATTTTCGTTCGAAACTCAGCATCGCCATCGCGAATACCTCCCGGCTTCACCGTCACGTTTTTCGATTGTTGCGTGAGCGGGCGGAGGCCGGTCGAGCCGCCGTTCCGCCCGCGAAGGGTCGACGGTCCCCTCTCCCCGGAGGGAGAGGGAGCCTTGCCGGGCCCGTGTCCCGCCCGGTCAGGCGGGCATCGAAGGCAGCACGAGCGAGTGCGCGTTCGCCGCCTTGGCCGCTTTGGGTCCTTCGAGCCAGTTGAACCGGTCGGTGCTGAGCAAGATGAAGTGGATCAGCAGCGCCAGGATGAACAGGAAGGTGAAGAGCGCCACCAGGGTGCGGCGCGGATCGAAGAGAAGCCAGACCTTGTGCATGGTGCGTTCCTCCTCAGGAGATCATCGAGACGAGGCCGTGCGCGGCGCTCGTGACGGTGTCGAGGGCGGCATAGCCCTTCGGGCCGGGCAGCCACGGGCGCCACATCCAGACGAGGATATGAGCGACCACGGCGATCGCCGTGAAGATGATGAAGCTCGTCAGGAAGATCGCGTGGAACTCCTTGGCCTCCGGTTCGGTCAGCCCGGACAGGCTGCTTGCTTTGTCGATCCCACTGGACATCGGTTGAACCTCCGCTTTGGTCTGGCCGCGCTCGACGGAGCGCGGCGGGTGAGGTCGCGACCGCCTTCGGGCGGCGCTCGCGACGGTCGGTCCCTCGCCTCTTCGGACGGGAGATCGGTCGGGACGGGAGACGGGCTCCGATCCCGGAAAACGTCAGCCCATGAACACGAAGGGGATCGCGGACACGGCCATGCCCTTGGCTTCGCCGAACACCGAGCGCCGGGCGACGAGACCGTGGCCGACCGGCGACCGCGCCGGGACGAGGCGCTGGAGCGCCGCCGCAGCGAGGAAGAACGGATAGGTCGCCACGAGGAGGAGGCGGAACTGGAGCTCGTGCCGCTGCAGGCGCGACGTCGGACGCGACGGGCCGGGGCGGGACATGATCGAGGGGGAAATGGTCGAAGACTGCATGGCGGAGATCTCCTGTCCGCAATCCGCGGCGGTCGGCCTCGCGAGGAGGCCGGTTCTCGGCGGAAACGGCGCCGCGCCGCTCCAGCCTGAAAGAGGATGAGAAGTCGGGACGCTCATGCCGCCGCTCCCAGTGACAGGCCGGCATGGGCACGCTCGACCCGGGATGAGCTGACGCGCTCCTCGCCGGCATGGCGGGCGGCCCGCTCGGCCGCGTCGCGCAGGCGCTTGGCCACCGAGATCCGCACCAGCACCGGATGCGTCTCGACGAGGTCGTCGAGGAGGGCGCGGGCGGCCTCGTCCCAGGGCAGCTCGCGGTGGAAGCGCGCCGGTGTCGCCTCGACCTGATCCATGTCGCGGGCGAGCGGCAGGATGTGGAAGAGCATGTCGAACAGGGCGTTGCAGACTTCCTGAACGAGGTAGGTCGCGCCCGAGAACCCCATGAACGGCGTGCCGGTATGGCGGCGGATGATGGCGCCGGGGAAGGAGGCGGGGACGAACACCGCCCGCGAACCGCATTCGGCCGCGTACATGCGCTCGTTGAAGGAGCCGAACAGGACCAGCGGCGGGTTGGCCTTGATCTGCGCCCGTACGGCGGCGTTGTCGGTCTTGGCGCCGGGCTGGCGCGAGATCGCGAAATTGCAGGGCAGGCCCATCTCGTCTTCGAGGAAGCGGCGCACGCCCCGCGCATAGGTGTCGGAGGCGACGATGCCGAAGCTCGCGGTCCCGAAGAAGTCCTGGGTCACCGAGCGCCACAGGTCCCAGACCGGCTTGATCGTGGTGTGGCGCTCGCGCTCCATGAAGGGCTCCGGATCGAGGCCGAGGATCTCGCCGAGCTTGCGCAGGAACTTGGTGGTGGCGTGAAGGCCGATGGGCGCCTGCAGGTAGGGCCGCTCCAGGCTCTCGCAGAGCAGCCGGCCGAACTCGCGGTAGAGGCAGATATTGGCGTCCGCGTTCACGAGCTTGGGCACGTCGGCGAGGTGCGAACCCAGCGGAAAGGCGAGGTTCACCTCGGCGCCGATTCCCTCCACCAGGCGGCGGATCTCGGCGAGGTCCGAGGGCATGTTGAAGGTGCCGTAGGCCGGGCCGATGATGTTGACCCGGGGCTTCTCGCCGGCCTTGCGCTCGGGCCGGGCCGGGATGCCCTTCTTGGCGAATTTCCGGGCGCCGTATTCCTGCCAGAGCCAGGACATCGCCCGGTCGGCGGTCTGCCACTGGTCCTCGTCGATGGTGCGCGGCAGGAAGCGCTGGAGGTTGGTGCCCTCCGGGGTCACGCCGCCGCCGATCATCTCGGCGATGGAGCCTGTGACGACGACGCTTGGCATGCCCGGATCGAGGGTGGCATGCGCCCGCTTCATCGCGGCCTCGGTACCGTGGCGGCCGAGCTCCTCTTCCGCCAGCCCTGTGACCACGATGGGCAATTCGTGCGGCGGCAGGGCGTCGGTGTAGTGCAGCACCGAGGTGACCGGCAGGTTCTCGCAGCCCACGGGACCGTCGATGACGACCTGCAATCCCTTGATGGCGGTGAAGACGTAGACGGCGCCCCAGTAGCCGCCGGCCCGGTCGTGATCGAGGACGAGCATCAGGCCATCTCCCCGATCGGATTGTGGCTGGGCTTGCCGCGCGTCGCCGAAGCCACGTTCTGGCGGACCTTCGGCACCTCTTCCCAGATTCCGGCGGCATGGCCCTCGCCGACCCCGTCGAAGAAGTCGCGCATGGCGTCGAAGCGGTGCTGGTTGCCGAGGGCGGCGTTGATCACCTTGGCGAGCGAGCCGGCGCCGGCGACGCCCATGAGCGGACGGGCGGAGATCAGGTTGGTGAAGTAGAGGGCGGGGACCGCCAGTTCCTTGGCCGCCTGCACCACCGGCGTGGTGCCGATGGCGAGATCCGGACGGAACTCGCGCATGGCGGAGAGGTCGTCCTCGAGGGAGGCGCGGTAGCGCACCGTGACGCCGCGCGCCTCGAGCCAGTCGCGGTCGGCCTCGGAATAGGGCGTGCGCGGGCAGGCGGTGCCGACGTAGCGCAGGTCCGCGCCGCTCTCGACGAGGAGCCGGCCCACCAGGAGTTCGGAGCCTTCGTAGCCCGAGAGCGTGATCCGGCCCTTGATCGGGGTGGCGGACAGCGCCCCCTTGATCATCGGGAGGAGCCTGTTCTTGGCGGCCTCCACCGTGGCGCGGGGAACCGCGCAGGCCTCGCCGATCCGGTCGAGCCAGTCGGCGGTGCCGTCATGGCCCACCGGGGCGGAGCCGACGATGGGCCGGCCGGCGAGTTCGAACTCGCGCATGGAGGCGGTGTAGAAGGGATGGATCGCCGCCACCGCCGCGCAATCCAGCGCCGCGTAGAGCTCGCGCCATTCGCGGGTCGGCACGACCGGTCCGGCGGCGAGGCCGAGCGGCTCCAGCAGGCCGCCGATCACCACCGGATCGGCCGGGAACATCTCGCCGAGCAGCGTCACGGTGGGGCGCTCGGAGCGGCCGGCGCGGGGCGCCTGGACCGGACCCTGCTCGGCCTCGGTGCGGGCGAATTTCAGCATCGCCCCGGCGAGCACGTCCTTGGCCTCGGCATGGGTCGGGACCCCGAAGCCCGGCACGTCGATGCCGATGATGCGGACCCCGTCGATCTCCTTCGGCAGGAGCCGAAGCGGAACGCCGGAGGCGGTGGGGACGCAGAGGTTGATGATGACGACGGCGTCGTAATCGGCGGGCTTGGCCACCTCGAACACCGCCTCGCGGATGTCCTCGAACAGCTTGCCGGTGACCAGGGTCTCGGAGTTGAACGGCACGTAGCCGACGCTCCGCTTGGCCCCGTAGAAATGCGACGTGAAGGTGAGCCCGTAGACGCAGCAGGCCGAGCCGGAGAGGATCGTCGCCGTGCGGCGCATGCGCAGGCCGACGCGGAGCGAGCCGAAGGCCGGACACATGCTCTGGGGCTGGTCGTGCGGACCCTGCGGATAATCCTTGGCGTATCGGTCGAGGGTCTCGCTCATGCCGGCGGCGTTGGCGGCGGCCTTCATCGCGTCCTTGCCGGCATGGCAGCCGAGGCCGTCGGTCTTGGTGGCGGCGAGGTTCACCGCCTCCGTCGGGACGGCGGCGGGAGCCGGGGTCGAGGCCGGTCGGTCCTTGCGGGCCCGAAGATCAGCGATGTCGAGAGAGACGGCCATGCGCGTCAGACCTCGTCGTAGACGACTTCGAGGGACGGCTTCACGACCTGCGCCGTGCCGCACATGTCCTCGAAGGTGGCCGGGACCAGGGTGACGCCGCGGCCCACCGCCTCGCCCTTGAACAGGCCCAGCAGACCGTCTTGGGAGAGCGGAGTCGGGTGGTTGGCCGCCGCGTCGTGAACGTTCTGGGCGAGATCCGCGAAGAGCGAGCCCCACCGGCTCTCGGGCCGGCCGATGATCTCGTAATTCGCGCTCTTCTTGCGGATGTCGTCGTCGGCCGGGATCGAGGCCAGGACCGGGATGCCGACCGCTGCGGCGAAGGCCTGGGCCTCGCCGGTGCCGTCGTCCTTATTGATGACGAGGCCGCCGACGCCGACGTTGCCGCCGAGCTTGCGGAAGTATTCCACCGCCGAGCAGACGTTGTTGGCGACGTAGAGCGACTGCAGGTCGTTCGAGCCGACGACGATGACCTTCTGGCACATGTCGCGGGCGATCGGCAGGCCGAAGCCGCCGCAGACCACGTCGCCGAGGAAGTCGAGCAGGACGTAGTCGAAGCCCCATTCGTGGAAGCCGAGCTTCTCGAGAAGTTCGAAGCCGTGGATGATTCCGCGTCCGCCGCAGCCGCGCCCGACCTCGGGGCCGCCGAGCTCCATAGCGTAGACGCCGTCGCGCTTGAAGCAGACGTCGCCGATGGCGACCTGCTCGCCGGCGAGCTTCTTCCTGGTGGAGGTCTCGATGATGGTCGGGCAGGCGCGGCCGCCGAACAGCAGCGAGGTCGTGTCGCTCTTCGGGTCGCAGCCGATGAGCAGGACCTTCTTGCCCTGCTGGGCCATCATGTAGCTGAGATTGGCGAGGGTGAACGACTTGCCGATGCCGCCCTTGCCGTAGATCGCGATGATCTGCGTCTCCTTGGTGGCGGAGACGGGGGCGGGATCCGGCTCGATGGCGGCTTCGGCGCGCAGGAGAGCCGCTCCATTCAGCTGCATGTTCATGAAGCGGCTCTCCAATCGAGGATCATCTTCAGGCATTCGGGCTCGCCGAACGCAGTGCGGTAGGCCGAAGGCGCGTGCGCCGCCGGTTCGCGATGGGTGATCAGGCCGTCGAGGGAGAGGCGACCGCCCTCGATGAGGGTGAGGACCGCCGCCAGATCTTCCGGCCGCCATTGGGCGGCGACGCGGATGCGGGCTTCGCGCAGGAAGGCCGGCGGAAAGGCGAAGGAGAGCGGCGCCTCGTAGAAGCCGGCGAGGACGATCTCGCCGTCGGGTGCGAGCCGCCCGATCAGGGTGTCGAGGATCGCGGCGTCGCCGCTGACATCGGTGATGGAGGCGTAGTCCCGGCGCTCGTCGGATTCCGGATGCATCACCGCGTAGCCATGCGCGCCCGTGGACCGGACCGCATTGGTTTCCCACACCACCGGCTCGCCGCCGGCGATCCGCGTCAGCCGGGCGAGGAGCCGACCGAGCACGCCGTGGCCGACGATGAGGGTGCGGCCCGAGGCGGTCGGGGACAGGGCATGATAGGCGGTGGCGGCCAGCGCGATGAGGATGCCGTGCTCGCGCAGATCCGCATCGATGGGGACGAGGCGGGAGCCTTCGCTGACGAGACGGGACGCCGCGCCGCCGAACAGTCCGCGCACCGGGCCGAAGCAGCGGGCGCCGGGAACGAAGACCCGCTGGCCGACGGCGAGACCCGAAGCCGGGCCGGCCTCGACCACCTCGCCGACCGACTCGTAGCCGGGGACCAGGGGATAACCCATGCCCGGGAAGGGCGGCATCCGGCCCGACCAGAGCAGGCGCTCGGTGCCGGTGCTGATCCCGCTCCAGATGGTCTCGACCACGGCATCGGCGACTCCGGGAGCGTCGATGGGAAGTTCGGTGAGCGACAGATTCTCGGGCTGGCGGAGAAGGACGGCGAGAGCGTTCATCTGTGTCGACCCTCCCTTTCCCTCGATACCGGCCTGACCGCGATCGTCTCGCCGCGGCTCAGATGTGTCATCCTAGATAGACACTTTTTTTCGTCAAGCCTTACTTACGATGATCGGTGTCAATTCGTTGGCACACCAGCAATCGCGTGAGCAGGGGGCGCCGTGTGGCGATCTCGCGACACTCGCGGAAGCCGGCCTCGGTGAGGAGTGCCGTCAGCTCGACGGGTGTCCGGCAGCGCCCGCTTCCCATCGCCAGCAGGTAGAAGCCGAAATATGCGTCCGCGATCGGCTCGGCCCCCGCCGTTCCCGCCATCGGTTCGGCGAGAAGGAGCATGCCGCCATCGGGCAGGGCGTCATGGGCGGCGCGCAGCAGGTGGCGGACCGTGTCGTCGTCATGGTCGTGGACGACGCGCACGAGGGAGATGGCGTCGGCGCCCTTCGGCAACGGATCGTTGCGGAAGCTGCCGCCGCACGCCTCGGCGCGGTGCTCCAGCCCTTCGGCGGCGAAGCGCTCGGCGGCGCGGGCCGCCACGGCCGGCAGGTCGAACAGCCTGACGGCGAGGCCGGGATTTGCCCGCATCGCCGCGCGGAGAAAGGCGCCCTCGCCGCCGCCGACATCCATCAGGAGGCGATGCCGGTGCAGCGGATAGGCGTCCAAAATGTCTTCGGCGATGAGGGATTGGGACGAGGCCATGAGGGCCGAGTAATCCGCCACCGATTCGGCCCGGATGGCGCCGCCGTCGGTCATTCCCGCATAGGGCCAGTAGGCGGCGAGCCGGCTCGCCCCACCCTCCCCGCGCAGGAGCGCCACCGGATCGTGCAGATCCTCGTAGAGGAGAGCGTGGTGCTCGATCATCGCCGCCACGGAGGGGTTGCCGATCAAGGCCGCGCCGAGATCGGCCAGGGCGAAGCGCCCGTCGGGCAGGCGCTGCAGCAGGCCGAGCGACGCGGCGGCCTTGAGCAGGCGCAGCGCCCGCTCCGGCCTCAGGCACGTCCGTTCGGCCAGGGCCGGGACAGTGAGCGGACCGGGCGCGAGGATCGCGAACAGGTCGAGCCTGATGCAGGCGAACAGGGTCTGCGAATAGACGAAGCCGGCGCAGAGATCGAACAGGGCGCGGGTGTTCCGCTGCGCGATCCGCCTCGTCGGCGGAAAGCCCGCGGCCCAGCGCTGGAAGGCCGGATTGGCGATGGTGCGGTTGCGGAAGGAAAGCCAGCGCTCGCGCCAGGATAGGGCTCGTGTCCCTCCCCCCTCTGCGGGGGGAGGGTTCGCGTCAGGCGCGGAAGCCGCGAGGAGCATCGGAGCGAGCTCCGCTCACGCCAACTCCCGGGCCAGGCTCGCCGGCAGGAACAGTCGCGTCTGCGCCTCGATCTCGGCGCGCAGGATATCCGCGCCGGGGCAGGCCGGGATCACCTCCATGGCCTCGCGCACCAGGCGCTTGAGGCGGGCGAGCGCGCCGCCCATGCCGAGCAGGGCGGCGGCGTTCGGCCGGCCCAACGTGGCGTCGCGGCCCACCGGCTTGCCGACCTCTTCCTGTCGGCAGGCGACGTCCCGCAGGTCGTCGGCGACCTGATAGGCCTCGCCGAGACATTCCCCCAGCAGCCGCCACGGCAGGGCCTGGGCCCCCGCCGCCGCCGCGCCGGCGACGGTGGCCGCCGCGAACAGGGCCCCGGTCTTCGCCTGCTGGTACTCGGTGAGCCCGACATTGCGCTCCGATTCCCAGGCCTGTCCGGCGACGATGCCGTTGGGCGAGCCGACCGCACGGGCGACGAGGCCGACGAGGGAAGCGAGCCGGGCCGGTGAGCGTGCCGCTCCGCGCGCCAGGGTCTCGAAGGCCAACACGATGAGGGCGTCGCCGGTGAGCACCGCCAGCGGCTCGCCGAAGGCCACGTGGACCGAGGGCTTCTGCCGGCGCGTCGGCGCATCGTCGAAGCAGGGCAGGTCGTCATGGACCAGGGAGGCGCAGTGCAGGAGCTCGATCGCGGCGGCGGCGGCATCGGAGGCCGCCGGATCGTCGTCGCCGCAGGCGCGGGCCACCGACAGGCACAGGCGCGGGCGGATTCGGTGGCCGCCGGGAAACACCGCGTAGCGGATGGCCTCCGCGAGAAGGGGCGGTGCGCCGGGCGCCTCCGCGTGGGCGACGGCAGCGTCGAGCGCCTGCTCGATCCGGCGGTTGGCATCCATGAGCGCCACTCCCGTTGTGTTTTTCTGTTGCCATTTGAAAGTGTCAGATAATATTGACACTCGTCAAGGCTGAAACGGTTGACGGGTCGAAACGGGGGATGGAGTGACGGCGCAACGGGTGGCGGTGATCGGTGCAGGAATCGGCGGGCTGGTGGCGGCCCTGAGGCTCGCCCATGCCGGGCTCGACGTCACGGTGCTGGAACGCGGGCTCCGGCCCGGCGGCAAGATGCGCAGCCTTCCCGTGGACGGCCTGCGGGTAGAGGCCGGCCCCACCGTCTTCACCATGCGCTGGGTCTTCGAGGAGATCTTCTCGGAATGCGGCGCCGACCTGTCGGACCGCCTGGCGCTGAGCCCGGCCACGATCCTCGCCCGTCACGCCTGGGGGGCGGACCAGCGCCTCGACCTGTTCGCCGATCACG
This sequence comes from Methylobacterium marchantiae, assembly GCF_022179405.1. Classification (GTDB taxonomy): domain Bacteria; phylum Pseudomonadota; class Alphaproteobacteria; order Rhizobiales; family Beijerinckiaceae; genus Methylobacterium; species Methylobacterium marchantiae. The sequence goes on from NZ_BPQT01000016.1 coordinate 98,033, forward strand.
AGGCGTCGGCGGCGGCGATCCGCGCCTTCGCCGATGCCGGCGAGGAGGACGGCTACCGCCGGTTCCGCGCCCGGGCGGCGGAGGTCTATGGCACCCTGGAGGGGCCTTTCATCAGGGGGGAGCGGCCGAGCCCCATCGATCTCGGCCGCCGCGTCGGCCTCGCCGGCCTCGGCGGCTTGCTGCGCATCCAGCCCTTCACCACCCTGTGGAGCGCGCTCGGCGACTATTTCCGCGATCCGCGCCTGCGCCAGCTGTTCGGGCGCTACGCCACCTATTGCGGCTCCTCCCCCTTTGAGGCCCCGGCGACGCTGATGCTCGTCGCCCATGTGGAGAGCCAGGGCGTCTGGCATGTGGAGGGCGGCCTGAGCCGGCTCGCCGCCGTCATCGCCGATCTCGCCGAGGAGCGCGGCGCCCGCATCCGCTACGGTGCGCATGTGGCCGGGATCGCGGTGGAGGGCGGGCGCATCGTCGGTCTCGACCTCGCCGATGGCGAGCGGATCGCGGCGAATTGGGTGGTGTCCAACGCCGATGCGGCGGCTCTGGGCAAGGGCCTGTTCGGCGCCAGGGCGGCGCGGGCGGTCGAGGCGGTGACGCCGTCGGACCGTTCGCTCTCGGCGGTGACGCTCTGCGCCAGGGCCCGGACCTCCGGCTTCCCGCTGGTGCGGCACAACGTGTTCTTCTCCCGCGACTACGCCGCCGAATTCGCGGCGCTCCGCGCCGGCCGGCTTCCCGACGACCCGACCGTCTATGTCTGCGCGCAGGACCGCGCCGACGACGATTCGGCCCTCGGCGCGCCGGAGCGCCTGCTCTGCCTCGTCAACGCCCCTGCCCTGGGCCTGGAACGCCCGCTCGATCCCACGGAGATCGCCTCATGCGAGACCAACCTGCGTCGCAAGCTGACGGAATGCGGGCTGACGATGGAGGCGTCGCCGGGGGCGGTGACGACCGATCCGGCGGGGTTCGAGCGGCTGTTCCCGGCGACGGGGGGCGCCCTCTACGGCCGGGCCTCGCACGGCTGGATGGCTTCGTTCAAGCGGCCCGGCGCGCGAACGGCTCTGCCGGGTCTCTATCTGGCGGGGGGCAGCATCCATCCGGGGCCGGGGGTGCCGATGGCGGCGCAATCGGGGCGGATCGCGGCCGACAGCCTGCTGGCCGACCTGAGCCGGACGGGCCGCGCTTCGACACGCCGGTGGCAAGGGACGGCTACGTCTGGTGGTATGTCGACGCCCTGAGCGAGGACGGGCGGCAGGGGCTGACGATCATCGCCTTCATCGGCAGCGTGTTCTCGCCCTACTACGCCCTGGACCGCAGCCGCGACCCGTTCGACCATTGCGCCGTGAACGTGGTTCTCTACGGGGAGCGCGCCAACCGCTTCTGCATGACCGAGCGCGGCCGCGACGCGGTGAGCCGGGATGCATCGCACATCCAGATCGGTCCGAGCGGGCTCGAATGGGACGGGACGACCCTCACCATCACCCTCGACGAGGTGACGGCACCGATCCCTTCGCGGGTCCGCGGTACGATCCGCCTGCGCCCGAACGGCTTCACGGGGCAGACCTTCACCCTCGACGCAACGGGCGAGCACCGGTGGTGGCCGATGGCCCCCTCCTCCCCGGTCGAGGTCTCCCTCGACGCGCCGTCCCTGTCCTGGCGCGGGACGGCTTATTTCGACACCAACCACGGCGACACCGCCCTGGAGCGTTCCTTCAGCGACTGGACCTGGTGCCGGGCCGACCTGAAGGATGGGTCGGCGATCCTCTACGATGTCCGCCGCCGCGACGGCAGCGGCCAGAACCTGTCCCTGCGCTTTGCCGCCGACGGCACGCGCCGCGACATCCGCCCGCCGCTTGCCGCCGCGTTGCCGCCGACGCGCCTGTGGCGGATGCCGCGCTCCACGCGCAGCGACGATTCGGTCTCGACGATCGTGCGCACCTTCGAGGACACGCCGTTCTATGCCCGCTCGCTCCTGGCCTCGACCCTCGACGGCGAGAGCGTGCGCCCCGTCCACGAGAGCCTCTCGCTGGACCGGTTCAGGAACCCGCTCGTGACGTTCATGCTGCCGTTCCGGATGCCGCGGCGAGTGGGATGATCGCGGGCGGCGTCAGCCCGTATCCTGTCTGCTGTCCGGTTGGCGGCGTTCCTCGCGCTCCCGGTCCGCCCGGATGCTCCTGCGCACCACGATCAGCTGCCACACGGCCAGGCCGATCAGGAGCAGTTCGAGGGCGGTGGAGGCGATCACGGCGCGGGGTCGTCCGCAGCGGCGCGCCGCGCGGCCTCGTCCCGATCCTTGCGGATGCCGCGCTTGACGACGACGAGCTGCCAGATTGCCAGCCCCAGGGCCAGGGCGAAGACGAGGCCGATATCGAAGGCGGCGAAGAGATGGTCGCTCACGAGGGCGCGGGTTCGCGGCCCAGGGCCTCGCGCTCGCGCAGGGTCTCCACCAGATCGAGCACCCGCGCGACCTGGGCCGGGACGTTCCACCAGGGCGGGATCGCGGAGGCCTTCACCGGCCGGGCGGTGACGGCCTCGATCAGGAACAGGATCTCCGGCAGCGGCGGCTCATGCAGGGCCGCCCTGTCCTCCGTCGCGACCAGGGCGCGGCCGAGGAGCGCCAGCTTCCTGCGCCCGTCGACGCGGGCGCGGCGCGAGACCGAATCGTATCCGGCCCGCTCCACCTCGCGGCCGATCTCGGCATAGATCAGCCGTGCGGCGCGGATCGCCGGGCGGCAGGCGGCCGGCAATCCGGCGATGCCGGATTCCGAGCGGGCATAGAGCAGGTCCGCCGCCGCGAGCAGGCGGGCGACGACGCGCCCGAGGGCCGGCGTGAAGCCGGGCTCGCGCAGGAAGGCGTCCGGATCGATGCCGGCCTCCCGCAGCCAGGATTGCGGCAGGTAGAGCCGGCCGGCCCGCGCGTCCTCGCCCACGTCCCGGGCGATGTTGGTGAGCTGCATGGCGACGCCGAGGTCGCAGGCACGGGCGAGCACGGCGGGATCGCGCACCCCCATGATCAGGGTCATCATCGCGCCCACCGAGGCGGCGACCCGCGCCGCATAGGCGGTGAGATCCGACAGGGTCTCGTAGCGGCGCCCGGTGGCGTCCCAGGCGAGGCCCTCGATCAGCGCGGCGGGCAAGGCCTGCGGGATGGCGTGATCGGAAACGATGTCGGCCAGCGCCCGGTCCGCCGGCGCGTCGCAGGGGCGTCCCTCATAGGCGCGGGCCAGCCGCAGCTGGAGCCGCGCGACGGCGGGGCGGCGTCCGCTCTCGGCGACGTCGTCCACCGCGTCGTCCGAGAGGCGGCAGAAGGCGTAGAGCCCGAAGGCGGGCCTGCGGATCGCCGGCGGCAGCAGGGCGGAGGCGGCAAAGAAGCTGCGCGACCCGGTGCGGATCGCCGCGCGGCAGGCGGCGTGGTCCTCCGCATCCGCATGGGGGATCGCCCAGAGCGGGGGCCGGGACAACTCAAGCGAAGACGCGCGCATCCGGCACCACGGTATCGAGAATTCGGGCGGAGGAGAGGACGCCGGGCAGGCCGGCGCCGGGATGGGTGCCGGCCCCCACGAGATAGAGCCGGGCGACGTCCTCGGAGGCATTGTGCGGCCTGAACCAGGCCGATTGCGTCAGCACCGGCTCGAGGCCGAAGCCAGAGCCGCGAAAGCTCAGGAAATCCTGTGCGAAATCCTCGGGCGTCGTCACCTTGGAGGTGACGATGGACTCCGACAGGCCCGGCATCACGGTGGCATCGAGATGGCGCTCGATCGCGCGCCGATAGGCCTCCGCCTCCACGCTCCAATCCTGGCCGCCGGCGAGGTTGGGCACCGGCGAGAGCACGTAGAACGCGTCGCAGCCCGGCGGCGCGAGCAGCGGGTCCGTGGCGGTGGGGCGGTGCAGGTAGAGGCTGAAATCCTTCGACAGGACCTTGCGCCGGAAGATGTCGTCGATGAGCCCGCGATAGCGCGGCCCCATCAGGATGGTGTGGTGGGCGACGTCCGGGAATTTCCGGCTCGTGCCGAAATACCAGACGAACAGGCCCATGGAGGAATGCGACCTGTCGAGGCGCCGGTCGGTCCAGCGCCGCCGCACCCCGGCGGGCAGGAGGGTGCGGTGGGTGAAGGCGGAATCGGCGTTGGAGACGACGATGTCGGCGGCGATGCGCTCGCCGGAGGGCAGGGCCACGCCCGTGGCCGCGCCGTCCTCGACGACGATGCGGGACACGTCGGCCCCGCAGCGCAAGGCCCCGCCCTGGCCCTCGATCAGGCCCACGAGGCCGTCCACCAGCCGGCCCGTCCCGCCCATGGCGAAATGCACGCCCCAGCGCCGTTCGAGATGGGCGATCAGGCAGTAGATCGCGCTGGCCCGGAACGGGCTGCCGCCGATGAGGAGCGGATGGAAGCTGAAGATCGTCCGCAGGCGCTCGTCGCGGATATGGCTCGCCACCACGTCGTAGACGCTGCGATGCCCGCCCAGCCGAATGAGATCGGGCGTGATCCGCAGCATGTCGGAGATCGAGCCGAAGGGCACGTGGCCGAGCTGCTCGAACCCGACCTCGCAGATCGCCCGCGAGCGCTCCATGAAACGCTCGTAGCCGGCGACGTCCCCGGGCGAGAACCGCGCCACCTCCGCGCGCATGGCGTCGAGGTCGCCGCTGTAATCGAAGGTCGCGCCGTCCTCGAAGCGGATGCGGTAGAACGGCAGCATCGGCGCCAGGGTGACGTCGTCCTCCATGCGCCGCCCGCACAGGGTCCAGAGTTCCTCGAACAGGAACGGCGCGGTGACGATGGTCGGCCCGGCATCGAAGGTGAAGCCGTCCTGCCGATGCACCCGCGCCCGCCCGCCGGGCTGCTCCAGCCGCTCCAGCACCGTGACCCGGTACCCCCGCGCCCCGAGCCGGACAGCGGCGGCGAGCCCCCCGAAGCCGCTGCCGATCACCACCGCATGGGGGCGTCTGGCCGGCCGGGTCGAGGAGGTCGGCACATCGCTGAGTGTCAACATAGGATGACACTATCAGGGGGGAAATTGGGGATGCAAGCGCTGATTTGTGGGGGGCGATGCGAGCCAAGTTTCGAACGCTTCCAACACTCAGCTGACCTTAAGGACGCCCGCCTTTCAACAGGCTATCCGGCAGGCGGCGATGGCGTGGATTCCACAAATTTGGGACAGACCTGACCGCTGGCAAGGCGAGAAACAAATGTCGTAGATCGCCGATTCTGGGCTGCACGTCGACGCAGACTGAAGCGTTCCTACTTGCGCACAACAATTTTGTTGTGTAACTCTAACTCATGGCGAAGCTAGCGGTGATTTTGAACGAACGCGAAGCGCGTGAAGCGCGCGTACTTTCGGCTGAATTCGACAAGGCCCTATCTTCAGAAATGCTGTTTCGGCCGATCATTTCTGGCCTACCCCCCACAGTTGTTACCGGTTTTCGCAAAGCCATCGAGGCCCACAATAACGAACTACAGTCCCTGCTAGATGCCTATGAGGCAGCGAAGGCGGGGGATTATTCAGCTCTGCAGCGACGTGCCGGTAACGACCCTGGCCTTGGTCTAATCGTCGGCCGCATTGCGCGCGGGCTGACGCAGAAAGAATTAGGACGCAAGCTCGGCCTTAAAGAACAACAGATCCAGCGCTACGAAGCTGATCGCTATACAAGTATCAGTCTAGGAAATTTTCAGCGTGTTGCAAATGTACTGGGTATGCAATGGACATTGGGTTTGTCAGATTGGGCCGGTAGCGGATGGAATATTGCCAAGCAGATATCGGCAATTGAAGTAAAAAAAATCTTGAAGCATGCGCGAGAGAACGCATGGTTTGCGGTTCAGGACGTTGATGGTCCGGATGAGGAAGAAAGCTTTAACTATCTGCAGCGCTATGTTTCTAACCACATAGTAAAATATGGAACGCCGACCCTGTTGCGGACAGGATTTCACGTTGAAGACCACTCTGATGACCTGCTGCTGGTCGCTTGGCGCGCGCGCGTGACGCGCATCGCCGAAGAGATGCTAGTTAAACGGCAGCCTGAGTACAATCCGCTGGATATTTCCTGGCTGCTGGAACTGGTGCGGCTTAGCCGGCATGTTGATGGACCCGCTCGCGCGCAACAGCTTTTGCACAGCAAAGGGATCTTGCTAATTGTGGAGCGCCAAATTCCTGGCATGAAAGTCGACGGGGCCGCGTTTTTACTGAATGGAACGCCAGTGATCGGACTGACTTTGCGGCGGGACGCTCTCGACAATTTCTGGTTCACGCTGTTGCATGAAGTGGCGCACGTAATCCTGCACTATCGGGCGGGCTTGAACATTGGATTTTTCGATGATGCCGAAGCGGCCGATATCGACGAGGTTGAACGCGAGGCCAATGATTTTGCTTCCAATATGCTCATTCCGGATGAGAAATGGAAACGTTCGCCTGCACGCATCACGAAGTCGGCAGCCGTGGTCGAAAAATTTGCCCGAGAACTCGAGATTAATCCTGCGATAGTATTTGGCCGAATCCGCAAAGAGCGAGATGATTACACCATATTTTCTAGCGTTATTGGCGCCAATCAGGTGAGAAAGTACTTCACGACGGAGGGATAGAGCCTTGAAACTGAAACATGGTAAGTCGCTTCTCTACGTCCCTGCCCTTCGCCTTAAGCAAGGTGAGTACCGCGGGCTGTGGCGCTTGGCGCCAGACGTTGCAGACAAGATTCTTCCCCGCCTAGTTGTGCCCCCGCCGAAGGATATTGATCCCGAGCTCAAACGACTGCTGACGAAAGACGAAATCGTATATGGGACGGGCCGCCGGATCGCCGACAGCTGGCATATGCGCGAAGCGCTGCTGGATGTGACGTATCTGTTCAAGGAATTCGGTGAAGACGAAAGCGATCAGTGGCTTCCAAGGTTGTTCAGTGTTGCGCGGAGCAACCACGCCGACGTCATCCCTGTTCTGACGATTAAAGACACCCTTAGCGTCCGTGCCAGAGGGTTCAGCCAAGCTCTACGCGTCAATCAGCAGCTGAAGGCGGCCTTGCGCGTGACCTATGACGAGGTCGACAGCGAACTAGATGGCCGCCTTAAGGCAGCGTTGATGGTGCTGGGGCTCCAACCGCAGGATTGTATGGTTCTGATAGACTTTGCCGAAGCCGATTTTTCGGCGCCGGAGGTAGTCGCTGACGTCGTACAGGGCGCAGTCGAAGATTTGCAGCGGCTGGGCCGCTGGCAATCAGTGGTGTTTCAGGGGACAAATTACCCCGATAAAAATCCTGCTGTCGCCAGCGATCATTTTTTGGTGCCCCGGAATGAGTGGCTCGTGTGGCAGCAGGCCATCAAGCTGGACGCAAAATCGCCGGAACAGCTTGTTTTTGGCGACTACGGTGCCGACTGCGCGAAGTTTGATTTCAGAAAGGCTGGCGGCGGCATCCCAATCCGCCACTACCGCTATACTACGCCCGACAGTTGGCTGGTTGTGCGCGGCGCGGACACGGGCAAGAACGACGTGGTGATGCCTGACGTGGCGGCTCGGGTTGTCAGCAGCGGTCATTTTGCGGGTCGGGAGTTTTCATCGGCCGACGATGTCATTTTCCAAACGGCTAAAAGTTGGGTCGGCCCGGGCAACGGCACGACATGGCGCGAAATTAACACTGCACATCACATTACCCGCGTGGTTCGCGATATCGGAAAGATCAAAGGGATTACCTTCAGTGACCGGCCGGTCAGCACGCCAGCTGTGCAAATTTCTCTGTTTGAAAAATAATATTCTGCCACATCGACCATTACTTACGTGGCATGGCCGCAATCGACTCAGATTGATTCGGCGGGCGCCATGTAGCGCATTATGATAAACACTTGGCCATTAATGGATGCTTGCAACATATGATCCAGCACCATAGGCCTGACAATGGCATAGTACACATCGTCTTGATGGTTGGCGCAGAGCGTCAGACATTGGAGGCGGCGAGCGATCTCATCTCCAGGGCCGAGGCTGGCACAATGCGATGCGCCGCATCGTAAGGCTCCTCCATCGGCTTTTAAGAGCCGATGGGATGCTGTCTGAGTGCTCCGCAAAGCTGACAAAGAGATCTGTTCGTCGGTTTGTCCAGCGCGCCTACGGGGTCAGGCTCGATCGCCTGGTTGCGGGATCCTCCTCAAGACATGTTTGAGGACGGCGGCGCGTGGTTAGAAGCCGAATGGCCGCTTCCAGCCGGACCGTAAACTTCTGTCTTGGGCGCAGAGCCCCCAGCCCTCGCTGGCAGAATGGGCGTCCACGGCCCCACCTCACGGCGATACGCTAAACCCGACCCCCTCCCCCGTCACCGGAGCCATAGCGGCGAAAATCACCTCCGCCACCTTCTCCGGCGCCTCCTCATGCGCGAGGTGGCCGAGGCCGCGCAGCAGCTCCACGCGGGCGTTGGTCAGGCGCTTGCGCAGGGCGAAGGCGGTGTCGGGGGAGATCGCCTTGTCCTCGCTGCCGACCACGAGGAGCGTCGGCACGGTAAGGCGGCCGATGTCGCGGTCGAGGGCCGCGAGGTCCCAGTTCGCCATCATGCCGAGGGCGCCGGCCACGTGGCCGGGGTTGCGGAACAGGCGGCGGTAGAGATCGAGTCCTTCGGCATCGAGGCGCGAGCCGGTGCCGCGGATCAGGCGCTCGACCGCCGGGCGGTCGGCGGTCCAGGCGAAGACCTTGGGCGTGATCGGGTTGAGGAAGAGCAGCCGGGCCATGCTCGGGAACAGCACCGAGGCGAGGCCGGGGAACGGGGTGAGCGCGCCGTTGAGCGCCACCAGGAGGTCGGGCGCGATCCCGCCATCGAGGCAGAGGCGGACCAGGATCGCCGCCCCGGCCGAATGGCCGACGACGCCGCAGGGGCGGATGTCCAGTTCGCGCAGGAGGTCGCCGATGGCGGAGGCCATCCCCGGCAGGGACAGCCGCCCGGCGGGCAGCGGGTCGGTGAAGCCGTGGCCCGGTAGATCGGGGGCGACGATCCGGAAACGCGTCGCCAGGAGCGGCATCAGCCCGCGCCAGGAATGGGTGGCGGCGCCGGTGCCGTGCAGGAGGAGGAGCACCGGCGCCTCCGCCGCGCCCATCTCCTGCAGGTGCCAGGACAGGCCGGAGGCCGTGACGAAGCGGCTCGCCTGCCGGTGCGGCCAGTCGGCGCCCTCGCGCTCCCATCGGGGTCGGTCGGCGGCAGCGCGCATGCGGGGGACCCTATTCCGTCGCCGACCGGATCGCGGCGCTCATCGCCCCGGCATCGGCATGGGGCAGGGGCAGATAGCGCGCGCCCATGGCGGCGGCGAGGCGGCGGGCCGAATCCTGCGGCCGGGGCGCCGTGTCGATGAGGATGGCGCGGAGGCCCGCCGCGCGGAAGAGGCGGGCGGCGGTGAGCGAATCCTCGCCCGCCCGCTCCCGCCCCGCGATGCCCGAACGGGCGACGTTGGCCCTTCCGTCGGTGAGCATGACCACCACCGGGGTTCCGCCGCCGCGCCTCACCCCCAGCGCCACCTCTCCGGCGGCGTCGATGCCGGCGGCGAGGGGCGTCCCGCCCCCTCCGGGCAGGGAGGCGAGGCCGCGCTTGGCCCGCACCAGCGAGCGCGTCGGCGCGAGGATCAGGTCGGCGCCCCGGCCGCGGAACGCCACGAGGGCGACCTTGTCGCGCCGTGTATAGGCCTCGGCGAGAAGCAGCTCGACGGCGCCCTTGGCCTCGGCCAGCCGCTCCAGGGCGGAGGATCCCGACGCGTCGACGGCGAAGATGGTCGTGGTCTCGGTCCGCTGCCGGAAGTGGGTGATGCGGACGTCGTCCAAGCGGATGGCGAGGCCGGACGCCGATCCGGGCCGGTGCCTGATCCTCTGCCAGGGGGCGGCGGCGCGCAGCGTCGCGATGAGGTCGAGCCGGCCCCTGCGCGGATCGCCCGGCCGCGCGCCCATGGGCCGGCCGGAGCGGGCGGAGGCGGCCTTCGCCCCGGCCTTGCCGGCCCTGGGCGCGCGCAGGCGCGGACCCTCGGCCGTCAGCCGCGCCAGCAATCCGGCGGGAATCGCGGCGCGGGCCGCCTCGACCATGCGTTCGTCGCCGGACGACGCCGTGCCCTCCTCCGGGTCGGCGCCGGTGGCGGGGTCGGGCGCCACGTCCGGCTCGCGCGGATCGTCCGGCGTGTCCTCCGCCTCCTGCGGGGCCGGCAGGCGCGTCGCCCGCGGGGCGAGGACGAGGCCGGCGGCCTCCACGGCATCCGATTCCCGCAGGTCGCTTCGCCCGTCGAGGGCGGCGATGAGGCGGGCGACGCGCAGGGCGAGGAGCGGCCCGCGCAGGGAGGCCACGCCGAGGGCGGAGGCGGTCCGGCAGAGGGCGGCGAGGTGATCGTCGCCCGAGCCGGCATCGTCGCCCGTCCCTTCCGCTCCCGCTGAGGGGGAAGGGGCGGTCTCCTTCAACGCCACGTCCGTGAGGTCGAGATGGAAGGCGAGCCGGTCGGCGAGTGTCGCCGGCACCGCCTCGTCCTCGCCGATCCCCTCGTCGAGGAGAATCAGCCCGAACCGCGCGGGCCGCACCTCCGCCAGCCCGTCCCGCTCCACCCGGAGGAGGCCGGTATCGAGGGCGGCGGCGAGATGCGCGGCGGGGCCCTGCCCCATCCGCTCCGCCATCGCGGCGACGACGAGGCCGCCATCGGCCTCCGCCAGCAGCCCGGCCTGCGCCACGGGCCGGCCGGCGGACAGGGTCGCCGCGAGGTCGAGCCCGCCGACGAGCCGGTCCTCGGCGATCCCCACCGGCATCCGCCGCACCGGCGTGCCCTCGGCCAGGAAGCCGCGCAGCGCGTCGAGCCAGCGGTCGCGCACCGGCCCGGCCCCCGCCCGCAGCACGACGCCGCCGCATCCGTGCGGATCGGCGGCGACCAGCCGCGCGATGCGCAGGGCGCTGGTCCAGATCGCCGCGCCGCCGCCGTCCCTCACGACCCCAGAACCTCCTCCACTGCCCGCACGACCCGGGCGGTGGAGCCGGATTCGTCGAGCGGGTTGCGGCGCAGGCGGTGGCGCAGGGCGCTGGGGGCGACCTGCCGGAGATGGTCGATTCCCACCGTCTCGGCGCCGTCATAGGCGGCCAGCGCCCTGGCGGTGCGCATGAGCGTGAGTTCGCCGCGCAAGCCGTCTGTGCCCAAAGCGAGGCAGAGCCGGGCGGCAGCCTCCAGGGTCTCGTCGGGGACGTCGAGCGCCGACAGGCGCGCGCGGGCGGCGGTGAGGCGCTTCTGCAGCGCCCTGTCGGCCTTGGCGTAGCGGGCGCAGAACCCGGCCGGGTCGCGCTCGTAGGCGTCGCGCCGGCGCACCACGTCGATGCGGGTGGGCAGATCGGTGGGCGTCGTCACCTCCACGGCGAGGCCGAACCGGTCGAGGAGCTGGGGCCGCAACTCGCCCTCCTCCGGGTTGCCGCTGCCCACCAGCACGAACTTCGCCGGATGGCGCACGCTCAGGCCTTCGCGCTCGACGGTGTTCACGCCGGAGGCCGCGACGTCGAGGAGGAGATCGACGAGATGGTCGTCGAGGAGGTTGACCTCGTCGATATAGAGGAAGCCGCGATTTGCGCGTGCCAGCAGCCCCGGCTCGAACGCCTTCTCCCCGCGGGTCAGGGCGCGTTCGAGATCGAGGGCGCCCACCACCCGGTCCTCGGTGGCGCCGAGCGGCAGGTCCACCACCGGCACCGGCGCGAGATGGCTCTTTCGCGATGATGCATGAGTGGCGCAGTGCGGGCACGCGCCGGCGGGCTTGCCGGGATCGCAGGAATAGGGACAGCCGATCACGGCCTTCATCGGCGGCAGCAGGGCGGCGAGGCCCCGGATCGCCGTGGACTTGCCGGTGCCCCGGTCGCCGAAGACGAGGACGCCGCCCACGGACGGGTCCACCGCCGCGATCATCAGCGCCCGGCGCATCTCGTCCTGGCCGACGATGGCGGAGAATGGGAAGGTGGTCTGCGGCGTGGCTGAGGCCCGCTCCCGTTGCCTTCCCACCTCTACCTCATCCCGAGGAGCCGCGTCGGCGGCCGCAGAGGAGGGCTCCGGCGCCTCGGGATGTGAACGAGGATGGGATGTGAGAGAGGAGATTCGGGCCGTTCCGTTGACGATCATGGGCCTTCTCCCGCTGTCTCGACGCGTCGTGCGCATCACCCTCTCCCCTCTGCGGGAGAGGGTGGCCCGCGAATGCGGGTCGGGAGAGGGAAACGCCGGTTCCGGAGAGGTCGCCCCCTCTCCCGCCTGCTCCGCAGGCACCCTCCCCCTCGAAGGGGGGAGGGTTCTTTGTTCTTATTCCGCTGCCGCCTGCTCGACGCCCATCCGCGTCCAGATCGCGGCCAGCGCCCCGACGAGATGCTCGATATCGGCATCCGAATGCAGCGGCGACGGGGTGATGCGCAGGCGCTCGGTCCCGCGCGGCACGGTGGGATAGTTGATCGGCTGGACGTAGATACCGAACTCGTCGAGCAGCGTGTCGCTGATCGCCTTGCACAGGACGGGGTCGCCGACCATCACCGGCACGATGTGGCTGTCGTTGGGGAGATAGGGGATGCCGGCGGCGTCGAGCCGGGCGCGCACCTGGGCGACACGCTGTTGATGGCGCTCGCGCTCGATCCCGCTGGCCTTGAGGTGGCGGATGCTCGCCGCCGCGCCGGCCGCCACCGCCGGCGGCAGCGAGGTGGTGAAGATGAAGCCGGAGGCGAAGCTGCGGACGAAGTCGCAGAGCCTGGCCGAGCCGGTGATGTAGCCGCCATGCACCGCGAAGGCCTTGCCGAGCGTGCCCTCGATGACGTCGAGGCGGTGGGCGAGACCCTCGCGCTCCGAGATGCCGCCGCCGCGCGGGCCGTAAAGCCCCACCGCATGGACCTCGTCGAGATAGGTCAGCGCGCCATGCGCCTCGGCCACGTCGCAGATCTCGGCGATGGGGGCGATGTCGCCGTCCATGGAATAGACCGACTCGAAGGCCACCAGCTTCGGCCGCGACGGGTCGATCATGCGGAGCTTGCGGTCCAGGTCCTCCGGGTCGTTGTGGCGGAAGATGTGACGCTCGGCGCGGGACGCCTTGATGCCCTCGATCATCGAGGCGTGGTTCTCGGCGTCCGACAGCACGACGCAGCCCGGCAGCTTGCCGGCGAGCGTCCCGAGCGCCGCCCAGTTCGAGACGTAGCCGGAGGTGAAGAGCAGGGCCGCCTCCTTGCGGTGGAGGTCGGCGAGCTCGTTCTCCAGAAGCACGTGGTAATGATTGGTGCCGGAGATGTTGCGGGTGCCTCCCGCTCCCGCGCCGCAGCGGTCGAGGGCCTCGTGCATGGCGTCGAGCACCACCGGGTTCTGGCCCATGCCGAGATAGTCGTTGGAGCACCACACCGTCACCGGGCGCTGACCGCCCGGGCTGTGATGGGTGGCGTGGGGGAAGCTGCCGTTCTGACGCTCGAGATCGGTGAAGACGCGGTAGCGGCCCTCGCGATGGAGACCGGACAAGGCATCACCGAAGAAGTCTTCGTAGTTCATGGCCGTCCCCTTCCCTGTGGATCGCGATGTTTCGCGTTGGCTGCTCGAGACTCGTCTCATCGGAGCGTCAGAGAGCGTTCCCTCCCCCCTCCGCGGGGGAAGGTGGCCCTCGCGTGAGCGAGGGGCGAGAGAGAGGAAGCACCTCTCCGGAAAAGCTCGTGCCGACTCCCCTCGCGCCTGTCTTGCAGGCACTCTCCCCGGCATAGGGGAGAGGTTTCGTGGTGCCGGTGGCCTTCGGGAGGCTCCAGGCCCACAGGGCCGCCGAGGGCAGCGGCAGCATCAGGAAGCCGTGCTCCAGGGTCGCCAGCGCCATCATCGTCGTGATGATCGTGAAGCCGGCGATCTCGTGGGCGCCGATCCCCTCGCCCAGCGCCGCCTGGGCGAGCAGGATCGTGACCAGCGTGGCGATGCCCACCGAGAACGGGAACAGCGCGTTCATGCGCCGGTTCTTGAGGAAGCAGGAGAGGTAGCCGAGGCGTTCGGGCAGGAACTCGGCATTGAGGTTGCGGACGCCCAGGAACATGTTGAGCCGCGCCGAGAGGTTCATTCCCCACAGGATCAGGTAGGTCCACAGGGCGAACCGGTTGGGCTGGCCCCAGGTCATCGCGAGGATGCCGGCCATTCCGGCGACGATCGCCGCCTCGTGCCACAGGCTGGTGGCGGCCGCCGCCCGGAACAGGGCAAAACCCTTCGTCTCCGGCGGACAGCCGGTTTTGCGCGGCCCCGCGACGTAGCCCATGTAGTAGCTCATCTCCTGCCAGCCCCAGACGAGGAGCGCGCCGGTGAAGGCCACGTAGGCGCCCGTCTCGCTGGAATCTCCGGCGCTGGCGCCGATGGCGTAGAGCGCTCCCACCAGGACCAGCGTGCCGGCCGCCATGCTCCAGGGATGGGTATGGCGGGGGCGGTGATCGAGGAGGAGGATGAGTCCGGTGGAGAACCACCAGATCAGCACCGCATAGAGCGCGGGAACGGCGTAGGCGGCCATCCTCCCGCGTCCTACCAGACCGGCTCGAGGCGGATTTCGGCGGGCATCGGGTTGTCGATGGTCGGCAGCGCGTAGAGGCGGACGAAGTTCACCGCCGAGGCCGCGATCCAGGCCCCCTGCTTGATCCTGCCGACGATCCCGCCCTGCGCCTTGGCGTCGGCGAGCTTGTTGGAGCAGACCAGGAGCCGGTCGAGGGTCGCCTTGAACTTCGGGTTGTCGAGATCGAGGGTGAGCGGGAAGGTCTGTTTCGAGATATCGGAGGTGATCCGGAACACCTTGAAATCGTAGTCGGTGGGATCGACCCCCAGCGCCTTGTGGAAATGCGGCCGGCAATGGTCGCGCACATACATCGTGGCGAAGACCGCGAGCAGGAAGAACTTGATCCAGTAGCGGTTGATTCCCGAGGTCAGCTTCGGGTTGGCGCGCATGAGCAGGGCGAAGGCCTCGCCGTGGCGGAACTCGTCGTTGCACCACTTCTCGAACCATTTGAAGATCGGGTGGAAACGCTTGTCGGGGTTGCGTTCCAATTCGCGGAAGATGGTGATGTAGCGGGCGTAGCCGATCTTCTCGGAGAGGTAGGTGGCGTAGAAGATGAACTTCGGCCGGAAGAAGGTGTACTTCTTCGACTTGGTGAGAAATCCCAGATCGACGCCGATGCCGAAATCCTTGAGCACGTCGTTGATGAAGCCGGCATGGCGGGCCTCGTCGCGGCTCATGAAGCCGAACAGCTCGCGGATGTCGGGATTCTTGGCCCGCTTCCTCATCTCGGCGTAGAGCACGCAGCCCGAGAATTCGGCGGTGATCGACGA
Organism: Methylobacterium marchantiae; assembly: GCF_022179405.1. Lineage (GTDB taxonomy): Bacteria > Pseudomonadota > Alphaproteobacteria > Rhizobiales > Beijerinckiaceae > Methylobacterium > Methylobacterium marchantiae. The sequence continues at coordinate 113,290 of NZ_BPQT01000016.1, forward strand.
GACGAGGAAGTCCATGAACTCCTTGCGCAGGTCCGGGTCGAGGCCGGACATGTCGAGGTCGAAATCCTCGTTGCGGATGAAGTGGCGCTTGTTCGGGTCGGCGCGCAGTTCGGCGATCAGGATGTCCCACTGCTTGCGCACGGGCTCGACATCGGTGCGGTCGAGTTCCTCGAAATCCGTGGTGTAGAAGCGCGGCGAGAGGAAGGTCGTCTCCTGGGCAGCCTTGGTACCCTCGTTCATCGGCAGCTTGGGCGTGAAGACCTTCGGATTCTGATGCTGGATCGAGACGTTCACAGGCGCCTCCTCTCTGAGAAGCTGACTTCGTAGAGTTCGGTGAGCTCGAAATTGCCGGCGAACTTGGTCCAGAGCCGCTCCAGGGTGCCGGCACGGGTGACCGTGGCGGTGCGGCGGACCACGAGGCGCTCGCCGTAGGGCACGGAGGTCGGCGCGTCGTGGACCTGGACCTCGTCGCCGGGTTCGATCTCGAACGTGGCGTCCAGGGTCACGTGGGCGTGGAGCGTCTCGGGAGTCTGCTCGATCTCGACGGTGCAGGGCACGTCGACGATGCGTCGTCCGAACCAGGCGCTCATCGGGCGGCTCCGCTATCGGCGAGCCTCGTCTCGGGGAGCAGCCTGGTGAAGGCCGCGAAGTTCGACGGGCCGAAGGCGCCGAGATTGACGGCGCGGCCGGTGGTCGGGTCGGAGAGTTCGAGGCCGCCATCCGTGAAGCGCGTCAGGCGGAAGGGCTCCTCGCGGCCCAGACCGGCGCGCAGGCGGGCCTGTCCGAAGCCGCGCAGGGTTGCGCGGACGAAATTGTCCTGGCCGGGCTCGACGGTGGCGATGATCGCCTGGGTCCGGGCATCCCTGATGACGATGGCGCCATCGGAACGGTCCTCCGGGTTCAGGTCGACGGACCGGACGATTCCGGCCGGCGGCATCTGCGAGAGGCCGATCCCCTCGCTGCGGCCGACCCCCACCACGATCGTCACGAAACCCATGAGCCCGAGTGCCCCGAAGATCAGCGGTCGTGGAATCCGGGCGGCATCAGCCTTCGCCGTCATCGCGTCTCCTCCCTGAATTCAACTCGCGTTGGCCAGGCGCGGCGGGCGAACCGGCCTTTGCCGCGCGACCACCATAGGAGTCGCAGTTTCCTCCGTTGTGTCAAGTCTGGTTGACAGTGCACGAGCAAGGATTCCGGCGGCGATCTTCGCATCCGGGATCGATCGCATCATCGGCTCGGGGTTCGTGACGGCCCACGGCCGGGCATGGGGCCAGAGATGGAGGTAGGCGACGCGGTTGCCCTTGCGCAGCTGTAAAGGCAGGTCGCCACTCCCATCCGTAAACACCTTGCATCCGGCACCCTCGATCAGCGCGAAGGGCAGGTTGAGGGTCATGGGCAGGGCGATGCCCAGACGCATCACCACCCGGCGGTTGGTGATGGTGTAGGTGGTCGAGCGAGCCGAGAGCCAGCCGAGGAGGGCGAGGAGGGCGACCCCCCCGGTGCCGACGAGGAGGGTCGGTCCGGCGAGGAGCGCGGCCTGCCCGAATGCTCCCTCGGCGAGCGGCGGGATCGCCGCCCACAGGGCCAGCCCGACGAACCAGAGCCCGACGAGGCGGATATGCAGCGCCCGGACGGCGATGCCGAAGCCGGAAGGGCGGCCCTGCCAGAGAATGTGCTCGCCGGCGGGCAGCGGTGCGGGCAGGCCGGGCGGCGCGTCGAAGGCGTTGGCGGGCACGCCGAGGGAGGATTTGGCGGCGCGGCTCATAGGAACGGCTCCTGACGCTCGGGGGTGGCGTATAGGGTGCCGGCGCCGAAGAAGGCCATGATCCGCTCCTCCTCGTAGAGGGTCACCGAATCGGGGTCTTTCTGACCGGGGATGTCGGCGAACTGATGGGCGAGCAGGGCCTCGGTCTTCACCGTGCGCGAGAACCGCCCGGTCCGGCAGAAGGTGTTGGGCATCAGCACCCGGCGCCCGCCCGAGCCGAGCTCGACCTCGATGTAGCGGACCATCGATTCGCCGCGGTCGATCCAGAGGTCGGTGACCGTGCCGGCCACCTGCCGGTCGGCACCGAACACGGTCATGCCGATCGGGTTCGGGCCGTCCTCGTGGACGACGAAGTGCTCGGCGACCCGGAGGGGGACGATCCGCTTCTCGTCGTCCCATGTCCGGTCATGATGGTCGTCGCGATCCGCGTATGAACCGGGTCCGATCCGGTCATGAAGGCCGTCGGAATCCGGTTCCATCGGGGCGCCCGGCCAGACCTCGCGCTTGTGGCCCTGGTAGTTCCAGGCGGGCTGCATGTCGGTCTGCGGGGCGTGCTTCACGAGGCCGTTGGAGAGCAGGAACTGCTTCGGGCTCGGGATCAGGATCGGGTCGGGCCGCTTCAGGCGCCCGGCGGCCTCGCTCTCCAGCGGGTAGCCTTCCCGCCGGTCCTCCTGGCGGAGATAGAAGACGAGGCCTGCGAAGAAGATCCAGAACGCATAGAGCACGACTTGGGCGACATCGACATAGCCCGTGATTTCACCTCTTGGCATGATCAGGCTCCTTGGCGGGAAACGGGGTTCGGCAGGAGGGCGCGCGCCTCTCTGACGAGAGGGCGGCTTTCTCGAAGGGTGGTATCGCGAACGAGGGGGCCGATCGCGAGAAGCGTCGCGAAAAGCAGTGCGATCTCAATGTGGTAGACGATGAGGTAGCCCACCGACGGGTCGCTCATGGCCTCTCCCAGCGCACCGGAGGCGGCGAGGCTCGAGCCGACGTCCCGCAGGATGCCGCTCGCGGCGATGGCGATGCCGGCCGCACTGGCCTGGACCGCGCCCCAGGCGCCGAGGGCCAGCCCGGTATCCTCGGGGCCGGCCTTCGCCATCGAGGCGGTGAGCGTGCCGTGGGCGAACAGCCCGCCGCCGAGGCCGATCAGGGTGACGCCCGTGGCGAAGAGCTGGGCCGAGGCGAGCGGAGCGGCGAAGATCACCGCCGAAAAAGCGCCGATCCCGACGACGCTTCCCGCGGCCGCAACCCGGAACGGATCCCCCCCCCGGTTCAGCCACCGCGCGGCGAACAGCAATCCGAGCCCGCCGCCGGCCGCCAGCATCGCGGTCAGGGCCGTGGTGGCGGCCACCGGCAAGTGCAGGATCTGGCCGCCATAGGGTTCGAGCAGGATGTCCTGCATCGAGAAGGCGGCGGTGCCGAGGCCCGTGGCCACGAGGCGTCGGCGCGCCAGGCCGCTCCCGGCATAGGCAGCCCATGATTGCGAGAAGCTCGGGCGCGGCAGGTCTTTCGCCGTTCTGCCTGGCTGCCGCGCCTCCTGCTTCCACAGGGCGATGCCGTTGAGGATCACGGTGACGACGGCGGCGCCCTGGATCACCTGAATCAGCCGGAGCGCGGAGAAGTTGGCGAGGGCGACGCCGAAGACGATGGCGCTGACCATCATGCCGACGAGAAGCATCGCGCAAAGGAGCGCCACCACCCTCGGTCGGGCATGGGCGGGAGCGAGATCGGTGGCGAGCGCCAAGCCGACGGTCTGGGTGGTGTGCAGGCCTGCACCGACCATGACGAAGGCCAAAGCCGCTGCCACGTGGCCCGGCCAAGCCGGCCCGGTGGTGTCGCCGGACAGGATCAGCAAAGAGAATGGCATGATGGCGAGGCCGCCGAACTGCAGCAGCGTCCCGAACCAGATATAGGGCACCCGGCGCCACCCGAGCACTGAGCGGTGCGTGTCCGAGCGGAAGCCGACCAACGCCCGCAGCGGCGCGAAGATCAGCGGCAGCGACAGCATCACGGCCACGATCCAGGCCGGGACGTTGAGCTCGACGATCATTACCCTGTTCAGCGTGCCGATGAGGAGCACCGCCGCCATCCCCACCGTCACCTGGAACAGCGACAGCCGCAGTAGCCGGCCGAGGGGCAGTTCCGGAGTGGCCGCATCGGCGAACGGCAGGAACGGCATGATACCGGGGCCGAGGCGCGTGAGGAGGCGGGCGGTGATGTCGGCGGGTTTCATCGGGTCCGCTCCGGCTTCTCCCCGCAAGGCGGAGGAGAGGCCCGCGTCAACTCGATGGCGTTGGAGAGATAGAAGCCGCTGTTGACACGCTGCGTTCGTCCCACCGCGAAACCGGCGAGCGCCGCTTCCCTGCCGATGCGGCGGCGTAGCCCTCCCTCGGTGACGGGGACGATGGCCGGGGCCCGGTCGCCGCGGGGGAAGAAACGGCCGGCCGCGTGCATGAGGGTGAGAAGCGCGGTTCGCGGCGCCACCGTGAAGACCAGCGAACCGTCGGTGCGCAGGCCGAGTTCGGCGAGCGCCCGAGTGATGTCGGCGGCGCTGTAATGGATCAGGGAATCCATCGCCACCACGTGGTCGAAGCGACCGAGCCAGGGATCGAGCATGTCGCCGACACGGAAGTCGATGCGGTCCGGGCCGAGGATCTCGATGCTGCGTTCCCGCGCCAGACCCACCAGGGTCGGCGAGACGTCGATAGCCACCACCTCGGCCCCGCGCCTCGCGGCCTCGACGCTCAGAGCCCCGGTGCCGCAGCCAGCGTCCAACACACGCTTGCCGGTAAGATCGTCGGGTAGCCAGGAGAGCAGGTTCGCCCGCATGGCGTCGCGGCCCGCTCGTACCGTGGCGCGGATCTTCGAGACCGGTGCATCCGAGGTCAGGCGTGCCCAGGCCTCGACGGCGGTGCGGTCGAAATAGGTGGTGAGCTGCGAGCGGCGCTCGACGTAGCTTGCCTCGGCCATAGGTCGACCCTCTTCTTCAATCGAACCCGAGGAATTCGAACAGGTCGCGGTCCTTCATCGGCATCGCCGAGAGCGGCTTGCCGCCGGCCCAGAGATGCGCGGCGAGCCGCATGTACTCGTCGGTGACCGCGATCAGCTCGGGCGTCGGCTCCATCTCGAACAGAGTCGATTTCTTCAGGCGCGAGCGCCGGACCACGTCGAGATCGGGGAAATGGGCGATGCGCTCCAGGCCAACGGCGGCGTTGAAACGGTCGATCTCGTCGGTCTTGGCCGAGCGGTTGGCGATGACGCCGCCAAGGCGCACCGGATAGTTCTTCGACTTCGAATGGATCGCGGCCACGATCCGGTTCATCGCAAAGATCGAGTCGAAGTCGTTTGCGGTGACGATGAGCGCCTGATCGGCATGCTGGAGCGGCGAGGCGAAGCCGCCGCAGACGACATCGCCGAGTACGTCGAAGATGACGACGTCGGTATCCTCTAGAAGGTGATGCTCTTTGAGGAGCTTCACGGTCTGGCCGACCACGTAGCCACCGCAGCCGGTACCGGCGGGCGGGCCGCCGGCCTCGACGCACATGACGCCGTTATAGCCCTCGGCGACGAAATCCTCGATGCGCAGCTCTTCGGAATGGAACTGCACCGCCTCCAGGGCATCGATCACCGTGGGGGCGAGGCGCTTCGTCAGGGTGAAGGTCGAATCGTGCTTCGGATCGCAACCGATCTGGAGGACGCGCTTGCCGAGCTTCGAGAAGGCCACCGACAGGTTCGACGAAGTGGTCGACTTGCCGATACCGCCCTTGCCGTAGACGGCGAAGACCTTCGCCGTGCCGATCTTCACAGCCGGGTCGAGCTCGACCTGGAGGCTTCCTTCCTCGCGTCTCGCGACGACGGGATTTCGGATGGCGATGTTCATGCGGCGACCCCTGCGGTGATGCCTTCGAGACGGTCTTCCAGTTCCTCCTCGGCGCGGTCGAGCGCATCGCGCGTCTCCGCGTCGGGGGTCCAGAAGCCACGTTGATGCGCCTCGATCAGCCGGTGTGCGACCTTGGCCGAGGCGGTCGGGTTGAGTGCGGCCATGCGCTCGCGCATAGCCGGATCGAGGACGTAGGTTTCGGTGATGCGCTGGTAGATCCAGGGCGCGACGGCGTTGGACGTGGCCGACCAGCCCATCGTATTGGTGAGATGCGCCTCGATCTGGCGGACGCCCTCGTAGCCATGGCCGAGCATGCCCTCGGTCCATTTCGGATTCAGCATCCTGGTGCGGGTCTCAAGGGAAACCTGCTCCTCCAGAGACCGGACTTTGCCCTCGCCCCGAGTCTGGTCGCTGATGAAGATCGGGACCGCCTCGCCCCTGGCGCGGGCCACCGCCCGGCCCATCCCGCCGAGACCGTCGAAGTAATGGTCGACGGAGGTGACGCCGACTTCCACCGAATCGAGGTTCTGATAGGCGAGGTCGACCTTGGCGAGTACGCTGCTCATCAGCGCGCGCTGGGCTGTCGGCGCGCCGGTGCGGCCGTAGGCGAAAGACTTGCGGCGCGAGAAGGTCTCGCTGATCTCGTCCTCGTCCTCCCACCGGCCGGATTCGACGAGGTTGTTGACGTTGGCGCCGTAGGTGCCCTCGGCGTTGGAGAAGACACGTAGCGCCGCCGTTTCCATGTCGATGCCGTGCTCTTCCATATGGGCGAGCGCATGCTTGCGGACGAAGTTCCGGTCGGACGGCTCGTCGGCGATCGCGGCGAGGTAGGAGGCTTCCGCCAGCAGCTTGGTCTGGAGCGGCAGCAGGTCACGGAAGATGCCGGAGAGAGTGACGACCACGTCGATGCGCGGGCGGCCGAGTTCTTCGAGGGGGATGAGCGTCGCACCGCAGAGGCGGCCGTAGCCGTCGAAGCGTGGGCCCGCGCCGATCAGGGCCAGGGCCTGGGCGATCGGGCCGCCCTCGCTCTTCAGGTTGTCGGTGCCCCATAGGACCAGAGCGATACTTTCCGGCAGGGGCGCGCCCTCGTCGGCGTAGCGGGCGAGAATGCGGGCGACCTGCCTGGTACCGTCGGCCACGGCGAAGGCCGAGGGCAGGCGGTAGGGGTCGAAGCCGTGGATGTTGCGGCCCGTGGGCAGCACCGCCGGGTTGCGCAGCAGGTCGCCGCCGGCCACGGGGGCGATGAAGCGGCCGTCCAGGGCGCGCAGCAGGGCCGGGACCTCATGGTCCATTGCCAGCAGGGAATCGGTCTCGCGCAAGCTCGCGAAGGCGCTGCGATGCTCGTCGTCGAGGGGGAAGCCTGCGGCTAGAAGCGCGTGGTCGATCGCCGCTCCGGCCACCAGGGCCTCGATGCCGGCGCGGTCGGGCCGAAGTCCGCTGGAGGATTCCGCCAGGGCGAGCAGCAGGTCGATCCGCTCCTCCGTTGGCGTGCCCTGCCCGACCACGTGCATGCCGTGCGGGATCAGTGTGTGTTCGAGTTCGCTGATGGCGAGCCCGAGAGCCAGAACCTTCGCGGAGAGGTCTTCCGACCAGGCCGGCTCGGCGGCAACGAGGTCGAGGCCAGCGGCCTGCGCCTGGATCATCTGGCCGAGGTCGCGGCGCTCGGCCTCCGACTCCGGTTCCAGCCCGCGCCAGCGCTCGATCGAGGCCTTCAGGTCGATGAGCCCGCGATAGAGCCCGGCTTGGGCGAGACTCGGTGTCAGATAGCTCACCATGGTCGCGGCCGAGCGTCGCTTGGCGATCATCCCTTCGGACGGGTTGTTGGCCGCGTAGAGATAGATGTTGGGCAGGGCGCCGATCAGCCTCTCGGGCCAGCACGATTCGGACAGCCCGGTCTGCTTGCCGGGCATGAATTCGAGCGCCCCGTGGGTGCCGAAATGCAGCACGGCATCGGCGCGGAAATCCTCGTGGAGGTAGCGGTAGAAGGCAGAGAAAGCGTGCGTCGGTGCAAAGCCTCGCTCGAACAGCAGCCGCATCGGGTCACCCTCGTAGCCGAAGCCGGGCTGCACGCCGACGAAGACGTTGCCGAACTGCGCGCCGAGTACGAAGATCTGCGAGCCGTTGCTGTTCTGGCGTCCCGGTGCGGGCCCCCATTGCGCCTCGATCTCGGCGAGGTGACGCTCGCGGCGGACATGGTCGTCGGCCTGGATGCGGTGATGGACGTTGGCGTTAGTGCCGAAACGGGCGGCATTGCCGGCGAGCACCGCATTGCGCAGGTCGTCCACGGTCTCGGGCACGGCGACGTCGTAGCCATCGGCCTTCAGGCCCTTCAGCGTGTTGTGGAGAGACTGATAGACCGAGAGGAACGCGGCGGTGCCGATGCTGCCGGCATTCGGGGGAAAGCCGAACAAGACTACTGCGAGCTTGCGTTCGGCCTTCGCCTTCCTGCGCAGGGAGACGAGGCGCTCGACGCGGGAGGCCAGCATATCGGCCCGCTCGGGATGGACGCTCATGTCGCGCGCATTCGCGCCGAGAGATTGGCTCGACCGTCCGCCGAACACCATGGGCGCGGTGGCGCCGTCGAGTTCGGGGATCGCCACCATCATCGTGGCCTCGACCGGCGAGAGGCCGCGATCAGAGGCTTCCCATTGCTCCACGCTCTGGAATTCGAGGGCGTGGGCGGCGAGGTAGGGCACGTCGAGGCCGCGCAGGGTTTCCTCGGCGGCGGAGGCATCGTTGTAGGCTGGCCCACCCACCAGGGAGAACCCGGTCAGCGAGACGAGGGCGTCGATGCACGGGCGCCCGTCGCGGTGGAAAAAGGCCTCCACCGCCGGCCGGTTGTCGAGGCCGCTAGCGAAGGCTGGCACCACGGCAAGGCCGCGCGCCTCCAGGGCCGCGATGACGCCATCGTAATGCGCGGTGTTCCCGGCGAGGACGTAGGACCGCATCACGAGCAGGCCGACGCGGCCCTTGATGGTGGCCGATGGACACGGCAGGCGCGAGAGATCCTCGCCGATCCTGCCCTTCATTCGGGGATGGTAAAGACCGGTTTCCGGGTAGCTCAGGGGTGGCGGCGCGGCGGCGATCAGGCGCCAGCCCTCGCGCGGGCCAGCGGCGTAGCGGCCGACGAGAAAGCGGACCAGACTGGCGATGTTCTCGTCCGAACCTGAAAGCCAGTATTGCAGGGTGAGGAAGTAGGCCCGCACATCCTGAGCCGAGCCGGGGATGAAGCGGAGGATCTTGGGGAGCCGGCGGATCATTGCCATCTGACGGGCGCCGTTACCCTGTGCGCCCTGCTTGCCGCGCAGCTTCTTCAGGAAATCCAAGGCGCCGCGCTTGGTGCCATCCATGTCGAAGCGGTTGAGGCGCGTGGTCCTCACGACTTCGGCGGCCGAGAGGCAGCCGATCATGGCGTCGCAATGGGGCCGGCGCGCCAGCAGGGACGGCAGGATGGCGCGGACGTGCTCGTCCATGAACAGCATCGTCGAGAGCACGATGTCGGCGCTCGCGATGTCTGCCTTGCAGGCGGCGAGCGCGGAGGGAGAGGTGTCCCATTCGGCAGCAGCATGGAAGCCGAGGATGAGCCCCGGCATCTCGTCGTGGAGCCGCCGTCGGGCACGCTCGAGGGCGCTCGCCATGTGATTGTCCATCGTCACGACGACGATGCGGAGGGTCGGACGCTCAGCGCCCGAAATGCGCTTTGGCATCGTACAGCGTCTCGACAGTGATGAGGGAGAGCGCGCGCTCGCGGGCGAACCGTTCAGTGTTGGCGCGGGCCTTCCCGCGCACGAAGAAAGGTATCTTTTTCAGTTCCTTCTCGGCGGAGGCATCCCAGATCGAGATCCCCTCCCCTTTGTCGTCAGGTATGGGAACGATGCGGACAGCCGCCTCGGCGGGGTGCCCAGCCACTTGCGGCTTCTCTTTATCGTCGAGGAGAGATCGCTCGACCTGGGTCGCCGGAGAGCCGGCGCCATGCCGCGTCAGGTGGGATGGCGCGGCGTCGGCGTGAAATTCGTGATCCTCACGGAACATGCCGATGAGATGCTCCTCGAGCCCCATCATCAGCGGGTGCACCCAGGTGTCGAACAGGACGTTGGCCCCCTCGAACCCCATCTGCGGCGAGTGCCGGGCGGGGAAATCCTGGACGTGGATGGGGGCCGAGATCACCGCGCAGGGAATGCCCAGTCGCTTGGCGATGTGGCGCTCCATCTGGGTTCCGAGCACCAGTTCGGCGGTGGCCGCCTGGATCGCCGCCTCCACGTCGAGATAATCGTCGGTGACGAGGGCCTCGATGCCGTGGAGCGCTGCTTCGGCCCGGATCTCGCGGGCGAATTCTCGGGTATAGGTGCCCAGACCGACGACCTTGAACCCGAGTTCGGTGGCGGCGACCCGGGCGGCGGCGAGTGCGTGGGTGGCATCGCCGAAGATGAAGACGCGTTTCCCGGTCAGATAGGTCGAATCGACCGAGCGCGAGTACCAGGGCAGCCGCGATGGCGCGCCGGCGAGCACCGGGGCGGGATCGATGCCGGCGACGGCCGCCACCTCCTCCACGAACCGGACCGTCGCGGCGACGCCGATCGGCACGGTCTCGACCATAGGCTGGCCGAATGTCTTCTGAAGGTACTGCGCGGCCGCCCGGGCGATCTCGGGATAGAGCACCACATTGAAATCGGCCTCGCCGAGGCGTCCGAGATCGGACGGGCTGGCGCCGAGTGGTGCCACCACGTTCACGTCGATGCCGAGCCGCTCGATCAGACTCCTGATCTCCACGAGATCGTCGCGATGGCGGAACCCGAGGGCGGTCGGACCGAGAATATTGCAGAGCGGCCGTCGTCCATCCCTGCCTGCGGGCTCGGCCCCCGTCACGGACAGAGCCCGCACCAGCCGATAGAAAGTCTCCGATGCGCCCCAATTCTCTTTCTTCTGGTAGGCTGGGAGTTCGAGGGGGATGACCGGGATCGGCAGGGCGAGGGCCTTTGCGAGGCCGCCGGGATCATCCTGGATCAGCTCGGCGGTGCAGGATGCGCCGACGATCATCGCCTCGGGCTGGAACCTCTCATAGGCCTGAGCGACCGCATTCTTGAAGATCTCGGCAGTGTCCGAGCCGAGGTCGCGCGCCTGAAAGGTGGTGTAGGTCACGGGCGGGCGGGCATCGCGGCGCTCGATCATCGTGAACAGTAGATCGGCATAGGTATCGCCCTGGGGGGCGTGCAGCACGTAGTGCAGGCCGCTCATGGCGGTGGCGACGCGCAGGGCGCCGATATGAGGTGGTCCCTCGTAGGTCCAGATGGTGAGCTGCATCGGCCTTCAGACCTCCAGCCGTGTGCGACGAACGAGAGGCCTGGCGAACAGTTCGGCGAGGTCGCCGGCTTGGTCGTAGCCCTGGATCGGGGTGAACAGCAGCTCGATCGACCACTTGGTCGCCAGCCCCTCCGCCTCCAGAGGATTGGCGAGACCGAGGCCGCAGACCGTGAGGTCTGGGCTCGCCGCTCGGCACCGGTCCATCTGCTCGTCGAGGCTCTGGCCCTCGACGATGCGGGTCCCCGGGGGGAGCCATGCGAGTTCGTCGGCAAGGTGGCTGCGATGCAGGTAGGGCGTGCCGACCTCCACTAGGTCCATTCCCATCTCGCGCGACAGGAAACGTGCCAACGGAATCTCAAGCTGCGAATCGGGGAAGAAGAACACCCGGCGGCCGCCCAGCATCGCGCGATAGGGCGATAAGGCCTGTTCGGCGCGCCGCAATCCGGGCGCGGTGGCGGCCTCGAAGCGCGGGGCCTCGACGCCGAACGCGTCCGCCGCGGCCTTCAGCCATGCGGTGGTGCCTTCCGCTCCCAGCGGGAACGGCGCGGCGATGCGCCGGGCACCCCGCTCCTCCAGGGCTCGTGCGGTATCTGCGAGGAACGGCTGCGCCAGGAGCATCCGGGTGTTCGAGCCCACGGAGGGCATCTCGCCCGCCTTCCGAGCCGGGAGGAACCGCACTCGGTCGATCCCCATTTCGGCAAAGATTCGAGCGAACTGGTCCTCGACCACGTCGGCGAGGGCGCCGACCACGAGCAGTTCGGGCTCTGCATCTGCCGCAGCTTTCGGCATGGTCGGCACGAGGGAAGCAAGGCAGGCATCTTCACCCTGGGTGAAGGTGGTCTCGATGCCGCTACCAGAATAGCTCAGTACGCGGACGTCCGGTGACAGCTCCCGCGACAGGCGCTGCGCCGCGCGGGACAGGTCGAGTTTGATGACCTCCGAAGGGCACGAGCCGACCAGGAACAGGAGCCTGATTTCCGGTCGTCGCTCGATCAGGCGTCCGACAACGCGGTCGAGTTCGTCGTTCATGTCGGCGATGCCGGCGAGATCGCGCTCATCGATGATCGCGGTGGCAAAGCGCGGCTCGGCGAAGATCATGACCCCAGCCGCTGACTGGATGAGATGCGCGCAGGTGCGCGAGCCGACCACGAGGAAGAAGGCGTCCTGGATCTTGCGATGAAGCCAGACGATGCCGGTCAGTCCGCAGAAGACCGCCCGTTGACCGCGCTCCTGGCGGATTTCGACTCCGCAATTCGCATCGAAGGGGCCGAGCGGGGCGTGGGCATTCATCGCGCGCCCTCCGGTGAGAGGACATGGTGAGGTTGAGCCTGGAGTCGCGCGGCGCGCAGCTTCAACAAAAACTGCGCGGCGTTGACAGCGTAGGAAGCGTAGGCTGCCAGCGCCAGTAGCATCAGGCCAGTCGTGTCGAGTATGCCGATGGCAAGCGCCAGTAGATAGGCGCTGTGTAAGGCCAGAACGAGCATGCTGACCATGTCTTCCCAGTAAAAGGCCGGGGCGAACAGGTAGCGCCCGAAAACGTCCTTCTCCCAGATCGAGCCGGTGACCATAATCGCATAGAGGACAAGGGTCTTGGCAACGATAGAGATGTTGGCGGCGAGTGCCCCCTCCCCCGTCGCGAGTGTACGCAGGACGAGGCCGAGGCTGATCAGAAAAACCATGAACTGTAAGGGAGCGAGGATGCCCTGGACCAAGGTCCAACGTGAGGCGTCGCGCCTGGCCCTCTCGGCCGGCGAGTAGAGAGGTCGTCTTGGCTGGCCCCCTCTTCCTGGCATCGGCTCCACCCTATCCCGGCTTGGCCCCGCACGGTCGGCGGCGGGTTTCATGAAGGTTAGGAACCAGCCCAAGGAGTGTCAAGCTAGCTTTACGTCATTTTAAATTTACGGTCTTGATGCATAATAATGTGAGGCAGAGGATTGCCAAATCGCATACGAAGCGTATCGTTATCATCAAGGCCCGCTTGGTATACCACAAGCAGCGTCCGACGCTTTTGAAGTCGAAGACGTCAGGTTCGACAGTCAAGATCGAGCTGGATCAAGAAGCCGCCATAAATCATTGGAGGACCCAATGGATGATGTCTGGCAGTTTCGTACGGTTTCGATCCTGGAGCCGGTGTCGAGGGACGGGCGTGTTGCGCGCGAACGTGCAATATACCATGAGATCCCGCGCCAGCCTCGGGTTGCCGCTTGGGACCTCGATCTCGCCGGTGTGATCGAGGCCGAGATCATCCCACGGCTGATGCTCGCCCATCGCGCGGATAGTCGTGCTGAGCGCCCCGGTATCTTGCCAAATGCCGATCAGATTGCAGAATTCGCGACCCTGGTGCTTTCGCCGGATTGCGAGGATGTCGAGAGCCGGATCGCGATCCTCGTGGATGACGGGCTCGCTCTCGACAGCCTGCTCCTTGACCTGCTCGCTCCGACGGCCCGCCATCTCGGCCATCTTTGGGAAGAGGATCTCTGCGATTTCGCGGAACTCACCATCGCCATGGGCCGTCTCCAGCGCATCATGCACGACCTCACTGCCCGGTTTCGCTCAGAGCCCGCGCCTGATCCGCATGGACGCAGCATTTTCCTGATGTCCTGCCCGGGCGAGACACACAGCTTTGGCCTGTCTCTCGTCGAGCGTTTCTTCCGCGATGCGGGATGGGACGTGACGAGCGCAGCGCATGAGCCGCATTCCGATGTGATCCGCACCGCAAGCACGGGTTGGTTCGACGTGATCGGAGTGTCTCTCGGATGCGAAACTCTCTTGCCGGCTCTCACTCGGACAGTGACTGAGCTCCGGCGCGCCTCGCGCAATCCGTCAGTCCGTGTCATGGTCGGCGGGCCGATCTTCCTGGAAAATCCCGATCATTCGGCACTCGTCGGCGCGGATGCGACGGCGAGCGATGCACGCCTTGCCTTAACCATCGCCGAGAGCTTGCTTGATCCGCGGGCCAGACCCTGCTGAAAGACCGGCTTGACGTCGTCACATCGTGGTGATCCTTGACCAGTCTGGCACTTCCCGCAGCGGCGGAAACCTTCGCAGCGCTCCGCAAAGCTCTCGGTCCACTCGATGCAGAGTCGGCCGGTCTTCTCGTCGCGGCCGCTACGGACCTCGCGCTGGTGGTCGACGCTGAGGGAGTCATCCGCGACGCGGCCTTCGGCAATGCCGATTTTGCCGATGAAGGCTGTGAGACCTGGCTGGGCCAACTCTGGGTGGATACCGTCACCGTCGAGAGCAGACCCAAGATAGCCGCACTCCTGCGTGATGCGGCACCCGGTGCGGTAACGCGCTGGCGGCAGGTGAACCATCCCTCCGCAACCGGCATCGACCTACCCGTGCGATATTCCGCCCTGCGGCTCGAGACCGGCGGCCCAGTCATCGTCATCGGCCGCAATCTGCGTGCGATGGCGGCGCTTCAGCGCAAGCTCGCGGAGACTCAGCAGGCGCTGGAGCGTGACTATCTACGTCTGCGTGGCGCCGAGACCCGCTACCGGCTGTTGTTCCAACTCGCGGGCGAGCCTGTGCTCGTGGTGGATGCTGCGACACGTCGAGTCACCGAGGTGAACCCAGCCGCTGCGCGTCTCCTTGGCCGGGCGGAGAAGCGCATCATCGGCCAGGATGTTGTCGACCTGTTCGAAGCCGGCAGCACGCGCGAACTCGAATCACTTTTCGCTGGCTTGCGGATCACCGGACAAGCCGGCGACCTCGTCGCGCGTCTCGGCAACGGTCGCGGCGAGACACGTGTCGCCGCCTCACTGTTCAGGCAGGAGAATGCCACCAGTGCTCTCTTACGCCTCTCTTCCGGACCTGTGGATCCTGCAGGACCGAATCGTACCGGTACCTCTGCCCTCGACGTGATCCAGAGTCTTCCGGAAGGCTTCGTCGTCACGGATCCGTCCCGTCGCATCCTCGCCGCCAACGCCGCTTTTCTGGACTTGGTGCAACTCGCTACCGAAGAGCAGGTGCGTGGCGAGCCCCTCGACCGTTGGCTCGGCCGCGAGGAGACTGAGGCAGCCGCACTTTTCTCCACCCTCGGTCAGCACGGTTCCGTGCGCCATTTTGCGACGAGCCTTCGCGGCGAGTACGGTTCGGTAGAGGATGTCGAGGTCGCCGCGGTCGCGGTGTCCGGCAACGGGCAACCCTGCCTCGGCTTCACCATCCGCTCGACCCCGCGCCGAGCCGCGGCTGCACCGGGCGGGCGGGAATTGCCGCGTTCCGTCGAACAGATGACCGAGCTCGTCGGCCGCGTCTCAATGAAGAATCTGGTGCGGGAATCGACGGATCTGATCGAACGCCTCTGTATCGAGGCTGCGCTGCGGATAACCCGGGACAATCGCGCGTCCGCCGCAGAGATGCTCGGCCTCAGTCGGCAGGGCCTATATGCCAAGCTTCGCCGCTACGGCATCGGCGATCTTGACGGGGCTGAAGCCTCCGACGAGGATTGATTTGTCGGCCTAGCCTGCGACTAAGGTCGTCAAAATTTTGTGACGTTTATTGTGTCAAGCAAGATTGACACGCGATGGGGCCGCCCTCTAGCTTCGGTGCCATGGCAACGTCGGCGTCCACCCCCCCCGCCGCTTCCGTCGGCATCCCCAGCCCCAGCACCCTGGTCGAGCTTCTCAAGCCGATCACTTGGTTTGCGCCGATGTGGGCCTTTGCCTGCGGCGTGGTCTCCTCCGGTATGGCTGCCGAAGGGCGCTGGCCGCTCATCGTTGCCGGCATCGTACTCGCCGGCCCCCTGGTTTGCGCCACCTCGCAAGCGGTCAACGACTGGTACGACCGGCACGTCGACGCGATCAACGAGCCGCATCGGCCGATCCCGTCCGGACGGATGCCCGGCCGTTGGGGGTTCTACGTCGCTCTCGCCTGGACTGTTCTTTCTCTCGCCGTTGCCGCCGCGCTCGGGCCGTGGATTCTCGGAGCTGCGCTGTTCGGACTGATCCTCGCCTGGATCTACAGCGCGCCGCCGCTGAGATTGAAGCGGAATGGATGGTGGGGCAACGCGGCGGTGGGACTCTGCTACGAAGGCCTGCCCTGGTTCACCGGCGCCGCTGTAATGGCCGGTGCGCTGCCCGACCACCGGATCCTCATCGTCGCCTTTCTCTATTCCATCGGTGCTCATGGCATCATGACCCTCAACGACTTCAAGTCGGTGGAGGGAGATGAGCGCATGGGCTTGCGCTCCCTGCCGGTCCAACTCGGGACCGACAGGGCCGCACGCCTCGCCTGCCTCGTGATGACCCTGCCCCAGTTGATAGTCATACTTTTCTTGTCCTTCTGGGACTGCGTCGGACACGCAGCCGGCATCGCGGCCCTGCTCGTCGCACAGCTTCTCCTGATGTCCCGCCTGCTGAAGAGCCCTCGCGAACGGGCCGCCTGGTACAATGGCACCGGCACCACGCTCTATGTGCTCGGCATGCTGGTCGCGGCATTCGCCCTGCGCGCTCTCGTTCAGGGAGCCGCATGATGGCATCGACCTTAAGCTGGCTCGCCATCGTCCGTCTCGGTCTCGTCCAGACCGCTCTCGGCTCGGTCGTCGTCCTCATGACCTCGACGCTGAACCGGGTGATGGTCGTGGAACTGGCGTTGCCGGCGATGATTCCTGGCGCTCTCGTCACGCTCCACTACGCCGTCCAGGTCCTTCGACCGCGCTGGGGCTACGGTTCTGACATCGGCGGACGGCGCACGCCCTGGATCATCGGCGGCATGGCGGCGCTCTGCCTCGGCGGTTTCGGCGCAGCGGCCGCCACCGCGCTCATGGAGACCCATCTCTCCGCCGGCATCGCTCTCGCGATCCTGTCCTTCCTCACCGTCGGCATAGGGGCTGGTGCCGCGGGCACCTCCCTTCTCGTGCTGCTGGCTGGCGGTGTCGAAGCGCGCCGCCGGGGCGCTGCGGCCACCATCGTCTGGGTGATGATGATAGCGGGCTTTGCGATCACCGCGCCGATCGCCGGACACTTCCTCGATCCTTTCTCCGGCGCCCGACTGGTGGCCGTGTCCGGGACGGTCTCGCTCCTGGCTTTCACGCTGGCCGCGCTCGCGGTTCGCGGCGTCGAGCCGACGCGATCTCCATCCGGCCCCTCGGAGACTTCCGAGAAGCGGCCGTTCCGTGAAGTGCTGGCCCGGGTCTGGGACGAGCCGGCCTCACGCCGTTTCACCATCTTCATCTTCGTGGCGATGCTGGCCTACAGCGCGCAGGAACTCATCCTCGAGCCCTTCGCCGGCCTCGTCTTCGCGATGACGCCGGGCGTCACCACCAAGCTCTCGGGCCTCCAGCATGGCGGCGTGCTCGCCGGCATGATTACGGTGGCCGGCCTCACCATGGGGATAGGCGGCCCATATCTCGGCTCGCTCAAGCTGTGGACCGCCATCGGCTGTGCCGGCTCGGCTCTGGCGCTGGCGTCGATCGCTGGCGGAGGCCTCATCGGTCCTGACTTTCCTCTGCGCATCGCGGTCTTCGCCCTCGGCCTGTTCAACGGCATGTTCGCAGTGGCCGCCATCGGCTCGATGATGGGACTCGCCGGCGCTGGTGGCGAAGCCGAGCGCGGGACACGGATGGGAGTGTGGGGGGCGGCGCAGGGCGTCGCCTTCGGGGCCGGCGGGTTCCTCGGTACCATGGCGGTGGATCTCGCCCGCCTCGTCAGCCACGAACCTGTCCACGCCTATGCCTCTGTATTTTTGGCCGAGGCCGCGCTGTTCCTGGTGGGCGCCATCCTCGCTCTCAGGATCGAGCACGCAAGCGCCACGCTTTTGCGTCGCGGCGCCCGTCCGCAACAACCCGCGCTTCAACCCCACGTATCGCTGAGGTGAGACCCATGCCGGAGCCGGAGATCTTCGACGTCGTGGTGGTGGGGGGCGGCCCGGCGGGCGCCACCGCAGCCACCGATCTCGCGCGGATGGGGCGCCGCGTGCTGCTCCTCGACAAGCCGGGCCGGATCAAGCCCTGCGGCGGCGCGATTCCGCCACGACTGATCCGCGATTTCGCGATCCCCGACGAACTCCTCGTCGCCCGTGTGCGCTCGGCACGCATGGTCTCGCCGGCCGATAAGCGCGTGGACATGCCCATCGGCGACGGTTTCGTCGGCATGGTCGACCGCGAGCATTTCGACCCTTGGCTGCGTAACCGCGCCGCTCTGGCCGGAGCCGACCACAGAGCCGGCAGCTTCACCCACATAGTCCGCGATGGCGACGGCCAAGCTACCGTGCATTACCGTTCTGGCGCGACCGAGCACCGGGTCCGCACTCGCCTGGTGATCGGCGCGGATGGGGCGAGTTCTGTCGTCGGCCGAGCGGAAATTCCCGGCCATGCCGCCATGAAGCAGGTGTTTGCCTATCACGAGATCGTTCGGCGGCCGGCAGATGGGAGCGGCGACGTCGAGGGCACGCGCTGCGACGTCTACTACCAGGGCAAGCTCTCGCCCGACTTCTACGCCTGGGTCTTTCCCCACGGCGACACGATCAGCATCGGCACCGGCAGCGCCCACAAGGGCTTTTCCCTGCGCAGTGCCATCCGCGCCCTGCGTGCCTCCACCGGCCTCGATGCAGGCGAGACCGTGCGTCGCGAAGGCGCCCCGCTGCCGCTCAAACCCCTGAAGAAGTGGGACAATGGCCGGGACGTGCTGCTCACCGGAGATGCCGCCGGCATCGTCGCCCCGGCCTCCGGAGAGGGCATCTACTACGCCATGCTCGGCGGCAGGCTCGCGGCGAAGGCAGCCGACACATTCCTGGCCACCGGTAAAGCGACGGCTCTCGCCCAGGCGAGGCGGCGCTTCATGCGTCTGCACGGCCGTGTCTTCCTGATCCTCAGGATGATGCAGTGGGTCTGGTACCGCAACGATGCCCTGCGCGAGCGCTTCGTCTCGATCTGTAGAGACAAGGACGTCCAGCAGCTCACCTGGGATTCGTACATGAACAAGGAATTGGTCCGGGCGAAACCAGCTGCGCATGCCCGGATCTTCTTCAAGGATCTTGCCCATCTGTTCCGCTGGGTCTCGCCGTGACGGACGCGATGGAATCGGGGCCGATCCTGGTGGCGGTCGGCGCGGCCCTCGTCACGGCCCTTGCCGGCGGTCTCCTGACCACCACCGGCCCTTGGTATCACTCCCTGCGGCGACCCTCGTGGAAGCCGCCGGACTGGGCCTTCGGTCCAGTCTGGACCACGATCTTCACCCTCACCGCCATCTCCGGTGTCATGGCCTGGCACGCGGATACGAGCCCGTCCGCGCGTAGCGCCCTGCTGAGCGCCTACGCCGTCAACCTCATCCTCAACATCGCCTGGAGCGGCATCTTTTTCCGACTGCGCCGGCCTGACTGGGCCTATGTCGAGGTGATCGCGCTCTGGCTCTCGATCGTGGCGCTGATCGTGGTGACCGCCCGGGTCTCGGGAGCGGCGGCGCTCCTCCTCGCCCCCTACCTGACCTGGGTCAGCATCGCCACTCTTCTCAACCGAGCGATCGTGAAGCTGAACGGACCGTTCGGCCGCAGGCAAGCCTCTCCCATCCTCGGGGGCCGGGCATGATGGCCGACCTGTTCGCCAGCGGTCGCATCATCGATCTGATCCTCGCGCTGGTTGCCCTGGAGACCCTCGGCCTTGTGGCTTGGCATGTCCACACCGGGCGCGGAGCGGCGCTCAGGCCCCTGCTGTGCACCCTCGTGTCCGGGGCTGCGCTCATGCTCGCCGTCCGTACAGCCCTGACGGGTGCCCCGTGGATCGCGACCGCATGCTGCCTCGCCGTCTCGCTGCTGGCTCATCTCGGCGACCTGTTCATTCGCCTCCGAGAGCCAATTCGTCGCAACCCGGACGTGTCCATTCCCGGAACAAGCAGCGAAAGCGTCGCGTTCCCCGGGCATTCTTATAGCCAATATAATTCTACACTCTGATCCCGTGTGCGGAGAACCGGCATCATGCATCGCATTCCCGCCCTGCTCCTCGGTTCGGTCGGTCTGATCCTGGCCGCAAACTATGCGTCGGCTCAGGATGCGGAGCAGATCAAGCGGGGCGAGTACTTGGCGACCGCGGGAGATTGCGTCGCGTGCCACTCGGCGCCTGGCGGGAAACCGTTCGCTGGCAACTACGTGCTCAACACGCCGATCGGGAAGATTCGCACCCCGAACCTTACGCCGGACGACGAGACCGGCTTGGGCAAGTGGACCGCCGACGACTTCTACCGCGCCCTGCACGAAGGCATCGACAACGAGGGCAGCTATCTCTACCCCGCCTTTCCCTTCGCTTGGTACACCAAGGTGACGCGTGAGGATTCGGATGCGATCTTCGCCTACCTGCGCTCGCTGGAGCCGATCAAGGAACCGCGCAAGCCCTCCGAGATCCCTTTTCCCTTCAACATCCGCACGGCCCTGATCACGTGGCGCACCGCGTTCTTCACCGCGGGTGAGTTCAAGCCGGACCCGAATGCCAGCGCCGAGGTCAACCGCGGCGGCTATCTGGTGGAGGGGCTCGGCCATTGCGGCATGTGTCACAACGCCAACAAGATCGTCGGCAACAGCGGCCTTGCCGGCAAGCTCGGCGGTGGTGTGATCGACGGTTGGTACGCCCCCAACATCACCCCCGACGACCATACCGGGATCGGAGCCTGGACCGACGATCAGGTGGTGACCTATCTCAAGACCGGCGCGGCCCCTGGTAACAGGCCCGGCGTGGCCGCCGGCCCCATGCGACAGACGATCGAGGAATCGCTCTCCAAAATGACCGACGCCGATCTCAAGGCGATGGTCGCCTACCTGCGCACGCAGAAGGCCAAGGAGAGCTACAAGATCAAGGACATCCAAGCCTTCAATCAGGCCGATGCGCCGGGCGCGGCGACCTATCTCAGCTACTGCTCATCCTGCCACAAGCCCGACGGCAAGGGGGTGGAAGGCGCGATTCCGGCACTGGCCGGCAACACTTCCGTTCAGGCGGAAGGACCGGAGACGGTGATCCGCGTGATCCTCGGCGGTCTGTCCGCACAGAACGGCTACGCGCCGATGCCTGCGGTCGGCGCCGGCATGACCGACCAGGAGGTGGCCGACGTCACCGACTATGTGCGCAACGCCTGGGGCAACAACGCGCCCGTCATCCGAGAGCGTGGCATCGTCGGAACCGCGCGCGCCGCAACGCAGACCATGCTCGCCGGAACCGCGCCCTGTGCGGACATCGCGCAATCTGAAGTCGCTAAGGCGATTGCCGATGCAGGCAGCGCAGAAAGCCTGAAGGGGCTGACGCAGGAGAATTTCATCCCGGTCGTTGGTGACCTGCTTCCGAAGGTGAAGGCAGGCGCGGCTGGAGCCAAGGACGACGACATCGTCAATGGGCTGACGACGGCGTTCTGCCAAGCCGCCCGCAACGATCCGGCCTACGACAAATCTGGTTGGCACGCGATCATCGGCAGTTTTTCCAGCGTCGTATACAGCCAACTCAAAAATCCGGAGAAGCGGGCCGCCTTGCCGGCTCCCGCCGGCACCAGACCGACGCCCTGATCCGTATGGTGAGGCCTCGTCGCTATCGGTGCACACGAATACCGTAAGTCTGGATGCGATCATTTCGATGGATTGTTGGAAAATCGCTTCGCGCCGAGAACACAAATAACGGGAAGATTGTTTTAAAATAAGCAAAGTCCGATTTATTTCTGATCGAGCTCATGGTTAATGCGCGTGGTATATGGCTGTCGCCTTTCGGTGACAGCCATCGTTACGATGCTGATACGAGGGAATGAGATCCAGAGCTGGTACGTCGATGAAGGAGAGCTTGCTCAATCGTGGCATTTTCCCTGTCGCGGCCCTTCAAAGAGGCACTGGATGATTTACGGTTTCCGCCACGCGACATGCACGTTCGGCCTCACTCTCTGCGTCGGCCTCAGCCTGACGACGATACCTCTGAAGCCGGCCAATGCCGGATCTGCCGCGCAGCCGGGTCAAACGGTCGGCCTTCCTGTGGGTGCGCAGCTTCCCGTCGGACTCTACTTCGTCAACACGTCGAGTTTCGGCGTCCGTGATACCCGGCCCCTCGATTCCGAGTCGAACATCAACCTGCCCACCTTCTTGTGGGCGACACCGTGGGAGATAGTCGGCGCTCGGCTCAACTTGGCCGCGATTCAGCCGGTCGTCGCATCGAGTCCACGCGGCACGCCCTACCAGAGCGGCATCGGCCAGCCCCTGCTCGCCGCTCAGTTCGCATGGAAACTCGGCAACGATTTCGGCGTGAGCTACCTCTTCGGTGGTTACCTGCCGATCGAGACCGGTTTCCTCACGCAGAATGCCTCGCTGAGCCACCGTTTCGCTGCGAGCTACACCGGCGACGGCTTCAACCTGACCGCCAACCTGCTCTACGGAATCTTCGTAGATCCGGTGACCGCCCAAGGCATTGTCTATCCAGATTATCTCAACCTCGATCTCACCGCGACCAAGAAGTTCGGCAAATGGGAGGCCGGCCCCGTGGCCTTCGCCTCCTCGGACTTGCCCACCCGCTTTCCCGGATATCGCCGTCAGGGCCAGATCGCTGTCGGCGGTCTCGTCGGCTACAATTTCGGGCCGGTGAACATCCAGGCCTACGTCACGCAGGATGTGGTCGAGCGCAACTACGGAGGTCGTGAGACGCGTGGCTGGCTGAGGCTGATCGTACCGATCTACAAGGAGAGCACCAATTCGGCCGCTCCCTCGATTCCGTTGAGCGGACGGCAATCGCTGCGGTAGGGCACGCTAATATCAAGTCTCGATGAGTGTGACTCATTGAGACTTACCTGCGCGTCTTCGGTCGTCCGCCGGGCTCACTGAGACTTGGTATAATGGGTGTCAGCGATGACTGGGGCGCGGGGCGCCTCCGTTCGCCCTAGCCAGAGAAACGCATCAACCAGTCAGAAGGCACAAATTAGGAAATTGCCCTCGCGGTCGGGTAATCCGTCATCGTCCTTGCAGCGGTAGACGAGCGCTTGGTGACCGACCGTTCGATGACGACGTCGATCGTGTGGAAGAATATGAGCCTCGTCGGCGGGAAATCCGACCATCGGCGCGATGAACAGAGCTGGCGTCGACATCTTCACTCCCGATAAGTTGCGTATAAAAGCCGTCGCGGTGGACGGCCTCGCCGCTTACGCAAGACACAATCCGGTTGCGCTCCTGGCACCAGCCCGGCTTCTCGCCGAACAGGCGGATCGCTCAGTGGAGGGCGGCCCAATTCATGATGGCTGGCGTGAAGATAGCGCTGTTTCGGCTTGCGCGGCTCCCAAAGTCCCGCATCCAGCTCGTGCCAATGCTCGGCTGGCAGGGACGGTCACCGGATCCGGGCATGGAGTTCGCGTCTTCAGGCCTGCCTCGGCGCGGCCTTGGAATGTGGATCGTCGTCGGCTCAGTCCGTCAGGCGGAAAGCCGGTTCCAGTACGCCCCGGGCTCCGACATCGACGAGGAGCGTGCGTCCGTGCTCCGGGTCGGCCTCGCGCTGCTCGGCATCCATGCCCTCGAAGGCCGTCGTCACCAGCAGGCGGTCGAGATCGCGTCCCGCGAAGGTGGGACAGGTCGGCTGGCGCGCTGGGACAGGTACGGTTCGGACGCGCTCGCCCGCTGGACTATAGGCGTCGAGACAGGCTGCGCCGAAGCGTGCCGTCCAGATCAGACCGTCGATATCCACGACGGCCCCATCGATGCCACCCTCCCCTCCACGATGATCGTAAAGCGTCCGTGGTTCTCCAGCCGGCAGACCCGTGGCGGCATCGACGGAGACGCGCCGCAGCACGCCCTCCGCGGTATCGACGAAATAGCCAATGGTGCCGTCAGGCGAGAAGCAGATGCCGTTGGGGATGGTGATCCCACCGTAGAGACGGGTCACCGTAGCGCCGCAGACATGGTAGATCGCTCCCCTTCCCTCCTCCGCGTCGTATGCCATCGTCCCGACCCAGAGGGTGCCCGAGGGATGGACGCGCCCATCATTCGAGCGGGTTCCCGCGTCGTTTGCCTCGAGTGGGCAATGAAGGCGGAGGCTCCCATCACCGAGATTCCTGACGTAGAGCCCGTCCTCTGCCGAGAGCAGGTGCCGGCCCGGATCGATCGCTGCGACATGGCTCGCCATGAACGGCAGGACATGGCTCCGTGCTGACCCGCCGACCTGCGACAGAGGGCGCGAGAAGAGGCGCCGCTCCAGAATATCCACCCACCAAGCCATATCGTCCAACGGATCGTAGCTCGGTCCCTCGCCGAGATGGCAACGGGTGGGATCGAAAACGGATGTCGGGACGGCAAAGACCAAGCCGGAATCTCCTGCAGATGACCGACGATGACGCATGCTGGCCAGACGGAGTTCCGCCAGGATTCATGGCGGGGGGGAAGAGACCGAGACGATGGAACCATGATTTCTGCCATGCCCCACGGATCGTACTCGGACTTCGAATCTCCCTGTGCGTCCGAAATAGAACGGCGATGTCGCCGAAATATTCAAACTTCTGAGAAGATCTTCGATATACAGTTCGAGGTTGACGGAATTTTATACACTCCGAACGATTCGATTCACGGCGTAGACATCATTCCTCTATTGCACGGCCGTTTGTATAGCCGAAGCGATCACGCTGTGGCTGAGCCGACGGCAGGCTCGCTTCAGAGATATCTCCGTTCCTTTGCGTCGTGCCCGGGCTTCCGTCGGATCCTGCGTCGCCATCCGCCCTGTGCTCTCCGCGCGGGAAGGACCCCGGCCTGGGGACGGTTTTGAGACACGTCGAAGGCTTAACGTAAACCGCCCATTAATCCGACTCGTCGAAACCTAGCCATTGTCGGGCGAGCAGCCATGTTTGCTGGTTTCCGCGAGTGGTTTGTAAGGGTAGCGGTGTATGCGTAGCGTTCAGACGGCGACGGACAACGTGGTTCCCTTCCGGCGTCCGGGCCGGTCCCAGCCCCAGGCTCAAGCTCCCATCGTCTCGCCTTCCCTCGCTGCACGTCGAGTCGATCAGCGGGCGCTCATGGATGCGGTCTATGCCAGCGGTACCCTGCCTGTCGCGGCCGGTGATCGTGAGACCAAGCTCATCGCCGCCCGCCTCCAGGTCTACGGCTTTCTCATCATCGAGGAGGTTCCGGAGGAAGGGGCCTTTCGCCGGCTGCGCCCTTCGGAAGCCATCCGCGCCCAGGTAGAACGCCCTTGGCGCCTGTCGAAAGCCGCCTACGGTTCGGGCCTCTCCGTGACGATCCCAGCCGCCGACGATTTCCTGTTCGATTCGACCACCGGCCTCTCGGCATAAGATCGAAGCGCATACGCGTCGCGCCGCAGACAACTGATACCAAGCCTCGTTGAGCGAGACTCGCGCGTTCCGTCGGTCGTGTGCCTGGGCGTGGTGTAGCTCGGTGAGGACCACCACGATCACCGGCTTGGGCCGGGACGATCAGGCTGCCAGGGTCGGCAGGCTGACGAGGGGATCATCGCCGATCGGGGCGATGCTTTCCAGGGTCATGTAGCGCGACCGCTGGACGGCCCATTCGTCATTCTGTTCGAGCAGGATCGCGCCGACGAGACGTGTGATGGCGGCCTCGTTGGGGAAGATGCCGACCACCTCGGTCCGGCGCTTGATCTCGCCGTTCAGGCGCTCCAACGGACTGGTCGAGTGCAGCTTGACCCGGTGGGCGGCCGGGAAGCCCATGTAGGCCAGCACGTCGGGCTCGGCCGTGTCCATCAGGGCGGCGAGCTTGGGCACCTTGGGGCGGAGTTGGTCGGCCACCCGCCGCCATTGCTGACGGGCCGCCTCGGCATCATCCTGGGCGAAAGCGGTGGCGATGAAGGCCGAGACGACGCGCCGCCCGCTGCGGCCGGCATGGGCGAGCACATTCCTCATGAAGTGCACCCGACAACGCTGCCAGGTGGCGTTCATCACCTTGGCCACCGAGGCCTTGATGCCCTCGTGAGCGTCCGAGATGACGAGCTTGACCCCGCGCAGGCCGCGCCGGGCGAGCTTGCGCAGGAAGTCCGTCCAGAACGTCTCGGCCTCCGACGAGCCGACACATCCATGCCGAGAACCTCGCGCCGGCCGTCGGTGTTCACGCCGACCGCCACGATGACGGCCACCGAGACGATACGACCGTCCTGGCGCACCTTCACGGAGGTCGCATCGATCCAGAGATACGGCCACTCACCCTCGATGGGGCGGTCGAGGAACGCACCGACCCGTTCGTCGATCTCCTGGCACAGGCGCGAGACCTGGCTCTTCGAGACGCCCGTGCTGCCCATTGCCCGCACGAGGTCGTCCACCGAGCGGGTCGAGATG
>NZ_BPQT01000017.1 GCF_022179405.1 Methylobacterium marchantiae
CCGGCTCCTGGACGTTTGCGCATATGTCTTCTGCCGGACCGACAAGAAAAAAGCGGCATCCCACATGGGATGCCGCCCATTCCTGATCGCTCCTGGGAGCGATCGGTTTAGTTGAAGGTGTCGATCTCGGCCGACTCGTAGCTGGTGACTTCCATGCCGACGCAGACTTCCTGAACGATGGGGGCAGACCAGGTCATGACGTTTCTCCGGTTTGAGGTTGATTTGGCTTGGTGACACGGGCCCGAAAGGGCTCCGATCCCTTAGTTGAAGGGATCGATTTCCGCCGACTCGTAGCTGGTGACTTCCATGCCGACGCAAACTTCCTGAACGACGGGGGCAGACCACTTCATGGCAAAACTCCTTCGTGTTCGACACCCCGAACATAGGCGATGTGTTGGGCGCAATACAAGTGGACACGAGACTTATATTTTTCATATGAACGGTCAAATCGGCTGGCCATCGGCTGTTTTGAGGAAAAATCACGTCAGTTTCAGCGATATGATGCCGGTTTTTGGTGTCTGATCCCCTGCCGTCGCTGTTCCGGGGTCGATGCTGTGCGACAGGACAGATGCATGGCCGATCGGTTCAGAAGATATCTGCCGATACCCTACGCGGCTGCGCCAAAACCGGCTTGACGCCTCATCCCGGGGAGCGCATGCGAGCGCCGCCGACGACTTCCCCTTCGCGATGTGCATGTGCAGATCGGACGAGGAAATCTTGGAGCCCGAATTCACAATCCATGCCCAGCGACAGTCCCAACGATCCTACGTGCACGGCCGATATCGTTCTGACCGCCTGAGACCCTGACGGGTTCATCGCGGCTCACCGCGATCCGGCCGAACACGGCCCGATCGCGACCCTCCAGCGAGGTGAGCCCATGAACCAGATCGCCACCTTTCCCAACAACGTCGATCCCTCCGTGCTGGCCGCCCGGCTATCGGACGAACGCGCGCCCGATATCGTCGAGGCCCTGAACGAGGAGGCTCCCGAGGTCGCCGCCGCGATTCTGCTCGGCCTGCCCCACGAGCGGGCGGTCGAGGTGCTGGACCAGCCCGAACTCGATCATGCCGCCGATATCATCGAGATGCTGCCGCGCGACCGCGTCGCCTCCTACCTGTCGGGCATGTCGGCGGACCGGGTGACGGACGTGTTCCGCGAAATCGAGGAGCCTGGGCGCTCCGATCTCAGGGCACGGCTCGACGCGGAGACGCGGGGCACGATCGACCGTCTCAGTGCCTACGGCGAGGAAAGTGTCGGCTCTTTGATGACGACGGAATTCGTCGCGGTGCCCGGCAACTGGACGGTGCAGCAGACCCTCGACCATTGCCGTACGGTGGAGAAGACCCGCGAGACGATCTACGCGATCTTCGTCCTCGATCCGCGCACGCGGGCACTGACGAAATCCGTGCCTCTGCGCCGGCTGATCTCCGGCAATCCGGGCGACAATGTCCTCAGCGTCGCGCCGGGGCGTCGGCCGCTCGCCGTCTCGCCCACCGCCAGCCGCGAGGAGGCGGCGCGGCTCATCTCGAAATACGACTTGCTGGCCCTGCCGGTGGTCGATGCGGTCGGCCATGTCATCGGCATCGTCACCGTCGACGACATGATCGACGCCATGGTCGAGAAGCAGACTCAGGACGTCCAACGCTTCGGCGGCATGGAGGCGCTGCCAGAGCCCTACATGGATATCGGCTTCGGGACCATGATCCGGAAGCGGGCCGGCTGGCTCTGCGCCCTGTTCCTCGGCGAGATGATGACCGCCACCGCCATGCAGGGCTTCGAGGGAGAACTGGAGAAGGCGATCGTCCTGACCCTGTTCATCCCGCTCATCATGAGCTCGGGCGGCAATTCGGGCAGTCAGGCGACGTCGCTCCTGATCCGCGCGCTCGCCCTCAACGAGGTCCGCCTGCGGGATTGGTGGCGAGTGGCCCTGCGCGAGTTGCCGACGGGGCTGCTCCTCGGCGCGATCCTCGGGACGATCGGCATCGTGCGCATCGTCGTCTGGCAGAAGGCCGGGCTCTACGATTACGGCGAACACTGGATGCTGGTCGCCGCCACGGTAGGCGCGGCGCTCGTCGGCATCGTCACCTTCGGCTCGCTGACGGGATCGATGCTGCCCTTCGTCCTCCAGCGTCTCGGCTTCGATCCGGCGACGGCCTCGGCGCCGTTCGTGGCGACCCTCGTCGACGTCACCGGCCTCGTCATCTACTTCTCGGTGGCCATGCTGATCCTGAAGGGCACGCTGCTCTGACGCCGGGCGAACCTCCCGGGCGGACGGCCGCCCGGGAGGAGAAGGAGCGTCAGGCCGGCACCCTGCCATCGGGGGTGTAGCGGTCGATCGCCTGGGGTAGTTCGCGCGACAGGCGGGACAGCAATTCCTCGCGGGACAGTCCCGTCTGCTGAGCGAGGGTCGCCAGGATGTCGGGGCCGATGGCCTTTTCGAGGTTCTGCGGCGCGATTTCCTGGTTGGGCCCCTGGTTGATCCAGGACGAGGCCGTCTCGCCGTGGCCGTTCTGGGTGAAACGCTCCACGAGTTCGCTCAACCCGCCGCCGAGGAGGCCGCCGGCTCCGGCGCCACCGAGCGCGCCTCCCAGCTGACCGAGGATGCCACCGAGACCACCCTGGTTGTCGGTCACGGCCCCCGGCGCTCCCGGGGCCGCGTTCTTGTTCGAGGCGCCCCCCAGGAATTCTGCGATCTTGTCCCTGTTCTGGTAGCCCGCCACGGCGAGCAGGCCCAGCAATGCCGTCATCGACGGATAACCGCGGCTCATGCGCTGTCTCCCTTGATATTCGCCGTCATCACCAAACGAGTGCGGAACGGCCATCGTCGCGATCACGAAGCGACGCTGCCACAACGTTCGGCGGCTGCCGCTGGATGCATCGACTTCTCGGAACGAGCTCCACCGCAATTCAATGGCGCAGCGCACAAGAAACATGCCTGCTTGGCGGTTGTCCCCCGCGACCGGCGCATTAGGTCGAAAGCGAAGCTGTTCGGCGAGGGAACCAGAGCCTTCCGGGCAGTCTTTTCACCGGTGGCCGGGACGATTCCGCCACGACAATTTCCGATGAACAAGATGGCGGTCTGATGCGGCGCACCCACGATATGAATTTCGGTGCCACGATCGCCGAGGGCGGCGTCCGGTTCGCCGTATGGGCTCCGACCGCTACAGACGTCGCCCTCGTCGTCGATGGGACCGAGTATACGATCCCTGAGGCTGGCGAAGGCTGGCGTCGTACGACCGTCCCGGATGTTCGACCGGGCGCGCGCTACGGGTTCAAGATCGACGGCGACCTCGTGGTCCCCGACCCGGCCTCGCGATTCCAGCCGGACGACGTTTCGGGCCTCAGCGAGGTCATCGATCCGAAGGGTTTCGACTGGAACGATGGTGAGTGGATGGGGCGCCCCTGGGAAGAGGCGGTGCTCTACGAGCTGCATGTGGGCACCGCTACGCCGGAGGGGACCTATGCCGCCCTTGAGGCCAAGCTCGAAGACCTGACCCATCTCGGTATCACCGGGATTGAGCTTCTTCCGCTCGCCGACTTCAAGGGAACGCGCAACTGGGGCTATGATGGCGTGCTGCCCTATGCGCCGGACGCGGCCTACGGCCGTCCCGAAGACCTCAAGCGCCTGATCGACAAGGCGCATTCTCTCGGGCTGATGGTGTTCCTCGACGCGGTCTACAATCACTTCGGGCCGGCCGGGAATTACCTCCACGCCTATGCCAAGACCTTCTTCACCGAGCGTCATCAGACGCCCTGGGGCGCCGGGATCAATTTCGACGGCGAGACCAGCGGCAGAGTCGTGCGCGACTATTTCATCGAGAACGCCCTCTACTGGCTGGAAGAGTACCATTTCGACGGCATCCGTTTCGATGCCGTGCACGCCATCCTCGACGATTCCGACAAACACTTCATCGGTGAATTGGCGGAAACGATCCGCACGCGCCTGCCGGGACGACACATCCATCTCGTCCTCGAGAACGAGGCCAATCAGACGCGATGGCTGGAGCGCGACGACACTGCGCAGCCGATCCAGCACACGGCGCAGTGGGCCGACGACCTTCACCATTGCTGGCACGTGCTGCTGACGGGTGAGGATGCCGGCTACTATGTCAGCTTCGCCGACAAGCCGGTGGATCATCTCGCCCGCTGCCTCGCGGAAGGGTTCGCCTATCAGGGCGAGCCGTTCCCGAGCCTCGACAACCATCCGCGCGGCGAGCCCTCCGCTCATCTGCCGCCCTCGGCCTTCGTCACCTTCCTCCAGAACCACGATCAGGTCGGCAACCGGGCGCTGGGCGAGCGGCTGAGCGCGCTCAGCGACCCGTACAAGCTGAGCCTGGCCCGAGCCGGCCTGCTCCTTGCTCCGCAGATCCCGATGCTGTGGATGGGCGAGGAATGGTCGGCCACGGCGCCGTTCCTGTTCTTCGTCGATTTCGCGCCGGACGAGGAGCTGAACAAGGCGGTGCGCGAGGGGCGCCGGCGTGAGTTCAAGAGTTTCGCTGCCTTCGCCGACGACACATCGGTCATCCCCGATCCCACGGCGGAGCAGACCTTCCTCGATTCGAAGCTCGACTGGTCGGAGCCGGAGCGGCAACCCCACCGCGGTGTGTGGGCCGACACCCGCAACCTGCTCCAGATCCGGCACCAATCCGTCGTGCCCCTGACGAAGACACGCTATCTCGGGGCCGACGTGACCCGGCCGTCCCCGGATTCCCTCGACGTGACGTGGCGCTATGCCGGAGGCACCTTGCGCTTCGTCGCCAATTTCGGCGCAGATCCCCTCGCCGTCGATTCCCATGGAGGTCAGGTGATCTGGTCGAACGGTCATACGGGCAGCGAGATCGAGCTTCCCACTTGGACGGGCATCGTGCTGACGGGAGCCGCCCGATGAGCCGCGACCTCGAACGCCTCGCCGATCTTCTCGGCATCGCCTCCGGCTACACCGACGCGTTCGGCCAGCCCGTCGAAACCGGGCTTGAAACCCGGCGCGGCATGGTCGCCGCCCTGGGTTTCCCCGCAGCCACCGACGACGAGATCGCGAAGAGCCTCGCGGAGGTGGAATTCGTCCGGCTCGGGCTCGTCCCGTCGCTCATTCCGGTGGAAGCGCGGCGTGCCTCCACGATCCCGGTTCAGGCCGCGGAAGCACATGGCGCCGTATCGTGGCGCCTCGTCGACGAGCGCGGCCTCGCGCGGGAGGGGAGGGCGTCGATCACGGGCGCTGGTGAACCCCGTATCGAATTGCCGCCCCTGACGCCGGGCTACCATCGGCTCACCGTGGCTTTCGGCGACAGGAAGTCCGAATCCTGGGTCATCTCCGCGCCGCAGCGCTGCTGGCGCCCGGCCGCTTATGCCGATGAGGGGGCGCGGGATTGGGGCCTCGCCGCGCAGCTCTACGGCCTGCGCTCGCCACACAATCTGGGCATCGGCAGCTACGCCGATGCGGGCCGCGCCGCGCGGGATGCCGGTATCCGCGGCGCCTCATTTCTGGGCCTGAGCCCCGTCCATGCGCTGTTCGAGTCGGATCGCGGCAAGATCTCGCCCTATTCGCCATCCTCTCGCCTGTTCCTCGAAACCCTGTTCATCGAACCCGGCGTACTCCCCGGCTTCGCCGGTTCGCGCGCCGCTGCTCTGCTGGCGGACAAAGCCTCTCAGGTAGAGAGCCTGCAGGCCGCGACCCTCGTCGACCATCCCGGCATCTGGGAGGTTCTGTCCCCGGTCCTCGCGGCGTTCTGGCTGGAATCCCCGGCGCGGGCGGGCGACGATCCCGCCTTCTCGGCGTTCCGTGAGGCGGGTGGGCCGGATCTCGAAGCCCATGGGACGTTCGAGGCGCTGTCCGCTTATTACAAGGCGCTCGGCGCCTACTGGTCCGGCGACTGGCCGGAGGAGATGCGTCGCGCCGGTACGCCGGCCGTGGAGGCGTTTGCCCAAGCCCATGCCGAGGCTGTGACCTATCATATCTGGCTTCAGTACCTCGCCGATCGCCAATTGTCCGACGCATCGAGAGCCGCCCTTGAAAGCGGCATGAGGCTCGGGCTCTATCGCGATCTCGCGGTCGGCGCCGACCGTGGAGGCTCTGAGGTCTGGTCGCATCCCGAGCGGTTCGCCAATGGCGTGTCCATCGGAGCGCCGCCCGATCTCCTCGCTCCCAAGGGGCAGGATTGGGGCCTTCCCGCCTTCCATCCGCTGGAAATGGAGCGCGACGGGCTCGCCGCTTTTCGCGCTCTGGTCCAGGCAAACATGCGCCATGCCGGCGCGATCCGCATCGACCATGCGTTCCAGCTCGCGCGCCTGTTCCTCATCCCGATCACGGGGTCGGCGAAGGATGGGGCCTACGTCGCCATGCCCTTCGAGCCGATGCTGGCGGTGCTCCGGCTGGAGAGCCACCGCGCCAAGTGTCTCGTCATCGCCGAGGATCTGGGCACCGCGCCCGAGGGCTTCTCCGATGCGCTGATGCAGGCCGGTATCCTGAGCTATCGCATCCTCGCCTTCGAGCGCGAGCACGGCGGCCGCTTCAAGAGTCCCGGTGCCTATCCCCGCGACGCCCTGACGGCGATCACAACGCACGATTTGCCGACTTTCGTCGGCTGGTGGCGCGGTGTCGATACGGACACCCGCCAGGCGCTCGGCCTCTACGATGCCGAACGGGCCGAATCCGAACGCCGGGAGCGAGTCACCGAGCGCGCGCGTCTCACCGAGGCCCTCGCCTCTGAACAGCTTCTGCCGAACTACGACATACCCGAGATAGCGCCGTTCGAGGCCGCGGCCCGCTATCTCGCACGCGCGCCTTCCATGCTGACGGCAGTGCAATACGAGGACGTCGTCTCCGAGCTGAGCCAGGCCAATGTGCCGGGCTCGACGGAGGGCTATCCGAACTGGCGGCGAAAGCTCGATCGCAGCCTGGAGGCTATCGCCGCACCGGGCGGGCCGCTGGCCAAGCTCGCCGCCGCATTGTCGGCCGAGGAGCGCGGTCCCCGTTCAGGTGCGGCGAGGCTCGCCTCGCCGCCGCCGCGGGCGACTTACAGGCTGCAGTTCCACAAGGACTTCACCTTCGCCGATGCCGAGCGGATCGTGCCTTATCTGGCGAAGCTCGGCATCAGCCACGTCTATGCCTCGCCCATCCAGAAAGCGCGGCCAGGCTCGACCCACGGCTACGACATCGTCGATCATTCGACGATCAACCCCGAGCTCGGCGGCGAGGAGGGCTTCGTTCGCTTCTCCGACGTCATGAAGCAACATGACCTGAAGCTGCTGCTCGATATCGTGCCGAACCATATGGGCGTCGGCGGCGCCGACAATCCGTGGTGGCTGTCCGTGCTCGAATGGGGCGACCTCTCCCCGCTGTCGCACGCCTTCGACATCGACTGGAAGCGGCAGGGCGCCCGTAATAACCTCGTCATTCCGTTCCTCGGTGACCGCTACGGCGAGGCACTCGAACACGGCACCCTCGACTTGAAATACGACGCGGAGGCGGGCGCCTTCAGCGTCTGGCACTACGAGCACCAGTTCCCGATCTGTCCGCTCCAATATCCTTCGATCCTCAACCGGGCTCTCGCCGCGCATGGCGAGATCGGCGACGACGCGGCGGCCGAGGTGCTCGCCGTCTCCGAACGCCTTCGCTTGATGAACGAAGAGACCAATCCGGAGCGCCGCCGCGCCTTCCCGGACGAGGCGGACGACCTCAAGCGCAGGCTGGCCGATGCCGTCGCGGCATCGCCCGCCATCGCCAGGGCGATCGAGCGGACACTGACCCTGCTCAACGGTTTCGAGGGAAGGCCCGACAGTTTCGGGCCCTTGCATCGGCTTCTCGAGCAGCAATCCTATCGGCTCGCCCATTGGCGCGTGGCGGCCAGCGACATCAACTACCGCCGCTTCTTCGACGTGAATGGCCTCGCCGGCCTGCGGGTCGAGAAATCCGATATTTTCCACCGTTCGCACGAGACCGTTTTCCGCCTGATCTCCGAGGGGCGGATCGACGGCCTGCGGATCGACCATATCGACGGTCTGGCCGATCCGCAGGGCTATGCGCGTGCCCTGCAGAGCGCGGTGGGCCCGGGCTTCTACGTCGTCGTCGAGAAGATCCTCGAGCCCGGCGAGAAGCTGAGGCCCTGGCCTGTCGCCGGCACTACCGGCTACGACGTGCTCAACCAGCTCGACGGCATCCTGGTGGACCAGGAGAAGCATACCCGGATCACCCGGTTCTATCGCTGGGCCACGGGCATGGACGAGCCCTATTCGGCCCAGCTGCGCGCAGCCAAGGCTGAAATTCTCGAGATCAGCTTCGCCAGCGAGCTCGAAGTGCTCACCGCCGACCTGAAGCGGATCGCCGACGCGGACCGGCGCACCCGCGACTTCTCGGTGAACGCGATCCGCCGGGCGCTGATCGAGATCATCGCGCGCTTTCCGACCTACCGTTCATACCTGCCGGGCGATCTCGACGAGAGCGATGTCGAGGACGAGGACATCCGCCTCATTCAGGGGGCGGTCGCGAAGGCCAAACGGTGGAGCGCCCTGCCGGACAGGTCGGTCCACGATTTCGCTTCGCAAGCTTTGCTCGGGCGGATCGATATCGTCGGTCCCGGACGCCCCGATCCCGCTGTGATCCTGCGGTTCCGCCGTCGGTTCCAGCAGCTCACCGGCCCGGTCATGGCGAAGAGCCTGGAGGACACGCTGTTCTACCGGTTCTCGGAACTGCTCGCCCTGAACGAGGTCGGCGGCGATCCGGGAGAATACGGCATCGATCTGGAGCATTTTCATGCGCTTCAGGCGGCGCGGGCCAGAGACTGGCCCAACGCCATGATCACAACGGCGACCCACGACACCAAGCGCGGTGAGGATGCGCGCTCGCGCTTGCTCGCTCTGTCGGAGATTCCGGAGGTCTGGGCGGAGGCCTGGACCATCCTCGGCCAGTCGGCCCGTACCCATCTCACCACCACGGAAGATGGTCCGGCACCGGATGCCAACGATCAGTGGATGTTCCTGCAGGCCATTCTCGGCGCCTGGCCCCTCGAGTTGTTGGAGGGTGACGATCAGGCCGAGATCGAGGAATTCCGCGAGCGGCTCGACGCCTATTCCGAGAAAGCCCTCCGCGAAGGGAAGCGCCGGTCGAGCTGGGTCAATGTCGACGAGCAGTACGAAGCGGCGGTCAAGCGGCTTTTCGCAGGCCTGATCGCGCCGGGCTCGAAGTTCATGACGCTGATGCGGCCGATCGCGAGGCGCCTCGCCCATCTCGGAATGATCGCCGGCCTCGGACGTACCGTGCTGAAGGCGACTCTCCCGGGCCTGCCCGACATCTACCAGGGCACCGAGTTTTGGGATTTTTCCTTCGTTGATCCCGACAACCGGCGTCCCGTCGATTACACGGCACGCGCGAACGCACTGAACGAGACCGCCGATCTCGCCGGCTTGCTCGATCACTGGCCGGACGGACGGATCAAGCAGGCAACGCTCGCGCGGCTCCTTGCCGATAGAGCGGAGAGACCCAGTTTCTATGCCGATGCCGACCATCTCGCGGTGACGGCCGAGGGTCGATTGAGCGCCCATGTCATCGCATTCACACGTTCGGATGCCACGAGCGGGGAGGGTGATCTCCTCGTTGCCGTGCCTCGGCTCGTCTCCGGCCTTGTCGGTGACGCGTCGTGGTCGGGTGAGGCCTTCGGCGGCACGGTCCTGCCGGTCGCGGCGGGGAGCCGGTGGGTCGATTTGATGACGGGAGCCGATGTCGATCCCGATGGCATGTCGATTGATCTCGGTAGGCTGTTCGCGCGTTTGCCTTACGCCGTTCTGAAACGCGTCCACTGAACCCCGCCGGCGATTGCTCACTCTAGGGATGAGCGACCGCTGTGCGGACGTCGAACCAGTGCGACCTTCCATCGAGGGCAGCACCCTTCTTTCTGCGACCCGCAACGATGACGCGGGATCCCGGACGGGGAGGATTTATCGAACGATAACGGAGTACGCATGAACGCACCGAACCCAGCCAAGATCTCCGCCAAGCGGACCGAAGCCGGAACTGTGGCGTTGCCTGTGGGTCTCGCCCCCCGCGCCGAGGGGCCGCGGATCTACAACCTCTTCCCGCTTCTCGTCGGGCGGGTCTCCGCGTGGACGGCGGAGCTTCCGCGCATCGCGGGGATGGGGTTCGACTGGGTCTATCTCAACCCGTTCCACGAGACCGGCGGCTCGCGCAGCCTCTACGCCGTCTCCGACCCCGATCGCCTCGACGAGCGGTTCCGCGATCATGACGGCACTTCCGACGACGAGCAGATCCGTCGCTTCTGCGCGGCGGCGGCTGAGCACGGCATCGGGGTTATGACGGACCTCGTCATCAACCACACGGCCAAGGACGGGCCGCTCGCACGGAGCCGGCCTGACCTGTTCCTGCGCGACGAGGCCGGAAACATCGAGAGCCCTGCCGCAATCGACCCGGACGATCCGTCGATCCGTACGGTCTGGGGCGATCTCGCCGAGCTGAACTACCACTCGGCCGATGCCAGAGAAGAACTGACCCGGCTGTGGGCCGGCTATATCAACCGGATGCAGGACCTCGGAGTCCGCGGGTTCCGCTGCGACGCCGCCTACAAAGTACCGCCGGACGTCTGGAGGCTCCTGATCGGAGCCGCCAAGGCGCTCGAACCCGATTGTCTCTTCGCGGCCGAGACGCTGGGCTGCACGTTCGAGGAAGCGCAGGCCACGGCTGGTGCCGGGTTCGACTACCTCTTCAATTCGTTTGCTTGGTGGGACCTGAAAGCGCCGTGGGCGCTCGAGCAATACGATCGCCTGCGTGTCATCGCTCCCTCCATCGCCTTTCCCGAGAACCACGACATGCCGCGCCTCGCGGCGGGGCTTACCGGCGGGCCTGAAAGCGTTGCACGCCACCTCAAGGCCCGTTATGCGCTGGCCGCCTTCTTCTCGGCCGGTGTGTTGCTGCCGATCGGCTACGAATGGGGCTATCGCCGCGCTCTGCACGTGGTCGAGACGACCACCGCTTCGCGCGAATCCGAGACTGGCATCGATATTTCCGGCTATGTCGCGGCCATCAACGCGCTGAAGGCCAGTCTCGCTTCTGCCAATGTCGAGGGTGCGCAGACGCGGGTGTCGGCGCCGGATGCGGCCTATGTCGCGCTTCTGAAATTCGACACCGGGCATGGTGCGTCGGCGCAGCATGCGACACTCGTCCTGTTCAATCCTGGCCCCACGGCAGTGGCGGTGGATGCCGGTCCGCTGGTCGCGCGGACGGGCGGCATGCTCGGCCGCTTCGAGGATTTCACGCCGGAGGCGGAACCGATCGATTTCCTTCCCGGAACCAATTTCGATCTGGCCCCCGGCGAGGTTCGCATCCTCGCTGCAGCCCGTAAGTCTGCGGCGAAGGCACCGAAGCCCACCACTCCCTCCGGCAAAGGCCGAGTCGTCATCGAGGCGGTAGCGCCTGAGATCGACGGTGGGCGTTCCCCGATCAAGCGTGTCGTTGGTGAGCAGGTGGTCGTCGCCGCCGACATTTTCAGTGACGGCCACGAGATCATCGATGCCGCCATCCTGTCGCGTATCGCCGGCGAGGAGGAATGGCGCTCCGATCGCATGGTCTTCGTCGACAACGATCGTTGGACCGGCTCATTCCCGCTCGAACACAATGCTCGCTACGAGTTCACCATCGAGGCTTGGCGCGATGCCTTCTCGTCCTGGGTCCGCGACACGCTGAAGAAGCGCGACGCGGGGGTCGACGTCCGGCTCGAGACGATCGAGGGCGTCACTCTCGTCCAGGGAGCCGCCGATCTCGCCTCGGGCCCGGATCAGGCACGTTTGCAGGCTATCGTGTCCGCCCTTGGGGCGCAGGAGACGGGGTCTTCCGCTCAGCTCGACCTCATCCTCGCACCCGAGACCGCCTCCCTGATCCGTAGGCATGCCGAGCGGGTCAACCTCTCGCGCTATCCCGTGAACGTGCCGGTGATCGCCGACCGTCTGGCAGCGCGGTTTTCGGCTTGGTACGAGATTTTTCCGCGCTCGCAATCGATGGATGTCAGCCGCCACGGCACGTTCGACGACGTGATCCGGCGCCTGCCCGAGATCCGCGAACTCGGTTTCGACGTGCTCTACTTCACGCCGATTCACCCGATCGGCAGGACCAATCGCAAGGGCAAGAACAACACCCTGAAGGCGTTGCCGGGCGATGTCGGTTCCGTCTACGCGGTGGGTTCGGAGGAGGGCGGCCACGAGGCGGTGCATCCCGAACTCGGCACCCTCGACGATTTTCGTCGGCTGGTCGCGGCGAGCCACGCCTACGGCATGGAGGTCGCGCTCGACTTCGCGATCCAATGCTCGCCCGATCATCCCTGGATCAAGAACCACCCGGAATGGTTCGAGTGGCGGCCCGACGGCACCCTGAAATTCGCGGAGAATCCGCCGAAGAAATACGAGGACATCTCCAACGTGCATTTCTACGGCGGTGCGCTGCCCTCGCTCTGGATCGAGTTGCGCGACATCGTCATGGGCTGGGCCGAACTCGGTGCGCGCATATTCCGGGTCGACAACCCGCACACTAAGCCGATTCCGTTCTGGGAATGGATGATCGCCGAGGTGAATGCCCGCTATCCGGACGTGATCTTCCTCGCCGAAGCCTTCACACGGCCAAAGATGATGAAGAAGCTCGCCAAGGCCGGGTATCAGCAGAGCTACACCTATTTCACCTGGCGCAACACGAAGCAGGAAATCATCGACTATTCCACCGAACTCGCCGGCGAGATGGGCGAGTACTATCGTCCGAACTTCTTCGCCAACACGCCGGACATCAACCCGGTCTATTTACAAACCAGCGGTCGTGCCGGCTTCATCGTACGAGCGACCCTCGCCGCGACCCTGTCGTCGGTCTACGGCATCTACAACGGCTTCGAGATGTGCGAGGCCGCGCCGTATCCGGGCAAGGAGGAATACCTCAACTCCGAAAAATACGAGCTGAAGGCTTGGGATTATCATGCGCCGGGCAACATCCGCTCGCATATCATCAAGCTGAACCGGATCCGGCAGGAGAATCCGGCACTCTGGGACTTCCGCAATATCACCTTCACGGGAGCCTATAACGACCAGATCGTCGCCTATGCCAAGGCGACGCCGGAGGGCGACAATTGCATCTTCGTGATGGTCAATCTCGATCCGAAGAACCGTCAGGAATGCACCTACGAAATTCCGCTCTGGCTCCTCGGAGAGCCTGATGACGGCGCCGTGGAGGTGGAGGATCTTCTGCTCGGCTACAAGTTCGAGCTGCGCGGCAAGTCCCATCGCATCGCCCTCGATCCGACTGACCGTTCCGTGGTGATTTGGCGTCTCCGCGCGCCCCGGCGGGTTGCGGAGTAAGCATCCGCGTGTCAGCAGAAAAACTCGAGTTTTCAGCCGTCCGTCGCGTTGTCGCCCAGAAGCTGGTGCCAAAGCTGCGGCCGACGCTACGGCATCGTTCGCTCCAGCGACCGGCGCTGGCCGCGACGCCGAACACGCCCTTGAAACCGACGCATGAGGCAACGACGCGATGATCGATCGTAGCGATCCGCAATGGTACCGTGACGCCATCATCTACCAGATCCACGTCAAGTCGTTCTTCGACTCGAACAATGACGGGATCGGCGACTTCGAGGGCCTGACGCAGAAGCTGGATTATGTGCGGGACCTCGGGGTCACCGCCATCTGGCTGATGCCGTTCTATCCTTCGCCGCTGCGCGATGACGGCTACGATATCGGCGACTACCGCGACGTGAACCCGTCCTACGGGACGATGGAGGAGTTCCGGAAATTCGTGGAGGCGGCGCATGACCGTGGCCTGCGCGTCATCACCGAGCTCGTGATCAACCACACGTCGGACCAGCATCCCTGGTTCCAGCGCGCCCGCGAGGCGCCGGCCGGTTCACCCGAGCGCGACTTCTACGTCTGGTCGGACACCGACACACCGTATTCCGACACGCGTATCATCTTCCT
Source organism: Methylobacterium marchantiae (assembly GCF_022179405.1). Taxonomy (GTDB): domain Bacteria; phylum Pseudomonadota; class Alphaproteobacteria; order Rhizobiales; family Beijerinckiaceae; genus Methylobacterium; species Methylobacterium marchantiae. Next base: position 13,951 of record NZ_BPQT01000017.1, read on the forward strand.
CGATACCGAGACCTCGAACTGGACCTGGGATCCGGTCGCCAAGCAGTATTTCTGGCACCGGTTCTACAGTCATCAGCCGGACCTGAACTTCGACAATCCGGCCGTGCTGGAAGGCGTGATCGAGGTCATGCGGTACTGGCTCGACATGGGCGTGGACGGTCTGCGCCTCGACGCGATCCCCTACCTGATCGAGCGCGACGGCACGAACTGCGAGAACCTGCCCGAGACCCACACGGTCATCAAGGCGATCCGCACGGCGCTGGACGCGAGCTATCCCGACCGCATGCTCCTGGCGGAAGCTAATCAGTGGCCGGAAGAGACGGCGCAGTATTTCGGCGACGGCGACGAATGCCACATGGCGTTCCACTTCCCGCTGATGCCGCGCATGTACATGGCGATCGCCCGCGAAGACCGGCATCCAATCACCGACATCATGCGCCAGACCCCGGAGATTCCGGAGGGCTGCCAATGGGCGATCTTCCTTCGCAATCATGACGAGCTGACGCTCGAAATGGTGACGGCGGAGGAGCGTGATTACCTCTGGTCGTTCTATGCCGCCGAGCGCCGTGCCCGCATCAATCTCGGTATTCGCCGCCGCCTCGCTCCGCTGCTCGAAAACGACCGCCGCAAGATCGAGCTGATGAAGTCCCTCGTCCTGTCGATGCCCGGCACGCCGGTGCTCTATTACGGCGACGAGATCGGCATGGGCGACAACATCTATCTCGGCGACCGCGACGGCGTGCGAACCCCGATGCAATGGTCGCCCGACCGCAACGGCGGCTTCTCCCGCGCCAATCCGGCCAAGCTTTTCCTGCCCTCGGTGCAGGACCCGATCTACGGCTTCGACGCCATCAACGTCGAGGCGCAGACCCAGTCGCAGACGAGCCTGCTGAACTGGACGCGCCGCATGATCGCGATCCGCAACAACTCCGTCGCCCTCGGGCGCGGCGGCATGCAGTTCCTGTATCCCACCAATCGCAAGGTCCTGGCCTGGATCCGCGAGTTCGAGGGCGAGCGCGTGCTCTGCGTCGCCAACCTGTCCCGCGCGCCGCAGGCGGTGCAGCTCGACCTTTCCGAGTTCCGCAGCGCCGTGCCGATCGAGCTCACCGGCGGATCGGAATTCCCGGCCATTGGCGAGTTGCCCTACCTGCTCACGCTCCCGTCCTACGGGTTTTACTGGTTCTCCCTCAACGCCGCGAATGCCGGACAGATCGGCCCGCAGCCGGAGACGCCCGAACTGTTCACGCTCGTCCTCACCGGCGGGGTCGAGACCCTCATGGCCGGGCGCGAGCGGACCGCCTTCGAGCGCACCGTGGCACCGCGCTTTATCGGCACCCGCCGCTGGTTCGGCGCCAAGGGCACCCGCATCAAGTCGGTCTCCGTGATCGACAGTGCCACGCTGAAGGATGCCGGCGGCGCAACCCGCTTCCTGCTGCCGCGCGTGGCGGTGCATCTCGCCAACGGCGAGCGCCAGGATTACTTCGTTCCCCTCGGGGTCGATGAGGGCCGTGAGGACGAGACGCTGCTGTCGCATGCGGTCGCCCGCGTCCGTCGCGGACCGCGCACGGGCCTCCTGTTCGGGGCCTCCGCGTCGCCTGCCTTCTCGGTCGCCCTCATCGATGGGATGCGCAACGGCCTCGAGTTGCCGACAGAGACCGGCAGGCTCGTCTTCTCCCATACCTCGGCCTTCGATCGCGATGTGGCCGTGGACCTGGCGGAAGTCCGCAGCCTGAACGCGGAGCAGAGCAACACCTCGATCGCCATCGGCTCGAAGATGATGCTCAAGCTCCTGCGCCGCATGCAAACGGGCGTCCATCCCGAGATCGAGGTCGGCCGCTTCCTCACCGAGCAGGCGGGCTTCGCCAACACCCCCGCCCTGCTCGGCGTCGTCGAGCACGTGGCCGAGGACGGGACGCGGACGGCGTTGGCTGTGCTTCAGGCCTTCGTGCCGAACCAGGGCGATGCCTGGACCCTGATGCTGGAGGGCCTGCGCCGCGACTTCGACACCGTCGTGCTCGCGCCCGAAAGCGAGGCGCCGGACCCGACCGAAGCCTTCGCTCCGCACCTGCGCTGGGCCGAACTCCTCGGCCGTCGCACCGCCGAGCTCCACAACGCCTTCGCCATCGAGACCGACGACCCGGCCTTCGCGCCCGAGCCGTTCACGCATGACGACCTGCGCGACCTCGGGGAAGACGCGCGCCGTCTCGGCGAGCGGGCGTTCCGCGCCCTCGACGCCCTGGCGGGACGCACCTCCAGCACGGCGATCACCGAGCTGGCCGGCCGCCGCCGCGAGGTCGAGCTTCTGATCGAGGACATGACGGCGCGTGCGCCGGTGGGGGCGACCAAGACCCGCATCCACGGCGATTTCCACCTCGGCCAGGTTCTCGCCTCCGAGAGCGACCTCATCATCATCGACTTCGAGGGCGAGCCCGCTCGCCCCGCCGACGAGCGCCGCGCCAAGTCGACGCCGCTGCGCGACGTCGCCGGGATGCTGCGCTCCTTCGCTTACGGCGCCGAGACCGTCACCCGCGAGATCGCGAGCCGGTTCGCGGATTCGGAAGGCCGCGCCCGCAGCGCGTCCATCGCCTGGCGCGGCATGATCGATGCCGCGTTCCTCGACGCCTACCGTGCCGTGGCCTCCACCAGCCGCGCCGCGGTGACGGACCCGGAGACCGAGACGCGGCTGCTGTCGCTCTCGCTCCTGGCGAAGGCCCTCTACGAAGTCGATTACGAGGCCAATAACCGGCCGGATTGGATCGAAATCCCAGCCCGTGGGGTTCTCACAATTCTGGACGACACCAAGAGAGGCGTTTGAATGACGGATATCGACGAGAGCCTGGCGAAGACGTCCGAGCAGGAGCGGAAGCGGTCCGAACGGATCGCGGACCGCTCGGCCGCGTCGGGGAGTTCCCGCCAGGCCGATGCCGATACGTCGACCGTTCAGGGCGTCCATCCGGACGCGGTCGCCGCGGTGATGAGGGCGGATCACGGCGATCCGTTCTCCGTGCTCGGCCCTCACCAGATCGGCCCCGGCCTCTGGGAAGTGCGGGTCATCCTGCCCGAGGCAAAGTCGGCCACCCTTCTTACCGCCGGCAATCGGATCCCGTTCGAGCGGCGCCACCAGGACGGGTTTTACGTTGCTCGCGTGCAGAGCGAGGGACGTCCGCTCTACGAACTCGCGGTCGAAGGCTGGGACGGTACAGAGCGCACGCGACACGACCCCTACAGCTTCGGCTCGTCGCTGCATCAGCAGGACATCGATAACCTTCGCGAAATCGGCAGCGACGTCACCTATCGGGTGCTCGGGGCGCAGGCCATGGTTATCGACGGCATCGCTGGTTTCCGCTTCGCGGTCTGGGCGCCCAATGCCCGCCGGGTGAGCATCGTCGGTGATTTCAACGAGTGGGACGGCCGCCGCCACCCCATGCGGCTCTGGCAGACAGGCGGCATCTGGGAACTGTTCGTTCCCGGGCTCGGTGCTGGAGCCCATTACAAGTTTGAGATCCGTGGTCCCGACGGTGCCCTGCTGCCCTTGAAGGCCGACCCCGTCGCCTTTGCGGCGCAGAAGCCGCCGGAGACGGCCTCCGTGCTCCAGGGCACGAACGCGCCCGTCTGGAACGACGCGAAATGGATGGCGACGCGGGGTGAGAAGGATCCTCGCCACACCGCCATATCCATTTACGAGGTCCATCTCGGCTCATGGGCTCGGGTCGCCGAGGAGGGCAATCGCTACCTGACCTACAAAGAGTTGGGCGAGCGCCTGATCCCTTACGTGAAGGAGATGGGCTTCACCCATATCGAGATGCTGCCGATCACGGAGTATCCGTTCGACGGCTCTTGGGGCTATCAGCCAGTTTCGCTGTTCGCGCCGACGAGTCGCTTCGGCACGCCCGACGATTTCGCCGCCTTCGTCGACAAGGCCCACGAGGCCGGCATCGGCGTGATGCTCGATTGGGTGCCAGGACACTTCCCGCTCGATGCCCATGGTCTCGGCCAGTTCGACGGCACGCATCTCTACGAGCATGCCGACCCTCGTCAGGGCTTCCACCAGGATTGGGGCACCTACATCTACAATTTCGGGCGTACGGAAGTGTCGAGCTTCCTTGCCGCCAATGCCCGTTTCTGGCTCGAGCACTATCACCTCGACGGCCTGCGCGTGGATGCTGTCGCTTCGATGCTCTACCTCGATTACTCGCGTCGTCAGGGCGAGTGGATCCCCAACCAATACGGGGGCAACGAGAACCTCGACGCCATCAACTTCCTGCGCAAGACCAACGAAGCGACCTACAGCCACGCTTCCGGCACGATGACGATCGCAGAGGAATCGACCTCATGGCCCGGCGTCTCGCACCCGACCTATACCGGAGGTCTCGGCTTCGGTTTCAAATGGAACATGGGGTGGATGCACGACACCCTGGAATTCATGTCGAAGCAGACGATCCATCGCCGCTACCACCACCACGATCTCACCTTCGGTCTACTCTACGCCTTCTCCGAGAACTTCATCCTGCCGCTCTCGCATGACGAAGTCGTTCACGGAAAAGGCTCGCTTCTCGACAAGATGCCGGGCGACCGCTGGCAGAAATTCGCGAACCTGCGCGCCTATTTCGGCTACATGTGGGGCCATCCGGGCAAGAAGCTGCTCTTCATGGGGGGCGAGTTCGGACAGCAGCGCGAATGGAACCACAATCAGAGCCTCGACTGGCATCTGCTCGACGACCATCTGCATCGCGGTATGAAGGACCTCGTCCGCGACTTGAATAACCTCTATGCTTCGACGCCAGCGCTCTACGTCAAGGACTGCGAGGCGGCTGGCTTTCAGTGGCTCGTCGCCGATGACCAGGACAACAGCGTGATCGCTTGGGCCCGAAAGGGCATGAATCCGGGGGACGTCGCCATTGTCGTCTCGAACTTCACGCCGATCCCGCGGGAAGGCTACCGCATCGGCGTTCCGGAAGCGGGATTCTATCGCGAGGCGATCAACTCGGATTCCGAGCGTTATGGCGGCGCGAATATCGGCAATATGGGCGGTGTTCAGGCCGAGCCCGTGGAGAGTCACGGCCAGCCGCACTCGGTGGTCCTGACGGCGCCGCCGCTTGGAACGATGATCTTCGTGCGGGAAAGCTGATATTTGCGGAACTCGGCGGACGTTCGTTCGCCGAGTTCCGGATACTGAAAGGGCGCCGGTTCGTCGAACCGGCGCCCTTTCTCTTAAGCCAATCGTACGGATATCCCGGATCAGGCCAAGCGGGAACGGAGACCCCCGCCGTTGCCGAGTGCGCGGGCATAGAGCGCCGAATAATCCATCGCCGCCCCGTCCCAGGTGAAGGACCGCGACATGGCCTGGCGGCGCATGGCGTTGAGGCGCTTCTTCTGGCCGAACGTGTCGAGGGCGCGCCGGACTGCGCCGAGGAAACCTTTCTGAGAGGCTTCGCCGAAGGTGAAGCCCGTCACCCCATCTTCGACCGTATCGGCGAGGCCGCCGGTGCGCCGTACGATCGGCAGCGAGCCGAAACGCTGGGCATACATCTGCGCGAGCCCGCAGGGCTCGAAGCGGGAAGGCATGAGCAGGAAGTCGCTGCCGGCGAACATCCGCCGTGCTTCCTTCTCTTCGAACCCTACATGGACGCCGACAGAATCGGGATGGCGGCGGGCGAGGTCGCGCAACGCACCTTCGAAACGGCTCTCGCCCTGACCGATCGCGACGATCTGGCCGCCCTCGGCGACGATGGCCTCGGCCGCGCTGAGGCTCAGGTCGATGCCCTTCTGGTGGACGAGACGCGAGACGATGGCGAAGAGCGGCCCGCGCGAGACTGCGAGACCGAACTTGCGTCGGACGGTCTCGGCATTCGCGCGTTTGCCCTTCCAGTCATCCGGTTCGAAGCGCGCGGAGAGATGCGGATCGGTGCGCGGATCCCAGCTTTCGTCGATCCCGTTCAGGATGCCGGCCAAGCGCCCTTGGGACGCGCGGGTACGCAGCAGTCCGTCGAGGCCGCAGCCCGATTCGGGAGTCATGATTTCGCGGGCATAGGTCTCGCTCACCGTGGTAACATGCGAGGCGTAGTAGATGCCGGCCTTGAGGAAGGAGAGGTGGCCGTAGAACTCGCAGCCATCCATCTGGAATGCGCCGTCCGGTACCCCGAGGCGCCCGAGGGAGTCGCTGGAGAACAGGCCCTGATAAGCGAGATTGTGGATCGTCAGCACGCTCGGGACACGCTGCCCGGTCCAGGCGAGATAGGCCGGAGCCAGCGCCGTCTGCCAGTCGTTGAGATGGAGGAGGTCGGCGGACCAGGACGGATCGACGCCGCCGGCGATCTCCGCCGCTGCAAGGCTCAGGCGGGCGAAGCGCAGGTCGTTGTCGCGAAAGTCGCCTTGTGCATCGCCATAGGGCGTACCGTCACGCTGGTAGAGGTCGGCGCTGAGAAGGATGTAGACCTTGAGGCCGTCGCCGGTCTCGACGAGGCCGAGGTCGCAGGGCGGCACGCCGGCGTGTCCGTGAAGATGAGCGACGACTGGGATGTGGTCGAAGCGCTCGATCACCTGCCGATAGCCCGGGATGAGGACACGGACATCGTAGTGGCGTCGGAGAGAGCGGGGCAGGGCGCCGGCCACTTCGCCGAGACCGCCGGTCTTCACGAAATCCGACATTTCCGGAGTCGCGTAGAGAATGCGGGGCTGAAGCGAGAGACGGCGGGTGACGTCCGCGCCCGCATCGCCATAGGCGGTGGAGAGGGCGTGAGACGCATTGGACGTGGTCGACGCCGACATTCTAGAAGACCCCAAGGGCGGATCGTGCTCGTTGCGATGCACAACTCAAGCCATCGGGGTGGTTAATACTACGTTCACTTTATTGCGGCGCGAGAAAAATTCGGCGCTGCAAAAGTTTTTTCCTTTCCGCTTCGGGAGAACGCGTCAGGCCGGATGTCTGACGAGGACCACGCCCTCGTTTCCGGAGATATCGAGGGTATCCGCGAGCGCGACGTCGCTGCGACCGGCATGAGTCGAGAGCAGGATGATCCATCCCGGTTCGCCGGAGAGCGGAAACACGACGGGAGCGGGCGAAAAGTTCAGGACGATCCGTAGCGTCTCGCCCGCCTCCGCCCGATCATAGGCCAGGACGTGATCGAGGTTCGGTGTCTCAAGTCGCCTGTAGCTTCCTACCGCCAGGGCCGGGTGCGCGCGGCGCAGATGGAGAAGTCGCCGGTAGAGAGTCAGGATCGACCTCGATTCGTCCCGCAGCGCTTCCACGTGCCGCGTATCGTAGTCGGCGCTGAGCGGTAGCCAGGGCTCCGCGGTGGTGAAGCCGGCATGTTGGGTATCGTCCCATTGCATCGGCGTGCGCTCTGGATCGCGGCCATGTCCCGGTTCATTGAAACCCCAGGGGTCGCGCAACCGCTCGGGCGGAATTTCCACATGGGCGAGGCCGATCTCGTCGCCGTAATAGACCGTCGGCGTGCCGCGCAGGGTGAGGAGGAGGATCGCCGCGATCCGTGCCTGCGCCTCGCCGACCCGTGCCGCGATGCGCGGCTGGTCGTGGTTGCCCAACACCCAGTTGGGCCAGCCGCCCGGCGGCAATGCATCCTCGTACTCGTCCACGAGCGCCCCGACCGCATCGGCTTGCCAGGGCGTTTGAATTAGCTGGAAGTTGAAAGGCAGGTCGACGCCGGAAAGGTCCGAGCCGTAATACGCCACCAGCCGCTCGATCGGGAGGTAGATCTCGCCGATCAGCACGCGGTCGTCGTAGCCGTCGAGCACGCGCCGCATGCCGGCAATGACGTCGAAGACCTCCGGCCGGTCAGCGGAATAGACCTGCTCGAAACGGTTGATCTCAGGCTGTTCGGGATGGAAGGCGGGATTCGTCGGATTGTCGCGAAATCCCTCGTCCTTCATCAGGTGCCAGATCACGTCGACCCGGAATCCGTCGACGCCACGGTCGAGCCAGAAACGGAGCACCTCGTGCATCGCGTCCCGCACGGCGGGGTTTCGCCAGTTCAGGTCCGGCTGCTCGGGAAGAAAGGCGTGGTAATAATATTGACCGCGACCTTCGTCGAAGGTCCAGGCAGGGCCGCCGAAATTGCTCAACCAGTTGTTGGGCGGTCTGCCGCCGGGGGCGGGATCGCGCCAGATGTACCAGTCCCGACGCGGATTCTCACGTGATGAGCGGCTCTCGGCGAACCAGGGGTGTTCGATCGACGAATGATTCGGGACGAAGTCGAGGATGACCTTGAGCCTGCGGGCATGGGCCTGAACGATCAACTCGTCGAGGTCGGACAAGGTGCCGAAGAGCGGATCGACACCGCAATAATCGGCGACGTCATAACCGTAATCCGCCATGGGTGAGGGATAGATCGGCGAAATCCAGACCGCATCGACACCGAGCCAGGCGAGATAGTCGAGCCGGCGCGTGATCCCGGCCAAGTCGCCGATGCCGTCGCCGTTCGTATCCTGGAACGAGCGTGGATAAACTTGGTAGACGGTTCCACGCTTCCACCAGACGGTTTCCGTCCGAGCTGGAAGAATCGTATCGTCGTCCGCCATCCATCCCCCGGGTTCTGCCGCTTCGCGCCCTGGATACGCGACGAGCTTAGCCTTTGCCGACGCGCGAGGCGACCCCGCGATGGATTGTAGATCTGCCACACCCCGAGCGCTGATCTGCCGCATTCATGAAACCTTCAGCGCGAAATGGTCTCATTCCCGAACGGTTTCGCTGCGAGGTTGACGAATCGAGAGGACTGGGAGCGACCGGCATACGGCTCGGGTCCCGTGATGCTGGACTCTCGACAACGACGTCGCCGCACGGTCACCGCCAGCAGAAGCGGATGGCGTAAAACGCTCCGCGGCAGCGACCATGAGGGGGAATGACACGATGCTGAACGAAATCCTGGCCGCTCCCGCTCGAAGCGAGGAGCTGACGACACGGACCGGCGGTGCGGTCGAGGCGGTGGCCGGCCTGAGCTGGACCGCTCCCGCCAAGACGGTGTCCGGCGACCCTGTTGCCGATCTGCGCGAGGCGATCCTCACCAAGCTCGCCTATGCGATCGGCAAGACGCCGTCGACGGCCCGCGAGCGGGATTGGTTCGCTGCGACCGCTTTGGCCCTGCGCGACCGGATCGTCGACGCCTGCATGGATGGCAAGTCGACCAGCGTTCCCAACAAACGTGTCTATTACCTCTCCCTCGAATTCCTCATCGGCCGGCTCCTGTCGGACGCCATGAACAATCTCGGCCTCGTGGACACGACCCGCCGGGCGCTTCGCGACCTCGGTATCGACCTCGGCGATGTCGAGGCGGCCGAGCCCGACGCCGCGCTCGGGAATGGCGGGCTCGGACGCCTGGCGGCCTGTTTCATGGAGAGCATGGCCAGCCTGTCGATCCCGGCCATCGGCTACGGGATCCGCTACGATCACGGCCTGTTCAAGCAATCCCTGGAGGATGGCTGGCAGAAGGAAGCGCCGGAGACCTGGCTTTCCGAGGGCAATCCTTGGGAGTTCGTCCGTCCCGAGGCGACCTATACGATCGGATTCGGCGGTCACGTCACCATGTCGGCGATCTCGGACGGAGTGATCCGCCGGCATTGGCACCCGGCCGAGACGGTCAGTGCCGTGGCGCACGACGTCCCGGTGGTCGGCTGGCGCGGGAAGCACGTCAATACCCTGCGCCTCTGGAAGGCGGAGGCGGAATCGCCGATCGAACTCGCGAGTTTCAATGGCGGCGACCATGTCGGCGCCGTGGCCGCCCGCTCGAAGGTCGAGGCGATTTCGCGGGTGCTGTATCCGAGCGACTCGTCCGAGGCCGGCCAGGAACTGCGCCTGCGTCAGGAATACTTCTTCACCTCAGCCTCGCTGCAGGACCTCGTGTCCCGGCACGTGGCCGAGCGCGGCGACCTGCGGTCGTTGCCAGACCATGCCGCGATCCAGCTCAACGACACGCATCCGGCGATCGCCGTTCCCGAGCTGATGCGCATCCTCCTCGAGGATCACGGGTTCACCTGGGAGGACGCCTGGCACGTCACCACCAATACGCTGAGCTACACCAATCACACCCTCCTGCCCGAGGCTCTGGAAACCTGGCCGGTCGGCTTGATGGAGCGGCTGCTGCCGCGCCACATGCAGATCATCTACCTCATCAACTGGATGCATCTCGAAGAGCAGGGACGGCACGGCAGGGCGGATGCCGCCCAGCTCGCTTCTGTCTCTCTCATCGAGGAAGCGCACGGCAAGCGTGTGCGGATGGGTCATCTCGCCTTCCTCGGCGCCCGTCGGGTGAACGGTGTCTCGGCGCTTCATACCGATCTGATGCGCTCCACGGTGTTCAAGGACCTCCACGCCCTCGACACCGACAAGATCGTCAACAAGACCAACGGCATCACCTTCCGCCGCTGGTTCCACAACTGTAACCCCGAGCTGACGAAGCTGGCGGTGGAAGTCGTAGGCGAGCGTGTGCTCGACGATCCCGAGGCTCTGCTCGGCCTTGCCGACCATGCCGAGGATTCGGTTTTCCAGGCGCGCTATGCCGCCATGCGCAAGTCCCGCAAGGAGGCCTTGGCCAAGGTCGTGGCCGAGAATACCGGTATCGTCATCGATCCGTCCGCGCTCTTCGACACGCAGATCAAGCGCATCCACGAATACAAGCGCCAACTTCTCAACGTCATCGAGACGGTGGCGCTCTATCAGGCGATCAAGGCCGAGCCGCACAGGGACTGGACGCCGCGCGTCAAGATCTTCGGCGGAAAGGCCGCCCCGAGCTACGTTCAGGCCAAGCTCATCATCAAGCTCGCCTGCGACGTCGCCAAGCTCGTCAACGACGATCCGGATGTGGCCGGCCGCCTCAAGGTGGTTTTCCTGCCGAACTACCGCGTCAGTCTCGCCGAGGCGATCATCCCGGCCTCCGACCTGTCGGAGCAGATTTCCACGGCTGGCATGGAAGCGTCCGGCACCGGCAATATGAAGCTGGCGCTGAACGGCGCACTGACCATCGGCACGCTCGACGGGGCCAATATCGAGATCCGCGACCATGTCGGAGCGGACAACATCTTCATCTTCGGCCTCGACGCCGCCGGAGTGCAGGCGCGCGTAGCCGAGCCGGATTATCAGGCGAAAGCCATCGCGGCCTCGCCGCGCCTCTCCGCGGCCCTCGACTTCATCGCCGCCGGTGGGTTCTCGCCGGACGAGCCCGGCCGGTTCCAACCGATCGTGGACGACCTTCGCCACAACGACCGCTACCTGTTGACCGTCGATTTCGACGATTACTGGCGGGTCCAGCGCGAGATCGACGCCGCCTGGATCGACAAGGCCAAATGGTGGAGGAAGGCGATCCTCAATACCGCGCGGATGGCCTGGTTCTCGTCGGACCGTTCGATGAGGGAATATGCCCAGGATATCTGGCGGGTGAAGGTGGGCTGAGAACGGCCTCGATTCGAAGGCGCGATCATCTTTGTTCGGACGAACTGACTTCGACACAGCGGCCTGCTGCATCCGACC
>NZ_BPQT01000018.1 GCF_022179405.1 Methylobacterium marchantiae
GTCGTTGCCGCTGAGGCTGATGCCGAGGTTCCCGGCCCTGGCGATGAGGGTCTCGACCCATTCACCGGCTCCCAGGGTGAAATCGCTGCTCGCATAGATCTTGTCTGTTCCAGCCCCTGCCGCCTCATGCACGATGTCGCTCGTACCGTTGACGTAGTAGATGTCGTTGCCGCCAAAGCCGCTGAGGCTGTCGGCGCCGGCACCGCTGTAGAGCGTGTTGGCGAGGTCGTTGCCGCTGAGGCTGATACCGAGGTTCCCGGCCCTAGCGATGAGGGTCTCGACGGCTTCGCCCGCGCCCAGGGTGAAACTGCCGCTCGCATAGATCTTGTCGTTGCCGCCGCCGGCCGCTTCGTGGACGACATCGCCCAACTGATCGACGTAATAGATGTCGTTTCCCGATCCCCCGGAGAGGGTATCCGCCCCCCCGAGACCGTCGAGGACGTCGTTGCCCGCACCCGACCGGACGATGTTGGCCCGGCCATCACCCGTCACTGATTCGGGGGCGACGTCGTTGATCGTGATCGTGAAGGTCTTCGTGATGGAGAACGACCCATCGCTGACGGAAACCACTATGTCATGGCTCGTCGCCTGCTCGAAATCGATCAGCATTCGGTCTGCAACGATGATCTTTCCTGTCGCATCGATGGCGAAGCGTCCGCCGGCATTGTTGACCAGGGAATAGGTCAGAACAGCCGTATCGACGTCCTGCCCGACGACGCTCCCGACAACGGACGTATTGACCCGGTTTTCGTTCGTGGAGAGCGGTGCGCCAACGATATCGGTCGGCGCATCGTTGACGGCGATGACGGCGGCCGTTGGATTCGACGTGATCCTTTCGGGAACGCCGAGACCGTCGATGAAGCTCGCGACAACGCGGAGTTGCTGACCTGCCTGAAGATCGCCGGGCTTGAACGTCGATCCGGTGGCGCCGGGAATGTCCAGCCAATCCGTCCCGTCGAAAGACTGCCAAGTCAGAACCAGCGTTCCCGGCTTGATCCCGTTGAGATCGTCGATGTCGAAAACTGTCGCGGTGAGAACCTGCTTCTCGGTCGGTGTCGCATCGTTGATCGCCACCGAGCCAGTGGCGGGCGCATTCGTTCCGCTGATCGTGATGGTCTGATCGGCGAATTGCAGCCTCTCGATATTACGGATCGTATCGACGCCATCCGTGCCGACGGTATCGGTGACGGTGCGGCGCCCTCCCCCATCCGGTCCGCTGATCGTGTAATCGGCGAGATTGCCTGTAAAGACCGCCGTGTCGACATCGTTGGGGCCGACGCCCGTGGTGACGATCTCGCGGACGATGGCGAGCTGGCCGGGATTGATGCCCCCCGCCAACAGCTGGGCCTTGATCTCGTTCAGGCTATCCACGGAGCGGATGACCGGGCCGCTGCCGTTCTTGTTCTGGTGAACGGCGATCCGGACATTGAGCCACGCATCTCCATCGATGACGTCGTCGCCGAGATTGCCCCGGATCAGGTCGCTGCCCGCGCCGCCGAGGAGGATCTCGCCGCCCGTGGTCCCGACACCGGCACCTCCGCTTGGATCGAAGACCACCGCGTTTGGTAAGCCCGGCGCCGCATCGAGGAGTTCACGGAGGCCCGCTATCCTGTCGACTCCCGCCTGGGTGAGCACATTGACGAAGTTCTCGCCGATGACGAGCTTCGACGCCCCGGTCAGGATGTCGTTGTGTTTCCAGCCCGAGAGCCCTTCGACTGAGTCGAAGCGATCTCGCAGGATGATGTTCTCCCGGTTGTCGAGGACGCGGATACCGAGATCGGAATCCGCCCCGTTCGGGTCGCCTTTGTGGATCGACCAGTCGAACCCTTCCATGCCGTTGTTACGCTGGATGCCCGGCCCTTCGACCATGATGTCGTCGCCGTTCTCACCATCGTAATCCGTATCGTTGCCCTGGCCGTTCAGAACATCGTGTCCGACGATGGTGCTGTTGAAGAAGAGCTGCGAGTTCTCGCCCGAGAGACCGTCGAAACCCTCGCCGCCCTCGATCCAGTCGTCGCCTTCGTTGCCCAGCAGTGCGTCGGGAGCGCTGCCGCCGAGGATGAAGTCGTTGCCGAGGCCGCCGAACACCTCCTTCGTATCGGTGACTCCCATGATGAAGTCCTGCCCTGCATCTCCGAAGAGCAGATCGAGACCCGAGCCGCCGTTGATGACGTCATTGCCGAGGTTGCCCCGCAGGACATCGTCACCGAACGGGTCCTCGATGATGTCGTCGCCATCGCCGCCGAAGACGTTGTCGGATTCCATGCCGGCATTGAGGTAGTCGTCGCCGCCATCGCCCCAGAGGGTATCGATGCCCTTGTCGCCGTAGAGCCTGTCGTTCCCCTCCGTGCCCCCGAGCACGAAGTGCTCCCCGCCGCTGACCTTCAGAACGCCGCCCACGTCGTGAAGCTTGCCATCGACGGTGATCTGGCTGCCGCTGGTGTAGTCCCGCACGACCTTGGGATCGATCGCCTGCTGAGATGCCCTGTCCCAGATGGGGTCCAGGCCGTCCTGTGCGATGCCGCGGTCGAGTTCGAGGATGTGATCAGGGGTCGTGAACAGCGCCCCGTTGAGGTGGGTCGCATAGAGCCCCCCAAGGTCGGTGTTGCGCATCACCAGATCGGTGAAGGTGTTCGGTTCGAGATTGTTGAGAAGGTTCAACCCCTGCGTCCGGCTCAGGTAGTAGAGACGGTCGCCGTTCTGGAGATGCTCCATCTGGTATTCGAAGACGAAATTGAAGGTCGAGCCCAGCATCCCGCCGAATTCGTTCAGCTCTTCGGCCAAGCCGCCGATCCAGAGATCGACCGTGTTGAGGCCGCCCAGGCTGCCGCCGGCATAGGCGCCGGTGGCGTTCAGGAAGGCCAGTCGATCGGCGGCGACGGTCCCGTCGCCATTCTCGTCGACGCCCAGGACCAGCTCCATCGCCGCATGACGCTTGGCATCCACCGTCGACGCCCCGGTAATGGTCTCGTGGGTGCCGTAAGCCGCGATGAAGTTGATGATCGACATCGGATTCTTGATGTGCTGAGCGAAGTCGGCCCAGCTCGTGTAGGGCTTGAGATCAGGGTCACCGAAATCAGTGTAGAGTTGCCGCCGGGTCTCGTTGAGCGAGGGAACACCGGTGTCGCGGGCGCGGGCGATATTGAGCGCCGCCAGATCGAGAGGCAGGCCGAGCAAGTTGCTGCGCACGTCTTGGACGATGAACTCGTCCATCTCGTTGCCGACATCGCGCGTGAGGCCGCGGACGATGGCGCCGTTCGTGGCGGCGAGATCGATGCCGGTGCCGAGATACATCTGCGGATTGAGGAAAGCTTCGATGAGCGTTGCCTGATTGGCCTCGTCGTTGACGGTGGTCAGGTCGTTGTCGAGCCGGTCGACCGTGCCCGTCAGCATCGAGTGCCCGAAGCGATAGACCACGTGCGCGAACTCGGCCACGATGGACGGGTCGATGTCTGCGCTGTTGGTAAAGACGAACGGATCGACATTCGGCTGAACGCGGCGCGCGAATTCCTCGAAGACGAGATGCTGGTACTGCATTTCGGTGACCAAGCGCGCGGACTGGAAGAGACGGTCTCCGTCCCAGTCGAGCCCTGCGGCAGACGTGGGAATCTCAGCGATGTCCGTCTTCAGCCATTCGTTGATGAAGACGAGATCGCCGGTGGCGAGGATCGTGGCCTTGTTCTCCTCGACCAGTCGGTTGTGCTCTGAATGGAAGATGGAATGCACGGCGGTGAGGCCGATGTTTTCGTTGCCGCGTCCGTCGCCGGTCACGAAATGCGCATCGAGCATCTCGTTGTCGTAGGTCAGCGGATTGCGGTCGTCGGCCACACGGTCGGCCGCATCGATCTTGCCGTCGAGATTGATGTCCGCAAGGTCTCCGAGATCGATGCCGCCGTTGTGATTCGCATCTTGGATGAAGGCGGTTCCGGCATCGAGGTCGGCTTGGTCACTTCGGCCGTCGCCATTGACATCGAGAAGATCGTCGTCGGCGACCTGCTTGAGCTTCGGCGTTGCGGGATCATGGTCGTGATCCACGAAGACCGGCTCAGCGTGATGGGCGATGTCGTTCAGGAAGGCGTGGTTGGTGCCGACCGATCCCGCCGTCGTGATTCCTGCAGCGGTGCCTTCCTTGAACCAGTTGGTGGTGTGGGTGGCGTCCGGTGCCATGACGATCTGCGCGTAGCCGTTCTCACCCGGAATGAAGCGGCCGTACTGGTCGGTCTTGAGAAGCGGCACATTGTGGACGTCGAAGTCGTCGAGCCGGATGCCGAGCATCTCCAGTGCTTGCGCCTTCACCTCCGCCCAGCTGCCGACCGCACCGTCGAGCGACCCGTTGGCGGCTTTGCCGTCGAGGAGGCGACCCGTCGATGCTGTGTGGCCTAGACCATCTTTTGCGTATTCCCGCAGAAAGACCTGATGGGAGGCATGCGATGTGTAGGTCTGGTTCTGATCGACGAACGAGGTCGTCGTGTTCTCGTGCTGCGGGACGCCGTTCGCATCGAGCGTCACGGTCGCGCGTGTCAGAGCCATGAAGTTGGTCGGGCTGCCGGGCACGTAGAGCGGATCGTCCGGCTGCAAGGGGATGTAGACGGTGCCGTTATTGCCCTTGGTGACGAGATCGAGCCCATGGTCGAAGAACTGACCGAAGAACGTCATCCAGGAATTGAAGGGAGGGGACAGTCCGATATCGGGTGATTGGTTCGGGATCTTCGCGATGTCGGAATTGGTGACGACCAGTTCGTTCCCTGTCGGCGTCTCCCCTGGACGGATCGGGACCTTGCCGGGGTGATCTGCCTCGAAGGCGGCGAGCGACAGGGGATTGTTGAACCAGGCATCGACGGCCGCGGGATTGTCGACGGTCATGTCGACGATGAGGTTGGAGATGATGCGCGGGTCGGCATCGGCAACGCTGCTGGGCGTTCCGTAATTGGTGTTGGTGATCGTCGGAGCCCCCGATCCGGGGGGACCCAGGGGCATCGTGTCCCCGTCGGCGTCGTTCACGAAGACCGGATCGAGCAAGCGCGGGAACGGGTTGTCGGCGGCACCGTATTCCGGCTGGAGAAGGTTGTTGTCTTGCCCGTCCACCGTGCGCAGGCCGTACGGTGTCAGGGCGGCATCCGCGTCCGACAGGCCGATATAGACCGACTGAATTGCGGCCGTCATCGTCATGCCGCCGGCATGCGCCTCGGCGACCTTGATCTGCTTGAGAATGAAGGCAAGATCATCCTGATTGACGGTGAAACTCGTGGTCATCGGTGTCTCCCCGGATCGACAGCGTCGTTGCGTGACAGGGTCGCTGGCCAAAGCACGGCTGTCGCCGGTCGCCTCAGACAAGACGATGTATTCCCGCTCCCTCAAATCGAGCGGGGATGATAAGATAGTGATTTGCTCGCTGATTATTCTGTCGTGCGAATTTGTTCGCGCTTATTATTGGAGCTATTTAGTAATATATTGCTTACTTTTCGAATTTAGAGGCGGTTAGTATTTGCACTACGCCATTGATGAAGACGATAAGCTAGTCAGGTTGAAGTCTTAGGCATTTGTTTTATATCGAGCATATGTCGCACGCATTAGTGCAGCATCGGTCGGATGGCCTATTGCGACCGGCAAAGCCGACCGATGCCGGACACCCAAGGTGCGTCGGCAAGGGGCGGTCGGCGACGCAGAGCCATGGGGCCTCGCGCCAGCGCTCCGCGTGTCCGGGGCGTGCCGTCGCCGGGATGGTGCGAGGCGATGTGCCGGACGCAATGGGTCGGCACTGGAGTGGTGGCTACGGCAGTTGCCGAGCGTGCCGGCCCGCAGGGCGGCTCCCGATCGTCGGCCGGATGCGTCGAGGCGTCGGAAGGATGCGCGCCGAGGCGGTGCGCAGTATCTGGCGCGACGCCACGCGCCGGTGAGAAGGCCTCGACGCTATGCGCCCGCTGGCCGCAAAGCCTTTTCAGCGCTGCTCCAGGCGATCACTCCCGCGGCGATCTGCCGAGATCGGTGACGTATCGATGCCAAGTCCTGTACCATCCCGGCCGCCCCGCGGGGTGGGACATGGTCGATCGAGACCGCGGCCGTGCTCGTCGGTTCTACGGTGTCGAGGGGCTTTGAAGTTCCCGGCCGGACAGCTCAGCCGACTTCCCGGACCTCGGAGGCGTTTCCTCGGATCAAACCACGCCCCGCATAGATGCCGCCCGCGGTCTCCAGATCGAGACGCTCGGCATCGCGGCGGCGGACCTCTTCCATGACGGCGGTTGCCGCCTCGGGCTCGTCGCCGATGGTGAGGAGCGCCTGCTCGCCGAAGGCCAACGCCGATTCGAACGTTTCGCGAAGTTGATACGCCACGCCGGCATGGAGAAGTTCGATGGCGTGTTCGCGGTCGCGGGCGCGGGCCAGGACGGGCACGAGCGGAAATTCGGCTTTCGCGATCTCTGCGATGCGCTTGGCGGCGTCTCGATCGTCGACGCAGACGAGGATTGCGCGCGCGGTCGCGGCTCCTGCCGCGCGAAGGATGTCGAGGCGTGTGCCGTCGCCATAATACACCTTGAAGCCGAAGGTCTCGGCGACACGGATATAGGCGGGATTGGTGTCGATGATCGACACGGAGCATCCGCGGGAGATCAACGGTTGGCTGACGATCTGCCCGAAGCGGCCGAAGCCGATGATCAGGGCGCTGCCGACGAGATTCTCTGGCACCGCGATGCCATCGGTCGAGATGGAAGGCTTTGGGCCGAAGCGATCGAAAGCGATCACCATCAGCGGCGTGATCGCCATCGACAGGATGACCGTCGCGGTCAGGAGCGCATTGGTCGTGCCGTCGATGATCCCGGCGCTCGTCGCAGCGGCATAGAGCACGAAGGCGAACTCGCCGCCCTGCGCCATCAATGCCGCCCGCTCCATCGCCTCGGGATGCGAGGCCCGCAGGAGCCGGGCGACGCCGTAGATGACGAGGCTCTTGACCACCATGTAGGCCGCGACGCTCGTCAGGATCAGCGTCCAATTCGCGGCGATGACGGTGAGGTCGAGAGACATCCCGACGCCGAGGAAGAACAGGCCGAGCAAGATGCCACGGAACGGCTCGACATCGGCTTCGAGCTGATGCCGGAAGCTCGATTCCGACAGGAGCACGCCAGCCAGGAACGCGCCCATCGCCATGGACAATCCGCCAAGCTGCATCGCCGATGCCGAGCCGAGCACGACGAGCAGGGCCGCGGCCGTCATGACCTCTCGAGCCTTCGAGGCGGCCAGCAGGCGGAAAAGGGGATTGAGCAGCCAGCGTCCGGCGGCCACCAAAGCCGCGATGGATCCGAGCGCGATGGCGATGGCGTAGATCCGGTCCGTCGTGCCGGTCGCCTGCCCGCCAGGCGCCAGCAGCGCGACGATGGCGAGCAGCGGCACGATGGCGAGATCCTCGAGCAGCAGGATGGCCACGATGCGCCGGCCCTTCGGGGTCGAGAGCGAGCCGCGCTCTTCGAGGAGTTGCATGACGATCGCCGTTGACGTCAGAACGAAGCCGGTGCCGGCCACGAAGGAGATGGTCGGCGAGAACCCCATTGCGACGCCGACGAGGGTCAGGGCCGCGATGCTCGCTCCGACCTGTGCGAGGCCGAGGCCGAAAATCTCGCGCCGCATGCCCCAGAGCCGTGACGGCTCCATCTCCAGGCCGATGATGAACAGGAACATCACGACGCCGAGTTCGGCGATATGCAGGATCGCGTGGGCATCCGAGAACAGCCGTAAGCCGAATGGGCCGATGGCGAGGCCCGCTACGAGATATCCGAGGACCGAGCCGAGCCCGATTCGCTTGAACACCGGCACGGCGACGACACCCGCGGCGAGCAGGGCCACGACCTGGACGAGTTCGCTCGCGGCACCGGACGCTTCGACAGCCATGACTTGCACGTATCCTTCTGACGAGGCTGAGTCCCCGTATCGGCAGCGGAGGGGAAATGCGGCGCCTAAGCTTCGAGCATCCGACGCCGAATTGGCTGAGCCGGACGGTCGTCAGGGATATCGCACGGGAGGCGGGTTTTCGGGCAGGGGGATGAATTCGGATTCGCCCGGCACGGTGTCGAACCGGGCCTGTCGCCAGTCTTCCTTGGCTTGCTCGATCCGTTCGGGACGCGAGGAGACGAAGTTCCACCAGAGATGACGCGGGCCGTCCATGGGTTCTCCGCCCAGGACCATGAAACGGGAGGCCTCCGTCGCCCGCACGCTGATCCGGTCGCCCGGATTGAAGACGAGGAGCTGGCCGGGACCGAACCCGTCCCCGGCAATGTCGATCGCGCCCGAAACGGTATAGATCGCGCGCTCGTCATAGGTAGGGTCGAGGGGCAGTACCGCCCCTGCCTCCAGCGCCACATCGGCATAGACCATCGGGCTCGAGGTTCGCACGGGGGATGTCGCTCCGAACGCCTCGCCGGCGATCAGCCGGACGATCTTGCCCTCGCCGATGAGAATCGGCAGCGCCTCCGTCTCGTAATGCTCAAAGGCGGGGGCGGTCTCCTCGTCCTTGCCGCTGAGCGCGACCCAGCTCTGGATTCCGAACAGCTTGGAACCGGTCTGCCGAAGATCGGCGCCGGTTCGCTCCGAATGGGTGATGCCGCGGCCCGCGGTCATCCAGTTCAATTCACCGGGGCGGATCGGCAGTTCCGTGCCCAGGCTGTCCCGGTGCATGATCTCGCCATCGAACAGGTAGGTCACGGTGGAGAGGCCGATATGCGGGTGGGGGCGCACGTCCATGCCCTGGCCGAGCAGGAACTCCGACGGCCCCATCTGGTCGAAAAAGATGAAGGGGCCGACCATCCGGCATTCCGACGAGGGCAAGGCGCGCCGCACGGCAAAGGAGCCGAGATCCCGCGAGCGCGGCACGATCAGGGTCTTGATCGCATCGCAGGAGAAGTGATCACCCGGAACCGGGTCGTCCGCACTGTGCCAACTCATAGCCGCCGCGCCTCTCGCTCGATTCAATGGAAGATTGCCTCGGCTGGCAGGGGCCGAGCCCTCTGCACGAGACCGTGGCGTCGTCTGCCGCTATCCGGCCGGGGAAGGGTCCCCGGCCCAGCCATCGACCTCAGGCCTCGAAGAAGGTCAGCAAGTCCGGATTGATGACGTCCGCATGCGTCGTGCACATGCCGTGCGGGAAGCCGTCGTAGGTCTTCAGCGTGCCGTGCTTCAGGAGCGGGTGCGAGAGCAGCGCGGCGTCGGCGATCGGCACGATCTGGTCGTCGGTGCCATGCATCACCAGAACGGGCACGTCGATCGCCTTCAGGTCTTGCGTGAAGTCGGTCTCCGAGAATGCCTTGATGCAATCATAATGCGCCTTGGTGCCGCCCATCATGCCCTGCCGCCACCAATTGTCGATGACGCCCTGCGAGATGTCGGCCCCTGTCCGGTTGAAGCCGTAGAATGGACCCGCCGCCACGTCGCGATAGAATTGTGCCCGGTTGGCCGCGAGTGCTGCACGGAATCCGTCGAAGACTTCGATCGGCAGCCCGCCCGGATTCGTCTCGGACTTGACCATCACGGGCGGAACGGCGCCGATCAGCACCGCCTTGGCCACGCGGCCGGGCTCGGCACGGGCGACGTAATGCGCAACCTCGCCGCCGCCGGTGGAATGGCCGACATGGATGGCGTTCCTCAGGTCGAGGGCGGCGACGAGTTCTGCGACATCGGCGGCGTAGGTGTCCATCTCGTTGCCGGTGTCGGTCTGGGTCGAGCGCCCGTGGCCGCGACGATCATGTGCGATCACGCGATAGCCGTGGGCGAGGAAGAACAGCATCTGGCCGTCCCAGTCGTCCGCGCTCAGCGGCCAGCCGTGATGGAAGACCACCGGCCGAGCGTCCCTCGGACCCCAATGCTTGTAGAAGATTTCGGTGCCGTCCTGAACCGTAATCGTTGGCATCTTGAACCTCCGTGCTCTCGTCTGATGGCGTTGTCGTCCATGCGTTCGGTCGATGCCGACGTTTGAGGCAATCTTTGTGAATTAAAGAATCAAGCGCGTGAGCAGATCGTAGCTTACGATCGACTGCATAATTGACGAGCGGTCCGACGAAATCTTCCCTCCGCATCATCGAAGATGGTGATGGCCGTGAGCGACACCTGATCGGGTCAAGAAGGGCTCGCTCATCGTCGTTCTCATCGCCTGTTGCGTGGCAGGTTTCCGATGAGACGAGTATGCAGCTCGCAAAGTGGCGATAAAATAGAAACGATGGAAACCCATCGGTTCCAGAAAGTCACCCAGCGCCAATTCGATGTCGAGGTGATGAGATCACCGCGGCTCGAAATCCTGCGATCTACAGCTCGGTGATGGCGCTGCTCCCGGTCGCCCGAGGCAGAGAAGTGCTCGGAGGCTACGTTGTGGCGAACTGGCCGAGCCGTTCGGCCATGAAATCACCGAGCGAGGGCAGAATCCGGGTTGCTCGGCGACAAGCTTCGGAACGGCATGCACGCCGGTGCGCCGGAATATCTCAAGTGATGTGCTGCGATCCCCGAGATCGACCTGATTTCCGAGCCGCAATGTGTCCGGCGACGAGACGTGCCGCCCGATCGTCTCCGTTACGCGGAAGCCGAGGAATGGGCGGCGAGGATCAACTCTTTCGCCAAAGTCTCATCGTTCACGGCCCTGGCCAGGACCACGGCTCCCACCATGGTCGACATGGTCGCCAGCGCCCGCTGCCGACGCCGCTGCTCTGACCCTTTCGGCATAAGGCCGACCAGCAGATCGGACAGATGTCGTACGCCTTGCGTAAACCGCGAGCGGACTGGGCTGTCAGGCGCCTCCCGCGCGACATCGTTGGCGAGGGCGGCAACGGGGCATCCTTGCCCAGGCGACGTCACGTGGCCCAGGGAGAGATACATCGACAAGAGGGCATCCCGGCTCTCGCGATATTCCTTCGCCTGGGCGCGATCGGACAGGGCGTGATCGAATGCTTCGGCCGCCAAGGCCTCTTTGTTGGCGAACTGGCCGTAGAAGCCGCCATGTGTCAGGCCTGCCGAGGCCATGATGTCGGCGACACCGACCCCATTGAGGCCACGCTCGCGGAACAGAGCCGCCGCGACGTCGACCACACGCTGCCGGTTGAGCTTGGCCTGTTCCTGAGAAACTCTCGGCATCTTTGATCCTCTCGCGTCTCGACAGATCATATAGATGCGGATCGTCATTCAAACACGTCTCTCGGACCAGGATTCCGTCGGTCCTGTCCTGAAAGTCCCGCGCTGGCATCTCCGCTCGTCGAAGGGCGTGCGAAGGCTTTCAGAACGATCGCCCGGCTCGCGTGAGGGGGGCACAGACGCGAGCCGGGCGATGTACCGCGCGTCCCATTGTCGAGCGCGCGATCTCGAAATGCCATGTCGGTCTTCTCGCGACCGAGGTGTCGGTTCAAGGACTGGCTGGCTGAAGCATCGGAGTCGGCTCGGTCTGGACATCGGCTTCCCTCGGCTCGCGAGCAACCCGGAACCAGAGGGCGTAGAGCGCTGGGAGAAAGAGTAGCGTCAGGATGGTGCCGACCCCCACACCGCCGATGAGGACGTAAGCGAGCGCTCCCCAGAACACCGAGTGTGTGAGCGGGATGAAGGCGAGCATCGCAGCCGCCGCGGTCAGGATCACCGGCCGGGCGCGGCGTACCGTCGACTCGACGATGGCCTCGTAATCCGACAGCCCGGATGCGCGGTCGTGGTGGATCTGGTCCACCAGGATCAGCGTGTTGCGCATCAGGATCCCCGACAGCGCGATCAGGCCGAGGATCGCGTTGAAGCCGAAAGGCTGGTGGAAAATCAGTAGTGTCGGGGCGGCACCCACGAGGCCGAGGGGAGCCGTGGCGAATACCATGAACATCGTCGAGAACGAACGCACCTGGATCATGATGACCGTGAGTGTGACGATGAGCATGATCGGAAACACCGCGACGAGGGCGTTCATCGCCTTGGCGCTCTCCTCCACCGCGCCGGCCGTGTCGATCCGGTAACCCGGAGGCAGCTTGGCCTTGATCGGATCGAGGAGCGGGAAGATCTGCGCATGGATGTCGGGCGGTTGCTTGCCGTCGAGCACGTCGCCCTGGACCCGGATATAGGTCTCGCGGTTGTAGCGCTTCAGCACGGCCTCCTCGCTGCGAGGCTCCAGGCGGGCTACCTGTGACACCGGCACCTGCCGTCCGTCCTTCGTTGCCAGCGTCAGGTCGCCGATCTCCCCGAGTGAGCGCCGCTCGGGTCCCGGGCTGCGCAAGAGGACATCGACAGAGCGCAGGTTCTCACGGACCTGAGTGGCAGGCGTGCCGTTGAGGTAGCTCTGCAACTGCTGGCCGGCCTCCTTCGGGGTCAGGCCGATCAGGCGCAGGCGCTCCTGGTCGAGGGCAAGGTGCAGGTTGGGGGTCTTGTCGCCCCAATCGAGGTGGACGAGGCGCATGGCGGGGTTGGCCGCCATGACGTCCCGGATCTCGGCGGCGATGCCACGGATGACGTTGAGATCGGGGCCGACTACCCGGAACGCGACCGGAAATCGGATCGGTGGTCCGAACACGATCTGCAGAACACGCACGCGCGCCTCAGGGAAGCGGCCCTCGTCGACGAGCTTGCGCACCTTCCCCCGCAGCGTATCGCGGGCATGGGCGTCGGCTGTCTGCACCACGATCTGCGCGAAGGCGGGGTCGGGCAGTTCTGGATCGAAGGAGAGCACGAACCGTGGCATTCCCTGGCCGATATAGCTCGTGATCTCTCCGGCCTCGGGCAGGTCGCGCACCGCCGACTCGACCCGCTTGACGGTGGCCTCGGTGGTGCTGAAGGCGGAGCCCGCCGGCATCGTTACCTCGACGATGAGTTCGGCCCGCTCGGAATTCGGGAAGAACTGCTTCTCCACCTTGCCCATGGCGATCACCGCGCCCGCGAACAAGGCTACGGTGATCCCGGCCGCCATCCATTTATGATCGACCGCCATCCGCACCACGCCGCGAAGGCGTTGGTAGTTCTTCGTGGCGTAGATCGCGTCATGGCCGCCCTCGACCTTCTTGATCTTCGGCAGCAGCTTGACGCCGAGATAGGGTGTGAAGGTTACAGCAACGATCCAAGAGACGATCAGCGAAAAGGCTACGACCCAGAAGATGTTGCCCGCATATTCTCCGGCGGTGGAGGCGGCGAATCCCACTGGCAGGAAGCCCGCGATGGTGACGAGCGTGCCGGTGAGCATCGGCGCGGCGGTGGCACTCCAGGCATAGGTCGCCGCATCGATCCGGTCGGCGCCCTCCTCCATGCGCACCACCATCATCTCGATGGCGATGATCGCATCGTCCACGAGGAGGCCCAGCGAGATGATGAGGGCACCGAGCGTGATGCGGTCGAAGTCGCGACCCGTGAGCATCATCACCACGAACACCGCCGAGAGGGTGAGCGGCACGGCGAGCGCCACGACGATGCCGACCCGGAAACCAAGGGCGACGAGGCTGACGAAGATCACCACCGAGAGCGCGGTGAAGAACTTCACCATGAACTCGTGGATGGCCTCGTCGATGACCTTCGCCTGGTCGGTGATCTTGGTGAAACCGATGCCGGCAGGAAGTTCGTGATGGATCGCGACCTCCTCGGCATTGAGTGCCTGGCCGAGGGTCAGCCCGTTGAAACCGGGCTTCATCACGAGGCCGAGCATCAGGGCCGGCTCGCCGTCATTGCGGATCTCGAAGGCCTTCGGGTCCTCGTAGCCGCGCTTGACCTCGGCGATATCGCCGAGCTTGAGGCTGCGATCTCCTGCCGCGATCGGCAGATTGCGGATCGCGTCGAGCCCGTCGATGGCTCCATCGAGGCGCAGATAGACTCGGGGACCGGCCGCCTCGACGAAACCAGCCGGCGTGACGTCGTTCTGATTGGCCAGCGAGGCCAGGAGTTGCTGGCCGGTGATGCCGAGGGTGGCGAGGCGCTGATAGGAGATCTCGACGAAGATCTTCTGGGCCTGCTCGCCAAGGATGTTGATCTTCTCGACGCCGGGCACGCGCAACAGGCGCTGGCGAAGGTCCTCCGCACGCAGCACGAGGTGACGGTGCGGTAGGCCTTTGGCCTGTAACGCATAGAGCGCGAAGTAGATGTCGGAGAACTCGTCGTTGAAGAGCGGCCCGAACACGCCACGCGGCAGGCTTGACGCCTGATCGGAGAGTTTCTTGCGTGCCTGATAGAACTCCGCCTGCAGTTTGGCCGGCGGCATCGAGTCCTTGAAGAAGACCTTCATCAGCATGAGGCCGGGCCGGACGGTGGTCTCGACGCGGTCGTAATAGACGAGCTCCTGCAAGCGCTTCTCCAGGGGATCCGCGACTTGGCGCTGCATCTCGTCAGCGGTCGCTCCGGGCCAGGCCGCGGAGACCGACATCACCTTCACGGTGAAGGTCGGATCCTCGCCGCGTCCCAGCTTCTGGAAGGCGAAGAAGCCGGCTGCGGTGAGCGCGATCAGCAGAAAGAGCGTGACCGCTCGTTCACGGACGGCGAGTGCCGAAAGATTGAAGCCGGTCACCGTGTCGCCCCCGTCATGCCGAGGGGCGCCTGGCGCACCGTCTGGCCGGCCTTGAGCAGATGCGCGCCCAAAGCCACGATCCGATCCCCGGGAGACAGGCCGGAGACGATATCTGCGCTTTCCTCGGCCATGCGGGAGACCGTCACGACTTGTGCCGCCACGGTTCCGTTCTCGGCATCGAAGCGCCAGACCGACGAACCATGTCCCTGATCGAACAGGGCGCCGAGCGGCACCGCGATCGCGGCCGATCGCACGGCATCGAGAGATTTCAGCTGGAGCGTCACCGTCGCGCCGAGCGGTGCCGCCTCGCCGCCGCCGGACAAGACGTAGCGTGCCCGGTAGGTCCTGGTGGCCGGATCGGCGGTCGCGGACAATTCGCGCAGCCGAGCCGGATAGGTAGTCGCGCCCGCTGCGTAGAGTGTCGCCGAGGCCTCGCCCTGCGCGGCACGTCGGCTGCCCTCGGGCAGAAACACCTCCGCCTCGCGCGACCCGTTACGGGCAAGCTTCACCACCGTCTGGCCTGCGGCGACCACCTGCCCGGGCTCGGATGGCACCTCCATCACGACGCCGTCGGCATCGGCCTGAAGTTCGGAATAGCCAGCCTGATTGGCGATCTGGCTCGCTTGGGCCTCGGCGTTGGCGAACTGGGCGATGGCCGCGTCGGCGGCTCCCTTGTTCTGGTCGTAGGTCTGCTTCGAGGTCCAGCCGTCGATGACGAGCTTGCGGCTGCGTTCCTCGTCGGCTCTGGCCTTGATCATCTGAGCCCGCGCCGCTTCGACGGAAGCGCGGGCGGCATTGAGTGCGAGGCTGAAATCGGTTCGATCGAGGCGCATCAGCGGCTGGCCGAGCCGCACGCGGTCACCCGGATCGACGAGGCGCTCGAAGATCTTGCCGCCGACGCGGAAGCCGAGATTGCTCTCGGTCCGGGCCCGGATGACCCCGGTGTAGCGCGCGACGCCATCGCCGGTAGGGGCGACCACTACGGTCTGGACCAGTGGTGCCTCCGGAGCCACGGCCGTCTCAGCCGGCGAGCATCCCGCGAGCGGAAGAAATGCGAGGACCATGATCCATCTCGTCACCATCATCGAACTCCCGACCACCGTCCAGCGCCGAAATAAGTTATGATCGTAATCTATTTTGGCGCTGGATGGTGGTCAAGGGACGTCACGCGCTGAATCATGCGGCGCGATCAATGCTGTGGTGGTTTGAGGCAGCGACGCCGCAGCGAATCGCTCCTCACGGTGACGTCAGGGAGAGCGAAGGTGATTCACGGTACAGGCGGCATCTTGTCGGTGACGAATTCTTAGGCAGGCTTCACGCGCACACGATCTCAAGGGTCCCGGCGCAGCCGCGCCGGGAGTTCGCAGGCCCTGATCGTCGATCCGAGTAGTCGGCGATTCAGTTCAGTGCCACCGTGAAGGCGCCCTGGGTCTTGGAGCGGATCTCGTCTTCGGTGACGCCATCGGCGAGTTCGATCAGGACCATGCCGCCGTCGCCCTTCTTGTCGATGGTGAAGACGCCGAGGTCGGAGATCACCATGTCGACAACGGCAGTGCCGGTGAGCGGCAGATCGCAGGCGGCCAGCAGCTTCGGGCTCTCCGAGCCGTCCTTACCCTTCGCGGTGTGTTCCATCACCACGACCACTTTCTTCACTCCGGCGACGAGGTCCATGGCACCGCCCATGCCCTTCACCATCTTGCCGGGGATCATCCAATTGGCCAGATCGCCGTTCTGCGCCACCTGCATTGCGCCGAGGATCGACAGGTTGATGTGTCCGCCGCGGACCATGCCGAAGGAGTCGGACGAAGAGAAGTAGCTGGTGGTCGGCAGTTCGGTGATCGTCTGCTTGCCGGCATTGATGAGGTCGGCATCCTCTTCGCCGTCGAACGGGAACGGACCCATGCCGAGCATGCCGTTCTCGGATTGGAGCTGTACCGACATCCCTTCGGGGATGTAGTTCGAGACGAGTGTCGGGATGCCGATGCCGAGATTCACGTAGTAGCCGTCGCGCAGTTCCTTGGCGGCGCGTTCCGCCATCTGTTCGCGTGTCCAGGCCATGAGAACGTCTCCCTAATCTTAGACGGCAGCGGGGGGGATGGCGGGCTCGCCGCGCTTGCGCGTCGTGCGCTGCTCGATCCTCTTTTCCCGGATCGCCACGTGGATGATGCGCTTGATGAAAATGCCCGGCGTATGGATTGCGTCGCCGTCGATCTCACCCGGCTGGACCAGATGCTCGACCTGAGCGACGGTGACTTTGGCGGCGGTGGCCATCATCGGATTGAAGTTGCGGGCGGTCTTCCGGTAGACGAGGTTGCCCTCGGTATCGCCCTTCCAGGCATGGACGATGGCCAGATCCGCGAAAAGGCCGCGCTCCATCACATAATCCTCACCGTCGAACTCGCGTACCTCTTTCCCCTCCGCGATGAGGGTGCCGACCCCGGTCTTGGTGAAGAAGGCCGGGATGCCCGCCCCGCCTGCGCGGATGCGCTCGGCTAGCGTGCCCTGCGGGTTGAACTCTATGGCGAGTTCGCCGCCGAGATATTGCCGGGCGAATTCCTTGTTCTCGCCGACATAGGAGGAAATCATCTTCGCGATCTGACGGGTCTGCAGCAGCTTGCCGAGGCCCACATTGTCGATGCCGGCGTTATTGGAGATGACGGTGAGATCCTTGACCCCCGAAGCCTGGATCGCATCGATCAGTTCGTCGGGGATTCCGCAGAGGCCGAAGCCGCCGGCCATGATCGTCATGCCGTCCTTGAGCAGGCCGGCGACCGCCTGCGTGGCGTCGGAATATACCTTCTTCATCTCAAGCCTTCCTCCCGGAAACCGGTTCGTGGCGCCGTTGCCGCCCGCCCTGGCGAACGGGAGTCGAGCCGAGCTTTACATGGCCCGGTATACCAGGGCAGGCAGCTTGCCCGTCCATACCGTCTCTGCGCCAGGAGACCGCGTTTCGGCAAGATCCTGCGGGAGAAGTTCCCTCGGGATCGGCGACTGAATGGAAGACTTGTCGCTTCGGTGCCCGATCGAAGGGCTTTCAGCTCGTGGAGAGCCCTTCGGATCCCGATGCTCAACTGGGGAGAAATGATGCACTGCAGACAAACACTATCGCACTCGCTATGGGATGGAGCGGGGGGCATGTTTCGAAGAACGATCGCGGTGGCTTGGCGAGGCTGGTCCGCGGGACAGTCCGTCGCGGTTTTACTCCAATAGGGAGAAACATGTCGCTGCGTCGCCTTCTGCCGGCCCTCTGTGTCGGTACCCTCGCCATCGCCCTCATCGGTGCCTGTCTTCCCTGGTCGGTCGCCTCCGTTCGCCTGACGCGGGCTGTCGGCAAGTCACTGGCCGCCAATTACGGGATCGCGATGCGGACCGAAGGGGGGGCAGGCATCGCCCTTCTCCCGCTTCCGCGCTTGGATTTCGAGGGAGTCAGGCTCAATGCGGGGACGGTCGACGGCCCACTCCTCGCCGAAGGCGGATCGCTCACCCTCAAGCTCGGCATCCGTGCTCTCCTCGCTGGCCGAATCGAGATCGATACTCTCTCGCTCGAACGCACCACGATCACACTCCCTGTCGATGACGCGGACCGTCGCTGGGTCGAGCCGGTCCGCCGCCTCAGAGCACGCCTGACCGAGGCGGGCGGTTCGCGACCGCGGCGCATCAGTCTCACCGATGCGATTCTTGTGGGTCGCGATCCGCGCGACGGCAGCGCTCAGACCGCCAGCGATGTCGATCTGATCCTGTCATGGCCATTCTGGTCGTCGCAGACCAACATCACCGGCAGCTTCCTTTGGAACGAGACCCCGACCCGGTTCTCCCTTTCTGGACTCCAGCTGGATCAACTGTTTTCGGGGCGGGAATCGCCTTTCTCAGCCACCGCGACTTGGCCTGCCGGCCATCTGGCGGCCGAGGGAAGCGGCGCTCTCGCCGAAGGGTTGTCGCTTCGCGGCCAGGGCAGCCTGCAGACACGTTCCTTGCGCGAGACCCTGGCCTGGGCGGGAACGGATGTCGCGCTTTCGCCCTTCCTTCAGACTTTCGCCATCGACGGCACGTTCGAGAGTTCGGGCCGCAACCTGCTCCTGCCGTCGATGCGTCTTCAACTCGGTGACAACCGCCTCGAAGGCGCCGGCTCGGTTAGTTTCGGCGAGAACCGGCCGGCGCTTCAAGCGACCCTGGCCGCGGAGAACCTGAACCTCGCTCCCGTGCTTGCCACCCTGATACAGGTCTTCGGGCTCGACGATCCATCTGACGCCAATGGCTGGAGCCGGCAGAGCATCGCGCTTCGCCCTTTCACCGGTGGCGACCTCGACCTGCGCCTCTCTGCGGGGAGTGCCCGCCTCGGCCCGGTGGTCATGGAAGACATCGCCTCCAGCCTCCTCGTTCGGGAAGGCAGCGTCGAGGCTTCGCTCGGTCGCGCGTCGGTGCGCGGCGGAACCATCAAAGGACGGTTCGGCCTGACGACCTCCGTCTCCGACCGCGGCGAGACGGAATTGCGGGCGCAGGGTGCTTTCGATCGGCTCGATCTCGGGGCGCTCCTCGTCGATCTCGGGCAGGAGAGCTGGATCGTCGGCAACGCCCAGGGACAGTTCATGCTGGAAGGGGCCGGGCGCACCGCCGCTGGTCTCATCGGTCACATCAACGGGCGCTCGTCCCTGGCCATGGAAGGGGGCACCCTCGCGGGGCTCGACCTCGCCGACGTGGTTCACCGCAATGGAATCGCGGCGAGCGGCGCACTGGCTCGCCGGAATGGCCGCACGCCGTTCGAGCGGGCGGGCGTGACCCTGCGCTTCGTCGACGGGATCGGCGAAATTACCGATGGGACGCTGAAGGCGAACTCGCTCACCGCATCGCTGCGAGGGACGCTGTCCCTGCCCGACCGCAGCCTCATCGCCAAGGCGGAGCTGATGCCGCGAGCGGCCAACGACAATGCTCTGCGGCCGGGGGCGCCTCAAGGACCGCTCTTCGACATAGAGGGACCGTGGGACGCCGTTGCGGTCCGCGCGATCTCGCGCGATGGCGGCTCGGACCTCGATTCCCGCGGAGGATCGATCCTGGCTCCCAACGCGCTGCGCGTACCGACGACGGGTAATTTCGACCTTCCGACACGGGCGCGAGCCTACGCGCCTTGAATGCCGGCGGGGCGTCGTCCGGTGAGGAACGACGCCATCAGCACGACCACGGTGACGCCGCCGACGAGGAGTGTCGATGCGGCGTTGATCTCGGGGTTCACGCCGAGACGGACTTGACTGTAGAGGCGCATGGGCAGGGTGGTCGCCCCCGGCCCCGAGACGAAGCTGGCGATGACGAGATCGTCCAGCGACAGGGTGAAGGCGAGCAGGAAGGCCGCCGTTAGCGAAGGTGCGATCAACGGCAGGGTTATGGTGGCGAAGACCCGGAACGGCCCCGCACCGAGATCCGCCGCCGCCTCTTCCAGCGAATGGTCGAGCCCCTTCAGCCTCGCACCGACGACCACTGTCACGAAGCCGAGGCCGAGGGTGGCGTGGGCGATGATCAGGGTGACGATACCCCGATCGAGACCCAGCCCGACGAACAGCAGCAGCAGCGACAGGCCGGTGATCACCTCCGGCATCACCATCGGAGCGTAGACGAGGCCGGTGAATCCGCCCCGTCCGGGAAAGCGCCCGCTGCGGTCGAGGGCCAGCGCCGCCATCGTGCCGAGGATAGTCGCCACGAGTGCTGCGCTCGATGCCACCTTCAAGGATACGAGCGCCGAGGCGATGAGCGGGCCGTCGTTGACGAGCACCCCGTACCACCGTGTCGAGAATCCGCCCCACACAGTGACGAGGGACGAGGCGTTGAACGAGAACACCACGAGCACGGCGATCGGCGCATACAGGAAGAGCAGGCCGAGGCCGAGGCTCAGGCGGTTGAGCGAGCTCACCGGCCGACCTCCCCCCTTTCGCGCTCCGCATCGCGGAACAGCACGATCGGACCGACGATGAGAACGAGCAGAAGCACCGCCACCGCCGAGGCGAGGGGCCAGTCCCGATTGGAGAAGAACTCGCTCCACAAGACGCGACCTAGCATCAGCGTGTCGGATCCACCCAGAAGGTCTGGGATGATGAACTCGCCGACCATGGGAATGAAGCACAGGAGCGCTCCCGCGACGATGCCGGGCCGCGCGAGCGGCAGGGTGACCGTCCAGAATGCCCGCGTCGGCGAGGCTCCGAGATCGGCTGCGGCGTCCGTGAGGTCAGGGTCGAGGCGGGAGAGAACCGCATAGAGCGGCAGGACCATGAAGGGCAGATACGCATACGTCAGGCCGATCATCACCGCGGTCGGCGTGTTCAGGATCTCCATGGGGCGGGCGATCAGGCCGGCCCGGAGCAAGCCGGAATTCAGCAATCCCTCGGGTTTGAGGATCGCGATCCAGGCATAGATGCGGATCAGGAAGCTCGTCCAGAACGGCACGATCACCAGGGCCACGAGGAGCGGCCGGAGACGGGCCGGCGAGCGGGCGAGCGCATGGGCGATGGGGGTTCCTAGGATCACCAGGAGGCCCGTCGCCATTGCCGCATAAAGGAGCGAGGACAGGGCCGCGTCACGATACAAGCTGTCGCCGGCAAGCGTCTCGAAATTGGCGAAATCGAGGGCTTCGAGAAACGCTCCCCATCCGTCGATACCCGCACTCCAGTCGAGCACCGGAAGGTAGGGCGGCTGTGCCGTCGCAGGTGCGGACAGGCTGATCTTGAGGGTGATGAGGCATGGCAGCAGCACGAAAGCTGCGAGCCAGAGATACGGGGTGACCGGAAGGAGCCGCTTCATCACGCCGCCACGACCGTCGCGGCCTCCGGCGCGAAGGAGAGGCCGACCGGTGTTCCGCTTTCGATCCCGGCTCCGACGGGCAGGTTCGCACGGATCGTGCTCCCATCGGCCATGCGGATGTCGAGGCGGATGCGATCGCCGAGATAGATCGAGGCCTCCACCGTCCCTGCGAGCGTATTTCGTTCCCCTGCGACGGCCGGACCGAGGGGTGATACCGCCATCCGCTCGGGACGCAGGGCGAGCATCGCGGCAGTACCAGCGCCGGGGGCGCCCTCCGCCACGGCGAGGATCGGGCCGAATACGGTGTCGACCCGCACCCGCGCGCCCTCGGCCTGCCCGACCGTGCCGGGGATAAGGTTCACATCGCCGAGGAGGCCGGCGACGAAACGAGTGGCGGGCCGTTCGTAGAGCGTCTCCGCCGGGCCGATCTGGACGAGGCGCCCCCTGTCCATCACGCCGATCCGGTCGGCGAGCGCCATGGCCTCCGAGGGATCATGGGTTACGATGATGAAGGCGGTGCCGAGACGGCGTTGGATGGCACGCAATTCCCCTTGTGTCTGCTCGCGCAGGCCACGGTCGAGGGCGCCGAGCGGCTCGTCGAGGAGCAGCACCTTCGGCTCGCGCGCCAGAGCCCTCGCTAGGGCGACGCGCTGGCGCTGGCCGCCCGACAGGGTCTCAGGACGCCGATCCCCGAAGCCTTCGAGATGCACCAGACGAAGCAGGTCCTCGACGCGGGCGGCTGCTGCCGGACGACCGAGGCCTTTCAGACCGTAGGCGATGTTCTGGGTGACCGTGAGGTGTGGAAACAGTGCATAGGCTTGGAACATCATGTTCACCGGACGCCTGTGCGGGGGCAGTCCGGTGAGGTCGAGGCCGTCGAGGCGGATCGTGCCGCCGGTCGGCGTCTCGAATCCTGCGATCAGCCGCAGCAGCGTACTCTTGCCGCAGCCGGAGGGGCCGAGCAGGCACAGGATTTCGCCCGATCGCATGTCGAGAGAGAGATCCACCACCGCATCGTGCGCGCCGAACCTCTTGGTGACCCGGTCGAGGGCCAGTAACGGGGCCACGGCGTGTCTCGCTGTCAACTGTCCTCGCGCAACGCTTCTGCGACCCGCGCCTCCAGCAGGTCCGGCCGGCGGATGACGAGGGCGCCGCGCGTCCGGTCGATCAGGCCGTCGGCCGCCATCACCGTGAATTCGCGGGTCACCTGTTCGCGCCGGCAGCCGATACGGGCGGCGAGGACGTGATGGTAGGGTGGCGGCGTCACCACCCGCTCGCCGTCGCCCCCGGAGCGCGGGACCGACAGGCGCAGCAATTCCGCATAGAGGCGATGGCGCAGGTCGAGGAGCGCGTGCTCCATCAGTCGCGTGTTCAGTTCTCTAACGCGTTTGGCGAGCAGCCGAAACAGCCGGTCGGCGATGGCCTCTGAGGCGAAGATCATCTGGCGGAAGATCGGGGCCGGGACCACGCAGACCTCGCCGCGGGTCAGGGCCGTGACGTTGGCCGAGCGTCCGATCCCGTCGAGGGCCGCGAGTTCTCCGAAGAAAGCCCCTCCGCGCATCTCGCCGAGAATGACTTCCTTGCCCGATTGCGAACGGTTGAGGATGCGGACCTCGCCCGAGGCGAGAAAATAGACGTCGGTCGAGATATCGTCGTAATCGACCAAGACCTCGTTCTCGTCGAACCGCCGCCAGTGGCAGCGGGTCTCGTAGGCGGACAGCTCGATTCCCGGCTCCTTGAAGAAGGGGATTGTCGCCAGCCGTCCTGTGGTCACGCGTTTCGCTCCTCAACTACGCTGGATCGTTAAGCTGCCGGTCCCGTGGGTCAAGTCACTCCGGCGGCCCATCCCTACCAAAGTCTCATCGTGAGGGGCCAGCCACACATAGCGAGATTGCAATCGGATCGCTCGCCCTTCGCTTCTCGCGCGAAGTTTACTGTCCCTGCCACCGACACAGGTTAAAATGGGCGAGCGCCAGAAATGGACCGGTCGTCTCATGACCTTCCAGTCGATCGCGCCGGAGGATCAAGACGTGTCGGGAGGGTGTGTGCCATGGGCAAAGGCTGGCGGTGCAACCATTCCACCTGCGTCCATCGAGCCCGGTTTTGCACTGCTCGAAAGAGCTGTTCACGAGCTGCAACGAACTGAATTGGACGCCGAAGACTACGGATCGCCCGCCAATTCTCGTCTTGTCGGCAAGTCATGACGCGATGGCGAACCCGGCCATCACATTGATCGATCCATCGCCAACAGCGATCCTGCCGAAGGTGGCCGACCGGCAGGCGACGCTGTCCGCGGGTTTCGGGCTGACCGGCTACGGCCTGCATACCGGGCGCCGTGTCACGGTGACGGTGGCGCCGGCTACCGACAACCACGGTATCGTCTTTCGGCGGATCCTGTCCCGAGGCCGTGCGGTGGATGTGCCGGCCTCGTGGCGGTTCCGTGAGACGCAGCCGCTCTGCACCGCGCTGCGCTCAGTCGAAGGTCCCCTGGTCAGGACCGTGGAGCATCTGCTGGCCGCTCTCAGCGCCTATCGCATCGACAACGCGCTCATCTCCCTCGACGCCGAAGAACTGCCGATCTTCGACGGAAGCGCCCTCCCCTGGTGCGTGGGTCTGCGTGCGAGTGGCCGGACCGAAAGCGATGCGCCGAGACGCAGCATCCGCGTGTTGCGGCCGCTGGAGGTGTGCCGGGAACATCGGACGTTGAGGATCGAACCGGCGGACGCACTCCACATCTCCGGCCGTCTCGAACTGTCTCATTTCAGCGCCATGCACTGGTCCGGCACCATCACGCCGGAGAGGTTCACCGAGGAACTCGCTCCCTCGCGCAGCTTCGGACGGCTGAAATGGGCGATCCCCGCCAAGATCTACGGCTTCCTTATGTGCAAGCCGTTGCTGCGGGGAGCGACCCTCTCCTCGACAGCCGGGATCATCGGCGGCCGCGTCCTCGGCGGTATGAAGGTGCCCGACGAGCCGGTGCGCCATCGGATGCTCGATCTCATCGGCGATCTCGCCCTGGCGGGGTACCCGATCCTCGGCCGGATCGAGGCGGCACATACCGGCCACGAGCTGAATCACACCCTCGTCGAAGCCCTGATGAACGATCCGGACGCATGGGAACTCACGTGAGGCTGCTTGCCTCCGGGCGCGCACCTCGCCAGAACGCGGCATGCTTCGCGTCAACGACCTCACCTACCGCATCGGCGAACGCCTGATCCTCGACGGCGCCACCTTCGTGATTCCGGACCGCGCCCGCGTCGGGCTGGTCGGCCGCAATGGCGCGGGCAAGACCACCTTGTTCAAGGCCATCCTCGGAGACCTTCCCACCGAAGGCGGGACCGTGTCGATGCCCAAGGGCATGCGCATCGGCGCGGTGGCCCAGGAGGCGCCGGCCGGTCCCGAGACCCTGCACGCGGTGGTACTCGCCGCCGACACCGAGCGCTCCCGCCTGATGGCGGAAGCCGAGCATGCGGACGGGTTGCGCCGGGCGGAGATCGAGACCCGCCTCGTCGATATCGAGGCACATTCGGCCCCGGCCCGCGCGGCGGCGATCCTGCACGGTCTGGGATTCGACGCTGAGGCGCAGGGGCGTCCCTGCTCGGACTTCTCCGGTGGATGGCGCATGCGCGTTGCGCTGGCCGCTGTGCTGTTCTCAGAGCCCGACCTGCTGCTGCTGGACGAGCCGACCAATTACCTCGACATCGAGGGCACGATCTGGCTCTACGACTACCTGGAGCGCTATCCGCGCACGGCCGTGATCATCAGCCACGACCGCGACCTCCTCGACGAATGCGTCGACCACATCCTGCACCTCGATCGCGGCAAGCTCAGCATTTACAAGGGCGGCTACACCTCCTTCGCGCGGCAGGTGGCCGAGAAGCGCGTGCTTCAGGCCAAGGCCAAGGTGAAGCAGGATGCCGAACGGGCGCATCTCCAGAGCTTCGTCGACCGCTTCAAGGCTAAGGCCACGAAGGCGCGCCAAGCTCAGTCCCGCGTCAAGCGCCTCGCCAAGATGGAGATCATCGCGTCGGTGATCGAGGACGACGTGCCCGCCTTCCGCTTGCCGAGCCCGGAGCGGCCGCTTTCGCCGCCCATCGTTGCCATGGAGCGGGTGCAGGCGGGCTATTCCGACCGGATCGTGCTGTCGGGCCTCAACCTGTCGCTGGCGCCCGATGATCGGGTCGCGCTGCTCGGGGCCAACGGTAATGGCAAGTCCACCTTCTGCAAGCTCATTGGCGGGCGTCTGCCTCCGCTCAGCGGCGAGATGCGGCGTTCCGGCAAGATGGAGGTGGCCTATTTCGCCCAGCACCAGCTCGACGAATTGCGCCCTGCCGAGAGCGCCTATGCCCATGTCCGGGATCTCATGCCGGACGTGCCGGAATCGAAGGCGCGCGCTGCGGCCGCCCGCCTCGGCTTCTCCGGCACGAAGTCGGAGACCCCGGTCTCTCAGCTCTCGGGTGGCGAGAAGGCGCGGCTGCTGATGGGGCTGGCGGCCTTCAACGGGCCGCATCTCCTCATCCTCGACGAGCCCACCAACCACCTCGACATCGAGAGCCGTCAGGCCCTGGTCGAGGCGATCAACGACTACGAGGGCGCCGTCATCCTGGTAAGCCACGATCGCTTCCTGGTGGAAGCCTGCGCCGATCGCCTCTGGCTCGTCGCCAACGGTAGCGTGAAGGCCTTCGATGGCGATATGGACGATTACCGCCGCTTCGTCCTCGCCGGCCCCGAGCGCGAGGCCGAGAAGGGCGCGTCCGAGGCTGGCGGCGGGGTGAAGGCGTTGGAGCGTCGCTCCAATGCCGACCGTCGCGTGGCCCTTGCCCCCCTGCGCAAGAAGTTGGAGGGCGTCGAGGCGCGGATGAAGAAGCTCACCGATGCCATGGCAAAGATCGACGCGGCGCTTGCCGACGGTACCGCCTTCCAGACCAACGCCGCCAAGGCCGGCGAGCTCGCCAAGATGCGTTCGGACGCGGCCGCTGCCCTTGAAGCGGCGGAGGAGGAGTGGCTTGAGCTGAGCGGGGAAATCGAGGAGGCGACGGCGTGACGGATAGCGGCTGGTAGAGAGGCTCCTCCGAACGACGCTGCGGCCTCGTGCCCGCTCTGGCAACGTTCGGACGACGCCTGGCGTTTCCCGCATCAGATCCAGCATCCGGACGTTCCCATGCCTTCACCGACCCGACGCGACAGGTCCGCGGCCCGCACCGGCCTCGCCGCCAAGCTCGCGTTACTGCCCCTTGGCGCGGCCGGCGCCTGGATCGCCTACAGCCGCTTCGGGATCGACCATCGGCAGCCGCTCCACCCGGCCCTTCCCGGCCGGCACGAATGCCTTGCGACGATGGCGGGCGGGGTCGGCCTCTACGGGAGCGCGTCCGCGCCGGGCGTGCCGCTTTTGCTCATCCACTCCGTCAATGCGGCGGCCAACGCCTATGAGATCCGCCCGCTCTACCGTCATTACGCGGCAACCCGGCCGGTCTATGCCCTCGACCTGCCAGGCTTCGGTTTCTCGGAGCGCAGCGACCGGGTCTACACCCCCGGCCTGATGGCGGACGCGATCCACGCCGTCACGTCCGAGATAAGGTCTCGACACGGCGGCGCACCGATCGATGCCGTCGCCCTGTCCCTCTCATGCGAGTACCTTGCCGCCGCCGCCCTGGATTCACCGGCCGATTATCGCAGCCTCGGCCTCGTCAGCCCCACGGGCTTCGACGCCCGCTTCATCGGGCGGCACCGCGACCGGACCCGGCACGGCGGCGCCGTCGCCCGCACCATGCTGAACGCACCGCTCTGGGGGGAGCCGCTGTTCGATCTCCTGGTGAGCCGGCCGAGCATGCGCTTCTTCCTGGAGAAGACCTGGGGCTCGAAGGACATCGATGAGGGCCTGCTCGCCTACGACTACGCCTCCGCTCATCGTCCCGGGGCCCGGCACGCGCCGTTCTCGTTCCTGTCCGGCGCGCTGTTCCCGGATTCGCCGGGCCGGCTTTACGAATCCCTCTTCCTCCCGGTCTGGATGATCCACGGGAAGCGCGGCGACTTCGTTGATTACCGCTACGCTGAGCGC
Source organism: Methylobacterium marchantiae (assembly GCF_022179405.1). Taxonomy (GTDB): domain Bacteria; phylum Pseudomonadota; class Alphaproteobacteria; order Rhizobiales; family Beijerinckiaceae; genus Methylobacterium; species Methylobacterium marchantiae. The sequence continues at coordinate 27,315 of NZ_BPQT01000018.1, forward strand.
GTGGCGGGCCGCCCGAACTGGGTCGTCGACGTGTTTCCCACCGGAGCCTTCCCGCATTTCGAGGATCTGCGGTCGGTCACGCAGCGCTACGATGCGTTCCTCGCCGGCTTTGCCGGATGAGGCCGGGGGCAATCGCACGTCGAGGGGCGGACACAACCGCTCAACCCGTGGGACCTTGTCTCTGCAGCCGCGAGGACCTGAAGTATCGTCATGGATGCGATATCCGGGGGGATGCTGTAGGTCGGGTATGACCCGTCACTCACCGCCCCGGTACGCCGATGCCCGACCTGACCCTTTCCTCCGCCCAGACCATCGTCGCCACTGCCCTCAGGACGGCGCGCGAGCATAGCCTGAAGCCCCTCGCGGTGGTGGTCTACGATGCGCGCGGCGCGCTCAAAGCGATGGCGTCCGAGGACGGAACATCCCTGCGCCGCGCCGAGGTGGCCATGGGCAAGGCCAATGGCTGCCTCGCCCTCGGCCTCGGCGGTCGCGCGATCCACAAGCGCGCCGAGGAGCAGGCCTATTTCGTGGCGGCGGTGAGCCACCTCGTTGGGCCCGCCGCAATGGTGCCGGTTCCGGGCGGCGTCCTGATCCGCGACGGCGCCGAGGTCATAGGTGCTGTCGGTATCTCGGGCGACACCTCGGACAATGACGAGCTCTGCGCGCTCGCCGGGATCGAGGCGGCCGGCTTCACCGCGCAGACCGGCGCCTGAGCGCCGCGATGCGCCCGGACCGGCGCGCCTGCCTCATCGGCGGTGGAGCGGCGCTCATGGTTGCCGCCGGGTCGGCGCGGGCCGCGCCGTCATCCGTCTACCGGCGCGGCAACGATGCCGATCCCGAGACCCTCGACCCGCACAAATCCTCCACTGTGGCGGAGGCGCATATCCTTCGCGACCTCTACGAGGGGCTGCTAACCTACGACAATCACGGCGCCATCATCCCCGGTGCGGCGACCCATTGGACAATCTCCGACGACGCTCTGACCTATACGTTCCACCTGCGCGAGGATGGGCGCTGGTCGAACGGCGATCCGGTGACGGCCGCCGACTTCGTTTTCGGGTTGCGCCGGATCATGAGCCCGGCGACAGCGGCGAAATATGCGGAAGTCCTGTATCCGCTGAAGAATGCCCGTGCCGTGAACCAGGGCGAGGCGCCGCCGGACGCGCTCGGCGTGGCTTCGCCGGAGGCACGTATCCTTGTCGTCACCCTCGAACAGCCGACGCCCTACCTCCTCGAACTCCTCACACACCAGACCTCACTGCCGGTGCACCCGCCCTCGATCGCGCGTTTCGGCGATGCCTTCACTCGTCCGGGCAACCTCGTCAGCAACGGCGCCTACGCCCTCGTCGACATGGTGCCGAACGACCGCATCACGCTGAAGCGCAATCCCTATTTCCACGCGGCGGCCAGCATTACGATCGAGACCGTGGCCTTCCTGCCGACGCCCGACCTTTCAAGCGCTGTCCGCCGCTATGCCGGTGGCGAGATCGACTCGCTCGCTGACCTCCCGGGCGATCAGATGACCTCCCTCAAGGCGAGATTCGGCCGCCAGGTCATCCTCGGACCGTCGCTCGGGCTCTATGCTCTTGCCGTCAACACGCGAAAGCCGCCCTTCGACGACGTTAGGCTGCGGAGGGCGCTGTCCCTGGTGATCGACCGCGAGTTCCTGGCCGAGCGGCTCTGGGGCGAGACCATGTCGCCCGCCTATTCCCTGTGCCCGCCGGGTCTCGACAACTACCGCATGCCGCCGGAGCTCGAAGGCCGCAATGCCCTGCCGATCGACCGCGAGGAGCAGGCACGATCGCTGCTCGCGGAAGCCGGGTATGGACCTGGCGGCAAGCCTCTGAAGGTTGAGTATCGCTTCAACACGACCGACAACAACCGCAATACGGCGGTGGCTATCGCCGACATGTGGCGCAGCGTCGGCATCGAGACCCGCCTCGTTTACACCGATGCGAAGACCCACTTTGCCCATCTGCGCGACGGTGGCGATTTCGACGTCGCGCGCATGTCCTGGTTCGCCGATTACTCCGACCCGCAGAACTTCCTGTTCCTGCTGGAGACCGGCAATGACGGGCTCAATCCCGGCCGCTACGCCAACCCGGCCTATGACCGCCTGATGCGCGAGGCGGCCTCCGAACGGGACGTCGCCAAGCGTGCCGATATCCTGTTTCGAGCCGAGACGATCATCCTAGGCGACCTGCCCTGGATTCCCGTGCTCCACACGCGCTCGAAGGCGCTGATCTCGCCGCGTCTTACCGGCTATCACCCGAACCTGCGCAACGCCTCGCCGACGCGGTTTCTCAGGCTCGCGACATGAGTGCCGGGATAGCGGCATGATCGGCCTCATCCTTCGTCGCCTCGTCCAGGCGATCCCGACCCTTTTCCTCCTGGTCACCGGCAGCTTCTTCCTGATCCGCCTCGCTCCGGGAGGGCCCTTCGACCTCGAGCGTCCGCTGCCGCCGGCCGCGATGCAGAACCTCGCCCGTGTCTACGGTCTCGATCAGTCCCTCATCGTCCAGTACGGGCGCTACATCGCGGCGCTGCTGCGGGGCGATTTCGGACCGTCATTCTCGTTCCGGGACCTCACCGTCGCGGATCTCTTCGCGCGCGGCCTGCCCGTCTCCATGATCCTCGGTGGCCTCGCCCTCGTCCTGGCCTTGACCGTCGGCATCGGCCTCGGAGCCTTCGCCGCTTTCCGGCGCGGAGGATGGATCGACCGGGCCATAGGTCTCTTCGCCGGGTTGACCCTGGCGGTGCCCAATTTCGTCGTGGCGCCGCTGCTGCAGATCGTGTTCGGACTGACGCTGCGCTGGCTGCCGGTGGGAAGCTGGGAGGGCGGCGCCCCCTCGCATCTCGTGCTTCCCGTGCTTGCCCTCGCCCTGCCGCAGATCGGTGCCATCGCCCGGCTGACACGCGCCTCCCTCAATGAGACCCTGAACGCCCAGCCGGTCCGCACCATGCGAGCCATGGGCCTGCCGCCCTGGCTCGTCGCCCGGCACGCCCTGCGCGGGGCGCTGCTGCCCGTGACCTCCATCCTCGGACCTACGGCCGCGGCGCTGCTGACCGGATCGGTGGTGGTGGAGACGATCTTCGGCCTGCCCGGGATCGGGCGTGCCTTCGTCGACGGGGCGCTGAACCGCGATTACACGCTGGTGATGGGCACGGTCGTGCTGGTCGCTGTGTTCGTCATCGTCCTCAACATCGTGGCTGACATTCTCTGCGCCTTCCTCGATCCGCGCCTGAGAACGGCACGATGAGCCGCGCCTGGGCTCGGCTTGCCCGCAATCGGAGCGCCCTCGCCGCCTTCCTTGTCCTGGTCACGACGACCCTCGCCTGCCTCGTCGGGCCGCTCTTCACTGGCCACGATCCGGGGCGGATCTATCCCGATCTGGTGCGCACGGCGCCGGGCCTCGCCGCCCATCCCGAGCCCGATGAGATCGCCCCCGCCCTGACCCGCCTCGCCTTCCGGATGCGTGTCGCGGCTTCAGGCATTGTGGTGACGGGCGGTAGTGTCCGCATGGTGCTTTCGGATGCGGCCAAGCCCATCGACGAGCGCGTGCTGATCTACCTGCCCCGCTCGGACCTGTTCGGCCCGGCCTCGATCGTCGAGCGCCAGGATGGCGGGCGCCGCCTCGTGGTGGAGGCACCCGTCCGGCGCCTGCGCTTCATCCTGGGCACCGACGTGCTCGGGCGCGACCTCCTGACCCGAAGCCTCGTCGCGGGCCGGGTGTCCCTGCTGATCGGAGCGGTCGCCACCGCCGTGGCGCTGCTTATCGGGGTGAGCTACGGCGCGGTCGCCGGCTATCTCGGCGGTGTCGTCGACGCGGTGATGATGCGCCTCGTCGACATGCTCTACGCCCTACCCTTCGTCTTCTTCGTGATCATGCTGCTGGTATTCTTCCGCTCCGGATTAGGGCTGATCCTGGTGGCGATCGGCGCGGTGGAATGGCTCGACATGGCCCGCCTCGTTCGCGCCCAGACCCTCTCCTTGCGCACCCGCGATTTCGTGCGGGCCGCAGAGGCGCTCGGGCTTTCGACGCCGGCCATCCTGTGGCGCCACATCGTCCCGAACACGCTGGGTCCCGTCACCGTGGCGGCGACCCTGCTCGTGCCCAAGGTCATCCTGCTCGAAAGCTTCCTGTCGTTCCTCGGCCTCGGGGTGCAGGAACCAGCGACGAGCTGGGGCGCGCTCATCGCGGAAGGGTCGCGCGCCCTCGAATCCGCACCCTGGATGCTCGCCGGTCCGGCGTCGTTCCTCGTCGTGACCCTGATCGCCCTCAACGTCCTCGGCGACGGTCTCGGAGACGCCCTCGATCCGCGCCTCGCCGAGACCTGACGCTACCGGTCCGCCAGGAGGCCGGGATAGACCACCCGAACGGAACGCCGCTCCGCCGGGATGTCGGAGATCGGGCGATTCTTCGTCACGGGGACGATCGTGCCCGTCGTCGTCACCTCTGCTGGACGGAGGCGCCATCGTTCGGCGCCGCTCGGCCGAAGGCGCGAATTCTCTTCGGCTCGGACGGGTGCCGGCGCGAGCATGGCACCCGCGAGGGCGGTCGTGGCAAGGATGGCGGAGAGAAGTCGGGGATTCATCGGACGAGGCACCCGGAGACGCGCGCCCTGAGTGAAGCGTGAACCGGTAAAGACGCCGACGGAACCGCGAGGCTTGGCCGTTCATTGCCAACAGCTATCGTGTTGCACAGTTAATGAGGCGTCGATGACGAGTAAGGTCGAGGCTACAGCCGGCTCGAGCCCTCCCGAGCGGGTTCCCATGGGCACGGTGATCGATACCGACATCTCCGCTCGTCTCGACCGGTTGCCCTGGGGCCGCTTCCACGTTCTCGTCATCGTGGCGCTCGGCATCACCTGGGTTCTCGACGGCCTCGAAGTGACGCTCGCCGGTTCCCTGGTGGGAGCGCTCCGCGCCGCGCCCATGAGCTTCACCGAATTCGATATCGGACTGGCCGCGAGTTCCTACCTCGTCGGAGCGGTCGTCGGGGCACTCGGCTTCGGCTGGCTCACCGACCGGATCGGCCGCAAGAAGCTGTTCTTCATCACGCTGGCGCTCTACCTCGCCGCTACCGCTGCCACCGGCTTGTCGTGGAACATCTACAGCTTCTGCATCTTCCGCTTCCTCACCGGGGCCGGGATCGGCGGCGAGTACACAGCCATCAACTCCACGATCCAGGAACTCGTGCCGGCTCGCGTGCGCGGATGGACCGACCTCGTCATCAACGGCTCGTTCTGGATCGGGGCGGCGTTGGGCTCGTTCCTTTCCATAGCGGTTCTGCGGCCCGGTATGATCGATCCGGCCTGGGGATGGCGCATCGCCTTTTTCGTGGGCGGCGGCATCGGCCTCGTGATCCTGTTGCTGCGGACCTGGATTCCCGAGAGCCCGCGCTGGCTCGCCACTCACGGCTACGTCGCCGAGGCGGACAGGGTCGTCACCAGCATCGAGAAGCGCTTTACCGACGAAGGCATCACGCTGCCGCCGGTGGACGAGAAGAAGCGCATGAAGCTGAAGACCCGCAGCCACACGCCACTGAAGGAGGTGTTCGGGACCATGCTCGTCGGTCACCGCAAGCAGACGCTGGTAGGCCTCGCACTGATGGTAGCACAGGCGTTCTTCTACAACGCGCTGTTCTTCACCTACGCCCTGGTGCTGCAGCGCTTCTATCAGGTGCCGGGTGACCATGTCGGCTGGTACCTGCTGCCCTTCGCGCTCGGCTCGTTCCTCGGCCCGCTGCTGCTCGGGCGCCTGTTCGACACGATCGGCCGCCGACAGATGATTGCCTTCACCTACGGTATCTCGGCGGTGCTGCTCACCATCACCGGTTACCTGTTCAAGATCGAGGTGTTCGGTCCCGTCGGCCAGACGGCGGCCTGGATGGTGGTGTTCTTCTTCGCTTCCGCCGCTGCAAGTGCTGCCTATCTCACCGTCGCCGAGACCTTTCCCCTGGAAATCCGGGCGCTGGCCATCGCCGTGTTCTATGCGCTGGGTACCGGTATCGGCGGCGTGTCGGGACCACTCCTGTTCGGCGCGCTGGTGGAGACAGGCTCCCGCGACAACGTCCTGATCGGCTACGCAATCGGTGCCGCGCTCATGGCGGTCGCCGCCATCGTCGGCGGCATCTGGGGTACGGCGGCCGAGGGCAAATCCCTCGAAGATGTCTCGAAGCCTCTGGCGGCGGCGTGAGCGGAGAGATCGGATCCCGGCTCACCGATCAAGGTCAGAACCGCTCGACCCACGGCCGGAGCTCGATCTCCGACGTCCAGGCGCTGCGATCCTGGCGCAGGACGTCCCAGTAGGCCGAGGCGATGGCGTCTGGATCGAGGAGGCTATCCGGCGCACCTGCGGGCTCCGGGCGGGAGATGCTGCGGATGCCACCGTCGATGACGAAATGGGCAACGTGGATGCCCTTGGGATGAAGCTCACGTGCCAAGCTCTGCGACAGGCCGCGCAGGGCGAATTTGCCCATGGCGAAGGCTGCGGATTCGGCATAGCCCTTCACGCTGGCCGAAGCGCCGGTCAACAGGATGGCGCCATGGCGTGCCGGCAGCATGCGCCGTGCGGCGGCCTGGGCCACGAGGAAACCGCCATAGGCCGAGACCATCAGTGAGTGGCGGACGGCATCCGGATCGAGATCCGCGATCGGCCCGCGCAGCCGGCCGCTCGCATTATAGACGACCACGTCGGGCGGTCCGCCGAGGGCCGGTTCCATCCTCGCGAACAAGGCTTCCACCTCGCCCGGGTGGACGGCATCGCAGGAATGAATGGCTGCGCCTGTCTCGGCTGCCAGCGTTCCGAGCTTTCCGATGGAACGCGAAGCGAGGCCGATGCGGAGACCTTCGCGAGCCAAGCGCCGGGCCAGCGAGGCGCTCAGCCCCTCACCGGCACCGACGATGAAGGCACGCCTATAGGTCGGGACCATGGGACATCTCCGTATCTCGTTTCTTCGGAGCGGAACGTCCGCACCTTCCTGGGAGCTCCCGGTTTCAGGCCTCCCGCCTGTCGCGGAAGAAGTCACGAAGGAGAAGCGCGGCTTCCGCCTCGCGTAAGCCGCCATAGACGTCCGGCGCATGATGGCAGGTAGGCTGGTTGAAGACGCGGGGACCGTGTTCGACCCCACCGCCTTTCGGGTCGAGGGCCGCGAAATAGACACGGCGGATGCGCGCGAACGAAATGGCACCGGCACACATCGGGCATGGTTCGAGGGTGACGTAGAGATCACAGCCGACGAGGCGCTCGTCGCCGATCGCGGCGCAGGCGGCGCGGATCGCGAGGATCTCCGCATGGGCGGTGGGATCGCGGAGCGCTCGCGGGCGATTGTGGGCGACACTCAGCACCATGCCGTCCCTCACAACGACGGCACCCACCGGCACCTCGCCCTCGGCGGCTGCGCGACGGGCGGCGTCGAAGGCGAGGCTCAGTGGGTCGGTTGCGGGCTCGCGGTAGAATGGCGCCTTCACTGCGTTCAAGCCCAAGCTTTTGTGTTCGTTAAGGAAACTGTCCGGTCGAGGTCACGTGATCGCCCGTCGCAGGAACATCGCAGCGGCGTGGCCGTTTCATTCCCGAAGCGGCTGGACCGCAGGATCTTTCAGGAGCAGACGATGAGCAGCACCACCGACAAGATCAAGGGCCTCGCCAACGAAGCCGTCGGCAACGTGAAGCAGGGCATCGGCAACGTCACTGACAACGACAAGCTTAAGGCCGAGGGCAAAGCCCAGGAACTGAAGGGCGAGACCCAGAAGACCGTCGGCGATGCCAAGGATGGCGTGAAGAACGCCGCCGACACGGTGAAGAGCAAGCTCTGAGCCTTCACCCAAATTGATGTTGCGATAGGGAGAGGCGGCCTGGAGGCCGCCTTTTTTCTGCGCTGTTGCAAGTCGTCTTTGCATTCCGGGCATTGCGCTCCACGCGCAATCGCTCGCAACCTCGCCCCCGCTCTGTTATGGGGCTCGGATGAGCGACAAGACAGACGAACAGACGGGCGGGTCCGAGGACGTGCCTGCGACCGATAGCGTGTCCACCGAAACATGGTCCCCGGCGACCGATGCAGGTGTGCCCGGCCCCTCGGCCGAAGAACAACCCAAGCCGCGCCGCGCTGCGGCTGCCAGAGGCGGTGACGCCCCTTTGCGCCGCAAGGCGGCTCTGCCGAGGCCGCCAGCCCGGGAGTCCGGGAGTTCCGCGACGACGGATTCCGGTGACGAGACGGTTCCCGACGGCGACCGCATCGCCAAGGCGATCGCGCGGGCCGGCATCGCCTCGCGCCGCGACGTCGAGGTGATGATCGCGGAAGGGCGCGTGACCCTGAACGGCAAGGTGCTGATCTCGCCGGCGATCAACGTCACTCCCGAAGACGAGATCACCGTCGATGGCGAGCCCTTGCCCGCTCGCGAGCGCACGCGGCTCTGGATCTTCCACAAGCCGCGCGGACTCGTGACAACGGCCCGCGACCCGGAAGGGCGCCAGACCGTCTTCGAATCCCTGCCGGAGGACCTGCCGCGGGTCGTGGCCATCGGGCGCCTCGACATCAACACCGAAGGGCTACTGCTGCTCACCAACGATGGCGGTCTCGCCAAGGTGATCGCTCATCCCGATACGGGATGGCTCCGGCGCTACCGTGTCCGTGCGCACGGCGACACGACACAGGCCGAGCTCGACAAGCTGCGCAAGGGCGTCACCATCGATGGGATGGATTACGGCCCGGTGGATGCGGTCCTCGACCGGGCGTCGGGCGACAACCTCTGGCTGACGCTGGGTCTGCGCGAGGGCAAGAACCGCGAGGTCAAGCGCATCCTCGAACATCTGGGTCTGGCCGTGAACCGGCTGATCCGTCTGTCCTTCGGCCCGTTCCAACTCGGCGATCTCGAAGTCGGTCTGGTCGAGGAGATCCGCACGAAGGTGCTCAAGGAGCAGCTCGGCCCGGCTCTTTCCGAGCAGGCCGGCGTCGATTTCACCAGTCCCAACCGCGAGCCCATAGCCCCGTTCGGCTCCCCGAAAGCCGCCCAGCAGCAGGCCAAACAGCCTGCACGCAGCGCTTCTGCGGCTGCGGCCCGAAGCGCCGGACGCAGCTATGACGATGCATCGCGCGGCGGCGAGCGCGGTGGAGACCGCGATCGTGGCGGCGATCGTCCCATGCGCAAGCCTGCCGAACCGGCGCGGGTGCCCACCGGCGGCAACAGCGCTGGTCCCCGTCGCTCGGTCTGGCGTGCCGAAGAGGCCGCACCGCAGGAGGAAGGTCCGCGCCGGGTGAAGATCCCCCGCCGCGGCGCCGATCCGAAAGCCGAGCGCGAAGCCTCCGCGGCTCGCGGGCGCGAACGCGTCGGGGCCATCAGCACCGGCGAGCGCCGGGTCCTGGTCGAGCGCCTGAAGCCGAGCCCGCAGGAGCCGGCTCCCGAGCCGCATCGTCGCGACCGTGGGGCACGGCGCATCGAGACGGGGGGAGCCGAGCGTCCGGTCCGAACCGTTCGCCAGTCCGATGCCAAGGTGGCTCGCCGCGAAGAGGCCAACACCCGGCCGCCGCAACGCCGATTCGATAACGATGCCAGACCCCCGCGCAGGGACGAGGCTCCGCGTGGCGGTTTCGGCCGTCCTGATGGCACCGAGCGGCCGCGCACCTTCAAGCCCCGCGAGGTCGGTGGTTCCGGCGAGCGCGCAGAGCGGCCCTCCTTCAATCGAGGAGAACCACGCGGCGACAGGCCGTCCGGTTTCCGAAGTGAGAAGCCCGGCGGATTCCGCGGCGGTGACGATCGTCCGGGAGGTTTTCGCCCTGGCGGCGGCAAGCCCGGCGGATACAAGCCGGGTGGCTTCAAGGGTGAGGGCTTCAAGGGCCGTGGCGACGAGCGTTCCGGTGGCGATCGTGACATCGGTGCCGAACGTTCGGGTTCCGATCGCGGCGGTTTCCGTGCGGGCGGCAAGCCCGGCGGATTTGGCAAGTCCGGTGGTTTCGGCAAACCCGGCGGTGGCGGAAAGCCCGGTGGCGCGAGGCCCGGCGGCTTCAAGGCAGGCGGTTCATCCCGTCACGGCACTGCGGCGAAGCCCGGCGGTTTTGGCAATCGCAGTGGCGGTGCGGGCGGTAAGCCCGGAGGCAGCGGTGGGCGTCCGCCGCGTGGCGGTTCCCGGTGAGAATCGTCGGCGGCGACCTGAGTGGCCGCCGCCTCGTCTCCCCGAAATCAGACACGATCCGGCCGACGTCGGATCGCCTGCGCGAAGCGCTCTTCAACGTCCTCGCCCACGCCTATGACGATGCTGTCTCCGGCGCGCGGGTGCTCGATCTCTTTGCTGGGACGGGCGCGTTGAGTTTCGAGGCTCTTTCGCGCGGCGCGAGCTCTGCCCTCCTCGTGGACGAGGGGGCGGAAGCGCGCGGGCTCATCCGCGAGAACATCGAGGCGCTCGGATGCGCCGGCAAGACCCGTCTGTTCCGGCGTGACGCCACCAAGCTCGGACCCGCAGGCACCAGCGGCACCTTCACCCTTGTCTTCTGCGACCCGCCTTATGGCCGCGACCTCGCCCCGGCAGCACTCGCCTCCGCGATGGCCGGTTGTTGGCTCGCACCGGGAGCGCTCGTCGTAGTGGAGGAAGGCTCCAGTGCGAGCCTCGCCCTGCCGGAATGTTTCGCCGAACTCGAGCGGCGGTCTTACGGCGATACGAGTGTGACGATCTCGAGATTTTCCGGGCAAGCTCCGGTCAGGGCTTCTCGATAGGGTCTGGCCCGAGCAACGGACGCTCGTTCCATGATCCACCTCGGACTCGCCCAGCCGGGCTCAGGTCAGCGCCGTCCGAACAGCCGTTCGATATCGGCGAGCTTCAATTCCACGAAGGTCGGGCGGCCATGATTGCAGGTCCCCGCGAAGGGAGTCGCCTCCATCTCGCGCAGAAGGGCGTTCATCTCCTCGGGCCGGAGGCGGCGCCCGGCCCGGATCGAGCCGTGGCAACTCATGCGTGAGAGGATCGCGTCGAGGCGTCGCCCGAGCGGACCGCCCTCGGTGCCGTCGGCGCTGCCCTCCTCGAGGCCGCTCTCGTCGAGGGCAGTGAGGATGTCCTCCAGCAGGCGTCTGGTAGCGGAATCGGCCAGCGCCACGGGCACTTCGCGTACGAGAACCGCACCCGTGCCGAAAGGCTCCACGGTGAGGCCGAGGCGGTCGAGATCCGCTGCGGCAGCAATCAGGCGCTCGGCATCTTCGGGCGCCATCTCCACCACGTCGGGGATCAAGAGGCCTTGTCGGGCAATGCCGCCGGCGGCGCGCTCGCGCTTCAAGCGCTCGTAGACGAGGCGTTCATGCGCCGCGTGCTGGTCTACGAGGACGATCCCGTCGCTCGTCTGGGCAACGATGTAGGTCTCGTGAAGCTGCGCGCGGGCGGCCCCCAGGGGATGGTCGTCGTGGGGCGGTTCGATCTCCGATTGGCGGAGATCGGCGGCCGGCGGCGCGAGATCGCCGGCAAACAGCGCCTGCGGCGCCTCGCCGAAGCCTGCTCGCGAGAAGTCGACCTCGGGAAAGCCGGCTTGGTAGGCATCGTCCGACGAGCCTTCGGGCGATCCATATCGCGGCGGCGCACCGTATTCGGCCGGAGCGCCGAAGGACGGTAATCGCGTGGGTAGCGGCACGCGACCAGACCATGCGCCTCGCCCGGCATGCGCCGTCATCGCCGGTCGCATGATCGGTGAGGAATGGCTCGGTTGCAGGGCATCGAGAGTCCGGGCGGCACCGGTGCTGGCACTGCGCGCGCCGACCTGACGCAGGGTCTCATGGATGGCGCTGACGATGAGCGCACGCACGAGGCCGGGCTCGCGGAACCGCACCTCGGTCTTGGCGGGATGCACGTTCACGTCGACGAGGCCGGGATCGCAGATGATGGCGAGGCCGAGCACCGGGTGCCGGTCTGAGCTCATCGTGTCGGCATAGGCACCCCGTACTGCGCCGAGCAGGAGCCTGTCGCGAACGGGGCGGCCGTTGACCGTGAAATGGATCTGGTTGCCCGCGCCGCGATGATAGCTCGGGAGGCCGATATGACCCGCCAGAGCAAAACCTTCGCGCGCCATGGCCAGAGGGGCTGAGCTGGCGCCGAAATCCGGCCCCAACACCGCCACCAGCCGGCGTAGGGGCGCGTCGTCGCCGGCCTCAGCGGGAAATACGAGGGCGCTGCCGCTCTCGGAGCGGAAGGCGAAGCGGATGCGCGGCTGCGCCACCGCGAGACGCCGCAGTCCATCGGCGATGGCCAGTGCTTCGGCGCGGTCGGATTTGAGGAACTTCAGCCGTGCCGGCGTCGCCGAAAACAGGTCGGTGACTTCGATCCGGGTGCCGCGCGGACCCGGGGCCGGACGGACCTCGCCCTTGATGCCGGCATCGACCACCAGCGTCGATCCGGTCTCGGCATCCGCCGTCCGGCTGGTGAGGCAGAGGCGCGCCACCGCGCCGATCGAGGGTAGCGCCTCGCCGCGAAAGCCCAGGGAGTCGATGCGGGTGAGGTCGCCATTGGGGAGTTTCGACGTGGCGTGGCGCTCCACCGCGAGAGTGAGATCGTCGGCGCTCATGCCGGCGCCGTCATCCACCACCCGGATCAGGCGGCGCCCGCCCGCCTCGATCGTCACCTCGATGCTGGATGCTCCCGCATCGATGGCGTTCTCCACGAGCTCCTTCACCGCGGAGGCCGGACGCTCCACCACCTCGCCTGCGGCGATACGGTCCACGAGGATCGGGTCGAGGCGGCGGACGGGGCGGGGCACGGGCGGCATTCCCGCGACCATAGGCGAGCTCGGCGCTGCCTCAAAGCCGGACCGGCCGCCTCATCAACCGAACGGAAAGGCGATGCCGGACGCGGCCTGCAGCCAGGTGCCGATGGTCAGGCCGAAAAGAAGCAGTGCTGCAAGCGTCACGAGCAGAAGCCGTCTGCTAAGGCCGAGGGAAATGAGGCAGGCAGCGAAAAGCGGGAGGATCTGCTCGCCATGCATACCAAAGAAATGGGCGACCCTGAGATCGCCCCCGCCTTGGTTCCAGCCTAGCAGAGGCAGTCCTGTACCGGTTGCGCCGACCGAGTGACCGTCGTTGGCGCTGATGGCGATGCCCGTGACCGCGCCGAGGACCACCGTTATCGTAAGACCCAGCACTACGGCGCAGTGCAGGCTCGGCTCCAGGCCGTGGACAGGCCGACGCATGATCTCAACGATGAGGGGTATCTTGCTGGCCAGCAGCGTCAGGGCCATGATTCCCATCAGAGCATACAAGATCGCGTGGAGGGGATCACCGTCGTTGAAATGAGAGGCTTGGCCGAAAGCAGCCTGGAGGGTGATGTAGCCGAGCTCGAACCCGCCAGCGCCGACGATCATGACACGTCCGATTTGCAGGGAGCGAACGTGGCGGCGCTCCGGGCGAACATAGCCCGTGAGCCAGGCGAAGGTCAGGGCATAGACGCCGACCGAGACGAAGAACTTCGCGGGCTTTACCCAGACGGGGACGCCCTGGATGAGTCGCCCGTCGATGAGGGGCAGAGCAAAGGTCAGGGCGGCCGTCATGAGACAGGCGAGGCCGAAGGCGGTGAGGAGCGGATCGTCGGCGCGAAGCCGCGTGAAAAAGATCGATCGATTCACGTCTCCAGCGACGACATGTGCGGTCATGTCTGCTCCTTCAGGATGGGTCTGCTGGTGCTGAAGCCGATGACGAGGGCGAGGAGCAGTCCGGCGGGGCCGACGAGGAATGTCAGAAGGAGGCACGGCAGGATGAGCAGCGGCGAGAGCTTCGCGGCGATCCCGGTGCGGGCGATCCAAGTGCCGACGAAAAGGTCGAAGGCGAGGTAGTGGATCCAGCCCGCTGTCAGGGCGTGATCATCGGCGAAAAGCGACCGCACCGCCTCGATGGAATCGAAACCGCCCCTCGCTCCGCCGGCAAGCCCTGCCGCAAGGGTTCCGATATAGGCCACGGCGAGGAGGGCCGGGACGACGAGGCCGGCTCCGATCCATGTCCAGCGACGGATGAATGGCACGAACAGGGAAACCGACAGGACCACCCAGGTGAGGAGGGCGAGACCATTGCAGAGGGAGAACAGGCTTGCCGCAGAGATCATCTGTTGTCCCACGTCATCTTGACAGCGTATAGATTGAGCATGAAGACGAATCTTGACACTGTCAAGCGATCGAATGCTCCTCGTGAGGTCAGGGATGCCGCCTACCATCATGGGGACCTGCGCACCGCCCTGATCCAGGCGGCGACCGCAACCCTGAGAGAGCGCGGGATCGATGGATTCTCGCTGAGGGAAGCGGCGCGGCGCGCGGGTGTCTCCCCGGCGGCCCCCCAGCATCATTTCGGCGATGCCAGAGGGCTTCTCACAGCCGTGGCGACGGAGGGCTTCCGAATCCTCGGCGATGCGCTGGCAAACGCTGATTCCGCCGCCGCGGATCGGGACGAGCGTATTCGCGATCAGGGCCGGTCCTACGTCGCCTTCGCTCTTGATCATCCGGCCGAATTCGACACGATGTGGCGCTGTGCGCGGATCGATACGAGCGACGCGGCCTACATGGCGGCGGCCGGTCGCGCCTTCGGTCTCCTGAGAGCGGCGGTGGCCGGCATTCCGTTCGAGATGGGAGGCGCGACGACCCGTGCCGATCCGAAAGCGATTGCCTGCTGGTCCCTCGTCCACGGCTTGGCGCGGCTCGCGCTCGATGGCGCGTTGGGGCCGGCCGAGTCGTTGCGTGAGACGATCGATGAAATGCTCGAACCGGTCCTATCCTGCCTGCAGGTCTGAGACTGACGCCGGACGAGCCGCGCGCTTTGCACGGTCCTTGCCGATGGATCGGAGTGAACCGGAACGAGCCGCCTTGAACCGCTCCTAGGCGGCTATCGTCAGTCATTGCGGGTGACGCAGAATCCCTGCGGGTCCTCTCCGTTACGCGACCCCGGCCCGCAGCAAGTCATGGTAATGGACGAGGCCGACCGGGCGTTCGTTCTCCACCACGATCAGCGAGGTGATCTTCATCGATTCCTGGATTTCCAGGGCTTTGGCGAGAAGGGTCTCGGGATGCACCGTGCGCGGCCTGATGCTCATCAGGGCCTCGACGGCGAGGTTGTCGAGATCGGCCCTGAAGACGTTTCGGCGCAAGTCGCCGTCGGTGAGGATACCGGCGAGACGGCCGTCCTCTTCCACGACAACCACCGATCCGAACCCCTTGGCGTCGATCTCGGCGATGGCCGCGCGCATGGCCGTGCCGCGCTTCACCAACGGCAGTTGGTCGCCCGCATGCATCACCTCGCGCACCTGCCTGAGGGAAGCCCCCAGACGTCCGCCTGGATGATAGATGCCGAACTCGCGGGCAGAGAAGCCACGCGCCTCGAGCAGCGCGATTGCGAGGGCGTCGCCGAGGGCGAGCTGCATTGCCGTCGAGGTTGTGGGTGCGAGCCCATTGGGGCAGGCCTCGCGGGCCTTGGGCAGGGTCAGGCAGATATCCGCCTCTCGACCTAGCGTCGATCCGGCATTGGCGGTGATGGCAATGAGGCCCACGCGGTAGCGCCTCGCATAGCCGATGATGTTGGCGAGCTCCGTCGTCTCGCCCGACCAGGACAGGGCGACGACGACGTCTTCCGGCTGGATCATGCCGAGGTCGCCGTGACTCGCCTCGGCCGGGTGAACGTAGAGAGCCGGCGTGCCGGTCGAGGCCAGTGTCGCGGCGATCTTTCGGCCGACATGGCCCGATTTGCCCATGCCCGTGAGGATGGCACGGCCCCTGGCGGCCGAAATTAGGGCGACGGCCTCCGAAAATGCGGCGCCGAGACCGTTGCCGATGGCCTCCATGAGGCAGCGCAGGCCCTCGCACTCCGTCTCGATGGTGCGCAGAGCGGAGGCGATGGCGGGCGCATACCCGCTAACGGGCTCGGAAACCCGCTTCTCAGCTGCAGCACCGCCCATCCGAAATCCCCGCATCGTCTTCAGCGCGCGCGGCGCCGTTCCATGCCGCCTATGCAAGCCGAATGTGGTCGGATGGGGGCTCGAAGCTTTCAGGCCTTCGCGCCATCGAAGAGGCGTCAGGGACGCGGCGGTGTCGCGTGCGTGGGATTGTCCCGATGTGGTGCCTGCGGTTCCTCGACGAGAATGCCGTCGGTACCCGGCGGGACCGGCACAGCATCGCCGCCCTTGATGGCCTCGGCCTCGTTGCGAGAGCCGGCGATGCCTTCCGTCCCCCCGGGAGCGGTGGCGGCATCGCGGCCCGAAGGCGCGCCATAGCTCTGCGCGAAGGTGGCGCTCGCCATTCCGGTCAGGACGCAGGCGGCGACGAGAGCGATGGTGGAGAAACTGGCCATGATCGAAACCTCGGAGTCCAGGGATGTTCGGAGCGTGGGGATCTGGGAAATGTCGCGGCTGACCCGTGAAACCTGTCAACGCCGGTGGCGATGCATCCCGTGACGGCGATGCTGGTGAGATCGGGCACGACCTCGCAAGCCGCCCGGTGCCACTACCTTGGATTGTCCTCCGGGTGCGACCAGGGTGCCTTGAGCATGTGCCGGCAGGCTCGCCGCCGCCCCTCCGCCGCGGAGCAGAGCCGCGAAGACGAAGGCCGAGAGAAAGCAGGTCGAGGCAGGCATGAGGCGTGACATCGAGGGCGAGGTCTTCCTGGTGGCCGAATTACCGTAGGTGCCGCTTCTCGGGTGAGGCAATCCGTGTGCCGAGGGGGAGTGCCACATGGGAGAATTCCATATGCCTATACTTCGGGATGGAGGGCGCATCAGTGTGCCGATAATCGCCGTCGATCGAAGGAGACCGGGTCGGACAGGCTTTCATGCAGCGATCGGCAAATGACCGCGTGCCGTCGCGTTGACGATGAATGACCAATCACCACCAGGGCGACCGAGGGAATCGACGGCCACATCGCCTCGATCCAGAGGTCCACGGATCAGGCGGTATCGGCGATCAAAAGCATCACGGCCTCGGTCGAAGAACAGGGCGCAGCCACACGAGAGATCGCCCGCAAGGTCGGTCAAGCCGCCACTGCTACCGGCGAGGTCACGGTGAACATCGCGGGCGTGGCGGGAGCCGCCGAGGAGGCGGGTGCGGCGGCCAGCCGGGCTCTCGGCGCAGCATCCGAACTCTCGCGCCGATCCGAGCATCTGAATGCCGAACTGAGCCGTTTCCTCGCGACGATCCCGTCGCCTGATCGGATATCAGCGCTCTGCGCGGATCGGGACCGCGTAAAGCCGGCACTGGGACCGATAGGACGCGAGCCCCGTGACCCAACCGATATCGAGGCCGATGTCGGGAGGCGTATCGAACCGTTCCTGAATGTGGGATGCGAAGGGAAGAGAGACCGATTGGCTCAACGGGTCGTCTCAGCTCCCGCGATAGGTCTGATAGCTCCACGGGCTCGCCACCAGGGGCACGTGATAATGACCTTCTGGATCGCCGACCCCGAATCGAAGGGTGACGATATCGAGGAAGGGTGGTTCCGGCAGTCCCGGATGCGTTTGCCGGAAATGATCGCCGATGTGGAAGCGCAACTCGTAGGCCGCGATCGGCACCGGCCGCCCGCCGATGAGGGGGGCATCGGTGCGTCCGTCGGAATTGGTGATCGTGCTGACTACGAGCGCTGACTTGTCGTCGGAGACCCATTCGAACAGCGACACCGCGACCCCGGCTGCCGGTCTGCCCGAAGCCGTGTCGAGCACATGGGTGGAAATTCGTCCCGTCGTGCGCAGTGGCCCTTCCCCCGCTACGAGAGCATTGAGGCGGATCGCGGCGATGCGAAACACCTCCTCCTGTGCCGTTGCCCGCTCCACGTCCGGCATCGAGGCCACGCGCCGTTCGAACGTGTCGAGGAGCGAGGCACGGCCGTGGCGCTTGATGCACAGAATGAAGGGAAAGCCGAACTTCTCGGAGTAGGCGGCGTTCAAGGCCTCGAACCGCGCGTACTCGGCATCCGACAGCCGGTCGAGCCCAGCGGAGGCTTGTTCCGCGATCGAATCCGGAGCGATGTCGCCGGATCGGGCGGCGCGTCCCGCCAGCTCGGGATGGCCGGTGAGGAGCGCGAGACGATCCTCGTCCGAGGCCCTCTCCACCGCGCTCCGCATCGCCGCGAACAGGTCCGCAACCGTAGCGAAGGGACGCCGGCCGGCCGCGACCTCGGCGACCCAGGGAGCGTGTTCGAACACCGCGCCAAGCGCCGACACGAAGTCCGGGACTGTCGCCGCGTTGAGTTCCGTCAGGTCGAGGGCTGAAGGAAGGATCATGACGCCTGTCGTCATTGGATCATGCGGCTCCGCCAATCGTCCCGGATTTGTCTTGGCTCGTTCATAGCAGGCAATGGGCCAAGACAAGAAAACGCGAAGACCGGCAGGCAGAAGCCGGCCTCGCGCCAGTGCCGCCGGTTGCTTCGCTGGCACATCGCTTGCGGGGGCAATGGCTGAGATGGATGAGCCGCGCAGGGGCTGGGCGGCGGGTCCATGGACGGAGCCTTGGCATTGATCGAAAGCTCGCTCTCCAAGACCGATCCTGCTCCAAGGATGGAACGGCCCGCCGAAGAAATCGCGCCGGCCGCTCTGGTCTTCCTCGGCCTCCAGCACGTCCTCGTCATGTATGCCGGTGCCGTGGCGGTGCCGCTCATCGTCGGGCGTGCGCTGGGCCTGGCACCGGAGCAGGTCGCGCTCCTCGTCAGCGCCGATCTCTTCGCCTGCGGCCTCGCCACTCTGGTCCAGTCCTGGGGCATGCCCGGCATCGGCATCCGCATGCCGGTGATGATGGGCGTCACCTTCGCGGCTGTGACGCCGATGGTCGCCATGGGCACGAACCCCGATCTCGGGCTCACCGGCATCTACGGGGCGGTGATCGTCGCCGGCCTGTTCGCCTTCCTGGCCGGTCCTTTGGTCGGTCGGCTCCTGCCGCTTTTTCCTCCGGTCGTCACCGGCACGGTCATCCTCGTCATCGGCGTCTCGCTGATGAGGGTCGGTGTGAACTGGGCGGCCGGCGGTATCGGCAACCCGCAATACGGCGCACCGGTCTATCTCGGCATCGCGCTCTTCGTCCTCGCGGTGATCCTGCTTCTCACGCGCTATGCCAGGGGCTTCGTCGCCTCGGCCTCGGTGCTCATCGGGATCGTCGCCGGTATGCTGGCCGCGAGCCTCTTCGGCCTCGTTGATCTCACCCGTGTCGGCACCGCGCCCTGGCTCGATATCGTGCGTCCCTTCGCCTTCGGCTGGCCGAAATTCGATCTCGTGGCGAGCCTGACGCTCTGCCTCGTGATGGTGGTGGTGATGATCGAATCCACCGGCATGTTCCTGGCGCTGGCCGAGATCACCGATGACCCGGTCGATGAGGAGCGGCTCGGTCGCGGCCTGCGCGCCGACGGGCTCGGCACGCTGCTGGGCGGCGTGTTCAACACCTTCCCGTACAGCTCCTTCTCGCAGAATATCGGCCTCGTCGGGGTCACGGGCGTTCGCTCGCGCTATGTGGCGGTGGTGGGTGGTTTCATCATGCTCGGCCTCGGCCTGATCCCGAAGCTCGCCGCCCTCGTGGAGGCGGTGCCGCAATGCGTCCTCGGAGGGGCCGGCCTCGTAATGTTCGGGATGGTGGCGGCCACCGGTGCGCGTATCCTCGGAGCGGTCGACTTCGCGCGCAACCGCAACAACCTCTTCATCGTCGCCGTGTCGGTGGGCTTCGGCTTGATCCCCCTCGTGGCGCCGAACTTCTTCAAGCAGATGCCGCATGCACTGCATCCGCTGCTCGAATCCGGCATCCTGCTCGCGGCTCTCGCGGCGGTGGCGCTGAATCTGTTCTTCAACGGCCTCGGCGACGCGGCATCCGCACGCTCGGAGGCGACCCGCATCGCCCATGTGGCCGAGGCCTGAGCCAAACGATAAGGAACCGATCATGGCCCTGACGGCGTCGACCTATGGCAAAGGACGGGTACGGGTGATGCGGTTAGCGCGGGACGGCGACCATCACACCCCCCGCGAACTCGACCTGAAGGTATTAATGAAGGGCGTCTTCGATCGCGCCTGGACTGCGGGCGACAACCGTGCCTGCGTCGCCACCGATAGCGTCAAGAACATCGTCAACGTCACGGCGGCAAACAACCTCTCGGCGGAAAAGGAAGCCTTCGTCGGCGCCTTGGCATCCGTCTTCCTCGACACCTATCCTCAGGTCGAGGAAATTGTGATCGAGGCGCGCGAGACCCGTTGGCTGCGGCATGCCTTCGCCGGTGAGCCGCACGGCCACACCTTCACCCTGGATGGCAACGGCCTCGGCTTCGTCAAGCTTACCGCCAGCCGCACCGGATCGGTGCTGAAATCCGGCCTGCGCGGCTACACCTTCATGAAGACGACCCAGTCCGGCTGGGCCGATTTCGTCGACGACCATTTCCGCACGCTTCCCGATACGACCGACCGCATCGCCGCGACCAGCATGGACGCGACCTGGACCTGGAACGGCATCCCCACAGACTACGCTACCGCCAACGCCCTCGTCCTGGCGATCCTGATCGAGGTATTCGCCACCACCTACAGCAGCAGCGTCCAGGACAGCATGTACCGGATGGGAGAAGCGGTGCTGGCCGCGATCCCGGAGATCGCCGAGATCGCATTCGCCATGCCCAACAAGCACTACATCCCGATCAATCTCTCGCCCTTCGGCCTCGATAACCCGAATGCGGTGTTCCTGCCCACCGATGAGCCGCATGGTCAGATCGAGGCCACGATCGGGCGGGAGGGTTGATACCGGACTGAACGCTCCGGTCGACACACTGGTGCAGCTTGCGGCTCGACAGTAATGCCTTTGGTATGCGGCGCGTGATCGTCATGGGGCCGCCCGGAAGCGGGAAGTCGACGCTGGCGAGACGCCTCGGTGCCGCGCGCGGATTGCCGGTCTTCCATCTCGATCAGGTTTATTTTCGCCCAGGCTGGGAGCCCGTGCCGGATTTGGAATTCCGCGCCGAGGTCGAGCGCCTTGCCGCACTATCCCGCTGGGTCATCGACGGAAATGACACCGGCGTGATCGGTCCGCGTTTCGAGGCCGCTGACACTCTCGTCTATCTCGATCTGCCGGGCTGGCCGACGATGTCGCGCGTGATCCGGCGTCTGATGGTCAGCTATGGTCGGGCCCGACCTGATGCGGCGTGAGGGTGCCCGGAACGGATCGATGCCGAGTTCCTGCGCTATGTCTGGACCTGGAACCGGACCAGGCGGGCGAAGAACCTCGACATGATCGGACGGTTTCCCGGCAGGGTGGTCGTTCTGACTGGCCGGATGCAGCAGCTACGGTTCAAGGGCACATGAACGCGTGCGTTCGCAGATGGCAGGGACGGGTGTCATCGCATGTTCGCTCTCGCTAGAGTCCTGCCGGACATTTCAGGAAACTCACGCTCGCCCATGCCATCACCCCGTACCGCCGCGAAGCACATCGAACTCGGCGCCGATTTCTACGATATCGTCGCCGCTGCCGATTTTCCGAAGACGATCCTGCGCTATCGCAACCGGGCCTGGTCGGATCGGGTCGGGCTCGGTGCCCTTTCGGATGAGGAATGGATCGCGCATTTCGGCCGGTTCCAGCCGCTCCGCGGAAGCCTGCCCCAGCCCCTGGCCCTGCGTTATCACGGTCACCAGTTTCGCTCGTATAACCCGGATCTCGGCGACGGGCGTGGCTTCCTGTTTGCGCAGCTTCACGACCTTTCCGACGGCCGCCTCCTCGATCTCGCCACCAAAGGCAGCGGCACTACACCCTGGTCGCGCACGGCCGATGGGCGGCTGACCCTGAAGGGCGGCATGCGCGAGATCCTCGCCACCTCCATGCTGGAGGCATTGGGCGTCAACACCTCGAAGACCTTCAGCCTGATCGAGACCGGCGAGGAACTGGAGCGCGGCGACGAGCCCTCCCCCACCCGCTCCAGCGTGCTCGTGCGGCTCAGCCATTCCCATATCCGCATCGGCAGCTTCCAGCGTCTGCTGGCTCTGGATGAGCCGCACAACATCCAGAAGCTGCTCGACTATTCGGTGCGCACCTACCTGCCGCAGGCTTGGCGCGAGGAAACCGGGCCTCGCGCGGTAGCCTTCCTGGAGGAAGTCTGCCGGCTCGTGGCGCGTACAGGCGCCCAGTGGATGGCCGCGGGCTTCGTCCACGGTGTGCTCAACACCGACAACATCAACATCACTGGCGAGAGCTTCGACTACGGCCCATGGCGCTTCGCGCCCACGAGCGACCCCGCCTTCACCGCGGCCTATTTCGATGTGCAGGGGCTCTACAGTTTCGGCCGACAGCCGGAGGCCCTGTTCTGGAACCTCAGCCGCCTCGCGGAATGCCTGATGCCCCTGGCCGATCGTGACGCACTCGAGGAGGCGTTGAAGGCGTTCGGGCCGAGCCTGCAGGATGCCTTCGCTGAGGCCCTCCTTGGTCGCCTCGGTCTCGCCAAGCCCGCGGAGGAAGCGGATCTGCACAAGTTCGTCGCCGCCTTCTGGGGTTTTCTCGCGAGAAGTCGGGCTCCGTTCGAGCAGACGTTCTTCGACTGGTACGGTGGCCTCGCCAGTGCCGGGCGCGCGGCGGCGAGCCCTTCGGCCTCACTCTACGAAGGCGAGGATTTCGCCACCGTCCGAGCCAGCCTCGCACGCTTTTCCCCGGCGGAGAATGCACGACTCGACCACCCGTATTTCACGAGGAGGGAGCCGTGCACCATGCTGATCGACGAGGTCGAGGCCTTGTGGGACCCCATCGCCGCGAGCGACGACTGGTCGGCGCTCCATGCCAAGCTCGACGCGATCGCCGAGATGGCGGAAGCCTATGGCACGGCGCCTGCAGCCCTCACCTGACGCGACGGCCCTGTTTCGGACACACCGCTGCGTAGTTTTCAACGATGGCGGCGAGTGACGTTCGCCGGGACGGCACGATGACGGACATTCAAATTACGGCAGGCTCCTTCGGCGATGGAGGAGCCATTTATGAAAACGGAATCTTCCGCCTGCCCAACGGGGAAGTCCGCGGGGTGGAGGATCTCGTCGATCTCGGCATGCCGACCGAGCCGGGTCCCGAGCATTGGAGCGGCGACATCGTGCGCGGTCTTCAAGGCGCCCTCACCACCACGACCAAGGCCCTGCCGTCGCCGTTCGGCTTCGCCGCCTCTTTCGTCGGTATCGGGCTCGACGCCTTCGAATCGTCGGCCAAAGCCGCCGTGATCCTGTCGGCGACCTTCTCCGATGGAGCCTGCGCGACGATCGCTGCCGATCGCGTCATCGCAGCCAGCATTCGACACGATCGCGAGGTGGTCCGCCTCGCCCTCCTGCGGAATCCGCCCGCCCCATCGGCTGCGCCGTTGCCGGCACCCGAGCCTTCGATCGCAGCGCCTGATCCGGCCGATCCGATCCTGACCTCGATGTTCCAGTACGAGAAGCGCAAGGGCCGCCTGCGCCGCGTGGCCTCCGAGAAGACGCCTCAGGAAACCTGAGCGTTCACCGGAGACGACCGGCTCGGTCGCATTCCCTTCGCCCTGTCGAGTGGAGCCAAGCGCCATTCGCCTGTGAGCTAGCATGCGAACTGCCGTAGCGTTTGGAGGTTGAGCTATCCGCGGAGAGCCACCGCGGCGACACGTCTCGATGCGGGCTTCCAGATCATCTCGCGCTCGACCCTCGATTCCGGAAAACGCGGGGCGGCGCCAGGAGAGAAGCCTATTCCTCGATGACGCTCACATGCGCGGCTACGACCTTCCAGCCGTCGGCGAAGCGGATCCAGGTCTGGCTCTGCCGTCCGACCTTTCCGGGTGATCCCTCGCGGCGGAACAGAGTCATCGCCACTGCGGCGTCGCGTCCGTAGGTGGTGATGACCGTCTCTGAGAGGGTGCGTTTCAGCCCTACCGGTGACCGGACGCGGCGGAAGGCGCGGATCGCATCCATCCCGTAGAGATTCTCAGTCCCGCCATAACGGATGGTGCGGGCATCGTCGTGGAACAGGGCTTCCAGAGTCGCCACGTCGTTGCCCACGAGAGCGGCCTCGTAGGCGGCGAAGGCGGCCTCGACCTCGGCAATCACGTCGGGAGCATCGATCGTCATCAGGATGCTCATAGGATCGCGTGCGGCGCCGAGACGATGCCTGTCTTTTCCAAGTGTCGGGCGACCCTGAGAGCCAGATTCTCGCGCCACGGGGCGGCGATGATCTGGACACCGAGCGGCAGGCCCTCATCGAGTCGCATCGGCACTGCCACGACGGGCAGGCCGATGAAGGAGATCGGCTGAGTGAAGACGCCGATATTCGCCCGCACCGGAAGCGTCACCCCATCGAGCACGAAGGTGGTCTGTCCGGATTTCGGCGCCCGACACGGGGTCGAGGGCGCCAGGATGATGTCGACCTCGCGGAAGAGATCGAGCATCGCCGCCCGGTACCATCGACGGAAGCGCTGCGCGCGCTCGACGAAGGGCGCCGGGATCATCGATCCCGCGATCAGCCGGTCGCGCACGGCCGGGTCGAAATCGGCGGCGCGCGTCCGCAGCCGGTCGAGATGCAGGGCTGCTCCCTCTGCGGCGGTGATGAGATAGGCCGCCGCCCGCGCCCGCGCGGCTTGCGGGATCTCGACGCGCTGCTCGCAGCCAAGCGCTGATGCGATGGCGGCCACCGCCGCGAAGGCCTCCGGATCGCCGCCTCGGGCGAAGTAACCGCCGGCGACGGCGATGCGAAGGTCGCCGATGCCGTCATCGATGCCTGGAATGATGAGATCGGGTTCGCGGGTGGTGGCCGCCGGATCATCCGGGTCGGGCCCCTGCATGGCGTCATAGGATAGGGCGAGATCGGTGACGCTGCGTGCCATCGGCCCGAGATGATCGAGGCTGCCGACGAAGGGGAAGCTTCCGGCCCGCGTCAAGCGGCCATAGGTCGGCTTCAGCCCGAAGCAGCCGCAGAAGGCGGAGGGCACCCGGATCGAGCCGTTGGTGTCCGATCCGAGGGCCAAGGGGACGAGCCCAGCGCCGATGGCGCCTCCGGAACCGCCGGACGAGCCCCCCGACATGCGGCCGAGATCGTGCGGATTCCGCGTCGGGCCGTCATGAACGTTCTCGCCCGTGAAATCATAGGCGTATTCGCCCATGTTGAGACCGCCGACGAGGATCGCCCCGGCCGCCTCCAGCCGTCGCACCAGGGCGCCGTCACGGGTGGCGGGAGGCAGGTCGCGGTTGATCTTCGCGCCGGCACGCGTCGGCAGGCCTTCGATGTCGATGAGGTTCTTCACCGCGAAGGGCACCCCCGCAAGCGGTCCCAATGCCTCCCCGCGTGCTCGCGCCGCATCGACAGTTTCGGCCTTCCGTAGGGCGCGCTCCGGCAGCACGTCGGTGAAGGCGTTGACCGATGCATCCACCCGCGCGATCCGCGCCAGGACGGCCTCGACCACATCGCGTGCGCTAGTTGCCCCGTCCCTGACGGACGCGGCGATATCGGCCGCGTGCATCGTGCTCGGATCGCTCACGCCGCCGCTCACGCCGTGAAGACCGGAGCCGGCTCCGCCTCGTCGGGCAGCGGAAATTCCGCGACGAGGCCGGCCGCCGCATGGAGGACGGTGAGGTTCGCCCCCACCGCCGCGACCCATGCCGGATCGAGGGGAAGGCCCAGAAAGGCGGATGCGGCATCGATATAGGTGTCGAACCCGCCCGATGCGGGCTCCGTCTTCGGCATCTCGGCCATCGTCGTCATTCCTTCCGTCTCTATTCTGCCGGCACCGCGGCGGCGGCCGGCAGAAGCGACGCCTTGGCGGTCGAGCGGGACGCCGCGTAGAGGAGCCCCGCCACCATCAGATAGGCAAGGGCCAGGCCGGGCTTCACCGCGATGCCCACGGCAGGGCCGTGCATGAAGCCGAAGAAGGTCATCGCCGCCCCCACGGCCGAGAAGGCCGCCGCCTTGGCAAAGTCGCGCTCGATGATGAAGACCGCAATCGCGCCGAGGATCAGGCCGCCGAGGATCGCGCCCTCGCCCAGTACCTCGAGCCCACCATAGAGCACGCCCACCTGCCCGAGCTTGTCGAGTCCCACCGCTGCAGCACTGGTGCCCGCCGCGCCGAGCGCCCCGTCGATGAGCGTCTTCGCCCAGGCGGCGAGATGCGGCGCGAAGGCCAGGACGATGGCCGGCGCGTGGGAATGCGGCGTCTCTTGGAAGGCCTGCGCCCCGATGAGCATGCCGATGTAGAGCAGGATCGGAGCGATCGCGACGACGGGAACGAGGCTGGAGAGCAGCGAGACGAGGTTCAGCCAGCATAGAGCCAGGATGACGAGGCCGGTGGCCACCGAATAGCCGATCCGGCCGCCCATCGCCTTCCAGCCGGGATGGCCGATATAGACGGCGTTGATGAAGGGGTTGCCCATCATGCAGCCGATCAGGCTGACGACGCCGTCGGCGGTGAGCACGCGCGTGGTCGGATAGGTGTCTCCCGCGACCTCCGCGCTCTCGACATTGTCCATGGCCTCCACGAGGTCGTAGATCCCGAAGGGGATCGCGGTCACCAGGATCACCCCGATGAATTCGAACCCGCCGAAGACATGGCCGAAGGCCGGCAGGGGAATCGAGAAGCCGATCCCCTGGATCGCGCTGACGAAGCCGGGTCCGCTGACGCCGCCCATGTCGAGACCGAACAGCTTGGCACCCCAGGCCACGATCATCCCGAACAGGATGGCGACGAGGCCCGCGGGAAGCTTGCCAGGGTAGCGCAGGCCGCCGAACCAGGCGAGCAGGATGATGGCGAAGGCGACGACACCGATCACCGGCGTCGTGATCATCTCCAGCGCCGGCCGCATGGCGATGAAGGTGACGGAGACGCCGGCGAGCGTGCCGAGAAGCGCGGCGCGCGGGGTGATCCGCCGGATCGCGGGGGCGACGAATCCCCCGATCATCAGGATGAAGCTCTGAATGAAGACCCATGCAAGGCCGGCTTCCCAGCCCTTCACCGGATCGCCCGTGGCGAGCTTGATCGGCAGCATGATCACGAAGACGACGATGAACATGTGCGGCACGCTGATGCCGGACGGCAGGGCACACACGTCGTCCCGCCCGGTCTCCTTCGCCAGCCTGTAGGCGAGCCAGCCGTAATAGGCGGTGGAGAGACATAGCATCAGGCCGATCGCCGGCAGGATGCGGCCGAATGTGATGGCATCGGGCATGCCGAGGACGAAGCGCAACAGGCCGGTGAGGACCAGGAGATTGACCAGGATGTTGGTGCCGAAGCCGAAGAAGGCGTTCCAATCCCCGGATACCCAGAGATTGGGACTGGAGACCCCGCCGATCCCGGATGTCTTGCCGATCCCGGATGTCTTGCCGCCCGCGTACAATCCCGCTGCCATGATTCATCCTCCTGGCGTTACCGCCGATCCCGATTGTCCGTTTCCTCGCTAAGCCGCTGCGAGGGCCGCCAGGACGGCAGCCGATGAAGACACCCAACCGAAGATGCCGCCCTGCGCTTTGATCATTTCCAGGCCGACGCGATGGAATTCCGGGAAGTAGGAGGCACAGCAATCCGAGAGCGCGACGCAGCGATAGCCGCGGTCGTTGCCTTCGCGGATCGTCGTATGCACGCAGACTTCCGTGGTGACGCCGCAAACGAGCAGCGTCGCGATGTCCCGATCGGCCAGGACCGTTCCCAATTCGGTTGCGTAGAAGGCGCCTTTGCCGGGCTTGTCGATCACGACCTCCCCCGGCATCGGCGCGAGTGCCGGCACGATGTCGTGGCCGGCCTCCCCACGGATCAGGATGCGACCCATCGGGCCCGGGGCACCGATCCGCGCCGTGGGTTCGCCGCGTTCGAGTTTGGCCGGCGGTGCGTCGGACAGATCCGGCTTGTGACCCTCGCGTGTATGCACGACGAGCATTCCGAGGCGGCGCGCGGCAGCGAGGACCGATTGGCATGGCGGTACGGCAGCGAGCAGAAGCGAGACGTCGTTTCCGAGGGTCTCACCGAAACCTCCCGGTTCGAGAAAGTCCCGCTGCATGTCGATGATGACGAGGGCAGTCGTCGTCGGATCGAAATCGAGATCGGCGGGTTCCGCGCTGAGCGTGACACTCATGACCTTGCACACCCGGTCGTCCGACACCGCGTTTGCCGAACACGGCGAGAGTGCCGATTCGGTTGTGGTGTTGCCGAGATCATGTATGCAAGGCAGGCGCCGTACACGCCCAAATTATGCGCGACTCTGCGTCGTTGCGCGCCAAGCTGTGGAATCCTTACGCGGGTTCAGCGTCGATGGCGTTCCAGACCGCTCATATCGGGAGTCGGCCGGGCGAGGGAGCGCCGTTCATCCTGTCTATCCCGGGCGGTTTCACGCTCCTGCGCGGGTGCGGAATCCACGGTCTCGAACACGTCCTCGACGATGCTCATGTGGATCAGCATCGCGGCGTTGGCCGCCGCGGCATCGCGCCCGAGCACGGCACGCACCACGGCGCCATGCTCCGCATGCGAACGGTGCAATCGTCCGGGCGCCCTGAACTGGGCCTTGCGATAAGGCGTCAGCCTTCGGCGAAGGGACACCGCGATCTCTTCGACGACGCTGTTGTGGGCGCCTGCATAAAGGAGACCGTGAAACTCCTGATTTGCGGTGATGTAACCTTCCCGGTCCTCCATATCCGCTAGCCGGGCCATCGTATCGTGAAGGGATTGCAGACGGCTTCGCTCCATCGGCGTCATGCTCAAGGTCGCGAGACGAGCGCAGGTCGCCTCGATCTCGCCCATGGCGATGAACAGCATGTCGAGTTCGTCGGGCGCCATTCTGCGCACCATGGCGCCGGCGCGCGGCCGCAGATCGATCAGTCCCGTTCCGTTCAGGAGGCGCAGGGCATCGCGTACGGGAGTGCGCGATACGCCGAAGCGCTTGGCGAGCACCTGTTCGTCCAGGTGAAATCCCGGTGCGAAGAGGCCGTTCATGATGTCATTGGCGATCTGGTCGGCCAGATGTTCGGCGCGGGTCAGTGGCGCGTGCACCGCTATCTCGATGTGATGGGATGATGCTCCCCCGGATGGGGCAGTTCGACCCTAGTGTAATTTCACAGTCCGTGAATGCATCTTTTCGCCATGACAGGCCTCATGCACACAGGCCGATCTTCACCGCGAGGCAGACCAGGCACGGCCGCCCTGGCCCAATCACCAGAACAGGTCTGTTGCATAATTGCATGCCGCCGCTCGGGCATTCGTAGAATCCTTTCGGCTCGAACGTCCTGGCATATCGGTTGCAGTCATCGGCCTCGGCTGAGCGCGACGCTCTTCGGGGGATTGATGATGGCAGGCATCTCGAAACCGCTGGCGGCGGCTTTGTTCTCGTTCGTGGCGATCTCACCGGTCCTCGCGGCCGACCTCGTCAAGGCGCGGCCTCCGGCCCCCATTCCCGACGCCCCCTCCTCGTTCTTCCTCTTCTCAGATACGCAGGTCAGCTACCGCTATCAGTTCCCGTCCTCGGAGCCCGGCGTTCAGGTGCAGAATGGCGACGGCTCGTTCAGCACGCGCGGCATCCCCAAGCAGATCTACAATATCTCGCACGCCGATGCCTGGGCCTACGGCACCAACTTCTTCACCCTCGACATCCTGAAATCCGCCTCTCAGGATCCGGGCGGCACCACCAACGCACCTGGCGGCTTCGCGCAGTACGATTACGGCGCGACGGAAGCCTACGGCCTCTATCGCGGCACCCTCAGTCTCAATGCCCTGACGGGAACGAAGGCTTTCGCGGTGCCGGGCATCATCAAGGACATCTCTCTGTCCTACGGCTTCGATGCCAATGCCAAGAACACGGCGTTCGGCCCTCGCAAACGCGACGTCGTCGGTGGCCTGAACTTCGCCTTCGACGTGCCGGCCGGCTTCATCAACGCCTCGGTCCACGCCTACAAGGAATGGAACCGAAACGGCTTCAACACCTATCCGAACCGCGACGTCAGCTTCGATACGGTGCCCGAGTTTGAGATCGTGTACAGCCTCCCCCTGAGCTTCACTGGCCTGCCGCTGAGCATCGCCGGCTTCAACAACATCGTCCTGCCGAAGGGCCGTGGCGTCGGTGATCCCGGCGCCTTCGCCTTCAACCCTAAGACGGGGCTCGAATTCCTCTCTCGTACCAATCTGGTGCTCGATCTCGGCAAGCTCGTCTACGACAAGCCCAACCGTGTCGATGTCTTCGTCGGCTTCCAATACTGGCTGAACAAGTTCGGTGCTCAGGAGACGGCGACGTTCAAGGGAACCGAAGAGAAGAGCTTCCTCGCCGGCGTCTCGTTCCACGTTTTCTAGGATGATGCGTCCGTCCACCGTACACCGATGCATGACGAGGCCGGAGCGCGATCCGGCCTTTCTCTGGCGAAGGGAATGACGGACAGAATGGCCGAGACAGGAACATCTAGGCGGGTCTGGATCCGCAATCCGCTGGCGATCCTCGCGGAGAATGCGGGCGGGGGACTCGTCGTCGAGGGAACCAGGATCGTCGAGCTGGTCCCGGCCGGTGCGCAACCGTCGAGCCCCGTGGACGAGACCTTCGATTCCAGCCGCCACGTGGTCATTCCCGGTCTCGTCAACACGCACCACCATTTCTTCCAGACGCTGACGCGCGCCCATCCGGTGGCCCTCAACAAACCGTTGTTTCCGTGGCTGCAGGCTCTCTACACCGTCTGGGACAAGATCACCCCCGACGCGTTCCGCCTCGCGACTCGGCTCGCCTATACCGAGCTGCTGCTCTCCGGCTGCACCACGGCGGGTGACCATCACTACCTCTTCCCGAAGGGCCTCGAATCCTCCGTCGACATCCAGGTCGAGGAAGCGGGCCCCATCGGCATTCGCGCCTTCGTCACCCGCGGTTCCATGAGCCTGTCGGTGCGCGACGGCGGCCTGCCGCCCGAATGCCTGACGCAGGACGACGACACGATCCTCGCCGATAGCGAGCGGGTCCTGCGCCTGTTCCATGATCCGAAGCCGGGGGCGATGGTGCAGATCGGGCTGGCTCCCTGCTCGCCCTTCAACGTGACGAAGAGGCTGATGCGCGAGAGCGCTGCGCTCGCCGAGCGGTACGATTGCCGCCTCCATACCCATCTCGGAGAAACACTCGACGAAGACCGGTACTGCCTCGAGATCTTCGGCCAGCGCCCGGTCGATTATCTCGAAGAGGTCGGCTGGATGCAGAGCCGGGCGTGGCTCGCCCATGGCATCCACTTCAACGACGAGGAGGTGGGCAGGCTCGGCAAGGCCGGCGTCGGCGTATGCCACTGCCCGACCTCGAACATGACCCTCGCCTCCGGCCAGTGCCGGACCTGCGAGCTGGAGGCTGCCGGCTCTCCGGTGGGGCTCGGTGTCGACGGTTCGGCCTCCAACGACAATTCCAACCTGATGGAAGGCGTGCGCCACGCCCTGATGATCAACCGCCTGACCTACGGCGCGGAACGCGTCACCCATCTCGATGCCTTGCGCTGGGCCACCGAGGGCTCTGCCGCCTGCCTCGGGCGCAAGGATATCGGTCGGATCGAGGAGGGCCGCGAGGCGGATGTCGCCTTGTTCACCCTCGACGAATTGCGCTTTTCCGGTGCGCACGATCCGCTGGCGGCGCTGGTCCTGTGCGGTGCTTACAAGGCCGACAGGGTGATGGTGGCCGGCAAATGGCGGGTGGTCGATGGTCAGCCGCTCGGAATCGAGACCGGCCAGTTGCGCGAGGCTCATACGCGGCTCGCCCACAGCCTGCTCGGTGCCTCGTGAGCGCCATCGTGCCCCCGGTCACGGAGGGGCCGACGCCGCTGTTCGGCGCCTATGGTATCGTCAAGCGCTTCGGCGACTTCAAAGCCAATGACGGCGTCGACCTCGAAATCCGCGCTGGCGAGATTCACGCCCTGCTCGGCGAGAACGGAGCCGGCAAGTCGACGCTGATGAAAATCCTCTACGGGCTCCTGGAGCCCACCGAGGGAGTCGTCACCCATCGCGGCGACATCGTGAAGCTCGCCAACCCGGAGGCCGCCCGCGCGCTCGGCATCGGCATGGTGTTCCAGCATTTCTCGCTGTGCGAGAACCTGACGGTGGCCGAGAAC
Source organism: Methylobacterium marchantiae (assembly GCF_022179405.1). Classification (GTDB taxonomy): domain Bacteria; phylum Pseudomonadota; class Alphaproteobacteria; order Rhizobiales; family Beijerinckiaceae; genus Methylobacterium; species Methylobacterium marchantiae. The sequence goes on from NZ_BPQT01000018.1 coordinate 59,284, forward strand.
ATCGCCCTGGTGATGCCGCGCTCCTTGGGCGCGAGAGCGCTGAAGAAGAAGATGTCGACGGTGGGTACCACCTATGGTTTGCATCTCGACCCCGACCGGCCGGTCTGGTCGCTCTCGGCCGGCGAGCGCCAGCGCATCGAGATCATCCGCTGCCTGCTGCAGGATCCGCGCCTCGTGATCCTCGACGAACCGACTTCGGTTCTCACGCCGGGCGAGGCGGAGGGCCTGTTCACGGTGCTGGAGCGCCTGCGCGACGAGGGCCGTGCCCTGCTCTACATCTCGCATCGGCTCGACGAGGTCCGTCGCCTGTGTTCCCGCGCCACCATCCTGCGCGGCGGAAAGGTCGTGGGGGCGTGCGATCCGCGGCAGGAGAGCGCCCGTTCCCTGGCCGCGATGATGGTGGGCGTGCAGGTCGGTGAGGTGAAGCCGCCCTCCGGCGTACCCCTCGGGCCTGAACGGCTCGTGCTCTCGAACCTCTCGCTCACGACCTCCGGCTTGCACGGTACGGCGCTTGTCGACATCTCCCTCACTGTCGCCGGTGGCGAGATCGTCGGCATCGCGGGCATCGCCGGCAACGGCCAGGCGGAGCTGTTCGACGCGCTGTCCGGTGAGGCCCTGGCTCCGGAAGCCGGTATGGTCGCTTTCGATGGACAGCCCGTCGGACGCCTCGGCATCACCCAGCGGCGACGCCACGGCGCCTGTTTCGTGCCGGAAGAGCGCAACGGCCATGCGGCCGCACCAACCCTGAGCCTCTCCGACAATGCCCTCCTCTCGCGCCATGCCACCGCCGGGCTCAGCCGCTTCGGCTTCCTGCGCAGCGCTGCGACCAAGGCATTGGCCCAACACGTGATCGGCGCCTTCGACGTGCGCAAGGCCGGCCCGGACCCCGCCGCCGGCACCCTGTCCGGGGGCAACCTCCAGAAATTCCTGATGGGGCGGGAGATCATGGCCGAGCCGGGCATCCTCGTCGTCAACCAGCCGACCTGGGGCGTCGATGCGCTCGCCGCCGCGCATATCCGCCAGGCCCTGCTCGATCTCGCCGGGCGCGGCGCCGCCCTGCTGGTCATCAGCCAGGACCTTGACGAGTTGTTCGAGATCGCCGGCCGCATCGCGGTCCTGCATGACGGGACGCTCTCGCGGGCGGTGCCCGCGAGCGAGACGAGCCGCGAGGCGGTGGGGTTGCTGATGGGCGGCTCCGGGGGCGTGGGCACGGAAGCGGTAGCGCCGTCATCGACGAGGGAGGCGGCCAGCCATGCGCATTGACCTGTCGCCGCGCACCAATCGCTCCCGCCTTATGGACGGCTTCGCGCCGATCCTCGCCTTCGTCGTTGCCGTCGCCATCGGCGGCGTCGTGGTCGCCGTGATGGGCCGCTCGCCGGCTACCGCTTTCGTCACCTACTTCATCGCGCCCTTGAGCGAGGTGTGGTCTCTGCAGGAGGTGGCGCTCAAGGCCGCACCCCTCGCCCTCATCGCCATCGGTCTCGCCTTCTGCTTTCGCGCCAATGTCTGGAATATCGGCGCCGAGGGTCAGTTCGTCATCGGTGGCTTGTTCGGCGGCTGGATCGCGGTGGCGACCCATGGGGCTGGGGGGAGCACTTTCTGGGTTTTGCCGCTGATGCTCGCCGTGGGCACACTGGCCGGTGTCGCCTATGCGCTGATCCCGGCAATCCTCAAGGTCTGGCTCGGCGTCTCCGAGATCCTCACCAGCCTGATGCTGGTCTACGTCGCCGAGTTGTTGCTCGACTACATGGCACGCGGCCCCTTGCGCGATCCGGCCGGCTATAATTTTCCTCAGAGCGTCACCTTCGACGATGCGGCCCGCCTGCCTTACCTGATGGAAGGCGATACCCTCCATGCCGGCGTCCTGATCGCCCTGACGGCGGTGGTCGTCGCGACGATCGTCCTTGCCCGAACCCTGTTCGGCTTCGAGGTCCGGGTGGTGGGAGCGAGCCCGCGCGCGGCGCGCTTCGCTGGCTTCAGCGACGTGCGCCTCACCTTGGCAGTCTTTGCGGTTTCCGGTGGTGCGGCGGGGCTCGCCGGCATCGCCGAAGTGGCGGGAAAGATCGGGCAGCTCCAGCCGTCGATCTCGCCGGGCTACGGCTTCACGGCCATCATCGTCGCTTTCCTGGGACGGCTCTCTCCAGTGGGTATCCTGGTGGCGGCGCTGGTCATCGCCCTCACCACCATCGGTGGCGAGGGAGCGCAGATCGATCTGAAACTACCCCTCGATCTCACCCGCGCTTTCCAGGGATTGCTGCTCGCCCTGGTGCTCGGGGCCGATGCCCTGTCGCGCTACCGCGTCCTTTTCGTGCCCGGGACGGCGACGTGACGGGCATGTCGAGCCGGCCGTTCGCGGCCCTTCACGTGTTCCTTCCGCCTGCTCTGCGGGAAGAGGCGGATGTCCGACGTGGGACATGGGTGTCGGTTGGAATGACGGCGCGTCGAAGGAAGCTCTCATCATGACCCTCGACGTTCTGCAGATGGTGCTCGTCACTATCGTTGCCGCCGCCACGCCCCTCATGATCGCGGCACTCGGCGAACTCGTCGTCGAGCGTTCCGGTGTGCTCAATCTCGGGGTCGAGGGCATGATGGTGCTCGGCGCCGCCACTGGCTTCGCGGTCGCGGTGGAGACGGGGTCTACCCTTGTAGGGGCGTTGGCCGGAGCGGGTGCGGGGCTTGCCCTCTCCGCCCTGTTCGGCATCCTCACCGTGGTGCTCGCCGCCAATCAGGTCGCCTCGGGGCTCGCCATGACGATCCTCGGTCTCGGCCTGTCGGGACTCGTCGGCGCCTCCTATGTCGGCATGAAACGGGAACCGGCGCCGCATCTCACGATCTCCGGTCTCACCGATTTTCCCGGCATCGGCCGCCTCGTCTTCGGGCAGGATGCGTTCGTCTATGCCGGCTTCGCGCTGGTGGGCGGCATCGCCTGGTTCCTCTGGTGCACCAGGGCCGGCCTGGCACTGCGCGCCATCGGCGACGACCACACCTCGACCCATGCGCTCGGATTGCAGGTGCGCAAGGTGCGCTTCCTCGCAGTGCTGTTCGGTGGGGCCTGCGCCGGTCTCGCTGGGGCCTACCTGTCGCTGGCCTACACCCCGTTCTGGGCGCCGGCCATGACCGCCGGGCGCGGCTGGATTGCCCTGGCCCTCGTCGTCTTCGCCTCGTGGCGCCCTGTGCGGGTGATGGCGGGCGCCATGCTGTTCGGAGGGGCGACCGTGCTCCAGCTCCACGCCCAGGCGGCGGGGTTCGGCCTGCCCGGCCAAGCCCTCTCCGCCCTGCCCTATCTCGCCACGATCCTGGCCCTCGTCTTGCTCTCCCTGGGACGGCGACAGGGCGGCTCGCTGGCGCCGGCCTCCCTAGGCCGCGTGTTCACGCCGTTTCGCTGAAACAGAAGAGGACGACGAGGATATGGGGATCATCAAGGGGGTCGCCGTCTCCCTGGCACTCGCGCTCGGAATCAGTTCGGTTCAGGCGCAGGAGAAGCCGGTTGGCAAGCTCAAGGTCGGCTTCGTCTATGTCGGCCCAGTGGCGGATTTCGGCTACTCGTTCCAGCACGACCAGAGCCGCAAGGCGCTGCTGGCGGCCATGCCTGACAAGGTGGAAACGAGTTTCCTCGAGAACGTGCCCGAGGCGGATAGCGAGCGTTCGATCGAGAGCCTCGCGCGCTCCGGCCACCAGCTCATCTTCACCACGTCGTTCGGCTTCATGGAGCCGACCCTGAAGGTCGCCAAGAAGTTTCCAAAGGTGAAGTTCGAGCACGCTACCGGCTACAAGCGATCGGCCAATGTCTCGACCTATTCGGCGCGGTTCTACGAGGGCCGCTACATCTGCGGCGAGATTGCCGGCAAGCTCTCGAAGACCGGGACGCTGGGCTACATCGCCTCCTTCCCGATCCCCGAAGTGGTGAGCGGCATCAACGCCTTCATGCTGGGCGCGCAGTCGGTGAACCCGAACATCAAGCTCAAGATCGTCTGGGTGAACACCTGGTTCGATCCGGGCAAGGAGGCCGAAGCGGCCAAGGCGCTGCTGGCACAGGGGGCCGACGTCCTCTCCCAGCACACCGATTCCGCGGCGCCGCTTCAGGAAGCCGAGAAACAGGGCAAGCTCGCCTTCGGCCAATCTTCCGACCAGATGCGCTTCGCGCCGAAGGCCCAACTCACCTCCATCGTGGACGATTGGGACGGCTACGTCATCAATGAGGCCAAGGCGGTCCTCGACGGCAGCTGGAAGAGTCAGGACACCTGGGGCGGCATCAAGGATGGCATGGTGGTTTTGGCTCCCTTCGCCAACATGCCCGACGATGTGAAGGCCAAAGCCGAAGCGACCAAGAAAGCGATCGCGGACGGCACGCTCCATCCTTTCAAAGGCCCTGTGCTCAAGCAGGACGGGACCGTGGCCGTGAAGGATGGCGACAACGCGCCCGATCCGATGATCCTCGGCATGAACTGGTACGTGAAGGGCATCGAGGACAAGCTGCCGAACTGATCGCTCCGCGTCCGGTACCCAACTCGACCGATCTCAATTCGGAACCGGCGACCGCCGAGACGCGGCTGCCGGTTTTTTCATGTTTCGAGCCAAGGGAAACGGGGCGAGTGGGATTTGTTCTGATGCGCGCCCCGGGCGTGGTCAGGCATCTCTTGCAGATGAGGCGTTTCAGCTCTTGATCCAGGCCTCGTGCCGAATGGCCTAGCCAAAAGCACTCGACCCCTTGCCTTATATGCTCAATGCATCTAACTAAGATGTATCAAGCATATAAGGCTGCCTCATGACCGAAGTCGAATTCCTCGCAGAGTATGATCCCGCTGCTTACGAGCGCCCTGCCCTCGCCGTCGATCTCGTATTGCTGGGCCTGCGCGACGGGCGCCTGACGGCGTTGCTGCTCAAGCGGGAGCAGTTTCCGCATGCAGGTCGCTGGGGATTGCCCGGCGGCTTCGTCGGGATCGACCAGCCGATCGACGCGGCTGCGTTGCATGTCCTTAGCGAGAAGGCCGGCCTCGCCGGAATGCATCTCGAACAGCTCTACACGTTCGGGGCCCTCGACCGTGATCCGCGCATGAGGATCGTCAGCGTGGCCTATCTCGCCCTCTTGCCAGAATCCGCTTTCTCAGAGGCATTGGAGCGCTCTTCGTCTCTCCTCGCTGCGACAATCGAGGTGCCCTGGTCGGGCGAAGCGGGCGGACCGGTCTCGGCGCTATCGCCGAAGGGCGAGACACTCCCTCTCGCCTTCGACCATGCCGACATCCTCGCGATGGCGATACTGCGCCTGCGCGGCAAGCTCGATTACTCGGATGTCGGTTTCGCCTTTCTGCCCGAGCAGTTCACCCTACGGCAGTTGCAGGACGTGCACGAGGCGGTTCTCGATACCACGCTCAACAAGCCGGCCTTCCGACGCAGGATGCTGGATCGCGGCTGGCTGGCGCCCACCGGTCTGCGTGAGGCCGGGACGTCCTTCCGCCCCGCCGAACTCTACAGATTCCAACGATCACGCTGATTGGACAGGAGGTTTCCCCATGGCCACGATCCGAAACATCGGCTTGATTGCTCAATTGAGGAGTGAGGCGAGCAGCCACGTCATTCGCTATCGCAAGGGCCGTATCCGGCAGAGCGGCCGCGGTCTCGTCTTCTGGTTTCGCCCGGAGACGTCGAGCATCGCCGAGGTACCTATGGACGACCGCGAGATGACGCTGTTCGTCCGTGGACGAAGCCAGGATTTCCAGGCCGTCGCCGTGCAAGGGACCATCGGCTGGCACGTGGTCGATCCCGAGCGGTTGGCCAACCGCATCGACTTCTCGATCGCGCTTCTCAGCGGCAAGCTGCAGGGCGAGCCCATCGAGAAGATCGAGGCACGCATCGCCGGCATCGCCAGCCAGGCGGTGCTGCAATATCTCGGCGGCAAGCCGGTGCGAACCATCCTCGATGCCGGCCCGGAGCCTCTCCGTGGTGGTCTGGAAATGGTGCTGGCGGCGGATCAATCCCTCGCCGAGATCGGCGTCGCAGCGGTTTCGGTGCGGCTCACCAACTTGGCGCCGACGAGTGAACTCGAACGTGCTCTGCAGACGCCGACCTTCGAGGCGCTTCAGCAGAAGGCCGATGAGGCGACCTTCTCCCGCCGCGCCCTCGCAGTGGAGAAGGAGCGCGCCATCGCGGAGAACGAACTCGCCACCAGGACCGAGCTGGCGCGTCAGGAGAAGTTGTTGATCGCGGAGGAAGCGGAGAATGCGCGAAGCCGCGCCGAGGGCATCGCCGACGCACAGGCCGTCGAGGCGACGGCCGAGGCGGAGCGCATCCGTCTCGTGGAGGGGGCCAGGGCTATCGCCGAGCAACAGCGTGTCGCAATCTACCGCGACTTACCGCCCACCATCCTGTTCGGGCTCGCCGCACAGCAACTCGCCGGCAAGCTGGAGACGATCGAGCACGTCAACGTGACGCCGGACCTGCTCGCGGCCGTGGTGGGCGAGTTCCACAAGGCGCGCTCGATGGTAAGCGGGCGCTAGGCCGTGCCCGTCCTCACCCATCGCGCCGTCTTCGTCATTCGCGAGACGGATTACGAAGCCCTGATCGCCCGGCATGCCACGAGCGGGCAGGTCCGCTTCTTCTTGGAGAGCCGCGGACAACGATTGGAGGACGTTCTGGAGCGCCACGAGCGCTTCCACGCCGTGCTCACCCGGGCGCGGGCTTCCGTACCGGACGAGTGGCGGCAGGCGCTGGTGAAGCGTGCCGACCTCGACCGCTTCCTGTTCGCGCCGGACGACGTTATCGTCGCTGTGGGTCAGGACGGGCTCGTCGCCAACGTCGCGAAGTATCTCCGGGCGCAGCCGGTGATCGGCATCAATCCGGCACCGGACCTCTACGACGGCGTTCTGGCGCGTGTCGCCGTGGAGCGGCTGAGGGAACTCCTCCTCGCCAGCGTCAACGGCGCGGCGCAGGTGGAGCGGCGCACCATGGTGCAGGCCGTGCTCGACCATGGCGAGACGTTGTTCGCGCTCAACGAGATATTCGTGGGACATCGCAGCCATCAATCCGCGCGCTACAGGATCGAGGCGGCGGGCGACGCCGAAGATCAGTCCTCCAGCGGGCTCATCGTCGCATCGGGCACGGGGATTACGGGTTGGGCGCGCTCCATCGCCGAGGCGACCCACCTCGCTGTCCCGATCGGGGCGGAGGAACCGGCGGTGGGTTACTGGGTGCGCGAGCCGTTTCCGAGCATCGCCACCACCACGCGGTTGCGGGCCGGAAAGCTCGATGATGCCGGGCTTCTCGTCACCTCACGGATGAACGATGGTGGCGTCGTCTTCGCCGACGGGATCGAGCAGGATTTCCTGACGTTCGGATGGGGCTGCCAAGTCAGACTCTCGCAAGCCGAGCGTACGCTTAACCTTGCGGTTGGCTGAGCCGACTTTCTCGGCGGAACGACGGGCTCCGCTATGCTCAGACCTCGCGATACCGCCCAAAACGACAGAAGCCCCGAACCGAGGGTTCGGGGCTTTTTGCCGGGTCGTCTGGACGACCGAAATTTTGGTAGCGAGGGAGAGATTTGAACTCCCGACACAAGGATTATGATTCCTCTGCTCTAACCAACTGAGCTACCCCGCCATTACAAAGGTGCCCGCCAAGTGCGAGCCCCTCTGAAGAGATCGGCGGTATAGGGAAGTCCGCTGCCGGGTGTCAACGGGGTGTTTGCGTGACCGGCCGCCCCGTCGACATTTTGTCAAAGCCGCGTGCCCATGATCTCGGCGACCTGCGGGATATCCTTATCGCCACGGCCCGAGAGGTTGAGGACCATGAGGTGGTCGGCTGACTTTATCGGGGCGAGTTCGAACACCTTCGCGAGAGCATGGGCAGGCTCGAGAGCCGGGATGATGCCCTCCAGCATCGAGCACAGCTTGAACGCCTCCAACGTCTCGGAATCCGTCGCCGAAAGGTATGTGACGCGCTTTGCCTCGTGCAGCCAGGCGTGCTCGGGCCCGATGCCGGGATAGTCGAGGCCGGCCGAGATCGAGTGCGCGTCGGCGATCTGGCCGTCCTCGTTCTGCAGCAGGTAGGTGCGGTTGCCGTGCAGCACGCCCGGCTTGCCGCCGGACAGGGACGCGGCATGAAGGCCGGACGAGATGCCATGCCCGGCCGCTTCCACCCCGTAGATCTCGACTTCGCGGTCGTCGAGGAACGGGTGGAACAGGCCCATGGCGTTCGAGCCGCCGCCGATACAGGCGATGAGCGAATCCGGCAGCCGCCCTTCCATCTCCAGCATCTGCTCCCTGGTCTCGCGGCCGATGATCGACTGGAAGTCGCGCACCATGGCCGGGTAGGGATGCGGGCCGGCGACGGTCCCGATGCAATAGAAGGTGTCGGCGACGTTAGTGACCCAGTCGCGCAGGGCCTCGTTCATGGCGTCCTTGAGGGTCTTGGTGCCGGACTGGACCGGGATCACCTCGGCACCGAGCATCTTCATCCGGAAGACGTTGGGCGCCTGACGCGCCACGTCGACGGCGCCCATATAGACCACGCATTTCAGGCCGAACCGGGCGCAGAGGGTCGCGGTGGCGACACCGTGCTGGCCGGCTCCGGTCTCGGCGATGATCCGAGGCTTACCCATGCGGCGGGCCAGCATGATCTGGCCGAGCACGTTGTTCACCTTGTGCGAGCCGGTGTGGTTCAACTCCTCACGCTTGAAGAACACCTTCGCGCCGTGACCGGGAGCCGACTTCGCGCGCAGGTACTCGGTCATGCGCTCGGCATAGTAGAGAGGACTGGGCCGGCCGACGTAATGGGTCAGATGGCCGTTCATTTCCTCTTGGAAGGCCGGGTCGGCCTTCGCGTCCGTATAGGCCTTCTCGAGTTCGAGAATGAGCGGCATCAGCGTCTCGGCGACGAAGCGGCCGCCGAAAATACCGAAGCGGCCGCGCTCGTCCGGTCCATTGCGGAACGAGTTCGGAGAGGGGGCGATGGTCACGGGCTGTCGTCCTTCGCGTCTTGAGGCCGGCGACGTGTCGTTCGGCCTGGGCATGCGGTTGAGCCAATGCCTAGACCCGCACGGGGGGCGGCTACAATGCGGCCAACACGTCGAATCATTAAATCAAGCTCGATTCGACAGCCCTAATCGCTGCGATGAAGGCCGCGATGCGCTCCGCGCTTTTCCTTCCGGGGCTCGTCTCCACTCCCGAAGAGACGTCGATGGCGCGCAGGCGGGTCATTGCCAGCGCCTCTCCGACATTGTCCGGGGTAAGGCCGCCGGACAGCATGGTGCCTTGTGGCAGGTACGTTCCCGCAAGCAGATTCCAGTCGAAGGCATGGCCGTTACCGCCGGGAAGGTCCGCGCTGGACGGCGGCTTGGCGTCGAGGAGGATACGGTCGGCCGTCACATGGTCGACAAGGGCGGCGAGATCCGCATGCGTAGCGATCCCGAGGGCCTTCATCACAGGTCTGCCACCGAGGTCGCGGATCATGGCGACCCGCTCCGGCGTTTCGCGTCCATGAAGCTGGATCCAGTCCGGATCGATCGCTTCGATGGCCGCCTTCACCAGGGCATCGTCGGGATCGACGAGCAGAACGACTCGATCCGCCCTGCCCTTCGCCTGCTCCGACAGGAGCCGCGCCTGCTCGAAGCCGACATGGCGCGGGCTCTTCGGGAAGTGCACGAAGCCGACGAGGTCGGCACCAGCCGACAGGGCCGCATCGAGGGTATCGGGCGTGCTCAGCCCGCAAATCTTGATGCGGATCGTAGGCATGGTCGTTGCCGCGTCTAGCGCGGGGCCGGGAGCGCCACACGGCTGTCGAGACCGTGATAGCGCTCCGTCGGTGCAGGATCACTCGCCGCCACATGGGATTTCAGGCGCTCGGTCTCGCCCTCCAGGCGACGGATTTCGCGGCGACGCTCCGCGCTCTTCCGCCGCGTGCCCGACTGGCCGAGCCAGCTGCCGATACCGCCGCAGACGATGCCGATAGCGATGCAAGCGAAGATCAGGGCGTAGAGTGGCAACGGCAGGCTGAAAGCCGGCGTATCAACGGAGAACGGATCGAAGGACAGGCGAACCGTTTCGCGATTGGCTACCGCCAGGGCGACCACCACGATCGCGACAGGAAGAAGGACCAAACCCTTGAGGAAGCGGATCATCGGAACACTCCTGTCGATGGTGCGAGGCTGCTCATAGCTCGGCGGATTCCTCTTCGCCGATGCCGGCCTCGTTAAGGCGTTGGCGCATCTCCTTGCCCGTCTTGAACACGGGGATGGCCTTCTCGGAGACGGCAACGGCTTCACCGGTGCGCGGGTTGCGCCCGCGGCGCGCCTCGCGGCGCTTGACCGAGAAGGCACCGAAGCCCCGTAACTCAACACGGTCGCCACGGGACAGCGCGTCGGCGATCGTGTCGAGAATAGCTTTCACGAGTGTTTCCACGTCGCGCTGGTAGAGATGCGGGTTCTGCTCTGAGATCCTGAGCACGAGCTCCGATTTGATCATGCGGCGGTCTTCCCTGGAATCATGCGGGCCGGGCACCCATGCTGTTCTGATATTGAAGCGTCCTCAGGGCGCATCCGCCGAGGCAGGACGCCATAGGGCAAGTAACCCTCCCTGCGCTATGCTCGCCGTCTCGTCGCCGACCTGACGCAGGCGGGTGGCGAGGCCGCCCATGCCCATGAGGTCCGCGCCGGTTCCCAGCGCCGACCAGAGTTTGAAGTCGCTCTCGGATTTCGGCTTCCAGTCGCGCACGGGCAGGCCCTTGGCGACGTTGCGCTCGGTCTCGAGCCAGACCACCGCCTGCCGCTCGCCGCCGACGCTGTCCACGAGCTTCAACGGGACGCTCTGGCGACCGCTGAACACGCGTCCGTCTGAGACGGTGGCGAGTTCCTTGTCGTTCATCTTGCGCCGTTCGGAAACCAGACCCTTGAACCAAGCGTATGTGTCACCGACCACGGAGGCCAAGGCGGCACGCGCTTCCGGCGAGGTCGGGGTGAAGCCCGACGGTTCGGCCTTGAGCGGCGACGACTTCACCGATTCGACCTTCACGCCGACCTTGTCGAGGAGGCCCGACAGGTCGGGATACTGGAACAGGACACCGATGGAACCAACGAGAGCTGTCTCCCGCGCGACGATGTGGTCGGCCGCGATGGCGGCGATGTAGGCACCCGAAGCTGCGGTGCCATCGACGAAGGCGACCATCGGCTTCTTCTCGGCGAGTGAACGGAGGTTGCGATAGAGTTCTTCGGATCCCGTGGTGGTGCCGCCGGGCGACGAGATCGAGACGATCACGCCCTGGACCGCGCTGGCATCGCGCACACGCTCGATCAGCTTGGTGGTCGATTCGCTGCCGGCAATGAAGCCGCCGATGGAAATGCGTGCGATCTGCGGTTTGATCGCCGGGAAACCAAGGCCTTCGCCGCCGCGTACCCGGTAGCCGAGAGCACCGACGGCAATGATCAGGCCGCCGATGCCGACGACGCGCCATAGTGAGAGCTTGCGGCGCAAGCGCCGACGATCGATCAAAAGTTCGGCGTCTGCGGCCATGCGATCGTATCGCTCCCTTGTGATCCGACCTCTACGGCCGGTTGCTCGCTCTCGGGCTCGACGACGCGCAAGCATGGCGCGTCGGTCATCCACTCGAGCGTTGTTCCATACCAGACGCCGGTTTGCACCAAGCCTTTGGTACCTCTCGCATCCTTCAGTCGGGATATTGGTGATGCCGCCGAGACGCGAAAGCAGGGCCGTGTTCTAGCGCTCCCTGCGGCGGACCGGCAAGAGGGCTTGCAAAAGGTCATTCATGGGTAGGAGCGAGGCAGCGGGGAGAGACGCACCGAGCAGATCGAAGACCGTCGCGGAATGGTCACGCAAAAGAAGCCCAATGAGGCGGACTCAGAGATCTCCAAAGGATTGGAGCGGTCGACTGGCTTGGGGCACCGGCCGCCGATGCCGTGTCGACGACATGGGCGTGTGCGGCATCCGATCTCGTGTGTTCAGGGCACGAGGTCGTGGAAGGGGTTCGTCGAGGACGGTGTTGCTGGCCGATGTCTGCCTCAATGCGTTCACGTCGATTTGCGGAGGCGACGGCAATTGCAACTGCTCGTTCTCGTCGACGAGGAAAGAGCCGCCCACGGGGAAGCCCGCATAACCCTCGCCTTCCCAAATGCCGGATTTCTGGAGGAGGTGCAGCGATCGCCGCCACTGTGACGGCTATCGGCATGGTCGAGACAGAAGAACGCCCGCGCGGGAGGCGATCCCACGCGGGCGTTCGGGAGACGAGACCGCCGGCTCCGAAGAGCAGGCGATCTTTGCGTCGGCGCCGGATTTAGTCCTGCGCGTCGTCCTTGTCGTCGCTGGTGCGAGCCTTCTTGAAGGCCGCGCCGAGGATCTCGCCGAGGGAGGCACCGGAATCGGCGGAGCCGAACTGGGCCATCGCCTCTTTTTCCTCGGCCATTTCCAGGGCCTTGATCGAGAGCTGAACCCGACGCGCCTTGCGATCGAACTGGATCACGCGGGCGTCGAACTTCTCACCGGCGGCGAAGCGCTCGGGGCGCTGATCACCACGGTCGCGGGCGAGCTCGGCCCGGCGGATGAAGGTGGAGAGATCGGTGTCGACGATTTTAACTTCGACGCCCGAATCCTTCACTTCCAGCACTTCGCAGGTCACGATCTGACCCTTCTTGAACTCGCCGGCCTCAGTGAAGGGGTCGCCGCCGAGCTGCTTCACACCGAGCGAGATGCGCTCCTTCTCGACGTCGACGTCGAGAACCTGGGCGCGCAGCATATCGCCCTTCTTGAACTCCTCGATCACCTGCTCGCCGGGACGGTTCCAGTCGAGATCCGACAGGTGGACCATGCCGTCGACGTCGCCGTCGAGACCGATGAACAGGCCGAACTCGGTCTTGTTCTTGACCTCGCCCTCGACCTCGGACCCGACAGGATGCTGCTCGGCGAAGGCCTCCCAGGGGTTCTGGAGGGTCTGCTTGAGACCAAGCGAAATGCGGCGCTTGACGGGATCAACCTCAAGGATCTGCACTTCCACTTCCTGCGAGGTGGAGACGATCTTGCCGGGGTGAACGTTCTTCTTGGTCCAGGACATCTCCGAGACGTGGATCAGGCCTTCGATGCCCGGCTCCAGCTCCACGAAGGCGCCGTAATCGGTGATGTTCGTGACACGGCCCTTGAGTTTGGCGTCCACCGGGTAGCGTTGAGCGATGCCCTCCCACGGATCGGCGAGCAGCTGCTTGATGCCGAGCGAGATGCGGTGGGTCTCGTGGTTGATCTTGATAATCTTGACCTTGACCGTCTGGCCGATGGTCACGACCTCGGACGGGTGGTTCACGCGGCGCCACGCCATGTCGGTGACATGCAGCAGACCGTCGATGCCGCCGAGATCGACGAACGCACCGTATTCGGTGATGTTCTTGACGACGCCGTCGATGACCTGACCCTCTTCGAGGTTGGCCACCAGCTCGGAGCGCTGCTCGGCGCGGCTCTCTTCGAGGACAGTACGACGCGACACGACGATGTTGCCGCGGCGGCGATCCATCTTGAGGATCTGGAACGGTTGGGGCGTGCCGAGAAGCGGGGTGACGTCGCGCACGGGGCGGATGTCGACCTGGGAACGCGGCAGGAACGCCACGGCGCCGTCGAGGTCGACGGTGTAGCCGCCTTTGACCTGATTGAAGATAGCGCCGGTGACGCGCTCGTTGGCCTCGAAGGCCTTCTCGAGCTTGACCCAGCTCTCCTCGCGGCGCGCCTTGTCGCGCGAGATCACGGCCTCGCCGAGCGCATTCTCGATGCGGTCGACATAGACCTCAACCTCGTCGCCGACGGCGAGTTCGCCTTCGCGGCCGGGGCCGTTGAATTCCTTGAGAGCGACACGGCCTTCCGTCTTGGCGCCGATGTCGATGACGGCCACGTCCTTCTCGATCGCGACGACGCGACCCTTGACGACGGAACCTTCGGTGATCTCGTGCTCGAGGAAGCTCTCCTCGAGGAGAGCCGCGAAGTCGTCGCGGCTCGGGTTACGCTGCAGCGCGTTACCAGCGGTCATTCTGTCTCCTGACAGGCCTCTCGATGGAGGCCGGCGTCGGCGGTTCGTGTGACGGGGCACCCTCGGCGATCGTCGCCCGCGGATCCCTCTGGGGGACCGGACGGGCTCACCCCCCTTTGGGAGGGCCGACGCAATCTGAAACGATGGTCGAGGGCCATTCCCCAACGGGCCGATGGCGGGACGAAGCGCCCGCGCGCAGCCGGATCCAGTTGGAGGACGCGGCTCACATAACCGATCACACTTGTTTCGGCAACAGAATGCATTGCAGCGGCCGCAGGCGCGCCGATCACGTCAGCATCCAGCGCGGTGTGTCGGCATGGCGGAGCCAGATCGCGGAGGCCACGGAGAGCGGCTCCAGCGGCAGCATGACGTCGCCGCGCCGCTTGTCCCAGAGTTCTATCCCGGAAAACCCGATCTTGCGGATCGTCAGCCATGCTCCGAAGGGAAACGTCGCGTCGGTGCCCTGGTCAGGACCGTAGCATTCCTCGAAGGCGAGCGGATCGATCATCATCTGATCGTATTTCTGCAGGTGCTCGGCCATCGAGACCTTGGAGCGGAACAGGATGCGATCACGGCTGTGGGACGAGAAGCACGGCTCGTATTCCGTGAGCGTCATCCAGAGCTTTCCGCCGATGCGGAGATAGGGCGGGTTCGGGCCCGTCTCACTGAAATTCAGCGGGCTCCAGCCCTCTTCGCTCATCAACGATTCGGCCAGTGTCACGGGCTCGGACGCCACCGTTCGACCGTCGGAATCGGTGTCGGTCGCAACCACGCGAGAATCGGACGCCAGCAGTTCGGACTCGAAACCAAAGCCGCCTGGCTCGTATTCCGCCACGTCGTGTCCTGCGTCGCGAGAGGCCATCATTCGCCCCGAAAAAGTGTCCTCGCCAATCGAGGGACATCAATATTGCGCATTTTCTTATGCTTGGCGATCATGCACCGCACCAAGACAAGAAAGGCGCCGCACACGCGACGCCTTCAGAATCACGGGGCGGAGCGAAAGACAGCCGAGGCGAAACTCAATCCTCGTCTTCGTCCTCGGTGCTGCGCATGCCTTTGAGCTTGGCAAAGACCGAATCCGCATTGAGCTTCTCGTCGCGCTCGTTCCGGTGGTGCGCGTCGGCTTCCTCGAAATTGCCGGCCGTGGAGACTTCGGTGGGCAGCAGGGTCGCGCCGGCATCGGTCGGCAAGACCGCCGGGCGGTCCTTGGCGGCGCGCTGCACCTCGAAATCGAGGTCGATCTGCGTGCAGAGGCCGAGGGTCACCGGGTCCATCGGTTGCAACGAGCCTGAGTTCCAGTGGGTACGCTCGCGGATCTGCTGGATCGTCGACTTTGTGGTCCCGACGAGGCGGATGACCTGCGCATCCTTCAACTCGGGATGGTTTCGCAGGAGCCAGAGGATCGCGTTCGGACGATCCTGGCGCCGCGAGAGCGGGGTGTAGCGCGGGCCCTTGGTGGTGCGCTTGACCTCGGGCAGTTTCACCTTCGACACGGCGACCTTGAGCTTGTAGTTGGGAGCCTTCTGCGCCTTCTCGATCTCGTCGCGGGTGAGCTGCCCGGTGGTGATCGGATCGAGCCCCTTGATGCCGGCCGCCACCTCGCCGTCGGCGATGCCCTTCACCTCGAGAGGGTGAAGCTTGCAGAAATCTGCGATCTGCTCGAAGGCGAGCGAGGTGTTCTCGACCAGCCAGACGGCGGTCGCCTTCGGCATCAGCGGACCTTGGGACATGCTCTGTGGCTCCGACGTTGGCAGTGGAACGGGCGGCGCCGGGCATCGGTCCGCAGGCTCCGGATGAATCGATCCGGAAGTCCCGTCTCACGCTCTCAAAAGGGGATCAGCGTATATAGGCGGCGCTCGAAGGGCGCGCAATTGCCTTCACGTCGGCACATCGCCGATGGACGACCGGATACGCCCGATCTCCCTCCGCGATCCGAAACTCTGCTATGGAGCCATGGATCCACCCTACGATCGGCCCCAACGTATCGGCGCGGTGGGGCGCCCTACATCCGCGGCGCCGATCGTCAGACGAACAGGCTCGACACGCTCGATTCCGTCGCGGTCCGGCCGATGGCTTCTCCGAGCAGGGGAGCGATGGTGGCGACGCGGATGTTGCGGGCGAGCTTGACCGCCTGCGTCGGCTGGATCGAATCCGTGATCACCAACTCCTTCATCCGCGAGGCGGCGATGCGAGAGACAGCGCCCCCCGACAGCACGCCGTGGGTGATGTAGGCCGAGACGTCCTTGGCGCCGGCATTGAGAAGGGCTTCCGCCGCGTTCACCAGGGTGCCGCCGGAATCGACGATGTCGTCCACGAGGATGCAGGAGCGACCCTCGACTTCGCCTATGATGTTCATCACCTCCGATTCGCCGGGGCGCTCGCGGCGTTTGTCGACGATGGCCAGCGTCGCGTCGATGCGCTTGGCGATGGCGCGGGCGCGGACCACGCCGCCGACGTCGGGCGAGACCACCATCCATTCCTTCGGATCGAGGCGCTCCTTGATGTCACGCACGATCACCGGGGCAGCGAAGAGGTTGTCGGTAGGAATGTCGAAGAAGCCCTGGATCTGTCCGGCATGGAGATCGAGGGTCATCACACGGTCTGCACCGGCCTCGGTGATCAGGTTGGCAACGAGCTTGGCCGAGATAGGCGTGCGGCCCGATGTGCGCCGATCCTGACGGGCATAGCCGAAATAGGGGATCACTGCCGTGATGCGCCGCGCCGAGGAGCGCCGCGCCGCATCGATCATGATGAGCAATTCCATCAGGTGATCGTTAGCGGGGAACGAGGTCGACTGGACGATGAACACGTCCTCGCCGCGGACGTTCTCTTGGAGTTCGACGAAGATTTCCATGTCGGCGAAGCGCCGGACCATGCATTTTGCCAGCGGAAGCTCGAGATAAGCGGAGATCGCCTCCGCCAGCGGACGGCTGGCATTTCCAGCGATGATCTTGATCGAGGACTTCATGCCGCCGTCTTCATCTCACGTTTCCTGCGCCGCTCCGGATGCTCGCTCCTCGGCGCGGCATCCATTAACAGCCCCCGACCCGGCGTCACAATGCCTTCACTTATGATTGGAGGTGGCCCTGCACAGCTCACGGCTCCAGCAGGCGATGGAGATGGACGATGAAGTAGCGTGTCTGAGCGCTGTCGACGGTCGCCTGCGCCTTGGATTTCCAGGCGCTCTGGGCAGAGGCATAGTCTGGAAAGATTCCGACGATGTCGAGCCCCTTCAAATCGCGGAAGTTGACGCCGTCGAGATTCTCGAGTTCGCCGCCGAAGACGAGGTGCAGCTTCTGTCCGCTGTCGATCGTGGTGGTCATCGTCTCTCCTTGGCAGGCGGTGGGCCGCTGGCACGGGCCGCGATCGAGGTTGCAGGACCGATATTCGGCGCCGCGCTTTAGCGGTGTTCACGACGCGAAGCGAGATGCCGCGCGTCGGTAAGCATCCGTCGCGCCAATCCTGAAAGCTACGCCATGCGCCAGCGACAGGTCTCACAGCTCGAACAGGGATTGCTGAGGCGGTGCCTCCACAGGCTTGCGCGCTGGCCGCTTGCGTTTCGACGGTCCCTCGCCGGTGGGCGCCGGAGGATCCGTGGTCTCCGTCCGAGCGAGACGCGTTCCGTCCGCGAATTCGAGACTGAGGCGCTGACCCGGCGCCATCGAAGCAGCGGCGCGGATCGGTGCTCCATCCTCGTCGCGCACCAGAGCGAAGCCGCGGGCGAGGACCCCACGATAACTCAACGAGCCGAGAAGTGCCGCGAAATTGCCGAGCCTGTCGTTTCGCCGCTCGATCAGGCGACGGGCCGCCTGGACGAGCCGCGTATCGAGGGCACCCAGGCGTTCGTACCGGCGGGCGGTCTCCGTGCGGGCGTGAATGAGAGTTTGTTCACGGGCGACGGTGAGACGCCGGCCGAGATAAGCCAGTGCCTCGCTCTTGCGCGTCGCGTAGTTCTGAAGAGCCGAACGGGGACGGTCGCCAACGAGGGCAAGGCGACCGCGTGCTTTAGCCAGCCGCAACTCTGGTGGATGCCGCCCCATTCGCTCGAGCAGACGACCGAACCGCGCCCGATGATCGCGGGCATTGCCGGCGAGGGCCGGCATGAGCCGGGCTTCGGCGAGATCGAGCCGCTGACGCTTGGCCGCGAGAAAGGCATCCGCCCCCGGCATGGCGCGAAGGAGGGCGCGCAGATCCGAGCCTTCGCGGTCGAGCCGGCGTCGGACCGCCTCGAACTGCCGATGGCCGAGATCGCGGATTTCGGCGACGAGATCGACGCGCACCGGGACGGCCATCTCGGCGGCACCCGTCGGAGTCGGCGCGCGACGGTCCGAGACGAAGTCGATGAGGGTGGTGTCGGTCTCGTGGCCCACCGCCGAGATCAGCGGGATCATGCTGTCCGAGGCGGCACGGACTACGATCTCCTCGTTGAACGCCCACAGGTCCTCGATCGACCCGCCGCCCCGCGCCACGATCAGCACGTCCGGCCGGGTGATGGGACCGCCCGGCGAAAGAGCATTGAAGCCGCGGATCGCGGCGGCGATTTCTTCCGCGGCTCCCTCGCCCTGAACCCGCACTGGCCAGACCAGCACCGGCCTTGGGAACCGATCTTCCAGGCGGTGAAGGATGTCCCGGATGACGGCCCCGGTGGGCGACGTCACGACGCCGACGACGCGAGGCAAATAGGGAATGGCGCGCTTTCGCTCGGCAGCGAACAGGCCTTCCGCCGAGAGGACCCGCTTGCGCTCCTCCAGCAGCGCCATCCAGGCGCCGACCCCAGCGGGCTCCAGGGTCTCGACGACGATCTGGTAAGAGGACTTGCCGGCGAAGGTAGTGATGCGGCCGGTGGCGACGACCTCAAGCCCCTCCTGCGGCCGCTGGCGCAACCGGTTGAACGTGCCCTTCCAGACCACCGCATCGATACGAGCGGTCCCGTCCTTCAGCGAAAAATAGGCATGCCCGGAGCCGTGCTGGCCGCGATAGCCGGAAATCTCGCCGCGCAGGCGAACATGCCCGAACGCGTCTTCGAGTGTACGTTTCAGGGCATTGGCGAGATCGCCCACCGACCATTCCGGAGCATTGGAGATGGTGGTGGGAGCTGAACTGGGAGGAGGAACAAGGGCCATGTCGCGGCGGACGCTAGGCCGGGAGGCAGCGTGGGTAAAGCCCGCACACGTTCGTCAAAATAGCAGGGCGAGCAGCATCATAGCCGAAAGGACCGGCGCAACACCGATCGCGAGTGCCCAGGGCCAGAAGGCGGGCAGGTAGGGCGGGCGGTTGTCGTTGACCGGCTTCACCGCGGGACGCCCATTGAGCACGTAATGCGACAAACGCACTCCCGACCCCGGTCGTGGGGTCATTGGCGGGGCAGCGGAGTGGCGACATCCTGGCATGACGCAGTTCAACTCTCCGGGTGCCTCCATCGTTCCTGCGATATCGTTGTTCTCCGGCGGCTCAAGAACGATTTTCGCGGACGGACCCGATCTTCGGTTCAGAGCACCAGCGGACGAGGATCGGATGGAAGACTTTTCATCCCTGCGCTTTTAGGGAAAACCCTGTGCGGGGATGTCGGCCGCCCGGCGCTCGGGAGCACAGTCGATGCTATGATCCGGAATGCCGCGCCGGTCTTTCTCCCTGCGGTCCTTGCATTCCGGCACGCCTCCTTGCCCTTCGAAGCATAACTCATGAACATTCTTCTCATCGGCTCTGGCGGACGCGAACATGCTCTGGCCTACGCCATCGCCAAGAGCCCCCTCTGCACCCAGCTTTTCACGGCGCCGGGCAATCCCGGTACGGCCGAGTACGGAGAGAACCATCCCGAACTTGCTGTCGCTGACCACGGTGCGGTGAAGTCGTTCTGCGAGACCAACGGGATCGGCCTCGTCGTGGTCGGGCCGGAGGCGCCCCTGGTGGCTGGCCTCGTGGACGATCTTCAGGCTGCGGGCATCCGCGTCTTCGGACCGACGAAGGCCGCAGCCCAGCTCGAAGGCTCGAAGGGTTTCACAAAGGACCTCTGCGCCGATCACAGCATACCCACCGCCGCCTTCGCCCGCTTCACCGAACGGGACGCTGCCCTCGCCTACCTAGCGAAATCCGGCGCGCCGATCGTGGTGAAGGCCGATGGCCTCGCGGCCGGCAAGGGCGTCGTCGTCGCGGAAACCCTTGAGCAGGCGGAGAGCGCCGTCCGCACCATGCTGGCCGACCCTGGTGCGGAGATCGTTATCGAGGAATGCCTGTTCGGTGAGGAGGCGAGCTTCTTTGCCCTCTGCGATGGCACCAATGCCGTGCCGATCGGGACGGCACAGGACCACAAGCGCGTCTTCGACGGCGACCGCGGGCCCAATACCGGAGGAATGGGCGCCTATTCTCCCGCCACCATCCTCACCCCCGCCCTCGAACAGGAGGTGATGGAGACGATCATCGCCCCGACTTTGGCTGGGATGCAGGCGCGTGGAACGCCCTTTGCCGGAATTCTCTATGCCGGTCTGATGCTGACGGCCGACGGCCCCAAGCTCATCGAGTACAACACCCGTTTCGGCGATCCCGAGGCGCAGGTGCTGATGCCACGCCTCGCTTCCGATCTTGTACCCGCCCTGCTCGCCGCCTGCGAGGGCGACGTGACGGGCATCGCATTGCAGTTCGACACTCACCGTGCCGCGCTCACCGTGGTGATGGCGGCGGCCGGCTATCCCGGCGCGGTGATGCGTGGCTCCACCATCCGCGGCATCGCCGAGGCCGGCGCCAGTGACGAGGTCATCGTATTCCAAGCCGGTACGCGGGAGGAAAACGGCCGAATCGTCGCCGATGGCGGCCGCGTGCTCGCGGTGACGGCCACGGGCGACAGCATGATGGAAGCCCAGGCCCGGGCCTATGCCGCAGTTGCCCGGATCGACTGGCCGGAAGGCTTCTGCCGTCGCGACATCGGCCGGAGGGCCGTGGCACGGGAAGTGGCCGGGGACGGAATCTGACCGAGCCGTCCGTTGGCTGAACAAGCCGCCGGCTCCGCAGTGGGACGAGATGGGGCGGCGGCCTTGAAATCCCACCGGCTCGCTCTTGTTCTCCATTGACGGTCGCGCTTCGGCCGAGCAGGTGGAGGAAACCGATGGGCTACGTTTCGAAGACCGTCATGGAAGAAGGGAAGGCCGCCAAGGTCGCCGGCCAGCCGGATGCGGCCAATCCCTATCCCGCCGGTTCGCAGAACAGTGCCGACTGGCTCGAAGGCTACACCTACGACGAGGTCGAACAGAACGTCGACAACGACTCGGACGAATGAGCCGCTTCTCTCACTCCCTGGTCCAGACTTGGCCGTGATAGACGAACACTTCGGGCCGGTTCGCCAGGGCAGCGAGGCCTGAAAATGCAGGGTCCTGGACCGAGATCACCGCAGTGGGGATCGCTTCCATCTGGGTGACGAAGGGCGGCTTGGATTCGAAGGCCTTGCGGAAGCCGCCCTTCTCCAACACCGGCAGGATGCGCGGGGCTATACCGCCGCCGATATAGACTCCGCCCGTGGCGAGGAAGGTCAAGGCGAGATCGCCGCAGACCCGGCCGAGGAGCTTGGCGAACAGGGCGACGGCTTCGACCGCATATGGATCGCTGCCGTCGACACCCGTGCTGGTCACCTTGGCGGGCTCTGCATCGGCTGCTTCTCGTCCAGTTCTTGCGAGATGAACGGCCTTGTAGAGTCGGGCAAGCCCGGGCCCAGACAGCAGCGCCTCCACGGTGACCCGTCCTTCGATGCGCTCGACATGCCGCCAGACGGCTTGCTCGTCCGCATCGGTAGGGCCAAAATCGACGTGGCCCGCCTCGGTGGACACGATGGCGAGCCGATCCGCGTAGGGAACGACGGCCGCCGCCCCGAACCCCGTGCCCGGACCCAGCACCAGCCGGGTTCCCTGATCGCCCTTGAGGCCGCCGTCGCGACGAGGGCCGACGGGTGTCAGGTCGGTCGGGGCGATGTCCACGGCGCCGGCGGCGACGGGCACGTAGTCGTTGACGACCACCGAGCGCGACAGGCCGAAATCCCGTCCGATCCGCTCGCCTTCGATCACCCAATCGGCATTGGTGAGGCGGACGGCTGGCCCGTCGATCCGAGCCGCCACCGCAAGGATCCCTGAACGTGGGGCGGGCCCGTCATGCTTTTCGAGAGCGGACCTGATCGCCGCGCTCGGATCGGGAAAAGCCTTCGTCTGGACATGGCCGAGGATCTTCGCTTCGGCACCGGCTTCAGCCACGAGTGCGAAGCGAGCATTGGTGCCGCCGACATCACCGACGAGGACCGGAAATTCGAACATGCGGACAATGCTCCTTCGCGCTGGAAGCCGGTATCGGTGATCCCGCCGGTTCGCGGGGCTTCACGGTGAAGTCTACGGCACCGGCTCGGCGACGCAGCCGCAGCCGATGCCGATCGCGTCGTCAGGCGGGCGGCAGGGCGTCCGCGTCTATCGGCTTACCATCGGCCCAGGCGTAGATCAGCGCGCGGACGGCCTCTGGATCGGTAAGGCGCCGCGTGGCGATGGTGTCGCTGCCACCGATGCGGACGCTGATCCCGCCCACTTCGTTGACCACGGCGAACGCCTTCTCGTCGGTGAGGTCGTCGCCGAGAAAAATTGCGCGGCGACCGGCATAGGGCGTCGCTTCGGCCAGGGCGCGGATGGCGTGGCCCTTCGTGGCGGATGCGGGCACGATCTCGCCCACGGCCTTGCCCAACTGGAGGCGGTAGGCGTCGCCGAGATCGGCGGCAGCCGCTTTCACGGCCGTTTCGGCCTTCGCGGCATCGGAGGGGGTGGCGAGGCGCCAATGGACCGCGACCGAAGCACCCTTGTCCTCGATGAGCACGGAGCCGAGATCTCGCACCGCCTCGTGCAAACCCGCGATTCGGGCGCGCAGGGCGGGATGGTCCTCGGCACTACCTCCAGACACGACACCGTCGACTCGCCGTTCGACTCCATGAAGGCCGGCGACATCGAACTTTGCGGGTGAGAGGAAATCGTCGATCACCGCGATCGGGCGTCCGGTGACGATGGCGAGGGCACCGCCGAGCCGATCCCGCAGCCGCAGCAGCGCCGGCGCGAGTTCTGGAGCGACCACGACCTGATCCGGTCGTGGAGCGATCTCGACGAGCGTGCCGTCGAAGTCGAGGAAGAGAGCGAAATCCGTCACAGGCAGGGTTCCCTCAGCGGTATCGCGGGCGGGGCTAGCATGGCACGCGCCACGGGCAAACGCCGCCCTACCTAAAACCTCGATTTGCCCGAGACCGAGGACCACGCCGATGCATCCGAGACCCCTCCCCCATGGCCCGGACCAGGAAAGTGTCTGGGACTACCCGCGCCCGCCGCGCTTGGAGCGTGTGGCGGCGCGCCTGCGCGTGATCTTCGCAGGCACGATCATCGCCGACACCGTGTCGGGCTATCGCGTGCTCGAGACGAGCCATCCGCCGACCTATTACTTCCCGCCCGGCGACGTCGCCGACGGAGCTCTTGGACCGGCGAGGATGGCGGGCATGTGCGAATGGAAAGGGCGCGCGGTTCTGCACGATCTGCAGGTGGGAGGGCTTCGAGTCGAAGGTGCGGCCTGGGCCTATCCAAGGCCGACGCAGGACTTCCAAGCGATTGCGGGCTTTCTCGCCTTCTACGCAGGAGCGATGGAGGCCTGCTTCGTCGGCGATGTGAAAGCGGAGCCGCAGCCCGGCGGATTCTACGGCGGCTGGATCACGCCGGAAATCGTCGGCCCATTCAAGGGCGGACCCGGCACCATGGGATGGTGAATGCCCCATTTGGCGGTGACCGCTGACGACGCTAATGGCCTAGGGACACGTGACGAGGCAAGGCCGCATGACGCGGCGAGGACGGAGCGGATCGCATGCAGGACATCCCGGTGACCGACCCCAGGGCGCTCGGCCTCTGTCCCGAGAGGCTGGAGCGGGTCGATGGCTGGATGCGACGGCTCGTGGCCGAAGGCAAGCTCGCCGGCCTGTCGGTCATGCTGTCGCGGCGCGGTGAGACCGCGTTCTTCCGCGCTCATGGACTTGCCGACATCGCTCGCGAGACCCCGTTCACGGCCGATACGATCACGCGAATCTATTCGATGACGAAGCCGCTGACCTCGGTGGCGGTGATGATGCTCTATGAGGAGGGGCGCTTCCAGCTCGATGATCCGATCACCCGCTTCCTTCCCGAATTCGCCGACATGCGGGTCTTCACCGGTGGCAACCGGGTCAAGGCCGAGACCGAGCCGGCCCTGCGCCCGATCATCATCCGCGACCTCCTCACCCATACTGCGGGCCTGACCTACGGGTTCATGGAGGCGACCTTGGTCGACGCGCTCTACCGGCAGAACGGTGTGGATTTCGGCGAGGCACAGGATGCGAGCCTCGCAGAGGTCGTGGCGCGGCTGGCCAAGCAACCGCTCCTCGCCCAACCCGGCGCGGAATGGAACTACAGCGTCGCCACCGATCTGCTCGGCCATCTCGTCGCGATGATCTCGGGCCAGGATTTCGCCGATTTCCTGAAGACCAGAGTGATCGACCCCCTCGGTATGGTCGACACTGACTTCTACGTGCCGGCAGACAAGGTCTCCCGGCTCGCCGCCAATTACAGCCTGTTCCGCGACCGGAGCCTCAAACTCTACGACGATGCGGTGGGAAGCCGTTTCACGACCAAGCCGGCGGTACCGTCGGGTGGAGGCGGCCTCGTTTCCACGGCCCCCGACTACATGCGTTTCTGTCGGTTCATCCTCGGGGGCGGTGCCCTGGACAACGTGCGACTCCTCGGTCGCAAGACCATCGAACTGATGCTGATGAACCATCTCGGCGGCGACCTCGCTTCAATGGGACAGCCGCGGTTCTCGGAATCCACCTATACCGGGATCGGTTTCGGGCTCGGATTCTCGGTCATGATCGACCCGTCGCGGGCGCAGATCGTCGGCACGCCGGGCGAGGTGGCCTGGGGTGGTCTCGCCAGCACGTCGTTTTGGATCGATCCTGCGGAGGATCTCGCGGTGGTGATGCTCGCCCAGCTCATCCCGTCCTCGGCCTTGCCGATCAGACGGGAATTGAGGGTGCTGACCTACGCTGCCCTGGTCGACTGAAAGTCTGGTGAGCACCGGCATCGGACCGGGTTTCGGGACCGGGACGATGCCGTCATGATCGGGACTCCGGGGGCTTGGAAACCTTAGGCCCTACTCGGCGGGCTTGGCCGCCGGCTTCGGTGCCGTGGCTGCCGGCTTCGCGGCGGTGGCCGGAGCGGTGCCAGTCGACCCTGCGGCCGACGAAGCCGGAGAGGTCTTGGGCGCCCATTCCGGGTCGGAGCGAGGGCCGCCCGGGCCGTTGGTCGGACCGGTGATCTGCCCCGGTACGGTATCGGTGACTTTGGTCCAGGCCTGCGACATGCACATGAAGCGCAGCATGCAGCCGCGCACAGTGAGCTGGCCCGGCTGCTCGCTCCAGATCGTCACATCGTAGAACGACCCATCCTCGGCGTTGTAGATCTTGCCTTCGTAATGATTGTCGGCGTTCGGCTTGATGCCCATGATGAGCTGGTGGCCGAGCGAAGGACGAGCCTGCTTTTTCGGGTCGGGATTCTTGAAGTCGACCCGGGGCTGACCCTTATCGTTGAGCGGCACTTTCAACCAGACGACGTAGCCGCAGACGTGATTGTTCTGCGGGCCGCACTTCTCCACACGCACCCGAGCTCGTCCGTCCTCCGTGAGGAAAGTGCCTGTCGGATCGTTGGGAGCAGCTACGGCGAGGCCAGACACCACGCTGAGCGCGATCCCGGCGATCGGCGCCAGGAGCCGCCCGGCCATCGCCGAAATGGGTCGATACGTCATTCAGAAAAATCCTTACACCGCCCCGAAACGCAACCGCCCGTCCCGTGCCGTCAGCACCGCATGGCTCAGGACGCGGTGGTAGGAGCCGCCCGTCATGAAGGCCCCGCCTTCGGACGCGAAGGTGACCGGATCATGACCGGCTCGCCGCGTCCTAACGGATTTCGGAGGGGTCGCGAGAGAATTCTTCGTGAGCGTTGGCAAGCGGCGTCTCCATGGACGGCGCATGAAAAAGGGCCGGTGCTCATGCACCGACCCAAATCTCGTCATCCGCTAGAAGCGCTTCCTCATTCGGCGGCCGTCATCTCGGACGTGAAATGGCCGCACCAATCCTTGGACGCCACAACCGGCCATAGGCCAGGCGACTTCGGCTCGGGCTGGCTCACCGGCGGATTGTAGCGGCAAAGGCCTTCATCGCCGGCAGATTGACCGCCGTTGATATCGTCGAAGAAGCGGCAGCTTTCGCAGGCCGCGCTGGTGCTGTGTGCCATGTGACTCTCCAATGTCTCTCGGTCGATCGCAGGGTCGATATCCGCCGCGCCATCCGCGTAGTTCCTAATTAGAATAACTCTAGTGTATGGTCAAGGGTTCTCCAATGGGCGCAGGGAGCTCGTCTCGACTGGAAGGGAGACACGCAGCCCGGAAATGGCTCATGGACGAAATCGTCTTTCCCGATCCACACTTTGCCGAGGCGCGGGCCGATCGGTCTCAGAGCATTCGCTGGAGCTGCATCATGCCGGCGGCTGCGCGCCGACGAGGATCGGCTCGGCATTGGTCCGTTCGGGGAAGTAGCGCTGCAGATCGCGCAGCTTCGGCGCATCGTTGGCCACGATGTAAGAATGGCGCGGGTTTCGGGCCATGAAGTCCTGATGATAGGCTTCCGCCGGATAGAATGCGCCACACTCGACCTTGGTGGCGATCGGTTTGGCATAGGCCTGCGCCACATTGAGTTGCGCGACATAAGCTCTGGCGACACGGGCCTGCTCGGCATCGCTGACGAAGATCGCTGAGCGGTATTGCGTGCCGCTGTCCGGGCCCTGACGGTTCACTTGGGTTGGGTCGAGTGCGACGGAGAAGAAAATCGTCAGCAATTCGTCGTAGCGGATGAGCGATGGATCGTAGGTGATGCGCACGGCTTCTGCATGGCCCGTCCGGCCGGATCCGACGGCCTGATAGCTCGCGGTGTCCCGTGAGCCTCCGGCATAGCCGGATAGGGCCTCGGTCACTCCACGCACATGTTGAAACACGCCCTGCACGCCCCAGAAGCAACCGCCCGCGAACACCGCTGTTCGAAGGCCGCTCTTTTCCTTCAGCGTTACGGCCGCATCGGGTAGGCGTCGCCCGGGCTCCTCGGCGAAGGCTCTGCCACCGAACCCCGCCAGGGCTGCGAGCATGCCGAGCCCCGCCGTCGCCAAAAGGGCGATGGGCCAGAATGCGCGGAACGAGGCGGATGAACGCTTGAGCATCGTGAAATCCTTCTGATCTTCCAGTCCCAAGTCTTGCGATCGAACTGGACTCCGCCGGTCAGTGGACATCACGCTGGGATGAAGCGGAGGGCTGCCCCGTTCATGCAATAGCGCTGACCCGTAGGCTTCGGTCCGTCGTCGAAGAGGTGACCGAGATGGCCGCCGCATCGGCGACAATGCACTTCCGTGCGGCTCATTCCGTAGCTGCGATCCGTATCGGTGCCGACGGCACGGTTCAGCGGTGCCCAGAAGCTCGGCCAGCCGGTACCGCTCTCGAATTTCGTGTCCGATGAGAACAGAGGCAGGTCGCAGCCGGCACAGGCAAACTGTCCGACCCTCTTCTCTGCGTTGAGAGGACTCGACCCGGCGCGCTCCGTGCCGTGCCCGCGCAGGATGGCATATTCGGCGGAACTCAAGCGCCGCTTCCACTCGGCATCCGACTTTACAACCTCGAAGGCCTCGGCCTGCGAAAGGCCGATCAACCGGAACGATGTGAGGATCGCGGCGGCTGAAGCCCCAGCGACGAGGGTCTGGCGGCGGTTCATGGCGCTTCCTTCGATGGCACGCGGGACGATACCGTCCATTCGCCTGCAAGCGGCCTGTGGTTACAGGCCGCTTGCCCGTCAACGCATCGACGCGGGCAAGCGTCGTCGTGGAAGGATGCGATGGAAGCGCGCAGAAAGGCGGAGCCTGGGCGCTCTCTCAGGCGATGCCCGGAGCTTCGCCGTCTTCCTCGATCAGGCTCAGGGTGCGCAAGATCGCGAGCGCGACCATTTCGGCATCGATCTCGCCTTCGATCGTGGCGGGCAGGATCGCCACGGTGCTGACCTCCTGTCCCGTTAGGCGTCCGACTACGACCTTGTAGACCTCACCCTCGGGAGCGTCGTCATCGCGCACTAGGCAGACACGGTGGTCGCCGGCCTCGCCGTAGACGCGCTGGGTCGTCACCTCGACCCGGTCATCGTCGACTGGTCCCGGCCGGCGCGGCTGACCGAAAGTGGGTCGGATGACGTTGCTCATATCGACCCTCCCGGCCGTGTCGGTTCAGACGTCGAGATTGGCCACGCTGAGCGCGTTCTCCTGGATGAACTCGCGGCGCGGCTCGACGACGTCGCCCATCAGCTTCACGAACAGGTCGTCGGCGTCCTGGGTGTCCTTGATCCGCACCTGGAGGAGCGAACGGACCTCGCTATCGAGAGTCGTTTCCCAAAGCTGCTGCGGGTTCATCTCGCCGAGGCCCTTGTAGCGCTGGAGCTGGAGACCCTTGCGGCCGAAGGCCATCACCGCCTCGAACAGGCCGACCGGTCCGTGCAGCACGGTCTCCTCGCCCTTGCGAGCATAGGTGACCGGCTCTCCATAGATATCCCGCAGAGCCTCGGCCCGGTCGGCGAGGCGCCGTGCCTCCTGGGAGACGATGAGCGAGGCGTCGAGCGTCGAAACCTGGCGCACGCCGCGCAGGGTGCGGCTGAGAACGTACCCGCCTTCGCTCACAGAGCCTTCCCAGCCTCGCTCGATATCGTCGGCGATGACGTCCATGCGCCGAGCGACGTCGGCCACGAGCCTCTCGGCCTCGGCCTGGTTCTCGTCCACGTTGGTGCGGAAGGCACCGGCGATCATCGCCTGTTCCACGATGGCGCGGTCGTAGCGGGTATGAAGCGCCTGCATCAGGCCACGGAACTGACGCGCCTCCTCAACCAGCACTTTCAACTGCGGGCCGCCGAATTCCGCGCCTGAGGCGAGCCGCAGCACCGCCCCGTCTACGCCGGCATCGATGAGGTAATCCTCCAAGGCCCGCTCGTCCTTGAGGTAGATCGCGGTCTTGCCCTTGGCGGCCTTATAGAGCGGAGGCTGGGCGATGTAGACATAGCCGCGCTCGATCAGCTCCGGCATCTGCCGAAAGAAGAAGGTCAGCAGCAGGGTTCGGATATGCGAACCGTCCACGTCCGCATCGGTCATGATGATGATGCGATGATAGCGCAGCTTGTCAGGATTGAAGCCCTCCCGGTCGGTGGACGACCGGCCGATGCCGGCGCCTAGCGCCGTGATCAGCGTGCCGATCTCTGCCGAGGACAGCATCCGGTCTGCACGCACGCGCTCGACGTTGAGGATCTTGCCGCGCAGCGGAAGGACGGCCTGAAAATGGCGGTCGCGGCCCTGTTTCGCCGATCCGCCAGCGGAATCGCCCTCCACCAGCAGGATCTCGCATTTCGACGGATCGCGCTCCTGGCAATCGGCGAGCTTGCCGGGCAGGGACGCGATGTCGAGGACGCCCTTGCGGGTCACGGTCTCGCGAGCCTTGCGCGCGGCTTCACGGGCGGAAGCCGCCAGGATGACCTTGCCCATCACGGATTTGGCCTGGGACGGATTCTCCTCGAGCCAGTTGGAGAGACCCTCGTTGAGGACGTTCTCGACGGCCGGGCGTACCTCGGAAGAGACGAGCTTGTCCTTCGTCTGCGACGAGAACTTCGGGTCCGGTACCTGAACCGAGATCACGGCGGTGAGGCCCTCGCGGCAATCCTCGCCGGTGAGGGTGATCTTCTCACGCTTGGTGATACCGGTGGATTCGGCATAGCCGGTGATCTGCCGGGTCATGGCGGCGCGAAAGCCTGCCATATGGGTGCCGCCGTCGCGCTGCGGGATATTGTTGGTGAAGGGCAGCACGGTCTCGTTGAACGAGTCGTTCCACCACAACGCCACCTCGACGCGAATGTTGTCGCGCTCGGCCCGCACGAAGACCGGCTTCGTCATGCCCTCGATGGGTTTGCGCGAGCGGTCGAGATAGCGCACGAATGCTTCGATGCCGCCCTCGTAGAACAGCTCCTCGCGCTTGTGCTCGGCATGGCGCGCATCGGTGAGCACGATGCGCACGCCCGAATTGAGGAAGGCGAGCTCGCGCAAGCGCTTCTCCAACGTCGCGTAGTCGAACTCGATCATCGTGAAGGTGTCGGTCGAGGGCAGGAACGACACTTCCGTCCCGCGCCGGCCGTTGCCGTCTCCGACGATCACCAGCGGGGAAACAGCATCGCCGTGGCGGAACTCCATGGCGTGCTCCTTGCCGCCGCGCCAGATGCGGAGCCGGAGCCATTGCGACAGGGCATTGACGACGGAGACGCCGACGCCGTGCAGGCCGCCGGAGACCTTGTAGGAGTTCTGGTCGAACTTACCTCCGGCATGGAGCTGGGTCATGATGACCTCTGCCGCCGAGACCCCCTCCTCCTTGTGGATGTCGGTGGGGATGCCGCGCCCGTTATCGGACACCGTCACCGAGCCATCGGCGTTCAACATCACCGTCACGACGTCGGCATGGCCGGCCAACGCCTCGTCGATGGCGTTGTCCACCACCTCGTAGACCATGTGGTGCAGGCCCGAACCGTCATCGGTATCACCGATATACATGCCGGGCCGTTTGCGAACGGCGTCCAAACCCTTGAGCACGCGGATGGATTCCGCGCCATAAGCCGTAGCCGCCAAGTTGCGGGAGGTGTCGTCGTCGGTCATGTCGGACATGAAGTTCCTCGGGCAGGCGGGTCTTTGCCTGGTCTTGATGCCCCGGCCCGAACCTCGGGCGCGCCTGCGATTCGTCTTGTGAGCCGTATATAGGCTTTGCGCCTTGGGAATGCACGGTTTCCGCTCCTCGAAGGAGCCGGCTACCCACGCCTCAATCGGGCAAATCCGATCGACGCGCCTGAATGCCCTGCCGAGCCTTTCCCACGGATTGCCTATTCCTGCAGGAACGGGTTGGTCATCCGCTCCTCGCCCAGCGTGCTCGTAGGGCCGTGGCCAGGGATGAAGGCGATGTCGTCGCCGAGCGGCAGGACCTTCTCCTTGATGGCGCGGATGAGTTGGTCGTGATTCCCGCCGGGCAGGTCGGTGCGGCCGACGGAGCCCTTGAAGACCACGTCTCCCACCAGGGCGAAGCGCGCGTCGCGGCTCACGAACACGACGCTGCCGGGGGAGTGGCCTGGAGCGTGCAGGATGTCGAAGGCGAGGTCGCCCACACTGACGCTGTCGCCCTCGGCGAGCCAGCGGTCCGGCGTCACGGCCCGGGCGCCTTCGAGGCCATAATTCGCACCTGTCTCCGGCAATGAATCGAGGAGGTAGCGGTCGGCTTCGTGCGGACCCTCGATCGGGACGCCGAGCCGTTCGCGCAACTCATCGGCGCCGCCGGCATGGTCGATATGGCCGTGTGTCAGCAGAATCTTCTCGATGGTGATGCCCTGATCGCGGATCGCGGCTTCGATCCGGTCGAGGTCACCACCGGGATCGACCACGGCACCGACTTTGGTCTCGTCGGACCAGATCAGGGTGCAGTTCTGCTGGAAGGGCGTGACCGGAATGATTCCTGCGCGGGGCGTACCTGCCATCGGGGCCGTCTCTCCGTTTCCATGACGTTTCGTTTGTGGAGGACGCCTACCCGAATGCGGATGACCGCGATCGAGGCGGCGTCCCATGTCTGCCGCCTGTCTAGACCATTTTGGCGAGCGGCGATCGTCACGACGCGAGGATCATGTGCAATTCCGAACGGGTCGCTTTCACGGCGCCCATCGGACGCCGGGATGGAAACGGTTGTAGCGCGGCGAGCGTGGTGGGGCTAATCCCTGCAGTTACCGTCGATCCCGCCAAATTTCGGCCTCGCCGACTACGTAGACGCGAACTATCTGGACACCGGCACGGTCCGGACAGGCCGCCCGGCCTGAAAGTTCGACGCGGCCATCCTCACGCCAGCCGGGGCAGTCCCTTGCGCACATGCTGAAAACCGCCTTCGTCGCTGCCCGCGACCGGCAACGCCTCGGTGAGATTGCCGCAGTCCTGATCGGCTATGGCGTCACCAAGGTGGTGGAGCGCCTCGGCATCGCCCATGTGGCGCGGCTGGCCAAGCGCCGGACGCCGCAGGTAGACGTCACGCGCCTGTCCCAACCGCAGCGCGTGCGTCGGGCAATCGAGGCCTTGGGGCCGACCTTCATCAAACTCGGCCAGATCCTGGCAAGCCGTCCTGACCTGCTGACGCCGGAATGGACGGAGGAGTTGGAGAAGCTCCACAGCCAGGTCCGGCCGATCTCGTGGGAGAAGATCCGGCCGCAGCTCGAGGCCGATCTCGGTGCCGCGCCCTCCGACATCTTCGCCGAGTTCGACACCGTCCCGCTCGCTGCGGCCTCTATCGCCCAGGTCTACCGGGCCCGGCTGATGTCGGGCGAGGAGGTCGTCGTGAAGGTCCTGCGCCCGGGCCTGCGCAAGATCATCGAAGCGGATCTCCGACTTCTCGCGCATGCGACCCGCATCGTGGTGGAGGAATGGCCGGAATTCGGTCGCTACCAGCCCCACGAGCAGATGCGCCACCTCGCCGGCGGCCTCTACGGCGAACTCGACCTCGTCAACGAGGCGCGCAATTGCGAGACCATCGCGGCGATCTTCGCCGACCGGGACGACATCGTCATCCCGAAGATCCATTGGGAATGGACGTCGGAGCGCGTGCTCGTCCAGGAATTCATCCACGGCATTCCGCCCAACGATCATGTCCGCCTCGATGCGGCGGGGATCGACAAGGTCAAGGTCGCCCAGAAAGGCACCGACGCCTTCCTCAACATGGCGCTGATCGAGGGCGTGTTCCACGCCGATCCGCATCCGGGCAACATGCTGGTGATGCCCGGCAACCGGATCGGCTTCATCGATTTCGGCATCATAGGCCGATTGTCGGAACGTCGCCGGACCCAACTCCTGATGCTGATCGGTGCGATGCTCAAGGAGGATTCCGACGGGCTGATGGCCGTGCTCCTCGACTGGACCGGATCGAGCAATCCCGACCTCACCAAGCTTGAGGCCTCGTCGCAGGCCTTCATCAACCGCCATGCCGGGTCGGTACTGAATTTCGGCGATCTCCTCACCGATTTCATGACCATGGCACGCGAGAACGACCTCGCCATGCCGACCGACCTCGCGATCCTGTTCAAAGGCTTGGTCACCGCGGACGGCGTGATGCGTCATCTCGACCCGAAATTCGACCTGTTCACCGCCGCCGGCCCCACGGTGAAGAGCAAACTCGCGTCCCAGTTCTCGATCAAGGGGATTTCCCGCAAGGTCGAGGCGGTGGGGGCGGGCCTCTTCGGCGCAGCCTCCGAACTTCCCACCCTCATTCATCTCATGCTGGTGCGCCTCAAGCAGGGCCGTGTCACCGTTGAGATCGAGGTGAAGGGCATCGACAAGCTCACCCGCGGCATCGAGCGCGCCGCTGCCCGTGTCGCGGTGGCCCTGATCGTGGCCGCTTTCGCGACGCAGCTCGCGCCCCGCTTCATGGACCTTGGCACTCCGGCCTTCATCACGGTCGGCATGATGGTCTGCGTGATCGGGATCGGCTGGTTGGTGCTGCTGGGGCGCAACAAGTAGCTGCACCGTCGCTCGTCCTTAAATCAGCCGCCTTATGCATCCCTTCTTCGCCTATGCGCGTTGCGGCTGCCGGGCTTGCCGTGCGCACTGTGACGCGTCCGGGATTTTGGTGACTTTCGCTCGATGAACATCATCCTGATCAAGCTGTTCGCGACCGCGCTGACGCTCAGTCAGGTGACCACGCGCCCAGAGGCGGTGAAGACGCATTTCGATCCAGTGGCGGACAAGGCGGAGGTGGTCCAGGTTCTGCGCGACGGCTGCGCCCATATGCGCAAGTCCTTCGACATCGAGGACATCAATCTCGATGAGCTGATCTCCACCGCAATGGAAGATCCGTCGGCCATAGCCGGTGCCTCGGCGCCCAAGCTCCTGCATGGGCTCGATATCGGAGAGCTCAACACGAGCTACCGCCAGTTCTGCAAGGGCGAGAGCCCGAAGGATTCTCCCTTCGACGCGGCCGAGGTGATCGAGTTCTACAACAGGGCGGTGGCCGATCTCCCCTCGGCGCAGGATCTCAAGGACCGCAAGCTGCCGGGCGCGAGCCTGATCCTCGACGGTGCCGGCAGGCGCTACGCCGAGGCCTTCGAGGCCAATGGGCGCCGCCTCACCGTGCCGATCTCCGATGTGCCGGTGATGGTTCAGAAGGCCTTCGTGGCCGCCGAGGACAAGCGCTTCGAGACTCATCACGGCATCGATGAGCGCGGCGTCATCCGTGCCTTCATCGGCAACCTCGCTTCTCCCGGCAGGCCGGCCGGCGGCTCCACCATCACCCAGCAGGTGGTCAAGAACCTGTCCGTGGGCGACGACGTCACCTACGAGCGCAAGATCCGCGAGATGATCGTGGCCTCTCGGCTCGAGCGGATCCTCGGCAAACCGCAGATCCTCGAACTCTACCTCAACGGGATCTATCTCGGCCGCGGCTCCTACGGGATCGAGATGGCGGCGCGCAGCTATTTCGGCAAATCCGTGGGCCAGCTCACCGTGCCGGAGGCTGCCCTGCTCGGCGGCATGCCGAAGGGGCCGAACTTCTACAATCCGGACAAGTATCCCGACCGCGCCAAGGAGCGCCGCGCCTATGTCTTGGCGCGGATGAAGGACGAGGGCGTCATCACCGATGCGCAGCTCACAGAGGCGGCAAACGCTCCCCTCGGGCTGAAGCCGATCGAGACGACCCGGCGGGATTCCGGCTTCTACTTCGTCGATCACGTCGCCCGCGAGGCTCGGACATTCGCCGGAATCGACTCCCTCACCTCCGCCTCGCACGTCGTCCGCTCCACCATCAATGCCGGCCTCCAGACCGCCGTGGAGAGCGCGCTTCAGGACGGACTCGCGAATTACGAGCGTGCCACTGGGCGCCAGCGCTATGACGGACCCGAATTCAACCTCGCTGAAAGCATTGCGAAGCTCGGCGGGGCGGCGCCCGCGGTGGAAGGGTCGGTTCAGTCCGTCCCGCTGATCGTCGGTGGCGAGGCCAAGCCGAAGCCGTTAGCGGTCAAGGCAGTTCCGGCCTCGGACACGATTCCGAGGCCGGTACCGCAAAAGCCGATCTGGCAACGAGCCCTGGAGAGTGCCCGGCCCGTGCTCTACGACGTGCATTGGCCCCTTGCCGTGGTGCTCGAAGCCGGCCGAGGGCCGGTGAAGGCGGGGCTCGCCGACGGGCGGATCGTCAGCCTCGATCCCGGTATCGCCAAGGGCCGGCTTCAGACTTACGACGTGGTGCGGGTGAAGCTGCGCGACCCCAAGGCCCGGCTGCCCCGCGCCGACTTGCGGGTGCGTCCCTCCGTCCAGGGCGCCGCCATGGTGCTGGAGAACCGCACCGGCCGTATCCTCGCCATGGACGGAGGTTTCTCTTACCCTCTGAGCCAGCTGAACCGGGTGACGCAGACCGTGCGCCAGCCGGGTTCGACACTGAAGCCGCTAACCTATCTCGCCGCGCTCAATGCGGGCCTGCAGCCCAACACGCTGGTGATGGATGCCAGCGTCACGCTGCCGCCCATCGGCGGCGTCGGCCAGTCTTGGAGCCCTAAGAACTACGACGGCGGCGGATCGAGCGCGACCACGCTTCGGCGCGGCCTCGAATTCTCGAAGAACCTCGTCACCGCGCGCCTGCTCCAGGGCGGCATCGCCGATACGCCTCCGGCGAGCCTCACCCGGGTCTGCGACCTCGCGCTGGAAGCACAGCTCTATGCAGAATGCGAGCGCTACTATCCGTTCGTCCTCGGCTCGCAACCGGTCCGCATGGTCGATCTCGCGGCCTTCTATGCGGCCATCGCCAACGAAGGCGCGCGGCCAGCACCCTACGCGCTGGAGACGGTCGAGCGCGACGGCAAGGTTCTTTACAAGCGTGATTCTAAGGAGCCGGTCAGGATCGGCTCCGCCGATAGGGTCGCTTTCTATCAGCTGAAGACCATGCTCCAGGGCGTGACCAACCACGGCACTGCCGCGGCCCTGGCGAAGTTTTCCGGCTCCATCGCCGGCAAGACCGGCACCTCAGAGAACGAGAACGACGCGTGGTTCGCCGGCTTCA
This sequence comes from Methylobacterium marchantiae, assembly GCF_022179405.1. Taxonomy (GTDB): domain Bacteria; phylum Pseudomonadota; class Alphaproteobacteria; order Rhizobiales; family Beijerinckiaceae; genus Methylobacterium; species Methylobacterium marchantiae. The sequence continues at coordinate 95,488 of NZ_BPQT01000018.1, forward strand.
CCAACGAGATCACCATCGTGGTCTGGGTCGGCTACGACAATGCCGACGGTACCCGCAGGACGCTGGGGCGTGGCCAGACCGGCGGGCATCTGGCTGTGCCGATTGCCGGCGCGATCCTTCAGGCGGCCTGGGCAAACGGCGTCCCGCGCACCAATCTCGCGCCACCTTCTCCTGAAGCCAAGCGCCTCCTTGTCGATCTCCCGATCGATCCGCGCAGCGGCGAGCGCATCTCCGGCGGCGGGTTCATCGAGCACTTCCGCCTGAGTGATGGCCGCATGGCCGACACTCAGTACCGGCTGTTGCCCCGCGAAGTGCAGACTGCCATGCGGCCGGATGCCGAGGACGGCGACATGGGCGGGATCGACGATGGCGCCGATGCGGCCGGCGACGTGTTCGGCAACCTCACGACCCGGCGTGCCCCCGAGACCGATCTTCTCGACCCGTTCGGCGAGAGGCAAGTGCAGCCGCGCAGCCGCCGGGCGCAAGGAGATGTCTACGAGGGCTCACGCAGTCAGGCATGGCCCGGTACGCAGCGCTCACCCTTTGGCGACGACGAGCCGCCCCGCGCCCGGCGTCGCGATCCCGACTATCTGTTCGGCGACGATCCGCGCTACTGACACGCGCATTCCCTTTCTTCATCAGCAACCGAGGCCCCGACGTGAAGACGCAGCTTCCGGCGACACGTGTCCTTGCCAAAGCCCTTGTCCTGGTGCTGGCATCCGGTGCGCCGACCACCGCGCAGGAGGGGATAAAGCTCCAGCCTCCGACCGAGCGGATCAAGGAAGTGGCCGCCATCGAGCCTTCGACCGTTGCGAGCCTCAAGCCCGGCACGATCCTGTTCACCGACCACCGGGAGATGCCGTCGAACCCCGAGAGCGGCCTGACGCCCTATCTCGAATGGAGGAAGCTGCGCCCGGCCGAGCAAGCGGCCTTGGCGCCTTATCCCGCCTATGCCGAGCCCGATTACACGACGACACTCAACGGGGTCTCGAAGCAGCGGCACGAGACCCTCAAGGTCTATGTGGCGCAGGGGCGGTTCGTCGTGGCGCGGCCTGCGGAGTCGATCGACCTCACGGCTTTCGCCAATCTTGGGTTCGTCTCCAGGATGGACCCCGTCATCAAGCACAAGACGCTGAATCCGGCCGACGTGACGCCCACCAAGGACCCGGCCGCCGCTTTCGCCCGGCGTCCCGACCGGGCTTGGTGCGAGGGGGCCGCCGCCTGCATCGAATCTCGCTACGATCTCGAAGGTAAGCTGCCGCTCGGTGTGAAGCTCGCGAACAAGCTGGAGGACGGCGCCTCGAAGAAGGTCGCCGAATTCGTCTCCTTCCAAAGCGAATTGCGGACATTGTCGGCTCCGGAGGCCGCTTCTCTGGCCGCCCTCACGAAGATCGATACCTCGGTATCCGGTGGCCTCGAACAGACGATCTTCTGGGTCAACCAGATCTTGCGTTTCGGCAAGTTCCTCGCCGTTTTCCAGCCGATGCCGAATGACGCCGGCAAGACGGTGGTGACGACTTACATGGCGCTCGCGATCAAGGCCGATGTCCTTGACCGCAAGCAGGAATACGCCCGCGTGCCGGTGCTGAAGAACCTGCTGCCGGCGCAGGTGCTGATGGGCAACTCCTCCTTCAACACCGGGACCTCGATCAGCGCCGGACTGCCCACCTACGCGCGCAACCGCATGATCGCCTTTGCGGACGCGCTGGCGAAGAACTGAAGCGCCGCCTCAATTCCCACGGCTGACGATGGAGGGCATCGAGGGGGCGGTGTAGACGCGGTTCACGTCGCGGCGGGTCTGGGTGCCGTTGGTATCGTTGGAGCGGCGGAAATTTTCGGTGCTGAAGCTGTCCGAGAGGCCGCTTCTGTCAGCGCTGTTGCAGGCGCCAAGGGCACAGAGCAAGCCGGTGAAGAGGACGGCAGTGATGGGACGCATTGGAGTGTTCCTGGAATGCTGGTCCTGCTGGACCGGTCGGCCCTGTCGTGGTGCCGTGGGGGCGTTCGCGTCAAGCACAAGGATAACGAACCGTCTCAGCTTACGGGCAGAGTGATGTTCCGATGCCACGGAAATGCTCACTACGCTCCACGACATTCGGGCTTTGGCGCCCTAATCATGGAAATTTGCCCTCTGTGGATCTGGTGTCTCGTCTCGGCTTGAGCGACACCTTGTCCGACATGAGCAACGTGGTCCCTTTCGCACGCCCCCGAGCCGCTCCGGCCCCGCAGATCAGCGACGTGGTCGCGGTCGCGGATGATCTCTTCGCCGCCCTGGAGCTTCTTCAGGGGGTCACCGAGCGCGCCGCCGCCATGGGCCGTCCCCGCCGGGAAATGGAACACACGGTTCGGAACCTGCGCGAGGCTGTGAGCGCCGTCGAGCGAGCCCTCGATTGCATCGGTGAGGGCGACGAGGCCGGCCAGGGCTGAAGTCGATGGAACAGGGCTTGCCGGATCGTGAGTCGGTCCTCTGATCCCCGACGAAGTTTCACAACTTTCGCTCGCGTTGCGATCCGAACGGATCGAACCCCTCGCGAATCCCATATTCTTTTCGATCTTTTGTCTACTAATGGACAGACGGCCATGTGACAATGAGCTAGGTCTGAGACAGAAGGTGAACACAGCGTATCCTATGTCCTCGTCGCCAGAGTCCTTCATTGAAGGCAATCTCCTCCTGAAGGCCATGTCCGCGAGCGACCGGGGACTTCTCGCGCCTTATTTCGAACTGATGGTCGTACGGCGCGGTGAGACTCTGTTCACCGTTGGATCGAACGTTTCGCTGATCTCGTTTCCTTGTGAGCAGACGGTCATTACATTGATCGTCTCCATGCGTGACGGTCGAACCGCGGAGACAGCTACGATCGGACGGGAAGGTGCTGTGGGCGGAGTCGTGAGTCACGGTAGCCTTCCGGCCTTCAGCACGGCCCTGGTGCAGATCGGCGGGCCAGTCCTGAGGCTCGATGCGGCCAAACTGCAGGACGCCAAGCAGCGCTCCACGACTTTGCGCAACCTTTTCACCCGTTACGGCGATTGCCTGCTGGGCCAGGTGCTGCAATCCGTAGCCTGCAACGCCCTCCACCCGATCGAGGAGCGATGCCTGCGCTGGCTGCTGACACTGCAGGATCGAATCGGAACGGAAGAGTTACCGGTCACTCACGAACTCCTGGCCAACATGCTCGGTGTTCAGCGCACCTATCTGACGCGAATCCTGCGAACCCTTCAGCTACAAGGGCTGATCGAGGTCGGTCGAGGACGTATCACCATCCTGAATCGAGCGGAGATACAGCAGGCTGCCTGCGAATGTCACGGCGCCGTGGTGCGTCATTTCGAGACCGTCCTCGGTGCCGTCTACGACGCGGATGGCCGGATGCTCTTCGTTGATCCACCGACGCAGCCAAGTCCGGCCGATCCGGCCCGGTCGGCGGAAACCGTCTGAACGCAAGGGGCGGGTCTGGTCATGGCGAACGAGGCTCATTGGCGACGGGACCGCAAACAGGGATGGAGCTCTATTCTTTCGCTGATCACAGGAAGAGCGTGATGAACTTGCGAAATCTCGTGATGGGACTTGTTCAACGCAGAAAATCACGGCATCTCATGTAACGGCGACCGCCAGAGTTCGATACTCATCCGATGACCATCGCGAAGGCCCCTCCCCTCCATCAAAGGAGTCGTGGCGATCCCCCGTCGCTGCAAGCGACTGTAGGCAAGAGCAATGGGGACGACGATTCGCGTCTGCGACTAGCGCTCGAAGCAGCCGCCATCGGAGTGTACGATCACGATTTCCTGAGCGGAACCCTTCACTGGGATGAGCGCTTGCGCGGCATGTTCGGCGGCGGCGTGAAGGAATCGGTCAGCTTCGTCGGCGACTTCCTTGACCGCCTGCATCCCGATGACCGCGACCGTGTCGATTCTGAGTTTCGGACTAGTCTCGATCCGACAGGCGATGGCATCTTCGTCAGTGAATATCGCATCGGCGGGTTTGACGGACCTCCCGTTCGCTGGTTCGCCGACACTGGTCGCTGCATGTTTCTTGACGGTCGTCCCATACGGATGGTCGGTGCCGTCCGAGACATTACGGCCGACCGGCGAAATGCCGCACGCATGCAGGGTGGTATCGATGCGGGCTCGGTCGACGAACGCTATCGGCTCATTGCAAGAGCGACCAACGATGTCATCTGGGATTGGGACCTCGATCGCGATGAGATCGTTTGGAACGAGGCGCTGCAGACATCCTATGGCTGGCCGCCGGGCCATGTCGGACCTGGTTCCGCCTGGTGGCTCGGCAATATTCATCCCGAGGACCGACCCAGTGTCTTCGCTGGCCTCAATGCCATCCTCGAAGGGCGTGCAGACCAGTGGAGCCGCCAGTACCGCTTCCTGAGGGTGGATGGATCTTACGCCGATGTGCTGGATCGGGGTTACGTCGTCCGCGATGCGGAGGGTGTGCCGTTCCGAATGATCGGGTCGATGCTCGACGTCACGGTGCGTAGCCAGTTGGAGGCGCAGTTCCGCGCTGTCTTCGAGGGGGCAAATGTCGGGATCGTCCAGTTCGATCCTCGCAGTGTCCTGGCTCTCAGGGTCAACGCCAAGCTCTGCGAGATCTGGGGAGCTCCGGAATCCGAGATCGTCGGTCGTTCCCTCGCTCAATGGACTCCGACCGAAGATGCTGCCGAACGCGAGGCACTACATCGGCGTCTTGCCACCGGTGAGACCATGCAGGACCGTTTCGAGAAGCGCTACCGGCGAAGGGATGGCCGGATCATCTGGGCACGGGTCAACCTCGTCTCTCAGACCTTGGGCGACTCGGTCCATGCCACGGCGATGATCGAGGATATCACTGAGGAGAAGCTGGCCGATGTCCGTCGTGAGGCCCTGATCAACCTCGGTGACCGCCTGCGCGATCTGCGTTCGAATTCGGACATCGTGGCGGTGACGGCCGAGATCCTCGGGCGGACACTCGGCGCAACGCGGGCCGGCTACGGGATGGTCGACCTGACGGCCGGCTTATTGACGGTTGCTCATTCCTGGTCGTTCGACGGACAGGCGCCGCCGGCTCGGACAATGAAGCTCGACGAGTTCCCGGCGAGCATCGCCAGCTTGCAGCGCGGCGAGGTGCTGGCGGTCCCTGATCTCGGGGCAGCACGCGAAACGCTGGAGGCGGATGCAAAACTCTACATCGCTCGGGGTGTCCGGGCAGTGATCTCCGTGCCTCTGCTCCAGCGCGGCCGTCTCGTGGGCGTGCTGTACGCGACGGAGGCTTCACCGCGCTTTTGGACACATGGCGAGGTCGCCTTCGTCCGTGAGGTTGCTGAACGGGCCTGGAGCGGCCTGACTCGGATCGAGGCGGATGAGCAGCAGCGCATTCTCAATCGCGAACTCAGCCATCGCATGAAGAACACGCTCGCGATGGTTCAGGCGATCGCCTCGCAGAGCCTGCGTAACGTCACGGACATCGAGGCCGCCAAACACGCGCTCGCCGCCCGTCTCATCGCCCTGGGCAAAGCTCATGATATCCTGCTTACCGGGGAGCGGGAGAGTGCCGGGATAGCCGCGGTGGTGACGAGTGCCCTGTCGCTGCATGACGACCATCAGCCAGGACGGTTCCATCTGAATGGTCCCGAGATCGTCATCGGCTCCAAGGCGGCCCTGTCGCTGGCCCTGATGATGCACGAACTCGCCACCAACGCGGCCAAATACGGCGCCCTGTCCCGATCGGACGGTCGCGTCACGGTGGAGTGGAGCGTCGTTCCCGGTGACGAGGACGATACTCTTCATCTCCGTTGGACCGAACAGGGCGGTCCTCCTGTCGTAACGCCATCGACCAGGGGATTCGGTTCTCGTCTGATCGAACGTGGCCTTGCCGGCGCTGTCGGAGGCGAGGTCTCCATCGCCTATGAGCCGGATGGACTGGTCTGCCGGGTCGCGGCGCCGCTCACTGGATTCCAGGCGACTCTCTAGCGGGGCCATTTTGGAGCCGACTACCTACCCTACATGCTTCCGTCCTGCCGAAAGGCATTTTTCTGATCGGCGGTCAGATTGCAGCGGCAAAGTCACCGAACAAGCGACGGCTCTGTGACAGGCGGTCCTCACCGCGCGAGAACTCGCACGGCATTCTTCGTCGTTCCAACGGCTTCCGACACGCTCAGGACCGATCCGGAGATGCCGCGGACATTCTGGGCGATCGTGCTGACTGCACCCGCCGCAACCTGCATGTTGCTGGACATGTCGCGGGTGACGACGCTCTGCTCTTCCACGGCCGCTGCCGTCGAGACCACGTGATCGCGCATCGTCCCGACAGAGGCTCCTATCGTGCCGAGAGCGGCGACGACCTGTTTCGAAACCGTCTGCACGCTGTCGATTTCGCCTGTGATCCGCTCCGTGGCGCGGGCCGCCTGGTTGGCGAGGTTCTTCACCTCTTGCGCCACCACGGCGAACCCTCGCCCGGCCTCGCCGGCCCGGGCCGATTCAATGGTTGCGTTGAGTGCGAGCAGGTTGATCTGGCCGGCAATGGTCTGGATCAGTCCGACAATGCCGCCCATAGCGGTAGCTGCATCGGACAGCTTCTGCGTGAAGTGACCGGCCGCCTCAACCTGGATGCTGGCCTCATCGGTCGCTTCCTGGGACTTCGCCATGCTCTGGGAGATTTCTGCGACGGAAGCGGCCAGCTCTTCGGCCGCCGCAGCCACGGTCTGCACGTTCTCGGCCGTCGACTGAGCCGCCTCGGTGGCCGACGAGGAGGCATCGTTTGAGATCGCTAGGGCGCGATCGATGTCGCTGAAGTTCCGCTCGATGATGCGCTGAAGATCGGTCAGGAGAGTGATCTGTGCCGTGATGTCGGTGGAGAACTTGACCACCTTGTAGGGCCGTCCGCGGGCATCCAAAATTGGATTGTAGGAGGCCTCGATCCAGATCTCGCGACCGTCCTTGGCGATCCGCTTGAACTGCCCTGCCTGATACGTCCCGCGCTTCAAGGTGGCCCAGAATTCAGCATAGGCCGTGCTTTCACCGACCGCCTCCTCCACGAACAGGCGATGATGCCGGCCTATGAGCTCGGACAGCGTGTACCCCAGAGCCTTCAGGAAGTTGTCGTTGGCGTTCAAAATGTTGCCGTCGAGATCGAACGTGATCACAGCCTGGGACTTGCCGATGGCCTCGATCTGGCCTTTGCGATCGGCATCCTCCATCTTGCGACGCGTGACGTCGGTGGCGAGCTTGATCACTTTGTAGGGCTTCCCGCTCCGGTCAAGGATCGGATTGTAGGAGGCCTCGATCCAGATTTCGCGACCGCCCTTGCCGAGCCGACGATACTCCGCCGCCTGATAGCGTCCTGTCCGCAGGTCGGCCCAGAACTGCAGGTACTCCGCACCGTTCCTCTCATCCGAATCGACGAACAAGCTGTGATGCCGGCCTTTGATTTCGTCCAGCGTATAGCCGACCGCATCGAGAAAGTTCTGGTTCGCCGAGAGGATCGTGCCGTCGAGGGCGAACTCGATGGTTCCGTTCGAGCGATCTACGGCATCGAGCTTTGCCTTTGATTCGATGGCAGCGGTGCCCCAACCATTGAACATGGTGTCTAACTCTTCTTTTTCGAAGTTGCTCGCAAAGCGGGCAGATGGGATCCGAATCGATCGGCAAGTGATTGCTCAAGCAAAAAATCTAAACTGCCTATTGAACTAATTTTCTCAATCGAAATAAAACAAATCGTTAAAATCGAAACCTATCTGCGCATTCATGCGGTATATTTGTGTCGATGCGGATATCAAGTGCTGGGCAAAAATCTGAATACGCTCCGTGCCGATTGTGCAAAATCGATTTCTGCCCCAGTTGGTGCTTCGATGTCGGACTGTCTCCTGCCGAATACGCTTCCCGCATTTTGAACGCCGACTGAGCGCTGGCCAGAACGATTGCGAACAAAAAGTGGATGTTGTGCTGCACGCATGACATCTCGGCGGTCCGCGCCAGCATACCGGCAGGGCCCTTGCCGATTCCGTTCGACCGGACGACATATTGCCCGACATCCGGCGAGAGTTCCGGCGCCGTCGCTCGTCCATCCACCGCGAAGAGACCTCATGGCCAGAGCCAAAGCCGCCGCGAAACATGCCGATGCGTTGGATGATGCCAAGCTTCAGAAACTCTTCGACGGCGTTCAGGATCGTCGGGTCATCGCCGTGCGAGGCGCGCGCGAGCACAATCTGAAGAACATCGATCTGACGATTCCGCGTGACAAGCTCGTGGTCTTCACCGGCCTCTCCGGCTCCGGCAAGTCGTCGCTCGCCTTCGACACGATCTATGCGGAGGGCCAGCGCCGCTACGTCGAATCGCTTTCGGCCTATGCCCGCCAGTTCCTCGAGATGATGTCGAAGCCCGATGTCGATCAGATCGACGGGCTCTCGCCGGCGATCTCCATCGAGCAAAAGACGACATCGAAGAATCCGCGCTCCACCGTGGGCACGGTCACCGAGATCTACGATTACATGCGTCTGCTGTGGGCGCGGGTGGGTATCCCTTACTCGCCTGCCACGGGCCTGCCGATCGAAAGCCAGACCGTCAGCCAGATGGTCGACCGAGTGTTGGCCTTGCCAGAGAAGAGCCGGCTATACCTGCTGGCGCCGGTGGTGCGCGGCCGCAAGGGCGAGTACCGCAAGGAAATCGCCGAGTTCCAGAAGAAGGGCTTTCAGCGCCTACGCATCGACGGCGAGTACTACCCGATCGACGACGCGCCGAAACTCGACAAGAAACTGAAACACGACATTGACGTAGTGGTCGACCGCCTCGTCGTACGCGCCGACATTGCCGCGCGCCTTGCCGATTCGTTCGAGACGGCACTGGAACTCGCAGACGGCATTGCGCTGATTGAATTCGCCGATCCGGCCGAGGGCGAGACGATCACCTTTTCCTCGCGTTTCGCCTGCCCGGTCTCGGGCTTCACCATCGCCGAGATCGAACCGCGCCTGTTCTCGTTCAACAATCCATTCGGCGCATGCCCGACCTGCGGCGGCATCGGACACGAGATGCGGATCGATCCCGAACTGGTGATCTCGGACGTGAAGCTCAGTCTGAAGCGCGGTGCCGTCGGTCCGTGGGCTAAGTCCACGTCGCCCTATTACGGCCAGACACTGGATGCGTTGGCGAAGCACTATGGCTTCAAGACCAGCGTGCCCTGGGCCGAACTGCCCGAGACCGCCCACAAGGCGATCCTTTACGGTTCCGGTCGTGAGGCGATCCGCTTCGCCTATAATGACGGGATGCGCGCCTACGAGGTGAACAAGCCGTTCGAGGGCGTGATCCCGAATTTGGAGCGACGCTACAAGGAGACTGAGAGCGACGCCTCCCGTGACGACATCGCTCGGTTCATGAGCGAGACTCCCTGCGCCTCCTGTGGCGGCAAGCGTCTCAAGCTCGAGGCCTTGGCGGTGAAGGTCGCCATGCAGGACATCGGCGACGTGACCGCGCTCTCCGTGCGCGAAGCGCATCGCTGGTTCTCTGAACTGTCGGACAAGCTCACCGACAAGCAGAACGAGATCGCCTTTCGCATCCTCAAGGAGATCAGAGACCGATTGACCTTCCTCGTCGATGTCGGTCTCGACTACCTCACCCTCGCGCGCGGCTCGGGCTCGCTCTCTGGTGGCGAGAGCCAGCGCATTCGGCTGGCTTCTCAGATCGGCTCCGGCCTTACCGGCGTGCTCTACGTTCTCGACGAACCGTCCATCGGCCTGCACCAGCGTGACAACGAGCGCCTGCTCGGCACATTGAAGCGCCTGCGCGACCTCGGCAATTCGGTGATCGTGGTCGAGCATGACGAGGATGCGATCCTCCAGGCCGATTACGTGGTCGATGTCGGCCCCGGCGCCGGCATCCATGGCGGGCAGATTATCGCCCAGGGGACACCCGAGGAGGTGTTGAAGAACCCGGCCTCCCTCACCGCCAAGTACCTCACCGGCGAGATGAGCGTGCGGGTACCCACGGCACGGCGCAAGGTGAAGAAGGGCAAGCTCACTCTGGTCGGTGCACGCGGCAACAACCTGAAGGACGTGAGCGTCGAGATCCCTCTGGGCACCTTCACCTGTGTCTCGGGTGTCTCGGGCGGCGGCAAGTCCACCCTCATCATCGACACGCTGTATAAGGCCGTGGCGAAGTCCCTCAACGGTGCGATGGAGCACCCTGCCCCATTCGAACGCCTGGACGGCCTCGAGAACCTCGACAAGGTCATCGATATCGACCAGTCGCCGATCGGCCGGACACCGCGCTCGAACCCGGCCACCTATACCGGCGCGTTCACTCCGATCCGCGACTGGTTCGCCGGCTTGCCGGAGGCCAAAGCGCGCGGTTACCAGGCCGGCCGCTTCTCCTTCAACGTCAAGGGCGGCCGCTGCGAGGCGTGTTCCGGCGACGGCGTCATCAAGATCGAGATGCATTTCCTGCCGGACGTCTACGTCACCTGCGACGTGTGCAAGGGCCGCCGCTACGACCGCGAGACCCTGGAGGTGAAGTACCGTAACCACTCCATTGCCGACGTGCTGGACATGACCGTGGAGGAGGCTGCCGATCTGTTCAAGGCGGTGCCGACGATCCGCGAGAAGATGGAGACCCTCGCCCGCGTCGGCCTCGGCTACGTCAAGGTCGGCCAGCAGGCGACCACCCTGTCGGGCGGCGAGGCCCAGCGGGTGAAGCTATCGAAGGAACTCTCTAAGCGTGCCACCGGCCGCACCCTCTACATACTCGACGAGCCGACCACGGGCCTGCACTTCCACGACGTCGCCAAGCTGATGGAGGTGCTCCACGAGCTCGTCGACCAGGGCAACACCGTCGTGGTGATCGAGCATAATCTCGAAGTCATCAAAACCGCCGATTGGGTCATCGATATGGGGCCGGAAGGCGGTGATGGCGGAGGGATCGTCGTGGCCGAGGGAACGCCGGAACAGATCGCCAAATCGAAGGCGAGCCATACCGGACGGTTCCTGCGCGACGTACTAGCCCGGCGTCCCGTCGCTGGGATTGGTGCCAAGGGCCGGGACACGGCGGAATAGGCGACGAGTTCCGTCAAGGCCGAGCTTGATTCGTCTCTTATAGGCGGCGGCGGTCTTGTTGCGCTGCAAAGGCCGGAGACCAGAGCGCATTCCAGCCGGACCGCCTTGCGCAAATCACCATGGCGGGTTGCTCAATCGTCCTGTCTGGTGAAACGGCCTCAACAGCTTGACCGTTCAGCGCTATTTTGCCGACCCATTGCTCAATGCGGCGCCATGACCGGCCGTTTCCTGCTGAGAAAGTTAACAAATCCTTGCGCTGCGCCGCGTCGAAAATGCGGCTTTTCCGCAACGGTCGATTTGGAACTGCCTCGATACGAAGCATTGGACTGTCAATCCACGGCGTCCTGTAGAATAGTTCTGAGCGTTGAGACACGAATTCGGGCCGCAAGGGGGGCCCCGCGAACCAACAGCGAGCAAACCGTCAGAAGGCGGGGCAAAGCAGAATGGTTCGTGGGACTGCGTGGCGGGCGCCTGAGATCCTTGGGAAGGATACTAGAAAATGATGAAGAACTGGCTTGCCACCGGAGCGCTCGCGCTCACCATGGGCATGACTGCTACGGCTTCTTACGCTCAGACCACCACCATTCCGGGTGAGCAGGTCGGCCTCGCGACCGGCGCTCCGCTCCCCGAGGGTATCTACGCCCTCAACACCTTCGTGTATCAGTCACGTGACAACTCGGCACTGGATGTCGGGATCAACATTCCCGTGCTCGTCTGGTCGACCCCGTTCGTTCCGTTCGGCGGTCGCGTCGAGCTCCTCGTGGCTCCCCCGACCGTGTTCACCTTCGGCAAGGGCGGCCCAGCTGGCCTGCGTGACGTGTCGATCAATGTCGGCACCTTCGTCGGTGGTATCTGGGCCTTCGATCTTGGCAACAATTTCGGCGTCAGCTTGCTCGGCGGCGTCTACCTCAACGATCTGAACGGCGACCGCGGCGTTCTCGTTCGCAACAACGGGACATTCTTTAGTGCTCCCGTGCTGCCGCAGCTGTCTTCCAACACCTACCGCTTCGGTGTCGCTGCGAGCTACACTGGCGACGGCTACAACCTGACCGCCAATCTGACCGCGAACATCTACGACTCGCCAGGCAGCTTCTCGGGCACGAACACGATCGGCTTCGGCAACACGTTCGGACCGTTCAGAATCTCCGACTCGCTGAACCTCGACCTGACCGCGACCAAGAAGTTCGGTAAGTTCGAGATCGGCGCCATCGCCTACGGCACGGTCAACTTCGATACGAGCGCCCTGAGCCTTGCCGCCAACGATCGTGGCCGCTTCCTGATGGGTGGTCTCGTCGGCTACGACCTCGGCTTCGCGACCGCGCAGGTCTACGTCGCCCGCACTGTCGCCTCCACCAGCTTCGACAGCACCGAGATCTCGGGCCGCCTGATCGTTCCGCTGTACTCGCCGACCCCGGTCGCCGCTGCCGCTCCGATCATCCGCAAGTACTGATCACGAATAGGGCGGCGAGGTCATCCTCGCCGCCGTGCAGATCACGAAAGCCCGTCCGACTCTCGAGTTGGGCGGGCTTTCGCTTATGGAGACATCCGCTTCCGATCGGTCAGCGTGAGTTTCCCTGAAGTGTGACTTTTTCCAACCTTCCCGAAACTTTCCTCTTCCGGGCTCCGTAACGAGCGTTGACCCCCTCAAAAGGGGCATCGATTCAAGAGGAAACGCTCCATGATCAACGCTCACGCCCGTCGTTCCGCGGCTTCGACGATCGCCGCCGTCGCCCTCGCCTTCTCCATGGGCGCCGCTTTCCCGGTTGCCGCGCTCGCAAAGAATCCGATGGTCGGCGGCGCTCCGATGTATGCTTCAAAGAACATCGTTGAGAACGCGGTCAACTCCAAGGATCACACCACCCTCGTCGCCGCCGTGAAGGCCGCCGGGCTCGTGGACACCCTCGCCAGCGCCGGCCCGTTCACCGTGTTCGCGCCCACCAACGCCGCCTTCGCCAAGCTGCCGGCAGGCACCGTCGAGACCCTGGTGAAGCCCGAGAACAAGGCCACCCTCACCTCGATCCTCACCTATCACGTGGTCCCCGGCACCCTGACCGCCAAGGACCTGATGAAGATCGCGAAGGATGGCGGTGGCGAAGGCCAGATCAAGACCGTGCAGGGTACCCCGCTCGTGGTTCAGACCAAGGGCAAGGCCGTGTACCTGACCGACACGAAGGGTAACACCGCGAAGGTGACGATCGCCAACGTTATGCAGTCGAATGGCGTAATCCACGTCATCAACGGCGTGCTTCAGCCGTAGGCCGCGAAACTCCGACATATTGTGAGCGCCTCGGCTCCTTGGAGCCGAGGCTTTTTGCTGACGTGAAGCTTCGCTTTCGCCGTGGCCGTGCGCAGCAATCTCCTACTCTGCCCGGCTGAGTTTTCGCGCGCTGGAGAAGCGGTTGAGGAAGCGGGGCTCCTTCTCGGGTGCGACGCGGATGGCGAGATGAATCGTACCCGCCTCTTCGGCTCGACGATCCAAGACCTCGGCATTCTCATAGAGCCAGTTGAGTGCCGCACCGTCCTCGGGCGCCAAGGTGACCGCGAAGGTGGAGCGCCGCTTGGCGATCCGCGCCTCGATCCGGCCTGACAAGGCCGCCAAACCTTCTCCGGTGAGGGCCGAGACCAGGATCGGTACGTCGCTGTCCCTGTCGTTGCGCCCCTGGGCGCTCAGATTGAGGAGACGCGTCCGCTCCGGATCATCGAGCAGATCGGCCTTGTTCCAGACCTCGATGATCCGCTCGGCCGTCGTCTCGATGCCGAGTTCCCTCAGGACACCACCGACATCCTCCGCCTGCGCCTCGGAATCGACGTGGCTGACGTCACGGACATGAAGCAGGATGTCGGCCTCGATCACATCTTCGAGCGTGGCGCGGAACGCCGCGATGAGAGCCGTCGGCAATTCCGAGATGAACCCGACGGTGTCCGAAAGAATCACTGTCTCCCCATGCGGCAGCTTCGTCGCGCGCGCTGTCGGGTCCAGGGTCGCAAAAAGCATGTCCTTGGCCATCACCTCGGCCTTGGTGAGAGCGTTGAACAACGTCGACTTGCCGGCATTGGTGTAACCGACGAGCGCCACGATCGGATACGGCACCCGTGCCCGACTCTCGCGGTGCAGGCCGCGCGTCCGGGTGACACTGTCGAGCTCTCGCTCGATCTTCGTCATCCGCTCTTGAATCATCCGCCTGTCGGCCTCGATCTGCGTCTCGCCGGGGCCGCCGAGGAAGCCGAAGCCGCCTCGCTGGCGTTCGAGGTGGGTCCAAGAACGGACGAGCCGGCTTCTTTGATAGGCAAGATGTGCGTGCTCGACTTGGAGCGTACCCTCGCGGGTCGAAGCACGCCGGCCGAAGATCTCTAGGATCAGGCCGGTACGGTCGATGACCTTGCAGCCGAAAGCCTTTTCGAGATTGCGCTGCTGCACGGGTGACAGGGCGCAATCCATGACGACGAGACCGATCTCGTCGGCCTTGATCCGACCGGAGAGTTCCTCGACGCGGCCCTTGCCGAGATAGGTGGAGGGTCGGATGCGCGACACCGGCGCAATGATCGCTTCGGTGACGTCGAGCTCGATGGCCGCGGCAAGGCCCGCTGCCTCGTCGATCCGCGCCTCGCTGGAGCGCGTGGCGTCGGCAGGTCCGCTGCCCATCCGGGGAGCGGCGGCACGTGTGAGATAGGGGCCGATCACCAACGTATGGGTCGCAGCCGCGATATCACCTTCTGGAGCGGCCATCGCCTGGAGCCGGGCTTCGCCCGGCGTTGTCATCTGCGTCATGAAGTGTGGTTCGACCCTGTCCCGTGAAGATGCGGAGAATGGGCCTTTCCCGACGTCAAACAAGGGCAGTCGTCGATCTTCGGTCGATGTTCGGCAGCTGACGTACGGCGCAGCCTCATCATACGAAGACTGACGCCCTCGGTTCAGGCCTTCTCAGGCGCCGTCTCGTCCGGTTCGAACAACTGGACCGGGTGTCCCGGCATGATCGTCGAGATCGCATGCTTGTAGACCAGCTGCGAATGTCCGTCCCGGCGCAGAAGAACACAAAAGTTGTCGAACCAAGTCACGACGCCCTGAAGCTTGACGCCATTGACGAGGAAGATCGTGAGCGGGATCTTGTTCTTGCGGACATGATTGAGAAACGTGTCCTGCAGGTTTTGAGCGCGTTCGCCCGCCATTTCTTATTGATCCTTCTTGCAAACCTGCCGCCCGCCGTGACTGACGGGTTCTCGTCGGTTCGAAATTCAAGCTGACGGGTGCAACCCGTCAAACTCAGCTATTACACGTTCATTATCGTCCACATGCAAGCGGATCGGTGCGTTCGGTCGGCTATGGGCCGATGCCGAGCGACTTCAACTTGCGGTGCAGAGCAGACCGTTCCATGCCGATGAACTCGGCGGTCCGAGATATGTTTCCGGAAAATCGTGCAATCTGTGCGATCAGATACTCGCGTTCGAAGATTTCCCGCGCCTCGCGCAGGGCCAGACTCATCAGTTTCTCCCCGCCTGCGCCGTTCGGCGTTGTCGGAACCAGAGCGCCGATCTCGGTCGGCAGCATCTCCGATGTTACCTCTTGCTCCGGATCGGCATGGGTGAGGATCATCAGCCGTTCGACGTTGTTGCGCAGCTGTCGGATGTTCCCGGGCCAATCATGCGATTGCAGGACCGCCATGGCGTCCTCTGCGATGCGCCGGCGGGCGAGGCCCGTAGCGGCCGAGATCTGCTCCATGAAGAAGGTGATGAGTTCGGGGACGTCCTCGCGCCGCTCGGACAAGGACGGCACTCGGATCGGTACGACCGAGAGGCGGTGGAACAGGTCCTCGCGGAAGCGGCCGGCGGCGATCTCCTCGGCAAGGTCGCGCGAGGACGAGGAGATGATGCGTACGTCGACGTGAACGCGGGTCGTCCCGCCGACACGCTGGAAATTCTGGTCGACCAGTACGCGCAGGATGCGGTTCTGGGTCTCGCGCGGCATGTCGGCGATCTCGTCGATGTAGAGCGAGCCGCCATGGGCCTCTTCCAGAGCGCCGACGCGGCGGGCTCGTCCTTCGCCGGCCTCGACGCCGAACAATTCCGCCTCCATCGTCTCCGGCGTGATCATGGCCGCGTTGATGACGACGAAGGGGCCGCTGGCGCGGGCCGACGATGCATGGAGCGTACGAGCCGACAGCTCCTTGCCCGAGCCTGGCGCGCCGAGGATCATCACGCGCGCATTGGTCGGTGCGACCCGCTCCACCGTCTGCCGCAACTGATTGACCGCGACCGAACCGCCGACGAGACGGCTCGCCTGGCCGGAACGCGCCTTGAGATCGCGCACCTCGCGCTTGAGGCGGGAAGCTTCGAGAGCGCGTTCGGCCACCAGAATCAGCCGGTCGGCCTTGAACGGCTTTTCGATGAAGTCGTAGGCGCCCGCCTTGATTGCCGCCACCGCCGTTTCGATGTTGCCGTGGCCCGAGATCATGACCACCGGCAAATCCGGATGTCCGAGCTTGATCTGGTCGAGCACCTGCAGCCCGTCGAGGCGTGAGCCCTGGAGCCAGATATCGAGGAAGACGAGGTGGGGCCGGCGTGACTCGATGGCCGCCAGTGCCTCGTCTGAGCCTCCTGCGGTCCGGGTGCGGTGGCCTTCGTCGTCGAGGATGCCGGCGACGAGGTCGCGGATGTCGGCCTCGTCGTCGACGATCAGGATATCGGCGCTCATGACGTCATCTCCGCGATTGGGGGCGCCGTCGGTGCGGCAGCCTTCTCAGTCTGTGCAGAGGGGCGACCCTCCGGCGTCTTTTCCTGGGTATCGAGGGGCACGCGCATCCGCACGCGTCCGCCCCTGCCCTCGGGATTGTCGTTCAGTTCGATGCCGCCGCCATGCTCTTCGAGTACCTTGCTGACGATGGCGAGCCCTAGGCCGGTACCACCCTCGCGCGTGGTCATATAGGGCTCCAGCAGCCGCTGACGCCCCTCAGTCGGAAAGCCTTTGCCGTTATCGGTGATCTCGATCACCGCGAAGCCACCCTCGACGAGAAGACGCAGATCGACCCTCCCCTTGCCGAGCTCAGCTTCCGGCACGGCAGAAACGGCCTCAACGGCATTCTTGAGGATGTTGGTGATTGCTTGCGACAGGAGCCTGATGTCGAAGGCGGCATGGAGCCGGTCCTGCCCAGCTTCCGTGTAGCCGAAATCCATGTCCGGATGTGCCACTCGCATCATGAAAAGGTTCTGCTTAGCGATCTCGCTCAGATCGTTCCGGGCAATGGCGGGTTTCGGCATCCGTGCGAAGGATGAGAACTCATCGACCATGCGCTTGATCTCGTCCACTTGGCGCACGATCGTCGCAGTGCATTGGTCGAACACCTCTTTGTCGGTGGTGATGACCTTGCCGTACTTGCGCCGGATGCGTTCAGCCGAGAGTTGGATCGGGGTCAGCGGGTTCTTGATCTCGTGGGCGATGCGGCGGGCGACGTCAGCCCAAGCCGAGGTCCGCTGTGCCGAGACGAGGTCGGTGATGTCGTCGAGGGTCACGACGAAGCCGCGGGCTCCGCCTTGGGCTTGCTCGCTGGTGACGCGTACGGTCACGGTCCTTTCGCGTCCGTCGCGGGTCAGTTGGATCTGTTGCTGCAGGGCGCGCAGGCGCCCCTCGCCACCCTCGGGCAGGATGGCCTGGAGCTCGGGCACGGCCTGGACCAGCGGCCTGCCAACGATGGCATCCGCCGTGAGGCCCAGGGTTCGCTCCACCGAGGGGTTGGCGATGGTGACGATGCCCGCAGAATCCACCCCGAGAACGCCCGGAGAGACCCCAGCGAGGACGGCCTCCGTGAACCGACGGCGGCGGTCGATGAGGTCGCTCGCCGCCGTCAGTCCGTCGTGCTGCCGGCGCAGCTCCTGGGTCATCTTGTTGAAGCTCTCGCCGAGATGGGCAAGGTCACCGTCGCTCTTCCGTGCCGGGACCTGAGCGTAAAAATTACCCGATGCGACCTGATCCGCGGCGTTGATCAAGCGGCGGATCGGCGCCACGAACCGGTTGGCGAAGTTGAGCCCGAACCAGACCGCCGAGAGCAACGCTATCAGTGCAATCAGTACGAAGACCGAAGCGAAGCTGATCTGGATCGAGCGCTTCAGCGAATCGTAGGTCAGGTACTCCGCCGCCGCCGCCCGCGACACGCCGGGGAAGTCGACGGCGAGCTGGCTCACCTCACGCTGGACCAGAAGGACGGCGCCGTCATAGGCGGGCATTCGCAGGAGAGCGGCGAAGATGCGCCCTTCGCTCGGCCGAAGGCAGATCGTGTCGTTGGATTTTGCTGCTTCCTCGAAGGCTGCTGCCGAAGGAAGCCGGCGTTCCTTCAGGACATCGATCTTGGCTCGAGCCACAAGCTCGTTGGGGCCTCGCATGATCTCGGCAACGGGCAGGCCGAGCGCAGTCGCGCGGGCGGTGAGGAAATTCTCGAACCATTCCCGGTTCACATCGAAATTCGGTCGCGCCCGCGTCAGGTCATCGGTGAGGATACGGATCTCGCGGGCCAGAGACTGGCATTGGTTCTCTTGGTAGGCATCGGCCACCTCAACGGATTTCAGCACGACGTCGCGGACCCGGTCGGTGAAGCCCAGCGACAAGCCTCGATCGATCGTCACCGCCGCGACGACTGCGAGAAGGACGGTGGGCAGGATCGCGATGAGGCTGAAAAGGCCGACGATGCGGGTATGCAGGCGTGCCACCGCTGCATTGGCCCGGCGCGCATGAAGGAAGACCCGTGCCTCCCAGGCGATGATGACGAACAGGCCGAGAACCAGGAAGACGTTGATGCCGAGCAGTGTCAGGCCGATCGTCGGCGTTGGCGTCACCCGAATCACGCCCGCGAGGATCAGGAAGGTCGCGATGGCCGAGACGAGGGCCGTGCTGACGACGAGCGCGCCGATCCAGCCGGGCCCGCGGGGAGCGGGGCGGGTGGGGGACATCTCGGGCTCGCCATGCGCGAAGGACTCGTCCCCCGCGGCTGTCGATTTCTTGGAACGTCGAAGCCACGCCATGGCCTGATGCGTCGCCACAACAGTGTGGCGAAATTAATACGAATCGGCTTGTGCGGCTACGTGACAACTATGGCGAGGGTGATGCCGACACTCTGCTACGCTGTAAGAAAAGACATTTAAGACAATGGGTTGAGTTAGTTTTAGCAGTTGATCGGCGTCCTTCTGGATTCCTTTCTCACGGCGGCTGCGCGCGCGATTTTTCTCCGTTTCACCGCCGCATAGGCGGGATCGTTCTGAAGACATGCCATGATCGAATACGCTGGTTCGGCCGGCTGTCACGCCCATGCTGCGTGAACAGCGCCGTCGGCAATCGCTAACGACGGTCGTGCCACAATGCCCGAGACCTAACGTAGGTTTCCTGTGCTGTCCCCATACAGTCCAGAACCGATGTGCCAGGAGCCCGCTTTGAACGCATCAGGCGATTCCGACCGAGACGTCCGCCGAGGTAGCAATTTTGGTATCCTGCGCTTGCTCTTTGCCGCCTTGGTCGTGGTTTCTCACTCTCCGGAGTTGATCGACGGCAACCGCTCGCGCGAGCTCCTGACCCGCCTCTTCGGAACACTTTCGTTTGGAGAACTAGCCGTCGACGGATTCTTTCTGATCAGCGGCTATCTGATCCTGAAGAGCTATCGGAACGCCGCGTCGGTCTGGGACTATCTGGCGAAGCGCGTCCTGCGGATCTATCCCGGTTTCATCGCGGCCTCTTTGGTGGCGATCCTCCTCGTGGCGCCGATATCGGGCGGTCATCTCGCGTCGGTCTCGCCGTTCGCGGCCATGATAGACATGGTCACGCTCACGCCGCCGAAGGTGCCGTGCTCCTTCGAAGGAATTCCGGGGGCGGAGCTGAACGGCGCCATGTGGACGGTCCGCTACGAGTTTCGGTGCTACCTCTTGGTGATCCTGTTAGGCGGTTTGGCATCTCGCGCGAACCGGAGAGGATACGCCATGCTGCTGGCGTGCCTCACGGCGCTCTATCTTTTGCGCCCCGGCATGCAGGAAATTCAGCGCGGCGGCCCGCTCTTCCTGCTGATGGCCGATATGGCTCGCTTCGCATTCGTCTTCTTCATCGGCGGAGCATTCTACGTCTGGCGAGATCGGATCGCCTATCATCGCCTTGGCGCATTGATGGCGGGCGGCGCCCTCATCCCACTTCTATTCGTCGCTCCACTGGCCGAAGCAGGATTGGCGACCTTCGGTGGCTACCTGATCTTCTGGTACGCCTTCGCATGCCCGACCAGCAGCCTCAGCCGTATGACGGATCATACCGATCCGTCATACGGCTTGTATCTCTACGCATGGCCGATCCAGAGCCTGATCGTCGCCAGCGTTCCGGGCATCGCACCATGGGTCGTCACGGCAGCAACCTTGCCTCTCGGACTTATGCTTGGGGTGCTAAGTTGGCGCCTCATCGAGAAGCCGGCGCTTCGCCACAAAGACATCTTCCTGACGTTGACAGGCAAGACGGCCACACCCTGATCGTTGGCGAGGCCGGTAAAGCGCACAGATCATGCTCGCCGAGACGAGCACGTTCTGTGTCTGCTGTCCAAAAAATAAATTATCCTATCGCCTGTCCCTCAATCCGAGACCTCGATGCCCGAAACCCACGTCTATTCCTCCGCCGCTGTCGCCGCGCCCCATAACCTCGCCGCTGGCGCGGGACAGATCGTGCTGGCCCAGGGCGGCAATGCCATCGAAGCGATGGTGGCGATGGCAGCGACCATCGCCGTCGTCTACCCGCATATGAACGGGATCGGTGGAGATGGGTTCTGGCTGGTGCGCGAACCGGGTGGCCGCGTGCGCGGGATCGAGGCCTGCGGCCCGGCTGGTAGCCTTGCCACGGCGAGCCGCTACCGGAGCAAGGGCTATGAGACGATTCCCTCTCGCGGCCCCGATGCTGCGCTCACCGTGGCCGGCGCTATCGGCGGATGGCGGCTTGCCCTCGATCTCGCTACCGCGCTCGGCGGCCGGCTCCCCCTCGATACCTTGCTGGCTGATGCCATCCGCCACGCGCGCCAGGGCTGCGCGGTGTCGCCTTCGGAGGCACGCTACGTCCCTAAAGAAATCGACACCCTTCACGATCAGCCCGGATTTGCCCAGACCTTCCTCAATGAGGGCAAGCCGTTCGCGGCGGGCGCCATGCGCCGCCTGCCGGCCCTTGCCGATACGCTCGAACAGCTTGCCCATGCCGGACTCGACGATTTTTACCGGGGCGACCTCGGCCGTGAGATCGCCGCCGACCTCGATCGCCTCGGTTCTCCGGTGACGCGGGCCGACTTGGAAGCCTATGTACCGCGCGAGCGGAAGGCCCTGTCTCTGCGCCGTCGCGACGCGACCCTCTACAACTTCCCACCGCCGACTCAGGGGCTCGCCGCGCTCGTCATCCTCGGCATCGTCGATCGGCTGAACGTCTCGCGGCGCGAGAGCACGGCGCAGTATCATGGGCTGATCGAGGCGACGAAGCGCGCCTTCGCCATCCGCGACCGCACCGTGACCGATTACGACCGCCTCGATGTCGATCCGGCGAGCTTCCTGACGACGCACAGCCTCGATCGCGAGGCGGCGCAGATCGACATGCGCCGCGCCGCGACCGTTCCCCTGCACGGACCCGGCGACGGCGACACCGTCTGGATGGGTGCAATCGACAAGAACGGGCTCGCAGTCTCATACATCCAGTCGATCTACTGGGAATACGGTTCCGGCGTGGTGCTCCCGAAGACCGGCATCCACTGGCAGAACCGAGGAACTTCGTTCTCCCTCGACAAGAGCGCGGTGAATCCGCTCGAGCCGGGGCGCCGCCCGTTCCACACCCTGATCCCAGGATTGGCCGCCTTCGACGATGGGCGGGTGATGTCCTACGGTAGCATGGGGGGGGACGGGCAGCCGCAATTCCAGGCCCAGATCTTTACCCGCTACGCCGATTACGGGATGAGCCCTGCGGACGCAGTCGATGCGCCACGCCTGCTCTACGGACGCACATGGGGCGCGGAATCCTTGAGCGTGAAGGTCGAGGATCGCTTCGATCCGGCCTGCATCGCCGAGCTGCGCTCCATGGGCCATGAGATCGAGGAACTCGGCGGCTCCTACATCGATTCGCTCGGCCATGCCGGCATGCTGATCCGTCACCCGGGCAATGGCCGGATCGACGCGGTCCATGATCCGCGCTCGGATGGCGGTTCTTCCGGCCTGTGAGACGCCTGCCTCTCTTGATCGCAATGGAGGTGCCGAATGGACGGGAACATCGCAATGATAGATGGCGTCATCACCCAGCGCGAGTACTGGAACGGCGAGGTCGGGGCGCGCTGGGCCCGCAACCAGCGCAGGATCGACGCGGTCTTCGCACCTCTCACAGCCGCCCTGTTCGATGAGGCGCGTCTTCGCGTCGATAGTTCTCTTCTCGATATCGGCTGCGGTGCCGGCGATTGCGCCATCATCGCCGCGCGCCGGCTCGGCGCCAGAGGGCGTGTGGTAGCGGTCGACCTCTCGGCTCCCCTGCTCGCCGTCGCCCGCGAGCGGGCCGAGATCGAAGCACTGGCCGGAGCGTCGATCACGTTCATCGAGGCGGATGCACAGAGCCACGATTTAGGTAGTTCCCTGTTCGAGCACGCGATCTCGCGTTTCGGGGTCATGTTCTTCGAGGCTTCCGGCGCTGCCTTCGCCAACATCCGTAAAGCTCTCGTGCCGGGCGGGCGCCTGACTTTCCTGTGCTGGCGGCGGATCGAAGACAATCCCTGGATCGCGGTGCCGAGGCACGTCGTCCTGCCCTTGGTGCCCGCGCTAGAGCCGGCTCTGCCGGATGCGCCCGGGCCGTTCCGGTTCGCCGAGGCCGAGAGCATTGGTGCAATCCTGGCGCAAGCCGGATTCCTCGACATCACCGTCGAGGCGATCGACCGGCCACTCACCTTGGCGAGATCTGGAAACGGGACGAGCTACGAAGCCGCGGAGGCCGCTGCTGATTTTGCCATTGAGCTCGGACCCGTCTCCCGGCTCTTGCGTGATCAGCCCGCTTCGATCCGTTCTATGGCCCAGAAGCGTGTTGCGGATGAGTTCGCAGACCGTGCTCTCTCCGGCGCCGTCACGCTGGCTGCCGGATGCTGGCTCGTCTCGGCCATGCGCTGAATACGCCTAGGTGTGAGCTTTCAGGAG
>NZ_BPQT01000019.1 GCF_022179405.1 Methylobacterium marchantiae
CGTTTTACACGTTCGGGGCGGGCCATCAGTTCAGGGTCCCGATCTCGCCGTCGTACCCATCAAGCACCCGGACCTCGCCCCCGGCCGGGTGGAGCGAGACGGCATCGCATCGCGGGCAGTGCAGGCCGCCCGCCGCCATCCGGACCTCCCCCCACCGGAACTTCGCGGAGCACGTGAGGCAGCACCAGGTCTGCTGCATGACTTCGTCAGACTCGGTCATCCCAGCCTCCGCGAATAGCTGCCATCGGGATGGAAGGTGACCTCCTCGGTGTAGGTGGTCACCTCCACGTCATGGCTGCCAGAGATGGAAACTTTCGCGACTGGCTCGCCAAGGTTCACGCCCCAGTCGTCATCGAGGTCCATCTCCTCGCCCAGGGTGAGGTGAACCCTGATGCCGCCGGCGAGCGTGAAGGTGCCTCCCTCGCGGATGGCGCGCTGCCAGTCCTCCTCGGTCGCGAAGTGCTTGCGGGTGAGGGTGATGGTCGGGTTCATCATGCGCTCGATCATGCCCTGTCTCCTTCCGGCGGCCGCCCGTGCCGAGTGGTGCCGTCCGGCCAGTCCCAGCGATGTTCGCAATCAGGTTCGAACTCGATACCGACGATGGTGGCCTTGAGGCGGTAGAGTTTGTCCCGGAGTTCGTTGACGCCGTTCCGTTCCAGACCGATGCACCCGGCCAGGTGGCCGGTGATGGCGTAGATCTGGCGCGCCGCCTCCTTCAGACGGTCGGCCTCGGACATGGTCGTCGGGTCCGGCTCGGGCGAGTGGACCTCCTCAAGCTTCGCCAGCCGGACTATCAGGGCGCTCATGGCGAACCCGACCGATCCCTCCTTGCCCGTGACCTTCCAGTGCCCGGCGGTCTCCCGACCGGCATCTTCCCCAACGCCCTCGGTATAGATCGTGATGACGTCGCCGACGGCGTGGCGGTCGAAAGGTGCCCTGATCAGGACGACGGTCCCCTGTCCGGGCATGCGGCGCCAGTCGGTTGCCTTGACCCGGTAGCTCTGCATGCCCCGACCGTTCACTGCGGCCTCCTCAGGCAATCGGGGCGCCCGTCCGGTCCCACGAGCGGCTGCATGCCAGTCTCGGCTTGGGTGTACCGGCACCCGGTCGCCGGGTCCGTCCAGACCCGGACGCCGCCTTGGTTGGACCACGCGGGATCCGCTGCCTGCGAGAGGGCCTGCAGGATCGTGAGCAGGACGGCCGCGGCGATGGCGATGCCGATGAACAGGAACCAGAGGTCGAACCCGTCGCGAGGCGAGGAGGTCCTGATCATGAGGACCTCCTCGAAACACGGCGCCGGTCATTCCTGACCTCGCGGAGGACGGCGTGCCTGATCCAGTCCGCGAACATGACCTGCACCTTGGCCTGCCGCTGGGGGGCCCCGCCGGGGTGCTCCTCTGCGATGATCCGCTCGACCCCACGAGCAGCCCCGAGGGCGATCTCGTCGATTGTGGACCGCCTCATGACTGGGCCCCCCGAAATGGAGCGGGGTTCGGGGTGCAGCCCGAGTGGTCCTCGCCGGTCAGGAAATCGAGGACCCGATACAGGTCATGGCGGATCCCGGGGACGCCGTAGAGATGATGCCCTGCGGTCGCGAGATCGAACTCCTTGATGACGGTCTTCACACGCGAGACGGCCTCGTGGAGATCTCGCCGGCGGATGAACCCGGCATACTGCAGGACCTGCAGGGCGGGCGCCGGGTCGAAGTCGGCGTCGCTGTAAGCGTTGACGGTCTGCTCGACGACGTCGGCATCGCTCATTGCCCGGAGGGCGTCACGGCGCTCCTGTGCCGCGACCGCTCGCTGCGCAATCTCCTCGGCCATCTCCAGCCGGTACTTGGCGACCCACGTTTCATGGGCCGCCACTTGCTCGGGTGTCATGCCGGCATACAGCCGGGCGAACTCTCGGATCTCGATCTCTGTGGGCATGCTGGTCCGGGTCCCTGTCTCGCGTTCGCGAGATCGCTTCAGAGACGATCGAAGCAGCTCCCGCAGATTCGCCTAGAGGGAAACCGGACGGGCCGTCCGGATGGCCCATCGAGAACGCCATCGCGGTTTACGACGCGCGACACGGCCTCATCGGGCGTAAAGAATTCTCTCGTGGAGGCCTTGCGACTACCGCAAATTGCGGTACATTTAGATCACCGGCGCAAGCCGAGGCCTCCCGGGGCGATCCGGGCCGATGATGGAGCCACCCGATGACCACCACCAAAATCGACCGTTCCGCCCTCCTGAGGAATGCTTGGCGGATCGCCCGCGAAGCCGCGGCCTCCGCCGGCACCGCCGTCCGTGCCGCGCTCGGCGCCGCGTTCCGGCAGGCTTGGGCCGAGGCCCGCATGGTCGCCCAGCCCGTCCAGCAGCAGCAGGCCCAGGCCGTCGCGCCGGCCGACCTCACCACCACCGAGGGCCTCGCCAAGGCCCTCGTCGGCAAGACCGCCTCCCTTGCGCTTGCGGGTGGTGAGGCCCTCTACACCATCGTCTCCGTCGAGCGCTGGACCTCGCCCGACGGCGCGCAGGTCCGCGACTACATCAAGATGGAGACGAGCGGCATGTGGTCTGACGACCGCAAGGGTCCAATCAAACTCTTCATCCTGCGCAAGGGAACCGGACACGGCACGTACACCGAGACGGATGCCGGCGAGGCCTTCTGGGCGTACGGCGGGTTCTGCAACAGCGGCAACAAGCGCTGCAACGCCAACGACATGGTCAAAGACATCCTGGAGAGTATCCGCTCATGACCTGGATGGTCCGACTACGCGCACACGATGGCGGCGAGCTTCTGGAGAGGGCGAGCTACGGCTCGCCCGACGCAGCCATTGACGCCTATCGCCTCCTGCTCGGGCGCGAGGACCTCATCGGGCAACCGGTCGCCGCGGTGTTCAAGCCTCCCCGGGATGCGACCGGCGACGGGAACGCCGCGACGTGGTTCTCGCGGTTCGACAAGCCTCTCGGGGCGGGCCGCATCGGTCCCGACGACCCCCGGCTTGACCCTTGGGCTAACGCATACGATGCGAAAAGCGCAGTGTACTCCCCCGCGCCGGCGTCCAAGCCCAAGGCCGCACCGGACTGGGAAAAGGACGCCCGCCCCCTGTCGGAGTGTCTAAAGGCATGGGCCAAGACACGCGGCGGGCGCGACGCCGCGGCCGACGCCCTGCAGGTCTCACGGTCTACCTTCGACGGCTGGTGCGACGGCCGTGGCGCGGCCCAGGACAGGATGATCCGCAGACTCATGACGCTCACCGACACTACTAGCCGTTGACGACGCGCTACCCTTGAAGAGTAATGATTGTCAGTATAGATAGGACAATACCAGAAGCGGCTTGCCCACAAGCTGCCCGGTACAGCAGGGAACCCCACATGTTGATTATCGACCGAATGGTGGCGATGGTGCGCGCCGGCCCCGGCCCCTCGCCGGAGGAACGGGCTGCGGCCGCTGCCCAGTACCAGGCTGAGGAGAAAGCCAGGCAGGTCCGCCAGGCCGAGGAGCGCCAGGCATTCCTCACGGCCGCCCCCCGGTATGTCCTCCCCGACGGCTCCGCGTGGCGCTCGGCACAGATGCTCGGACGCCTGAGCAACGGCGGTGAGCGCGACCGCGGCCGCCTGTACCATATCGTCTCCGAGGACGGCTGCGGCCCGATGGGCGGGGCCGGGAGCGCGCTGTGCGGTGCCACGCCGGGCCGGCGTTCCGTCGGATGGGGCGACGTCGAAGGCGTCCCTGCGACCTGCCCGCGTTGCCTGAAGCGGGTGGCGTCATGAGGGGCACCACCATCATCATCAGGGGGTACACATGGGGGCAGCGCCTTGGCATGTGGCCCGTCGCGAATGACCATCCCGGCCGGTTCTGCGTTGACGTGATCTACCTGGCCGGCCCCACCCAGGACCTTCTCCCGTGCGCATAACGCTCTACCCCGTCCCGGCTGGGACCCCCGCCGTTGGGCACGCCGTCGGGTACGTCTCGGGCTCGCCGCTCTCCAACCTCGCGGGGGCCGCCCCCCCGGCGGGGCCTTTGCTGTCCTACGATGGCCGGCAGGCCCTGATCGATGGCCAGCCGGTGGATCATGCGGAGATCTCGGAGGCCCTCCACGCCGAGATCGAGCGAGTGGCCAAAAGGGTCTTCGGACCTGATTTCGTGGGGCCCCTGAGCCTGGCCTCGGGCCTAAACGTGCGCTCCCTGGCACGCGGCCGCCTCATCTCCCATGGTCTCCCGGCGCCCCTCCTGGACATGCTCGGCCGGGCGGCCGCAACCGCACACCCGAGGGCCACCGGGTATATGCTCCAAGCAGTCGCGTACCTTTGGGACGAGCACGTCATCTCCCATGGAATGGGCGAGACCGGCCCAGGGCCGCTCTCCGCCCAGGGTCGCGAGGCCCTCGGGCAGCGCTGTGAGGAGATCCTCGACCGTGCGCTCGGGATGGTCGCCACGATGCAGGGGGAGACGGCCGCGGCCCGGGCCCGGACGGCCGCGCTCAAGGCAACGCTCCGTTAACGATTCGTGTGTATGGCTGGCACCCTGAAGCCCTGTCTCTGACAGGGCGTCTGGAGAAACCCGGCCATGACGAAGACCCCCCCTCGGGGTGCGCGCCCCCGTGCGCCTGCCAGCGATCCGTTCGCACCCAATCATCCCCCGTCCGTAGACTGGCTCGATCAGGGCCTGGATTTCCTCGACTGCGACCCGCTCGCGGATACGATCCACTGGTCGACCGGCATCCTGCTCGACCTGCCGGACCTGCCCCCCCCCGTGCGTGCCGCGCTTGAGAAGCTGTCGTCGTGCCGCGTGTCGCTCTCGTCGCTCTCGCATGCTGAGAGCGTGTGCGACGATGCCTCGGAGGACCTCAAGCTGGGGCAGAACGACCGCGACACGTATGCCGATTGGTCGACGAGGTGCGTCTATTACCAAGCTTTTTTGGGCGACCACGTCTGTGCCCTGCGGTGTGCCGTCAGGGTCTGGCAGATCGCCATGGCGGGCGGGCATACCGACCTACGACTGGGAAATCTCCTCCGAACGCATGCCGAGATGATGAGCATCGCCGCGTACTGCGATGGAGAGCAGTGGGCACCCAGGCGCGAGCCCCGGTCGGCCCGCCGCCAGGGGGACGGTTTGACCGCCTTACAGATCATTGCCCGGTCGGTCGTGAAGGTAGAGTGGCCCAACAACGTCAAGCGCGGCCCCGTCCGGGACGACACCGGCTTCGATCCCCGCGATCAAGACGAGGACGATCTGCCGGAGGCAGCGGGCGCCGGGCTCCTCGTCGTGCGCAGCGTCGAGCACCTGCCGGGGTCCGCGAAGGACGGCGCACGTAGCAGCGGCGGGACCACGCCCCGCGCGGAGTGGGCGCCTATCGCGGGGGTGACTCTCCCGCGCCGGCCGGTGCCCGATCTCGCGGCCGCGCGTCGGGATCTCGTCGATCAGTACCCGCACGCGGCATCGCTCATCGAGCGCATCCTGAACCAACTCGTCGGTAGGTCATTCGCCCGGCTTCCACCCATCCTGCTCGTCGGGCCCCCGGGCTCCGGCAAGACGCGACTGGCCACCAGCCTGGCCACCGCGCTGGGCCTCCCAAGCACGGTCTACTCGTGCTCGGGTGTGGCGGACGCCTCGTTCATCGGGACCTCCCGGCAGTGGTCATCCGGCAGGGCCTCGGTGCCGCTTCAGACGATCCGGCAAGAGAGCCTCGCGACGGTGGCGGTGGTCCTCGACGAGATCGAGAAGGCCGGCACCAGCATGACGAACGGCAATCTCCTCGACGGGCTCCTGCCCATGCTGGATCATGCCGAGGACTACAGGGACCCCTACCTGGAGTGCGCGACCGATCTCTCGGGCATCACGTTCCTGGCGACGGCTAACGGGACTAGGGGCATGCCCCGGCCCCTGCTGGACCGCTTCCGAGTTTTCCAGATGCCCGAGCCCACGCTTGCCGACCTACCTGCCCTCGCACGGGGGATCGTGGGGGACGCCCGGCGCGAGAGGGGGACGGATGCGTCGTGGCTCCCGGACCTCGACGGCGACGAGCTCGGGCTCATCGCGGAGCACTGGAGTGGGGGTAGCGTCCGACGTCTCCAGCGTCTCGTCGACACCGTCCTCGCCGGTCGCGAGACCCTCGCGGCCCGGCATTGAAGAGGGTGACGATGACCACGCACGCCCCCGTCTGGGACTACCTCCGCTCGTCCATCCGAGCCCATCGCCTCGCCGGCACGGTCGATCACCGCGTCGGGGTCGTGCTTGATGAGTACGTCGGACATATGGCCCGCTGTGTCGCGACACGCCAGGTCACCTTGTCTGAGGGCCTCGCCGCCGCCAACGCGGCCGTCGTGGCATGCGGCCGCCTCATCCCGATCCCTGAGGATCGCCTTGAAGCGCGATGACAGACGTCTACCGGAATCTGACCCGCGGCTGCTGGTCCGTCCGTGAACGCGGCCGCGTCGTCGCCCACGCCCAAACCGTAACCCTGGCCGACGCCGTGATGGTCGTCCGGCCAGGGTCGCGGGCCCGGGTTATCCCCACCGGCAATCGCGAGGTTCACGCGTGGATCAAGGGCACCCTCGTCCCGCATGCAGGCGTCCCCGCGAGGGCCGTCAGATTCTATTACCGGCCGTTCCTTGCCGGTCATTTCACTGACGAATGCGGTCGGCCCGTCGTGGCGGCCGCCTCAATTTTCTTCGACGAGGACGGCAGGGCATGGCACAGCGAAACCGGTACCCAGGCAGCCGCTTCGACCTGACTGAGCTCGGCGACCGTCCCCTGTTTCACGACTGGATCATACAGCCCGACAACCGGTCCGCGGATGGCACCGTGCTCACCGGGACGGTCTACGGGCATGACAAGTTCCCCGACGGGACGGGCCTAACGACGTCGACCGTCCAGGCTTTCGATGCGGCGGCGGGATGGGCGTACTGCTACTCGACTGGGCTGGTCCGCCTCGGCCGGTGCCAGGACCCGGAGGGATGCGCGAACGTGGACCTTATGTAGCCCAAGCGTTAACGGCCCGGCCGGGGCGGTGGTGGCAAAACGCCTGTCGGGAGGCGGGCGGGCGGCAAAACGCCTGGGCGGACGGCAAATTACCTATTCCGAGGGTCGCTGGCGGCAAAATGCCTGGGCGCCCCCGGGTCGACAGGCCGTTTGGGTCACCTTGATACAGCCCCCCCCGCGCCTCCCGGTTAACGCAAGGCCCGTATCCCGTTCGGGAATTTTTTAGGTCCGGAATGCCGTGACCTGACCGTTATTTTGGACCGAGCCGACTGAGAGGCTACTGTGGCCTGTCCTGGGATCCGTCGAGGGGGCTGGTCAAGGAATGTAATGGGCGACCTCAACAACGAGCCCATGTCTGAACCTGGTTCGCTCATCTGAATGCCCCCTTGCGTTGCAGACCACCCGCGTCCGGCCCACCCGGTAATCGGAGGCATAATGGACATGACCGTGGACCCAGACGTCCGGTCCTTGGTCCAGGATGACGTCAGTCAGGTCGGAAGCATCGCACCACCGTAGGTCCGCGTCGCTCCGTGGAAGGCTCGCCGGGTGCGGGGCGTGATGGGTCACCACCACCGTGGGACCGGGGTGGCTGACGGCCAGGGTGTTCTCGATAAAGCCACGGGTGACCCGGTGCATCGCAAGCACCTCCTCGGGCTTGATGCGATTGCGCGACCTCGGACCCGTGCGGATCCGGCGGTAATCGACCATCCCACCACGCCCCTGGGCGGTCCGGATACCGTGGTTCAGGTTGAACGACCCCAGGCGGAAGTCCGTCCATAGGGTACCGCCGGCGAACCGAACGCCGTCGATGATGACCGCGTCGTCGAGCAGGAGATGGATGCCGAGCGCGTCCGCCCGCTCACGCCCCCGGGTCAACTGGTCGTGAATCGTGTAGCGTTCCTCACCCCGGTCCCACCAAAAATCGTGATTGCCTGGCACGTAGACCACCGGCACGCCGGACAAGTGGTCGCCGAGCCAGTCCAGCGCCCGAACCAGGGGCATGTGCACGTCACCGGCCACGACGGCCACGTCGAAACCACCCGCCGGCGCATGCGCGGCAGGGTCCCAAGCATTCTCCTTCCAGTCCTGATGCAGGTCCGAGAACACCCATAGGCGAAGGCCAGGGGCAGTCATGACCCCGCTCCGTTCGTCGCCAAGCGCGCCAGGATCCGGTCCAACGTCACCGGGGCCCAGTCCCAGCAATCCACGCCGACATCGGCACGCGTCGCCGTGCCCGGGACCGAACCATGGGAATGCCCATGCAGGTGAAGGCCACCCCGGTGGGAGCGAGGGTAGCTCACATGAGGGTAATGGCTCAGCCATATGGAGCGCATCACGCCCGCCGGGTCCGGCAGGGCGATCATCGCCACGTCCCGGACGGGCTCGGCCCAGGGGAGGCGTTCACCGATCCGCTCGTGGTTGCCACGGATCAGGAGCTTGCGACCGTTAAGGCGTAGGAAAATCGCGAGCGCATAAGTCTCGGTGCACCGGTATGCGAAGTCGCCCAGGTGCCAGACCGTGTCATCCGGGTGGACGACGGCGTTCCAACGTTCGACCAGGGTCTCGTCGTGCTCGTGAAGCGAAGCGAACGGTCGCTGGGTCTGCATCCTCGGGCTGAGGATGAGAGCTTGATGGCCAACGTGGCTGTCGGCCGTAAAATGTACCTTTGGCATTTTAACCTCTCGCAATTGCGGAGGCTTCGCGCGCGGCATCGCTCTCCGGGATTAGTCGGTCGGGGGCGGCGCCATGCGTTTCATCGTTACTATCCTTGAAGCTTCCGCGTGATCGCCTGGCCGGTCCCCGAACGCAAGGGGCGTGAGAAGCTTGTCAGGCCGCGGCGACTATCGGAATCTCGTCGAGGCGGGTCGTGTAACGGGGCGACCGCATCTTGAACTTGGTCGACCATTCGCGGTTCGGGGCGAACCCGGCGGCGCCCGGGACGACGGCGCCTCGTCCGAAGCGGCGATTGCAGGCGTCGAGCGCCTCCATCAGGGCGGCTCCCATCTCGCGGTCGAGTTGGCCCAAGCCCGGCATCGCACGCTGCGATGCGGCCAGCGGCATCAGGTCGGTGGTGACCACCCCGGCCTTGGAATAGCGGAACCCGTCCCGCCTGGTCTTCCGGACGCCGTGGGTGGCGGCCTTCACCAGGGCGAGAGTGTCGCTGGTCGCCTCGGGGAGCGTCACGACGGTCGAGACCGAGCGTTGAGGCCGGTCGCGGTCATGCTCCGAGGTGTGGAAGAAGACCGTCACGTGGTTGGTCGCCAACCCCTCGCGGCGGAGCTTCTCGCCGAGTCTGGAGGCATGGGTGGCGACGGCCTGCTCCATGGTGGCGCGATCCTCGACGCGCTCGGAGAACGACCGGGTGACGGCGCATCCCTTACGGGTGGCGGCTACCGTCTCCAGGTCTAGGCAGGCCATACCCCGCAGCTCGTGGACGAGGCGCTCGCCCACGACTGTCATGGCCTTGCGGGCGACGCGTGGGTCGAAGTCGCGGACATCGGCGGCGCTGTCGCATCCCAGGGCTTCCAGGCGCCGGGCGTTTGCCGGCCCCACACCCCAGATGTCGCCCACCGGGATGCGGATGATCCAGTGGTCGTACTGCTCCGGGTCGGTCAGGTCGCAGACCCCTTCGAGCTCGGGTACCTTCTTGGCGATGTGGTTGGCGAGCTTGGCCAACGTCTTGGTCGACCCGATGCCGACGCAGGTGGGGATGCCCGTCCAGGCCCGTACGGTCGCCCGCATGTCCCTGCATAAGGACGCCCGGTCCTGGTTGCGCACGTCGGAGATGTCGAGAAAACTCTCGTCGATGGAGTAAATCTCGATGCGGGGCGAGAAGTCCCGGTAGACCGCGTTCACCCGGGCCGACATGTCTCCATAAAGGGCGTAGTTCGAGGAGTAGACTTGGACACCCTGCTGCCGGCACATGTCCCGGATCTTGAACCAGGGCTCGCCCATCCGGATGCCGAGCGCCTTGGCCTCGTTGGTCCGGGCAATCGCGCAGCCATCGTTGTTGGACAGCACGATCACCGGCACCTTCGCCAGCCGAGCATCGAAGACCCGCTCGCACGAGCAGTAGAACGAGTTGCCGTCGGAGAGCGCGTAGGCCCGGGCGCTCATTCGCAGCGGCGCTTCGCACAGACGGACCCGGAGACGACGCCCCAGACCTCAATGACAGCGTCGGGGGAGAGTTGGAACTCGGGGAAGCGAGGGTTGGCGAAGTGCAGCGAGATGCGCGGCCCTTGGCGCTTCCAGACCTTGAAGGATCGCTCGCCGTCGATGTCGACAACGACGATGTCGCCGTTGCGCGGGGTGAGCGAGCGGTCGACGACGGCGAGGTCGCCGTCGAACAGGCGGGCTAGGATCATGCTGTCGCCGGCGACCCGGACCAGGAAGGTGGCCGGGCGGTTGACGATCAGTAGGCGCTGGAGGTCGATCTCTTCCTCGATGAAGTCGTCGGCCGGACTCGGGAAGCCGGCCTGGACAGGCTTGGCGAGAAGGGACACCGGCATGGAAAAGCCGATGTTTATGCCAGTGATCTGCATGGTGCTCCTCCAAGAGTCCAGGAACAAAAGCAGAACACGTTTGGCCGGTTCCGTATAGCGGCTACGCTTGGGTGCGAAGCCACAATTCGATGAGGTCCCGCCGATGGTGGAGTGGGGAAAACCCGTCTCCCGCGATAGAGGCGGTTCATGCACCCGCCGTCCGCGAAGGGATGCCACGGACGGTAGGGGTGGACTACGTAGGCAGGGCGCCGTTGATCGCCCGGATCACCTTCTCCGCATTGTCCAGGGTGGCCTCGATGGCGGGGGTCTTTTCGTCCAGAACGGCGGGATTGCGAATAAGCCAGTCCGCCGGCGTGAAGTGATCGAACTCTGGCGTGTCGGGAGGCAGCAGCTTGAAGGCCGCCTCCACCCGCTTGACCAGTCGCACAATACCCCCCGCCTCCTTGTCGAGCTTGGCGGTCGTCAGCACACCGCGGCCCTTCAGGCCGTAGGCTCCGTTGACAATGGCGAGGTAGACTTCCGGGTCGAAGATGTCCTCGACATCCCCCTCTGGCAGGCCGAGCACGTCGGGGTAGTTCATGATGCGGTTCTCGGGGATCGCACCTGCGGCCCGGAGTTGCTCCAGCTTGCGCTTGTCGCCCTGAGCCCTGTCGGACATCACCGCGATGTGCAGCTTCGCGCCCTTGAACAGCGAGACGAACGACTGGATCTTGTCGAGGCCGCCGGCCGGGCAGATCGTCCAGCGCGGATCGAGCGCGATACGCTTGCGGCGCTTCAACTGGGCCGAGAGCGCATTGAGGAAGACGAGGTCGCCGGGCCCCTCGACCAGCAAGGTGTGCTTGCCGATAAACAGGGCCTGGGTCACGTCGTAGCCCAGCGCCGCCTGGAGCGGGAACAGCGTGTCCGGATCGGTCGCCAGGACGTCATCGCGCACCTTGGTGCCCTTCGTCGTCGGGAAGCCGTTCGGCCGCTGTTCGATCTGGTCCTCGACGATGCGCGAGAGCGTCAGGTCGTCGGGTGGAACCATGAACGGCGAATGGGTCGAGAACACCACCTGGTGGTGGGGCACCAGCTTGTCGCCGAAGTACCTCAACAGGTCGGCCTGGGCCTTTCCGTGAAGGGTCAGCCCTGGCTCGTCGAGCAGGAGCACCAGGCTGCCGCCCTGCTTGCTGACCTGGGCGAACTTCACCAGGAACGAGAAGAACCAGATGAAACCGGCGCTCCGCTCCGAGAAGGGGACCGAGACGCGATGCAGGATGTTTTTGACGCGGGCGCGCGCGATCACGCCCTCGTCAAACGGCGCGGGGTCGTTCGGCTCCGCCTTTGTGACCCTGACCTCGATCTCCAGGAACGGGTTCTGGGTCCAGTATTCCCGCAGTTGGTCGGTGATCGCGTTCGACGCGGATTCGCATTTCGCGTTCAGCGACTCGTAGGTCTTCGACTCGCGGATCTCCTCGACCGAGGTCCCGGCGAACTCCAGGAAATCGAGGAAAACCAGCTCGGGGACTTCGAGAGGCTCGCTCGACCTATGCGGGCGGCGACCAAATCGATGGACGCCGCCATCCTCGTCCCTCTCGATGTCGTCGACGCGGATCTGGCCGGCCATGCGGTCGTAGTGCGAGAAGTACATGAAGCTTGGGCAGGCCGAGCGAACGTGGCTCGCAATAGCGTTGAGCACCGATTTGCCTGGCAAGGCTTCCAGGGCATCCAGTAGCGCCTGTTGGGCTGCGGATATTTCCTCCAGGCCCTCCAGGGCCTTCCGGACCGCTGCCGCCGAACCGGAGGCCGCAAAGGCGCGTCGCTCATCCTCGGTTAGCCCATGCCTGTCGGTGAGGAAGGCCATGCAGGCGGCCTCGTCGAGGTGCACGGTCACTCCGATCCCGCCACCGTAGCGCCGGCTGAGGGTCACCTGGGACGACGCGAGGCAGCCGGGCCCGAAAGATGCGGCGAGGTCGTTCATCTCGGCGTCGGACAAGGTCCACCGGGTCGCGATGACCATGGCGTCGTCGTCCGCGTGACGCCTCTCGTATTCGTTCAGGTAACGCCGCGGGTAGTCCCGCTCACGGTCGAACGTGATAGGCGTCGACGCATGAGGTTTCAGGCCGGCGAGCGCGTGAAGCAGTGCCGTCTTGCCTGCCTCGTTCTTGCCGACGAGGCAGGCCATGTCGCCGAGGGTGATCTCGCCGGAATCCTCGACGCTGCGAAAATTCGTGACCCTGAAACTGTCGAGCTTCATCCGAGACCTCGTTGTCCGGTCGGCCTCGGCGGAGGCCTGCATGTGAAAGGATGATGGTTAGGGCGTGCCCGGAGCCGAAGCCTGCGCGGGTGCAGGGGCGGCCGGAGATCCGTCGTTGAAATCCCCGTGGGTGGCCAGCGCCTCCGGTCGGTAGGGGCCCCTGCCGGTGCATTGCGTCACCTCGGCCAACCGGAAGCGCCGGTAGACGGTCTCATGGACAGGCGCCCCGGGCGGCACGTAGCGTGGCTTCACCGCCCAGCCCAGCCTGCCGGCCAATGGCAGGAGCCAGCCGGGGACGATGCCCGCGATGGTGTCGCGCATCCCGGCGACCTCGCAGTGCTGCATGCCGTCGAAGGCCGGGTGCAGGTGCAATCGCCCGGTACCCGTCTTGCCCGGTTCCATCCCGTCGACCAGGAGCGGATACGGAATGGTCGTGGCCTCCTCGACCATCCAGTCCAGCGCGATGTCGGAGAGCCGGCTTTCGACCTCGGGATAACTCCCGCCCACGTCGGAATGGTTGCCTGCGAACCACATCTGGATCAGCGGATCGGGCTCGTCGCCGACCCTTTGGCGAATGGCGTCCTTCTTCGCCCATTCGACACGGGGGAAGTCGGCGCGGGTCTCGTCGATTGCCAGGGCGTGCCGACCGTAGCCGACGTGGCCGCTGAGGAACCTGTCGTAGTTCCCGGACCGCCATTGCGCGAGGTTGAAGCGCGTCTTGCCGTTGACGGGGGAGTTCACGATGAACTTGATGGTGGTAGGAAGCCAGCGCCACAGGACGAAAGCCGCGCCGAGGATCGCGACGACCGCGAACGGCTTCCAGAACCCCGTATGGAATGCAAGGTCGAGCACGACCGACGGCCCGGCGGCGAGCACGGCGGCCAGCGCGAACAGCCCTGCCGCGAGGCCCCAACGCCGTACGCCGACCGATCCGAGGGATGCGACGGTGTCGAACACGCCTACGAAATGAGGAGCCACGTTCGACCTCAGGTCGTCGCCTGACCCGTATCGGTGCCGGAACCGACGCGCCAGCTCCTGGCGCTCCCGGTCGTAGTCGCCCCGAGGGGACCCGGCGCCATACTCGTAGACTCCCATCACCGCCTCGTTGGCGATGTCGCGGGTCGTCTTCCGAAACCGTGGAAGGTAACTGCCGGGGGGTAGTGCCTCGGCCGGCGGCGGGAGCGCGTGCTTCCGGCCTGGAAGCTTCTCCTTCATCCATTGGCCAACCGCCGCCCAAAGGCTTGGGGCCTTGCACTCGCCCCCGGGCGCAATCGTCGGGACGCCACACAGGAAGAGCACGTTTGCCACGCAACGGGCCGTGTAGGCTCCTCGGCTGAAGCCCACGAGGAAGATACGGTCGCCCGGCTCGTAGTGGTCGATGATGAAGGCGTAGCAGTCGGCGATGTTCTTCGTGATGCCGAGGCCCGTCACCGAGGACAGGAGCTTCTGCAGCCTTCGGTAGGCGCTCAGCAACCCGGTGGCTGAGCCGTCGGTCCCCAACCCGGGGTCGTAGAACGCCACCTGATCCTTCGGGTCGATGCCGCTGTCCGGGCCAACCCGGCAGACGCGATAGAGTTTGTAGACGTTGCTGAGGCGCTGCTCCTCGCGCAGCCCGCCCTCCTGGCCGGTCCCGTCCGAAAAGACGACAATGTTCTTCGGCATGCCCATTCCGACCCCACGGGCCGCCCCCCGAATTATATGGTTCAACCGGAAACCCGACTTCGCGTCGGCGGACCGTCCTTGGTCCGCTTCGGGCCCGTGGCCCCCTTCATCCGTCGAGCGCCGGCGGTCTTGGCGTTCCCTGTGGATGCCTTGCTCCTGGCCGCCCTGGCAGGCCTCGCTTTGGCATCCTCGGCCAGCGAGGCGCGCACCGTCCTGACCGCCCCGCGGATGCCCTGGGTCACGTCGTGAAAAGCCTCGTCCGCGGTTCGCCAGTTGCTCACCACCCGGCCGTCTCGCGGCAACACCTTTAGCGCCGAAGCGCCGGTATCCTTCCAGTCGCAATGGCGGAGCACGACGACCACCACACGCATTGCGCCCCTGGCCCGGCGGCCCATCGCACGGCGGTACTCCAGTTGGCACCAGTGGCTGTGGATGTACTCGGGGCTCATCAACGCCACGAAGACGTGGGCCTCCCGAAGCTTACGGGAGATCTTGCTGTTCAGTGCGTCACCGGCTTCCATGTCGCCATCGAACCAGGTCTCGACCTCGTCGCGCTTCAGTTGCGCCAGGTGGACCTGCAGCTTTGCCTGCTGTGCTGAGTTCGCGTGGCTGTAGGACACGAAGATCCGAACCGTTGGCTTCTTCGTCTTCGCCTTTGGTGCGCTCGGCTTTGGCGGACTGGAGGCGCACGCGACCGCCGCCCCTTTCGTCTTGGGTGGTGTAGCCTTCCTGGCCCCTGGCCCGGATTTCGTGCGCAATGAGCCCCCCAGGCGGCGGCCAAGTTCAGGAATAATGTCGTCTGAACACGTTTTGTTCCAGTCGTCCTGCGCTCATCCTGCGCTGTGGATCTCTCCCGCTCCGAGCTTGCGGGATTTGGGCCCGCGATGCGATCACCGCCGCCTCAAGAAGCGCTCACACGATGAAAATCAGGGACCGCCACCCTCGACTCTGACCCCTGGAGCGCCGCGAAAAGCGATATCGAACGCATACTCGTCGAAACCCACCAGGAGTTCGGTACCCGCCAACTCGAAGCTAACGTGGGCTACATAGACCGGGCGATTGGCATGGTCGCCGACGCATCAGATACACCTTCGTCGAAAGCCAGGCCCAACCTCGGTCCCGAAACGCGTTCCCTCCACGTTGCACTCGCGACCGGACGGAAGGGAGGGCCGTCCCATGTCCTGTACTATCGGGTGCAGGGGGACGGGCATGGGCACGCTGAGGTCGTCATCCTCCGAGTGCTGCCCGACAGAATGGAGCCGCGTCTCAGGCTGGCCGTCGATCTCGACCTGACCGATGATGAGGACGACACACCCCAACCGGGGATGTGACGGCCGGAGGCAGCGAGATCATCCGCCGATCTTGCCTTCGGATGCCATCCTGAACCGAATATCGCTGTGACGTCGAAGGGCTGTCTAACGCAACTCGCGGCCACTCGGCTTTGATCCAACACCCCACGGGCAGTGGTTCAGCGCTTGACGAACCCGATGTCGACGGCGACGGCCTTGAGGCGCTCAGGCTCTCGCTCTTTCCGTTCGGAGTAGCGGTCAACGAGATAGGAGGAGCGCTCGCGGGTCAGGAGCGTGAACCTGACCAATTCCTCGCAGACGTCGACCACCCGATCGTAGAGCGGCCCAGGCCTCATCCGGCCGGCCTCGTCAAATTCCTTATAGGCCATCGGGACCGAAGACTGGTTCGGGATGGTGATCATCCGCATCCAGCGCCCGAGCACACGCAGGCCGTTGACCGCGTTGAAGGACTGCGAGCCGCCCGAGACCTGCATCACGGCCAGGGTCCGGCCCTGCGTCGGGCGCACCGACCCTTCCGACAGGGGGAGCCAGTCGATCTGGCTCTTGATCACCCCGGTCATGGCGCCGTGGCGCTCGGGGCTGACCCAGACGTGGCCCTCGGACCAGATCGAGAGGTTCCGGAGTTCCTCGACCTTGGGGTGATCGGCCGTGGCGTCGTCGGGCAGCGGCAGGCCGTGCGCGTCGTAGATCCGCACCTCGCCTCCCATCGCCTCCAGGAGACGCGCGGCCTCGTAGGCCAGGAAGCGGCTGAAGGAACGCTCCCGGAGCGAGCCGTACAGGATCAGGAAGCGTGGGGCGTGGGTGAACGGTGCCTGCACCTGAAGGTCGGTCGCCGCCGGGACCACGAAGTGCTCCTCGCTGAGGTTGGGCAATCCATCGGCGAAAGGCTGTTGGGGCTTGTCCAAGACGCTTCGTTCCTTTACGTTTCAACGATGGTTGAGATATTGACATCATGATGGACGAACGGCAAGCCGTCGCCGC
This sequence comes from Methylobacterium marchantiae, assembly GCF_022179405.1. GTDB lineage: Bacteria > Pseudomonadota > Alphaproteobacteria > Rhizobiales > Beijerinckiaceae > Methylobacterium > Methylobacterium marchantiae. Next base: position 16,659 of record NZ_BPQT01000019.1, read on the forward strand.
CTTCGCGGCCCTTGGGCAGGAGCATCGCCTACGCATCGTGCGCCAGCTCGTCACCGCCGGCCCTGAAGGCATGGCGGCCGGCATGCTGGCCGAGGCGGTCGGCGTCTCGGGCACCAACCTGTCATTTCACCTGAAGGAGCTCAGCCATGCCGGGCTGGTCACCTCGCGGCGCGAGGGACGCTCGATCATCTACAGCGCCGCCTACCCGGACCTGTCCGAGCTCATCCAATTTCTGATGCGCGATTGCTGCCAAGGGCGACCCGAGGTCTGCGCCCCCGCCGTCGCCGCGCTCGCCGCCTGCTGCCTGCCCACCGGAGACACCGCTCATGCCTGACCGCGTCTACAACGTCCTGTTCCTCTGCACCGGTAACTCCGCTCGCTCGATCCTGGCGGAGGCCATGCTCAACAAGGAGGGCCAGGGTCGTTTCCGGGCCTTTTCCGCCGGCAGCCAGCCGAAGGCGGACGTGAACCCGCTCGCCGTTCAGGTTCTGCGCGAGACGGAGTACCCGACCGAGGGGCTGCGCTCGAAGTCGTGGGACGCGTTCGCCGGCCCCGACGCGCCGGTCATGGATTTCGTCTTCACGGTCTGTGACAACGCCGCCGGCGAGGCTTGCCCCTACTGGCCCGGCCAGCCGGTGACGGCGCACTGGGGCATCGAGGACCCTGCAGCCGTCGAAGGCAGCGACATGCAGCGCAAGGCGGCGTTCATCACCGCCCAACGCTACCTGAAGAACCGGATCGGAGCCTTCGTCGCTCTGCCGCTCGACAGCCTTAGTGGCGTGGCGCTCTCGTCCAAGGTGCGCGAGATCGGCCAGCGGGCCGGCGCCACCTCGCCCCGCCCGGAGGTCGCGTGATGGACGTCGTCATCTACCACAACCCGGATTGCGGCACGTCCCGCAACACCCTGGCCCTGATCCGCAACGCCGGCATCGAGCCGCATGTGGTCGAGTACCTCAAGACGCCACCGAACCGGATCCTGGTGCGCCAACTCGCCGACAGGGCTGGCGTCACCGTCCGCGCTCTGCTCCGCGAGAAGGTCACGCCCTACGCCGAACTCGGGCTCTCGGACCCGAGCCTGACGGACGACCAGCTTCTCGACGCCATCGCCGAGCACCCGATCCTGCTGAACCGCCCCCTGGTGGTGAGCCCGAAGGGCGTTGCCCTGTGCCGGCCCTCCGAGGCGGTCCTCGACCTCCTCCCGGCCCAGCAGGGCGAGTTCGTGAAGGAAGACGGCGAGCGCGTCGTCGACGAGCACGGGCGCCGCGTCGCCACCGCCTGATCCGCTCCACGTACACAAGAACAAGAAACGGTCCCGATGCTCGCCCTTGCCATCTTCGTGGTCACCCTCGTCTTCGTCATCTGGCAGCCGAAGGGGCTCGGCATCGGGTGGAGCGCCCTCATCGGGGCCGCCGTGGCGCTGGCCACCGGGGTCATCAGCCCCGGCGACATCCCGGTGGTCTGGCACATCGTCTGGGACGCGACCTTCACCTTCGTGGCGCTGATCATCATCTCGCTGCTCCTCGACGAAGCCGGCTTCTTCCATTGGGCGGCGCTCCACATCGCCCGCTGGGGCGGCGGCCGGGGACGCCTGCTCTTCCCGCTGCTCATCCTCCTGGGTGCAGCCATCGCGGCGGTGTTCGCCAATGACGGGGCGGCCCTCCTGCTCACCCCCATTGTGCTCGCCATCCTGCTCCGGCTGAACTTCAAGCCGGCGGCCGCGCTGGCCTTCATTGTTGCCTGCGGGTTCGTGGCAGACTCGACGAGCCTGCCGCTGGTGATCTCGAACCTCGTCAACATCGTCTCGGCGAACTTCTTCGACATCTCCTTTAGCCGCTACGCGGCCGTGATGGTGCCGGTGAACCTGGTCTCGTTGGCAGCGACCCTGGTGGTGCTGTGGCTGTTCTACCGGCGCGACCTTCCGGCCACGTACCCGGTAGCCGAGCTCGAAGCGCCGCGCCACGCGATCAAGGACCCGCTGGTCTTCCGGGCGGCCTTCCCGCTCCTCGGTCTGCTTCTGGTCGCCTACTTTGTGACCGCACCGTTCGGCGTGCCGGTCTCGGTGGTCACCTGTGCCGGCGCACTGATCCTCCTGGCGCTGGCCAACCGCAGCCGCGTCATCCCCATTCGCAAGGTCCTGACCGGCGCCCCCTGGCAGATCGTGCTGTTCAGCCTCGGCATGTACCTCGTGGTCTACGGCCTGAAGAATGCCGGGCTGACCGGCTACCTGGCGCAGGGGCTCGTATGGCTCTCGGGCTTTGGCCCGTTCGTCGCCACCATCGGGACCGGGTTCGCCGCCGCCATCCTGTCCTCGGTGATGAACAACATGCCGAGCGTGCTGGTGGGCGCGCTCTCAATCCAGCAGGCCCCGGACCTCTCGCCACTGACCCGGGAGCTCATGGTCTATGCCAACGTCATCGGCTGCGACCTCGGCCCGAAGTTCACGCCCATCGGGAGTTTGGCGACCCTGCTCTGGCTGCACGTCCTCGACATCAAGGGCCAGCGCATCACCTGGGGTCAGTACATGCGGGTCGGCCTCGTGATCACCCCTCCGGTGCTGCTCGTCACCCTGGCTGCCCTTGCAGTGTGGCTACCCGTTCTTGGGGCCCGGTAGCGGACCGATGACCCCGGTGCGCCGCTGGCCCGTGATCTCGGCCCTAGGCGTCGTCCAGATCCTGACCTGGGGCTCCTCGTTCTACCTGTTGTCGGTGCTGGCCACCCCGATGTCGAAGGACACGGGATGGCCCCTGGGTTGGGTCATCGGCGGCCTGTCCCTCGGCCTCCTCGTCGCGGGCTTGGTCTCGCCACGGGTCGGAGCGTTCATCGGGGAGCACGGCGGTAGGCCCGTTCTGGCCTTCGCGGCCGTGGTCCTTGCCTTGGGCCTCGGCGTCCTCGGCCTCGCGCCGAACCTGCCGACCTACCTGGTGGGCTGGCTCCTCGTCGGGCTCGGCATGGGCACCGGCCTGTACGATCCGGCCTTTGCCACGCTTGGTCGGCTCTACGGCGCCGAGGCAAGACCCGCCATCACGACCCTGACCCTGTGGGGCGGCTTCGCCAGCACGGTGTGCTGGCCGCTCTCGGCCTTCCTGATCGAACGGGTAGGCTGGCGCGGCACCTGCCTCGCCTATGCCGGGCTGCACCTGGCGGTCACGCTTCCCCTCGTCCTGCTCGTCATCCCGCACCCCCCTGCCCACGGGCCAGCACGTTCCGAGGGCCCGGTCTCGGCCGTCCGGCTCGATGCACGCGAGCGGCGTGCCTTCCTCCTCATGGCGGGGGTCCTGACCCTCGGCGGCACCGTAATGGCCATGGTCTCGGTGCACCTCATTACCCTTCTCCAGGCCCGTGGCGTGGCGCTGACCTCGGCCGTCGCATACGGCGCGCTGATCGGCCCGTCACAGGTGGGGGCGCGCATCGTCGAGATGGCCGGGAAGGGCCGGCATCACCCTCTATGGACCCTCACCGCGGCGATGGTCCTCGTCGCCATCGGGGTCGCGATGCTGGCGGCTGGTCTGCCCGTGGTGGGGCTGTCGCTGGTCCTCTACGGCGCCGGCAACGGGATCTATTCCATCGCCCGCGGGACGGTGCCCCTCGCGCTGTTCGGTCCCGAGCGCTACGCCCCGCTCGTTGGCCGGCTCGCCCGTCCGGGGCTGGTGGCGCAGGCGCTTGCGCCCTCCCTCGGGGCGGTCGTGCTGACGCAGGCGGGCGCCGATGCGACCTACGCCCTCTTGACCGTGCTCGCCCTCGCGAACGTCGCGCTCGCCGTATCCCTCTGGCGCGTCCGGTAGTCACCTCCCTTCCTCACCGCTCCGCGATGTGGCATCGTCCGTCCGTGACCTTCTGGCTCGCCCTTCGGCGGCTGCTTCCGCTCCTTGCGGTCCTCAGCCTCGCCCTTGCGCCGGTGACCGCATCCGCGGCCGCCGCGGGCATGCATGCGCCGATGGCCGCTCAGGGCCACGCCATGGCGATGCCCGACGAGGCCATGGACGACATGGCCGGGATGGCCATGGACGAGATGCCGTGCTGCCCCAAGGAGCGGCCGGACATGCCCGACTGCTCGAAGGGCTGCCCCCTGATGGCACTCTGCCTGGCGAAGGTCGCCACCGGCCTGCCCGGCGCCTTAGGGTTGCCGGGACGCGTCGCCGTCGTCGAGGGGACTGCGTGGGCCGTCACCGCCTCCTTCGACAGCGTCTCGCAAGGGCCACCCTCCGAGCCTCCCCGAGCCTGAACCCGATGCCGTCGGCGCCTGCGCCGGCACGGTGACGCGCGTCCGCGCGTGGCCATCCATCGCGTTCAGGAGACCCCACATCGTGACCAAGACATCGTTTTCGCGCGCCCTCACGGTTGCGCTGCTCGGCCTCGCCCTCACCGCCGCGGCCCGGGCCGACACCAAGGACTACGAGTTCCAGCTGGTGAAGGACGAAGCCAAGCAGGGCGAGGCCATCCTCGACGTCCGCCTCGTCGACAAGCGCACGTCCAAGCCCGTGCCGAACGCCGTCATCTTCGCCAAGCGCATCGATATGGCGCCCGACAGCATGGAGGAGATGACCTCCAAGATCGAGCAACTGCCCTCGCCGGAGCCGGGCCTCTACCGGTTCAAGGCGAAGCTGACGATGGCCGGCGGCTGGCGCCTCTCGCTCGGGGCCAAGGTCCAAGGCGAGACCGGCACCGTCGAGAACAAGCTGGTGTTCAAGGCCACCAAGTGAGCCGGACGGCATGGCTGGCCGGGACCCTCGCCGCGCTCGCGGCGGGGGGGCTGGGCTATGGCGCGGGGCATGAGGGCAGCCCCGTGCCGGCGCTCGTCCAGCAGGCGCGGACCGGGTTCGCCCATTGGCTGCCGGGTGCACGGCCGGCCTCCCCGATGCCCGCGCAGGCTCCGATCAAGGCGACGGGTTCGGTGGTCTACTACCGAGACCCGGACGGGAAGCCGGACTACGCCTCCGAACCCAAACAGACGGCGGACGGTCGCGACTACCGCGCCGTCCACGCCAGCGAGGACGTGCGCTTCGACGAACCCGAAGAGGCGGAAGCCATGCCTGACGCCGGCCACGGCGACATGGCCATGGCTCAGGCCAAGACGCCCGCGAGCGCCCGCAAGGTGCGCTTCTACCGCAACCCGATGGGCCTTCCGGACACTTCGCCGATTCCGAAAAAGGACTCGATGGGGATGGACTACCTCCCCGTCTACGAGGGCGAGGACACCGACGACGGCACCGTGACCCTCTCGCCCGGCAAGGTCCAGCGAACCGGCGTCCGGACGGAGGTCGCTGCACGGCGCGTCCTATCCATGCCGGTGCGGGCTCCTGGAACCATCGAGGAGGACGAGCGCCGGATCTCGGTCATCGCGATGCGCACCGACGCCTTCATTGAGAAGGTCGAGGCCGTCACCACCGGCGACCACGTCCACAAGGGCCAGCCGCTCATGCGCCTGTTCTCGCCCGAGATGAACGCGGCCGCCGCGCAGTACCTCACCGGCATCGGCTACGAGGGCGCCCGGCGCCGACTGGAGAACCTCGGCATCCCGCCCGAGGCCATCGACGAGATCGAGCGATCCCGAAAAGTGCCGGCGACCATCACGTGGTCGGCGCCACGCGACGGCGTCGTGGTCGAGCGCAACGTCTCCGACGGCATGCGCGCCAAGTCCGGCGACACCCTGTTCAAGCTCGTCGACCATACCCGGGTATGGGTGCTCGTCGACGTGACCGAACGCGACCTGGCGTCCGTGGCGGAGGGCCAAACGGCGACCGTGCGTGCCCGGACGTTTCCCGACCGGACCTTCACTGGCACGGTGACGCGGATCTATCCGCACCTCGCCATGGGGACCCGGACGGCCCGCCTGCGCATCGAGTTGCCGAACCTCAACGGCGACCTGCGGCCCGGGATGTACGGCGACGTCGAGATCGCGACCGGGAACGCCAAGCCCGTGGTCGCCGTCCCCGACGACGCCGTCATCGACACCGGAACCAGGCAGGTCGTCCTGCTCGACAAGGGCGAGGGCCGCTTCGAGCCGCGCCCGGTCAAGCTCGGTGCCCGCGGCGACGGCTACGTCGAAGTCCGGGAGGGCATCGCGGCAGGCGACCGGGTGGTGACCGCCGCCAACTTCCTCATCGACGCCGAGAGCAACCTCAAGGCGGCGCTGCAGGGTCTCTCCGAGCCGAAGGTAGAACCAGGTCCGCAGGCGGCGGCCGATGGGAGGGCGCCATGATCGCCCGGCTCATCGGCTGGTCGGCCCGGAATCTGGTTCTGGTGTTGATCGGGACGGTGTTCGCGGTGGGGGCCGGGCTCTACGCCCTGAGGACCCTGCCGCTCGACGCGATCCCGGACCTCTCGGACGTCCAGACCATCGTCTACACCGAGTACCCCGGGCAGGCGCCACAGGTCATCGAGGACCAGGTCACCTACCCGCTGACTACCGCCATGCTGACGGTGCCCCGGTCGAAGGTCGTGCGCGGCTTCTCGTTCTTCGGGGTCTCGTTCGTCTACGTCATCTTCGAGGACGGCACCGACCCATACTGGGCCCGGAGCCGGGTGCTCGAATACCTAAACACCGTGGCCAAGCGCCTGCCGGCGGGGGTGACCCCGACGCTGGGACCGGACGCGACCGGGGTCGGCTGGGTCTACCAGTACGTCGTGGTCGCCAAAGAGCGCACGCTGGCCGAGCTCCGCTCGCTCCAGGACTGGGTCGTGCGCTTCGGGGCCTCTCGTGCCGAAGGCGTGGCCGAGGTCGCAGGCGTCGGCGGCTTCGTCAAACAGTACAACGTGGTCGTCGACCCGAGCCGGTTGCGGGCGCAGGGCATCACCCTGGCGAAGCTCCGGGACGCGATCCGGGCGAGCAACGCCGACGTAGGCGGCCGCACCGTCGAGCTCTCCGAGTTCGAGTTCGTCGTCCGTGGCCGCGGGTACCTCAAGAGCATCGCCGACATCGAGAGCATCGTCCTGAAGACAGAGGCGGGCACGCCCCTGCGGGTGAAGGACGTCGCCCGGGTCGAGCTCGGTCCCGACGAGCGCCGCGGCATCACCGAGATGAACGGGGAGGGCGAGGTCGCCGGCGGCATCATCCTCCAGCGCTTCGGGGCCAACGCCCTCGACGTTATCGCGAGTGCCAAGGCGCGCCTCGCCGAGGTCGCCGCGAGCCTGCCCAAGGGCACCGAGATCCTGCCTGTCTACGACCGGTCGCACCTCATCGAGGCGGCCATCGAGACGCTCAAGGGGACCCTGATCGAGGAGAGCGCCATCGTCGCCCTCGTCTGCGTCGTGTTCCTGCTCCACGTCCGCAGTGCGCTGGTCGCGATCCTGATGCTGCCGGTCGGCATCCTAATGGCGTTCGCGGGCATGAAGGCGCTGGGCTTGGGCGCCAACATCATGAGCCTGGGCGGCATCGCCATCGCGGTCGGCGCCATGATCGACGCCGCCATCGTCATGATCGAGAACGCCCACAAGCACCTGGAGCGGGCGGACCCTGGCAAGCCCCGGGTCCAGGTCCTGATAGAGGCCGCCTCCGAGGTCGGTCCCTCGCTGTTCTTCTCGCTCCTCATCATCACGGTCAGCTTCCTGCCCATCTTCACCCTGGAAAGCCAGGAAGGGCGTCTGTTCGGGCCGCTGGCCTTCACCAAGACGTTCGCGATGGCGGCGGCGGCGGTGCTGTCGGTGACGCTGGTTCCGGCGCTGATGGTGCTGTTCGTGCGCGGCCGCATCGTGCCCGAGCACCGCAACCCGGTGAACCGGCTCCTGATCTGGTTCTACCGTCCCATCATCGCAGGGGTCCTGCGGGCGCGGGTGCTGACCATCCTGATCGCGCTGGGCGTTCTCGGCGCCTCGGTCTGGCCGGCCCTGCAACTCGGGTCCGAGTTCATGCCCGATCTCGACGAGGGCACCCTGATGTACATGCCGACCACCCTGCCGGGCATCTCGGTGACCAAGGCCGGCGAGCTTTTAGGGAGACAGGACACCATCCTGAAGAGCTTCCCGGAAGTCCTGTCCGTCTACGGCAAGGCCGGACGGGCCGCGACCGCGACGGACCCGGCGCCCTCCGAGATGTTCGAGACCATCGTCAACCTGAAGCCGAAGGCGGAGTGGCGCCCGGGCGTGACGCTGGCGAGCCTCAAAGCCGAGATGGATGCCGCGCTCCAGTTCCCCGGTGTCTCCAATGCCTGGACCCAGCCGATCCGCGCCCGCATCGACATGCTCGCCACCGGCATCCGGACCCCCGTCGGCATCAAGGTGCTCGGAACCGACCTCGCCGAGATGGAGAAGGTCGCCCGCCGGGTCGAGGCGGTGGTGAAGGCGGTGCCGGGCACGTCGAGCGCCTATGCCGAGCGCGTCCAGGGCGGGTACTTCCTCGACATCACGCCCGACCGGGAGGTTCTGGGCCGCTACGGCCTATCGGTCGGGGACGTGCAGGACGTGATCGCCATGGCGCTCGGCGGCGAGAGCGTCACCAACACGGTCGAGGGCCGCGAGCGCTACACCGTCAACGTGCGCTACCCGCGCGCCTTCCGGTCGAGCCCACAATCCATCGCGACCGAGGTGCAGGTGCCCATCGCGGGCGGAGGCACGGTCCCCTTGGGCGAAGTCGCCAAGGTGGCACTGACCCGGGGGCCGACCCAGATCCGGACCGAGAACGGGCAACTCGCGGTCTTCATCTACGTCGATGTCTCGGGACGGGACCTTGGCGGCTACGTGGCCGATGCACGGGCGGCTGTTACCGGCGAGGTGAGCCTGCCACCCGGGACCACCCTCCAGTGGAGCGGGCAGGTCGAGTACCTCGACCGCGCCACGGCCCGGCTCAAGATCGTGGTGCCCCTGACCCTCCTGACCGTGTTCCTGCTGCTCTACCTCAACTTTCGCCGGCTGACTGAAACCCTCATCGTGATGCTGTCGCTGCCCTTCGCACTGGTGGGCGGCGTCTGGCTGATGTGGTGGTTGGGCTTCAACCTATCGGTCGCCGTGGCCGTGGGCTTCATCGCGCTCGCCGGGGTCGCCGCCGAGACCGGGGTGATCATGCTGGTCTACCTCGACCATGCGCTGGCCGAGATCCGGACGGAGTGCGAGCGGGATGGGCGCGCCCTATCGCGAAATGACCTGAGGCGGGCGATCATGGTCGGCGCGGTCGAGCGGGTGCGGCCCAAGATGATGACCGTGGTCGCCATCATAGCCGGGCTGTTGCCCATCCTGTGGAGCACCGGCTCGGGCTCCGAGGTCATGCAGCGCATCGCGGTGCCGATGATCGGCGGCATGGTGTCGTCGACCGTCCTGACCCTCGTCGTGATCCCGGCGGTATACGGGCTGGTGAAGGGATGGGGACTGCCGAGATCCGACATGCAGCCGGAACCCGTCGAGGGGCACACGATGCCCTTGGCCGCGGAATGACAACGAGGACGAGACCATGCTGGTGGTCGACGACGAGCCGACGGTTAGGCATGTTGGTCTCCGACATTCTCGAAGACCTCGCCTAACCCGACATCGAGGGTCGCTCGCATCCGGTCGATGATCGAGGAGAGCCGGTAGGAGGCATGGGGCTCCGGCCAACCGATCCCGGGCTTACCTCCGAAGGGGCCCGGGGTGCTTCTCCGACGGCATCGTCTCGCGCACGTGGTGCCGGACCAAGGAGGGGCTGAACGGCTTCCCGATGAACGTCGCCCCATCGGGCAGGTCCCCGGGTTCAGGTCGCACATTGCCGGAGGCGACCACGATGGCGATGTGGGGCCACGTCACGGCCGTCCGCCGCGCCAGGTCGAAGCCGTTGTCCGGCCCGGGCATCTGCACGTCCGTGAACAGCAGCTGCACCTTGCCATGGTGCTCGTCGAGCACCCGCGTCGCCTGGGCGACGTCCATCGCCTCAAGAACCACGAAACCGGCATCCTCCAGGATGTCGGACACATCCATCAGGATGAGGGCGTCGTCGTCGACCACGAGGACATGGGGGGCATCGGCGGGGTCAGGCAGGGGCATGGATACCAAAGGCCGGCCTGGCCGGTAGGTTGCCGCATAACATAGGTTTCTTTTGCGCCATCGGAGCATGGTTGCCTAGCGCCGTTTCCGTAGGTCCCGTGGATGCGGGCCCCTAGTGGTTGAAATCTGACGCTTGGTACCCATTCGCGAGGTCAGCTTGGGGTGGGAAGCAGCTTGGCTGCTTTCAGTCGCGAGACGTTCTTAAGCGGACCTAGGATGACCCGCCGACTCCGGATGAACGGTCCAACCCATCGCATGGTCGAAGTTCGTTGAAGTCGGATGCCGACATCATCAGAGGCGATGCGACCGGCACGAAAGTGCTCTGCCTCGGGAGACAGCGTGATTCACGATTGCAAAGCCCCGGTCACGCGACATCTCGTGCTGGTCCGGCATGGCCAGAGCGTAGCCAACCGATCCGGCCTGTTCACGGGATTGCTGGACTCGCCCTTGACCGAGCAGGGCCGGATGGAAGCCGAGGCAGCCGGGCGGCGTTTGGCCGAGCGCAGCTGGCGCTTTTCCGCAGCCTTCACCTCGACGCTGACGCGGGCGATCGTGAGCGGCCGGCTTATTCTCGATGCGCTCGGGCAACCCGGATTGGTCCCCCAACGCTTCGCCGCGCTCGACGAGCGAGACTACGGCGACCTCAGCGGGCTCGACAAGATCGCCGCCGATGCGCGCTGGGGGGCGGAGCGGATCGAGACCTGGCGCCGCTCCTACGCCGAGGCGCCGCCGAACGGTGAGAGCCTGCGCGATACCGTCGCCCGCATCGTCCCATGCTACCTCCGAACCATCCAGCCGGCGGTTATGGGCGGAGACGTGCTCGTCGTCGCCCACGGCAATTGCCTGCGGGCGCTTGTCATGGCGCTTGAAGACCTGAGCCCCGCGGAGGTCGAGCACCTTGAACTCGCGACGGGCTCCGTCAGGATCTATGAGCTTGCTGCGGACACGACGATCAAGGCCCGCTGGATCGACGGGTGAATCCGCCTGTCGGCCCTCCACAATGGGTCTCCGCAAACTCTGAAGGGGTCCTGCTTTCATCTATTTCAGTGATGGCAAGCATCTAATCATTCCGTTGGAGTGAATGAACGGGCCCTGGGATCCTCCGGCATCACATCGGAGCCATCCATGTCCGCGCCCAGACTTTTCTCCCACCCTCGATCGATGCACGCCTTGGCCGGCACGAGAGCCATCCTTCCGGGACTGGGCCTCTGCGTGGCGGTCACCGCCGCAGCGGTCGGCTTCGAGGCCGTCGAGGCGCATCTGTTCGGTCGCGCTTGGCTCGAAGCCCTGGTACTGGCGATCCTGCTCGGGAGCGCGATTCGCACCGCCTGGACCCCGTCGCAGCGTTTCTTTCCCGGCATCGCCTTCGGGGCCAAGACCGTGCTGGAGATCGCGGTCGTCCTGCTCGGGGCGTCGCTCAGCCTCGCGACGATCCTCGCCGCCGGACCGGGCCTGCTCTTCGGCATTGCGGGCGTCGTCGCGGTGGCGATCCTGTCGAGTTACGGCATCGGCCGAGCGCTCGGGCTGCATCCGCGCATGGCGATCCTCGTGGCCTGCGGGAACTCGATCTGCGGCAACTCGGCGATCGCGGCCACGGCACCGGTGATCGGCGCCGACGGCGAGGACGTCGCCGCCTCCATCGCCTTCACCGCGGTGCTGGGCGTGCTGGTGGTGCTCGGCCTACCGCTGCTGGTGCCGCTGCTCGGTCTGTCGCCGATGCAGTACGGCGTGCTCGCCGGCCTCACCGTCTACGCTGTTCCGCAAGTCCTCGCCGCCACCGCGCCGGTCGCGGCGCTCAGCGTCCAGGTCGGAACCCTGGTGAAGCTCGTCCGGGTGCTGATGCTAGGCCCGGTCGTCCTGATGCTCTCGCTCGGCGCAAGCCGGCTGCGCGAGGAGACCGACGAGGCCGCCCCCGGCGTCACCGCTGGCGACCGCCCTGCTCGCGCCGGCCTCGCGATCCACCGCTTGGTGCCGTGGTTCATCCTCGCCTTCCTGGCGCTCGCGGGCCTTCGCTCGGCCGGGCTGGTTCCGCAGGTCGCGCTCGCGCCGATGTCGGAGACCGCCAATCTGCTCACCGTGGTCTCGATGGCGGCGCTCGGCCTCGGGGTCGATGTGCGCAGCGTCGCCAAGGCCGGGGCGCGGGTGACCCTGGCGGTGGTCGCCTCGCTCGTCGCACTCGGCGCCGTCAGCCTCGGTCTGATCCGCGTGCTGGGCCTCGCTTGAACCGATCGGATGCGCCCGAGGCCCGGTCAGGCCCCGGCGAGGCAGGGCGAGACGAAGAGCTCCCCGCGATAGGCCCCGCGCAACGTGCGCACGGACACGATCAGCCAGAGTAGGGTCAGCAGGCCGACGAGGCCCGCTCCGAGCCAGGCGAACCCGCTGAGTGCCGTCACTTCGCCGATCCGCAGGGTGGCCAGGGCATAGACGCCGAGCGGGAAGATGTAGCCCCACCAGCCGAGGTTGAACGGAACGCCGGCGCGTAGGTAGCGCACGGTGACGGCGAGCGAGAGCAGAAACCACCAGGCGCCGTAGCCCCAGAGGATCAGCGCGCCGATCAGGCCCGTGATCCTGAGGATCTCGGGCGCGCCGGCAAAACCGCCTGCCGCGAGGATCGGGCCACCGGCCTGCCCCAGCACGAGCAGGCCGAGCGCCCCGGTTCCGAGCGGACCGAGGGAGAGCCAGCTCGATGCGGCCATCTCACGCGGTGGCAAGTTGTGCAGCGCCATGCGCAGCACCAGGATCGCCAGGATGCTCAGCGCCAGCGGGACCGAGACGCCCCAGAGCACGAAGCTCGTGACGATGACGGCGAGTTGTTGGCTCTCGCCGCTCAAGGCTGGAGCGAGCAGGCCACCGGAGACGGCGACGACCTCGGCTGTCACCACTGGCAGCAGCCATACGGCCGTCATCTGGTCGATGCGGTGCTCCTGACGGGTGAACATCAGGTAGGGGATCGCGACAGCACAGATCAGAGCGAGCGCCACGTCGAACCACCACAGTGGCAGTGCGATTCGGACGGTCTCTGCGCCGAGATAGGGCGGACCGAATATCAGCAGCCCGTTCAGCAGCGTCGCCAGTGCCATCGGGATCGCCCCGAAGAACATCGACACCGTCGAGTGTCCGAAGATCCGTCGGGCGCCATCGAAGTAGAAGATCCAGCGCGCGCCGTAGACTAGGCAGAAGGTGGCGAAAAGCACGACGGAGGCGAGCCAGAGCCCGAGCGGCACAGGGGCCAGCAGGGCATGCGTCTCCGGCAGACGGTCGAGGGCCAAGGCGACCACGCCAGTGCCCATCACCACGGTGAACCAGTTCGGCGTGAATTGTCGGATCACGTCCCGCGGATGCTGGAGGCGCGAGAGCGGCTTTAGGCCTGTGCTGATCGCCAGCAGACTGGATTCGGACACGGGGCGCTCTTGGGCTTCGGAGGGTCAACGCACCGGCTCTAGCACGACCCCGCATCGCGCGCCGCCGCGATAAACATCAACTCGCAAGCGGCGCTTAATCATCAAAACAATCGATTAAAACTAGCTAATCAAACCATTAGTATGAATGGTTGTCGGCCGCTACCTTCTTGTCATCACGAACCGACGTGACGACCCGACCAGAAGGATATCGACCATGACCCGTACGATCGCTGCCGTCGCCCTCGCCGCCTCCGCCCTCGTCGGCATGACGGGCCTCTCGCAGGCCCAGGGCCTCCGCGCTCCGCAGGTCCGCTTCATCACCAGCCCATCCGCACCGATCTACGGCGACGCCGATGGCGCCAACGCCAAGAACCCGGCACTCCCGGCCTACGCCCGTGGCCGCGGCCAGGAGACCGGCGGCCCGGCGCGGGAACTGATCGGTCGCTGACAGCGCCCCCTTGGCCGCCGGGCATCCGTCCGGCGGCACGTGAAGCCTTCGAACACCCGAATGACAGGGAGATCCATCATGACCCGACCCACCTTCGAGACCACTGACGAGGCCCGGCAGGGCGAGACCAGCGGTCATATGCGCTGGGTCCTGTTCTGGACGGTCGCCCTGACTGTCGCCGCCGTCGGCACCGCCTGGCTGACGATCATCTGATCCGGCCGCCCGCCATTGATCGGAGATCGGAAATCTTCGGATGATCGCAATCGGAGATCGTTCAGATCTCTAACGATCATTGGGTGGAATAATCATCTCGCTGTAGCATCTCGTTCACGGAGAGGACGCCTCTTTGCCGGGATGACATGGATCGACGACCCGAGTTTCCGGCGGCGAGACCGAACCGTCCCGACCGACGCCAATGCCGTCCGCCGACGGCGACACCGAGATCCAGCGACCGGCCGACGCGGCCCAACAAACGATTCCAGGGAGACATCATGCGCCATCTGCACGAACCGTTGAACCGCCGCCTCGTCCTGGGTGGCCTAGGGGTCGGCAGCCTCGCCGCCGCCATGCCGGCCTGGGCCGCGGGCTCGGTGAAGCTTCCGCTGCCCGGCGGCCCGGACGAGCGGGCGCTGACCACCGCCTTTCCGGGCAAGGCCGAGATGATCCTTCAACGCACCCATCCGCCGCTGCTGGAGACGCCGTTCTCGGTGTTCGACGAGGGCGTGTTCACCCCTAACGACCGCTTCTACGTCCGTTGGCACTGGGCCTCGATCCCGACCGAAGTCGATGCCGGCACCTTCCGTCTTAAGGTCCACGGCCACGTCGATAAGGAACTCTCGCTCTCGCTCGACGCCATCGCCGGCCTGCCGCGCTTCGAGATCGCCGCGGTGAACCAGTGCTCGGGCAATTCACGCGGGCTGTTCGAGCCGCGGGTGCCCGGCGCGCAATGGGCCAACGGCTCGATGGGCAACGCCCGCTGGACCGGGGTACGCCTCAAGGACGTGCTCGAACGCGCTGGGGTGAAGTCCGGCGCCGTGCAGGTGCGCTTCAACGGCCTCGACGAGCCCGTGGTCGACGACGCGCCGGACTTCAAGAAGTCGCTCGATCTCGACCACGCCAACAATGGTGAGGTGATGATCGCCTACGCGATGAACGGCGAGCAGCTCCCGCTGCTCAACGGTTTCCCGCTCCGCCTCGTGGTGCCGGGCTGGTATTCGACCTACTGGGTCAAGATGCTGTCCGACATCGAGGTGCTGGACAAGCCCGACGACGGGTACTGGATGAAGACCGCCTACCGCATCCCGGACGTGCCGGGCGCCAACATCAAGCCCGGCCAGACCGGCTTCAAGACGGTGCCGATCAACAGGATGGTGCCGCGCTCCTTCGTCACCAACCTGACCGACGGCGCCAAGGTGGCGGCCGGAACGCCGGTGGCCCTTCGCGGCATCGCTTTCGGCGGCGATTGCGGGGTAAAGGCGGTCGACTTCTCCGGAGACGGCGGGGCGACGTGGTTTCCGGCGCAACTCGGCGCGGACGAGGGCCCCTACAGCTTCCGCCGCTTCGACGGCAGCCTGCCGGCGCTGGCCGCCGGCACCCATGCGGTTAAGGTCCGCTGCACCAATACCAACGGCGTCGCCCAGGGCATGGACCAGGTCTGGAACGCCAACGGCTTCATGCAGAACGGCATAGAGACCGTGTCCTTCCAGGCCGCTTGAGGAGACCAGCCATGAACCCGATCCGCCCTGCGGCCCTCATCGCCGCGCTCGCCTTGTCTCCTCTGGTGGCGCTCGCCGCCCCGGCCCCCGAGCCGATGCGCTTCACCTCGCAATCCATTGCGATGCCGACCTCCGACCGGATCTTCCCCGACGGGCCGGGGGCCGAGGCCGTCAACAACAACTGCCTTGCCTGCCACTCGGCCGGGATGGTGCTGACCCAGCCCAAGCTCACCAAGGCGCAGTGGACCGAGACCGTGAACAAGATGGTTCACGTCTACAAGGCACCGGTCGATCAGGCCGACGTGCAGACCATCATCGATTACCTCACGGCGTTGAAGCCGACGCCCTGAACCCCCGATTCCCGAGGCCGCCGCGCTTTTTTCGCCGGCCTCGGGGAATAGACCGCGCCTTCCGGCGTCTCCTCAGGGCGATGCACGGCCGGCCCGGCCTTGCACGACGGATTTCCGATTTCGAACCAGCCCTCACGGCAGGCCCCGGCCGCCGAACGAGCGCGCATGCCCGAGAGACACGCTTCATGACCCATATCCGCACCAGCCTGCGCGCCCTCGTCGCCGGAGCCGCCTTGCTCCTCGCCCAGGGCCAGCCCGGGTTCGCCGCCGGTTTCGACGGGGCGATCAAGAACAACGCGCTGGCGCTGAACGCCGCCGGTACGGTCGCCGCTGTGTCGAACAGCGAAGAGAGCGCCGTCATCGTCTACGACGTCGCCAAGGGCACGGTGCTGCGCCGCCTCGACGGCTTCGTGACCCCGCGCAACATCGTGTTCGCGCCGGACGGCGCCCGCTTCTACGTCTCCGACAGCGGCACCGGCCGGATCACGGTCTACGAGACCGCCACCGGCAAGGAAGCCGGCGTTCTCGCCGCGGGCCCCGGCGCGTTCGGCACGGTGCTCTCGGCCGACGGGACCAAGCTCTACGTCAATAACGAGGCCGCGAGCACGCTGACCGTGTTCGACACCAGGACCATGCTCGCCGAGGCTGTGATCCCCGGCTTCGCGCAGCCGCGCCAGGGCGTGAAGTTGTCGCCGGACGGCAAGACCGTGTTCGTGACGAACTTCCTCGGCGACAAGATCACGTTGGTCGATACCGCCACCAACAAGATCACCGGCGAGATCGCCGGGTTCGACAAGCTGCGCGCCATCTCGATCACCAAGGACGGTAAGACGCTGTTTGCCGCCAACAGCGGCCGCAACACGATCGGCGTGGTCGATGTCGCCGCCCGTAAGGTCACGTCCGAGGTGGCGGTGGGCAAGGACCCCTACGGCGCCGCGCTGACCCCGGACGGGCGCTTCGTCTATTCGGGCAATCTCAAGGACAACTCCTTGTCGGTGATCGACACCGGCACCCTCAAGGTCGTCGCCACGGTGACCGGCCTGAACGAGCCGCGCCAGGCGATCGCGTTCTCGGCCGACAACGCCCACGCCTACGTCCTCAACCGCGACCTTAGCGTCGCCGTGGTGGACCGGGCGAAGAACGCGGTCATCTCGACCATGAAGCCCTGAGGCGTCGCGCGCCGGGTGCCTTCTCGGCTCCCGGCGCGTTCCCGATGTCGACACGTCACGAACGCAGGACAAAGACCCCATGCTCGGCCTGTTCCAGCGCAAGGACCGCCTCATCGTCCACGGAAAGGCGCCCTACAACGCCGAGCCGCCGCTCGATCGCCTGCGCGCGGCCTTCCTGACTGATCAGGCCGACTTCTACGTCCGCAGCCACGGTGACATCCCGGACCTCGACGCCGACAGCTACCGCCTGATTATCGACGGGATGGTCGCGACGTCGCTCGACCTCTCGCTCGCCGATCTCAAGGAACGCTTCGCGCCCGTCACCGTCACGGCGGTGATGCAATGCGCCGGCAACCGCCGGGCCGACATGCTGGCGGTGGCGCCGGTCTCCGGCGACCCGTGGGCGCCCGGCGCCATCGGCAACGCGGAATGGACCGGCGTGCGCCTCGCCGAGGTGCTGCGCGCGGCCGGCCTCGACGCGGGGGGCGCACGTCACGTCGCCTTCGAGAGCCACGACCGGATCGCCCATACGGACACGCGCTTCGGCGCCTCGATCCCGCTCGCCAAGGCTCTCGCCCCCGAGACGCTGCTCGCCTTCGCGATGAACGGCGAGCTTCTCGCCCCCGAGCACGGTCACCCGCTGCGTGTTGTGGTGCCGGGCTTTGCCGGCATCCGCAGCCCGAAATGGCTCGCCCGCATCACGGTGCAGGATCACCCCTCCAACAACCCGATGCAGGCCGACGACTACAAGCTGTTTCCGCCCGACGTGACCGCCGAGACCGCGGACCCCGCCCACGGCATCACCATCGAGGCGATGCCGCTCAACAGCGCGATCTGCGAGCCCGCCCGCGGCGCGGCGTTGAAGGCCGGCCGGCACGCGATCCGCGGCTACGCCATCGCCAGTGACCGCGCGGTCGCCCGCGTCGATGTCTCGACGGATGGCGGTCGCAGCTGGGCGCAGGCCCGGATCGACCGCGACGCCGACGCACCCTACGCCTGGACGTTCTGGGAGATCGAGCGCGAGCTGACGACCGGCGAGCACGAACTCGCGGTACGGGCCTGGGATTCCGCCGGCCAGACCCAGCCTGCGGCGCCGGACGACACCTGGAACTACAAGGGCTACCTCAGCGCCGCCTGGCACCGGGTGCGGGTAACGGTGGCCTGACCGTCACGCCCAGAGCAGGGCGGTGGCAGCGAGGCCCGAGATCGCGATGAGCAGGGCCGCAACCCCGACGGTGAGGATGCGCGGCATCATCGGGATCTCGGCATGAGCGAGTCGCGCCCGGATCGCTCGGTCCCGCCATGCGGCGCCGGCGAACGAGGCGAGCGCACAGGCGATCAGCGTGAGCGACAGCACCTTCAGTGGCCAGACCGCCAGCACCTCTCGCAGGAAGCGCTGCGCGGCCAGGCCGACGCCGAGGAAGGCGAGCCCGGTGCGAAGCCACGCCACGAAGGTGCGCTCGGCTGCCAGCACCGTGCGGTCCTCGGCGAGCCTGACCCGCGGGTCGTCGGGGGGAACGGGTTTCGCGGGCTCGCTCATTCGGCATCCGCCGTTGCGATCAAATCGAGCAGCGCGTCGGCGGCCCGGCTGCGGTAGCGCTCCTTGTGGCGCAGTACCCGGAACGGCCGGCTCGGCAGGGCGAACGCCGCCCGTACCAGGGTCCCGGCTCGAAGCGCTGCGGCGACCACGGTCTCGGACAGCACGGCGGCCCCGCCCCCGGCCTCGACGGCGGCGCGGACCGCCTCGTTCGAGGGCAATTCGAGTGTGACTTGGAGTTGAGCCGCAGCGAGGCCGGCCGCACCCAGCGCCGCCTCAAAGGCCGAGCGGGTTCCCGATCCCCCCTCGCGCAGCACCCAGTCGGCCCCGGCGAGGTCCTTGGGTTCAAGGGCGGTCGCTCCGGCGAAGGGATGGCCTGGGGCGACCACGAGGACGAGCTGGTCATGAGCAATGGTGGTGCTCGCGAGCGTCGGGTCGTCCAGCGCCCCCTCGACGAAGCCGAGTTCGGCCTGCCCGGCGCGGACCGCATCGGCAGCGTCGGTGGTGTTGCCCACCGCCAGCCGGATGGCGATCTCAGGGTAGGCCCGGCGGAAGGCGACAAGGTGGCGCGGCAGCCAGTCGCTGGCGATGGTCTGGCTGGCGTAGAGGGCCAGCGTCCCGCGTCGCATGCCGCTGAGGTCGGCGAGCACCAGCTCGGCGGCCTCGGCCC
Organism: Methylobacterium marchantiae; assembly: GCF_022179405.1. Classification (GTDB taxonomy): domain Bacteria; phylum Pseudomonadota; class Alphaproteobacteria; order Rhizobiales; family Beijerinckiaceae; genus Methylobacterium; species Methylobacterium marchantiae. Next base: position 35,894 of record NZ_BPQT01000019.1, read on the forward strand.
GGGCGAGCACCGCGCGGGCCTCGACGAGGAACACGCGTCCCGCCTCGGTCAGCTCGATCCCGCGGCCGACCCGATGGAACAGCTTGGTCGCGTGTCGTCCCTCGATATTGGCGATCGCCGTGCTGACCGCCGACTGCACGAGGTTCAGCGCCTCGGCAGCCCGGGTTACGTGCTGCCGCTCGGCCACCGCCACGAAGATGCGGAGTTGGTCGAGGGTCATGGTTGCCGCGGCGGAACCGGCAATCCACGGACCTGCGCGTCAACCGCCTGCGCGACGGTCAAAAGCCGCGCTTCGTCGGTGCGACCGGTGACGACGTAGGACATGCCGCCATCGACCCAGGAGAAGGCGGCGACGTCGCCCTCGCGGGCGAAGCGGAACACCGTGCGGCCATCCGCATCGCCTACGCGGCTGTAGAGCGTCAGCCGGGTGCCGTGATCGTCATCGTACATCAGCATCGCGGCGGATTCGGAACCCGCCGGCAGCAGCCGGCCCCCCATCAGGCGGAAGCCGTAGGCCGTGAGGTCGGGGGTGGTCACCGCCCGGCCGAGGCGCTTCGAGAGCCACGTCACGAGGTGTGGCTTCTCATCGGCGCGCACCTCCACTGGATGCACCGCCTCGACCACGTAGGTGCGGAAGGCCGCCACCGCGTCGTCGGTCGCCGGCTCGGTTCGCGCGAGCGTGACCGTGGGTACCTGCCGCGCGGCATGGCCGAACCAGCCGGCGGCACCGCCAACCGCGAGGCAGAGCACGGCCGCAGCCGCGACCGGAAGCCAGCGCCCGGTTATCGGGCGATGTCGCGAGCGGATGTTGGCCACCCGGAGCCGCGCCGGGATCGCCTCCTCGGCGATCGGCGCGAGGCGGGCACGCAAGCGCTCGCGCAGGGCGCGATCCGCCGAGACCTCGGCCGCCCGCGCGGGGTTTCCCCTGAGCCATGCCTCGACCAGTGCCTGCCGCTCCGGTTCGAGACGACCGTCGATCAGGCCGTGCAGGTCGTCCTCGCCGACCGGGCGTGGATCCCCGCTCATTTCACCCTCCTCAACAAGCCGGTTCGGCCCGTTTCCAGAAAACTTCGCATCCGCTCCCGGGCTCGGCTTAACCGCGACATCACCGTGCCCAGCGGTACTCCGAGCACCTGCGCCGCTTCCGCATAAGACAGATCCTCGACCGCGACGAGCAGTAGCACTGAGCGCTGCTCCTCGGGCAGGGCGTCGAGTCCGGTGAGCACGTCGCGTGCCCCCATAACGGCCTCGGGGTCGGCACCCGGATCGGGCACCTGCTCCAAAGCCTCAGCGCCGACATCGATGCCGCGCCGGCCCCGGCGTCGAACAGTGCCGAGGAACAGGTTGCGCTCGATCGTGAACAGCCAGGCTCGCAGGTCGCCGTCGCGGCGACGTCCGGACCAGCCGGACAACGCCCGCTCCAACGTGTCCTGGACGAGGTCATCCGCCGCTTCGCGGTCCCGCAACAGTGCGACTGCGTAGCGCCGCAACGCTGGGATCTGCGGTTCGATGAGGGCGGCGATCTCGTCCACGAGGCTTTACCGATCAGGGCTTGGCGATGTGCCATGCACCGTTGAGGAATCCGTCGCCGGTGATGTCGCCGGGCTTCGTATCCTTGGCGAAGGTGTAGAGCGGCTTGCCCTTGTAGGCCCACTGCATCGTGCCGTCGTCCCGCGTCACCATCGTCCAGTCGCCACTAGCAGCCGAGCCGGAGGCGGCCATCAGGGCCGGCCAGTTGGCGGCGCAGGGGCCGTTGCACATCGACTTGCCGCCCATGTCCTTGTCGAAGGTGTAGAGGGTCATGCTCTTGGCATCGACGAGCGCCGGCCCCTTGGCAGTCTCGGCCGTCATCGCAGGCGCAGCGGCCTGGGCGGCGGCGGCGGAGAAGGCGAAGGCCGCAAAGGCAGCGCGGATCAGCATGGTGTGCATGAGTGAGGTCTCCCGCGGTCGACCATGACCGCATCGGGAGAGATGCCGAACGGGCGCGTCTATTCCACTGACACACGAAAAAGATTGGTGACGTCAGCGTGACCGCCGACTCGTCCTCAACCACGGCATACGGCCGTCACCCAGGAGCAGTCAGAGGAATGATGCGGCGGCGTCACCACTCTGAAAGGCGGAGATCCGAGATCATGCCCTCGCACGGCGAGATCGACTGCAACGTCTGCTTTCGAGAGATACGTTGGCTTGCTCTTACGGCGTAGTTGGGTCGGAAGCGGACGGTATCAAGCGTCAGGTTTCGACCACTAGGCCTCGGGGTCGATATCCGACGTTTCAGGCCCTCCTCCACAGGGATCTCGGCGTGGATGCGACCATTGCGGGCAACAAAGGTGCGGGTTCTCCTTGGCTCGCCGCTCACCGCGGGGGAACGGGCGAGGATCCGAACGGGTTCTTCGGCTCTGCCGCATGAGGCGGTGAGTGTCCCGAGCCAGCAACCGTCAAGGGACCGATCCAGGAGTTCGGGCGCATGAACCAGTCCTCTCCGTCCGCCCGTGCCGGTATCATGGCGCGCCTCGGCAAGCGGGAGATCGGTCTGCCCGTGACGCTGTTTTGCGTCGCCGCCCTCATCCTCGGGTTTGGTCTCCTGGCCGACAAGGTCATGGAGGGCGGCACGATGGGGTTCGACACCCGCGTCGCCCACTTCTTCCGTCCACCCGGCGCGGCTGGTCCGATTGGACCGGATTGGCTGCACGAGATGGCCCGGGACGTGACCTCCCTGGGCAGCATGGTGGTCCTCTGCTTCCTCATCGCGGCTGTGGCAGGGTACCTGCTCCTGATCCGCAAGCAGGGGGCCGCGGTCCTGGTGGTGGGATCGATCCTGGGCGGGACGGTCATCAGCTTCGGGCTGAAACTCCTCTTCAACCGGCCCCGACCCGAGATCCCCGGCGGCATCCAGGTGTTCACCGCCAGCTTCCCTAGCAGCCACGCCATGCTCTCCGCCGTGACTTACCTGACACTCGGCGCCCTCATGACGCGCGTGGCGGCGGGCGCTCGCCTGAAGGCGTACTTCATGGGGCTGGCCGTCTTCCTCACGGTCGTCGTCGGGCTGAGCCGGGTCTATGTCGGGGTCCACTACGCGACCGACGTGCTGGCAGGCTGGTGCGTGGGGTCGGCCTGGGCGGTCCTGTGCTGGGTCGTGGCCCTCCAGCTTCAGCGACGCGGTCAAGTCGAGAAGCCCGACCATGTCGCGGGCGAGGCCGGCATCGAGGCATAGGACCCCATGCGCCGTTCTTCCTAAACGCATCCTCCGCCTGACTGAAGGGACGGACGCATCCCAGCATTCGTTCAATTAGCAGGACCGCATCGTCCATGCCTGCGGCCAGGCCGTTCGACCATTACGGGCACGACCGAAATGACGCCGTTAAGGGACCCGTAGGGCGGCCCGATCAAGCGGCGCTGGTGGTCTCGGCCCGCCCGGCTTGCCGACTGCCTCCCAAGCTATCAAGGCGGCCCCGAGGCTGATCCAGATATCGGCCATGTTGAAGGTGAACCAATGCACCTCCGCCGGGTGCAGGTCGAGGAAGTCCGTGACGCGGCCGTCCACCCATCGGTCGATGAGGTTTCCCAGTGCACCGCCGGTCATGATGGCGAAACCAACTCCTTCCGACGCTCCGGTCGCGCGGAATGCCAACCGGGCAACGTAGGCCGTCAGCATTCCCTGAAGCGCAAGAAGGACGACCAAGGACGTCGCGTCATGCGCCGGAAGCAGGCTGAAGCTGATGCCATGATTGAACGCGAGCCTGAGGTCGAGCATCGGCAGTACCGCGTGCACGGTTTCGTCGGAAAGCCTGTCGACCGCCAGCGCCTTGGTCCACAGGTCGGTGCCCGCCGCGGTCACAGCGATTACGACGAGGGCGCCGAACCCGGCCCTTTCCCGTATGAGACGCATCGGCTCAAGCCCGGAGCAGGCGAAGGGCGTTGGCCGTCACCAGGACGGTCGCCCCGGTATCCGCCAGGATGGCCGGCCATAGCCCAGTGATGCCTGCGAGCGTCGTCACCAGGAACACGGCCTTGAGCCCCAGCGAGATGGCCACGTTTTGGTGGATGTTGCCGAGCGTCGCCCGGGACAGCGCCACGAGGGCGGCCACGTCCGATACCCGGTCGTTGAGGATGGCCGCGTCAGCCGTCTCCAGTGCCGCGTCTGTGCCGCCGCCCATGGCAATGCCGACGCTGGCGGAGGCGAGCGCGGGGGCGTCGTTGATGCCGTCGCCGACCATAGCGACCGGGCCGACCTCCTTCAACGCGCCGATCTCGGCGAGCTTGTCGGCCGGCAGCAGGTCGGCCCGGACCGATAGTCCCAGGCCCTTGGCGATGGCCTCGCCGGTGCGCCGGTTGTCGCCGGTCAGCATCACGCATTCGACCCCAAGCCGGCGCAGGGCCGCGACGCCGGCGGCCGCATCCTGTCTGGGCTCGTCCCGGACCGCCACGACGCCGAGCGCCTCTCCGTCCCGAACCACGACGACGGCGGTCTTGCCGGCTTCCTCAAGGGCCTGCACCGTCGCTTCCGCTTCCGGCGAGAGGCTGGCCAGCGTCGCGGCGTGGCGCGGGGATGCCACCGCGACCGTGCGACCGGCGACCGTGGCCTGGACGGCCTTGCCGGGAACCGCACGGGCATCGCGTACGGGGCGCAGGGGGATGGCGTCGGCCTCCGTACGTTCGAGGATCGCACGAGCGATGGGGTGGCTCGATCCGGCCTCCACCGTCGCCGCGAGCCCGAGCAGGGTGCGATCCGTCATGTCCGGGGCAAATGGGAGGACGTCGGTGACCCTTGGACGCCCTGCCGTGAGCGTCCCCGTCTTGTCGAAGGCGACGGTGCGGACCCGGCCGATGGTCTCCAAAGCCGCGCCGCCCTTAACCAGGAGCCCGCGACGCGCCCCAGCGGCCAGCCCCGAGGCGATGGCAGCGGGGGTCGAGAGCACGAGGGCGCACGGACAGGCGATCAGTAGGAGCGCCAGCCCACGATAGATCCAGGTGCCCCAGTCGGCCCCTAGCAGGAGGGGTGGACCGAGGGCCGCCAGCGTGGCGAAGGCGAACGCCAGGGGGGTGTAGACGGCGCTGAAACGGTCGATGAACCGGGCGGTCGGAGACTTCGACGCCTGCGCTTCCTCCACCATGTGCAGGATGCGCGCGACGGTGTTGTCGGACGGCATCCGGGTCACCCTGACCTGCAGAGCGCCGTCCGCGTTGACGCTGCCGGCGTAGACCGCGTCCCCGATTTCCTTCGGTCGGGGCACGGACTCTCCCGTGATGGGGGACTCGTCGAGGCTAGACGAGCCGTCCGTGACCTCCCCGTCGGCGGGCACGCGGTCGCCGGGGCGGACCAGCACGGTCTGGCCGATCACCAGGGAAGCGGCCGGCACCTCGCGCACGACGCCGTCCTCCTCGATCAAACGCGCCGTCTTCGGCACCAGGCCCACGAGCGCCTTGATGCCGGCGCGGGATCGGCCGGCCGCGAAGCCTTCGAGCATCTCGCCGACGGTGAACAGCAGGACCACGACCGCGGCTTCCTCGGCGGCATGGATGGCCAGAGCTCCGACGGTCGCGACCGACATCAGCATCTCGATGGAGAACGGCGAGCCGTTGCGCGCGGCGGCGATGGCCCGGCGTCCGTAGAAGGCGAGCCCAAGGAGCGCGCCGGGCCAGTAGGCGTACTCACCGGCTAGGCCCGGTTGGACCTGATCGAGGAGGAAGCCGGCAGCGAACAGGCCGGCGATGGCCGGAGCCAGCAGGCCCTTGCGACTGCGCCAGACGGACGGCTCCGCCTCCTCGTCCTCAATGGCGGGGATGTCCGCTCCGGTGACGTGCGCACGGGCGAGGTCGGCGGCCGTGGGCAGGGTGGCGACGCCGTAGCCGAGACCAGTGATCCGCTCCTCCAGGTCCGCTCGGGGTGTGGCAGCCTCGTCGAGCACAAGGTCGAGGACCTGGGCCGTGTAGTTAACCCGCACGCCCCCGACGCCGGGCAGGCGCGTCACGGCCGTCTCGATCTTGGTCGCGCAGCTCGGGCAGTCCATGCCCTTAACGCGGTAGCGCAGTGCGGTACCGGCGGGGACCGCACCCATGGTTCCTGGCCCTGACATGGCAAGCTCCGTCGACCTGGGCCTCGTGCCGACGGGTCGGAGAACCTACATGCGCCCTGTAGCAACTACAGGGTCAAGGCCATGGCGCACACATCCTCCATGACCATCGGCGATTTGGCGGCGGCGACGAACACCAGCGTTGAGACAATCCGCTGGTACGAGAAGGTCAACCTTTTGCCGGCGCCGGCGCGGTCGGCGGGCAATTACCGCCTCTACGGTACCGAGCACCTGCGTCGTCTGGGCTTCATCAGACGTGGACGGGACCTTGGCTTCACGCTGGACCAGGTCAGGGAGCTTCTCGCTTTAGCCGACGACCGCAAGCGTTCCTGCACCGAAGTCGATACCATCGCCCGCGCGCACCTGGCGGAGGTCGAGCGCAAACTCTCCGACCTAACCCGGCTTGCCCACGAACTGCGCGACGTTATTGGTCAATGCGGATGCGGGTCGGTCGCCGACTGCCGCATCATCGAGGCGTTGTCCCCCCACGGGGAGCTGTCCTAAGGATGCCTGAGGTTCGTTGGGGTCAGGTGGAAATGCGGCTCCCCACCGATGTGGCAGAGGCAGTAAAGAAGGTACACGCAGGCCGGGACGCCCAGCATCACGAGCCAGAACGTATGCCGGGCCGCTTTACGGACATGCGTCCTGACGTGGCGTCTGCGACGCCCACCCTTAGCGCCCCAGTGAGCCGTGGCTCGACCTAACTTCTTACTCATCCGGCCCTCCTACTCGGCGGCCCGGAGGTGCGGTTGGACCGGCATGGGCCGATCCTTCCTTACGACGATCTTCCCTGCGAACTTGGCGTAGAGGGCCGGCAGGACGACGAGGGTCAGCAGGGTCGCCGAGATAAGGCCGCCGATGACGACGGTCGCCAGCGGACGCTGGATCTCGGCACCGGTCTCGGTCGCCAGCGCCATCGGCACGAACCCGAGGGACGCCACTAGGGCGGTCATTGCCACCGGACGAAGCCGGGTCATGGCGCCCTCCAGGATAGCCTCACGCTGCGGACGCCCATCGGCGATGAGCTGCTTGATGTAGGTCAGCATCACGAGGCCGTTGAGCACCGCCACCCCGGACAGGGCGATAAAGCCAACGGCCGCGGGCACCGAGAACGGCATGCCCCGCAGCCATAGGGCCGCGATGCCACCGGTGAGCGCCAGGGGCACGGCGCTGAACACCAGGAGAGCGTCCCGGGCCGAGTTCAGGGCCGAGAACAGCAGCAGGAAGATCAGGAAGAAGCAGACCGGCACCACCACCATCAGGCGCTGGCGCGCCGAGGCCAGGTTCTCAAACTGGCCACCCCAAGTGACGTAGTAGCCGGCCGGGAGCGAGACCCCAGACGCCACCTTGGCCTGGGCCTCGGCCACGAGCGAGCCGATGTCGCGGCCGCGCACGTTGGCAGTGACTACGACTCGGCGCCGGCCGTTCTCGCGCGAGATCTGGTTGGGGCCCTCTGTTACCGAGAAGCTGGCGACCTGCTTCAGCAGTACGGAGGATGCTCGACCGTTGAGCCCGGGAAGCAGCGGGATCGGGATGTTCTCTAGGGCCTCACGATCCTCTCGCACCTTGTCGTTCAGGCGCACCACGATGGGGAAGCGCCGGTCGCCCTCGAACACCATTCCGGCCTCGCGGCCGCCAATAGCCGCGCCGACGACCTCCTGGATGGCCGATGTGCTCAGGCCGAGGCGTGCGGCCTCGGTCTTGTTGATCTTGATTTCTAGGAACGGCAAGCCAGCAGTCTGCTCGACCTTGACGTCGTCGGCGCCCTCGGTCCCGCGCAGGATCGTAGCGACCTGGTTTGCGGCCTTGAGCATCGGCTCGAACTCCTCGCCGAACACCTTAACCGCAAGGTCGCCGCGGGTGCCGGCCAGCAGCTCATTGAAGCGAAGCTGGATCGGCTGGGAGAACTCGTAGACGTTGCCAGCGAGCGCCCCGAGGGCCTTTTCGATCTGCTCCTGCAACTCGGCCTTGGACAGGTCCGGGTCGGGCCATTCCTCCTGCGGCTTCAGGATGACGAAGGTGTCGGACGAGCTCGGCGGCATCGGGTCAGAGGCGACCTCCGCGGTGCCGGTCTTCGAGAAGACGTAGGCGACCTGGGGGAATCGGCTGATGGCCTGCTCCACCTTCAACTGCATCGCCTGCGACTGCGTCAGGGAGGTCGACGGGATGCGTTGGGCGTTTAGCGCGATGCTCTTCTCGTCAAGTTGCGGAATGAACTCCTGCCCCAGCCCCTTGAACAGGAAGCCGGCGCCGACAAGGAGTACGAGCGCGGCCGCGACGAACAGCATGGGCACGCGTAGGGCGGCCCCGAGGACCGGACGGTAGGCAGCCTTGATCGCCCGGACGAAGAGGTTGTCGGTCTCGGTGACCCGGCCAGTGATGACGATGGCGATCATCGCCGGCACGAAGGTGAGCGACAGGACGAAGGCCGCGACCAGAGCGATGATGACGGTGAGCGCCATCGGCTCGAACATCTTGCCCTCGACCCCGGTGAAAGTCAGGAGCGGCACGTAGACGAGGATGATGATGGCCTGCCCGTAGAGGCTCGGCTTGATCATCTCCTCGGCCGAGGCCCGTACGGTAGCGAGGCGCTCCTCCAGTTCGAGCTTGCGCCCGAGCTCCGCCTGTCTCTCGGCGAGGTGGCGCAGGGCGTTCTCGGTGATGATGACGGCCCCATCGACGATGAGGCCGAAGTCGAGGGCACCGAGGCTCATCAGGTTAGCGCTGATGCGGCCCTGGACCATGCCGGTCATGGTCATCAGCATCGCCACCGGGATGACCAGCGCCGTGACGATGGCTGCGCGGATGTTGCCCAGCAATAGGAACAGGACGACGACGACGAGGGCGGCGCCCTCGGCTAGGTTCTTCGCCACCGTCCGGATGGTGGCCTCGACGAGGACGGTGCGATTGAGGACCGTCTGGACCTCGATACCCGGCGGGAGCGTGCGCCGGATCTCGGTCATGCGTGCATCGACGGCGGCGGCCACGGTGCGGCTGTTCTCGCCGATGAGCATCAGTGCGGTGCCGATGACAACTTCCTGCCCGTCCTCGCTGCCCGAGCCGGTGCGCAGGTCGCGCCCGATACGGACCTCAGCGATGTCGGAGATACGCACCGGCACGCCGCCGCGCGTGGTCACGACGACCGAACCGATGTCCTCCATGGTCTCCAGGCGGCCAGCGGCGCGCACGACGTAGCCCTCGCCGTTGTCCTCCAGGTAGCGCGCACCCTGGTTGGCGTTGTTGGCTTCCAGCGCACGGCCGATGTCGGCGAATGACAGGTCGAGGGCGGTCAGCCTCATTGGATCGGGCTGGACATGGTACTGCTTCTCGAAGCCGCCGATGCCGTCGACGCCGGCCACGCCCCGCACGGTCTTCACCTGGGGACGGATGATCCAGTCCTGGACCGTGCGCAGATAGGCTGTGCGTTCGAGCTCTGTCCTCAGCCTCTGGCCCTCGGGGGTAAGATAGCTTTCGTCCGACTGCCAGCCGGGCTTACCGACGGGCGAGACCTTGCGCTCCCCGGGCTTCGCGTAGTGCACCGACCACATGTAGATCTCGCCGAGCCCGGTCGAGATTGGCCCCATGCGCGGCTCAACCCCGGACGGCATCGCCGCCTCAGCCTCCTGAAGGCGCTCAGCAACCTGTTGGCGGGCGAAGTAGATGTCCGTCGTCTCGGAGAAGACGGCAGTGACCTGGGAGAACCCGTTTCGTGAGAGCGAGCGGGTGTATTCCAGCCCCTTGATGCCCGCGAGTGCCGTCTCGACCTGATACGTGATGATTTTTTCGATATCGACCGGCGACAACGAGGGCGCCGTGGTGTTGATCTGGACTTGGTTGTTGGTGATGTCTGGCACCGCGTCGATGGGGAGCTTGGTCAGCGAGAACACACCGAACCCTGCCGCCAGCAGCGACAGAAGCACCACGAGCCAGCGCTGGTGGACAGAGAAGTCAAGGATCTTCGAGATCATGATGGCCGCCCTCAGTGCGCGTGGTCGGCTTCGGCCTTGCCGAGCTCGGCCTTCAGGACAAAGGAGTTGGCCACAGCGACCTCTTCCCCGGGATTGAGGCCGGTAAGGATCTCGAAGGCGTCATCGTCGGCCCTGCCGAGAGTCACGTCCCGGCGCTCGAAGCCCTCCGGGGTCCGCACGAAGGCGACCTTCTCGCCGCCGATGGTCTGGATGGCGGACTTGGGCAGCCGCACCTTGACCTTGTCCTGGGCGATCTCGACCTCGGTGGTGACGAAGGTGCCGGGCCGCCAGGCCATGTCCTTGTTCGGCAGGGCGACGATGACCCGAGCCGAGCGCGTCTCCGGGTTGAGGATGGGACTGACGAACACCACCTTGCCCTCGCCGCGGGCGGCGGCGTCGCCGACGATGGTCACCTTGGCACCCTCGCGGACCTTCGAGAGTTCGGTGGTCGGAACCGCGAGCTCGATCCACACCGAGGACAGGTCGGCGACCGTGTAGACGTCGGCCGGGTCGCCTTCCTTGCCCACGGCGGTGCCGACGTCGACCTTGCGCTCGACCACCCGCCCGGCGAGGGGTGACTTCAATTCGTAGCGGCGTAGGCTCGACAGGTTCGGCGTGGTCTCGTCCTTCCTGGCGGACGTCGCCACCTCGGCGGCGTTCAGGCCAAGGGCCGACAGCTTCTGGCGCGCGAGATCGACCCTGAGCGTCGCCTCCGAGTAGGCGGCCTTCGCGTTCAGGAATGCCGATTCCGCGGAGATCCGCTTGTCCCAGAGGGCCTGCTGGCGGTCGAAGTTCGTCTTCTCCAGGTCAGCCTTGACCGTCGCGGTGAGGAAGTCGCTCTTGGCCTCGGCGACCTCGCGGCTGTCGAGTACGGCCACGACCTCGCCCTTGGCGACCTCCTCGCCGAGGCGCTTGCGCATTTCGGACACGGTGCCGACGACCCGCACGGGAACGCGTGCGATCCGGTCGGCGTCCTGCGCGATGGTGCCGGGCACCAGCAAATGGCGCGAGAGAATCCCGCCCTCGACCATCGCCAGCTCGATGTCCTGCTCGGCGGCCTGCTCGGCCGTCATCTTGATCTTGCCCTCGCCCTCCTCGTCGTGGCCGTTCGCCTCGCCCTCGGCGTGCTTGTGGCCACCGGCTTCGGGCTTGGCCTCTCCCTCGGAGTGCTTGTGCTCGCCGGAAGGCTTGGGCTCGCCGTCGGCATGCTCGTGGCCATGGTCGCCGTGACCGTGCCCATCGTCGGCTGCGGGTGTCACCGGCCTGGTAACGGCCGCATTGGTTGGGGGCGTCGCCCGGGCGTTCGTGAGGCCGGCGGCCGCGAGGGCGCCCTGCACGACCTCGGACACACGGGGGAAGGCACCGCCGATGACGATGCCGATGGCCAGGAAAGCCACGGAAAGGAATGCACGCATGGGAATGGGCCGGGTTCCGACCGGGACGTCGCACGGCCGCTTAGGCGGCGGGAAACGGTCCCGTACTGGGTATTTCGCGAATTAGAGGCAGCCGTGACCCGTGTGGGGCCGGCCGGGACGCGCCACGGACGTGGCGGCGTCGCCTCAGGCGCGAGGCGGCCTGGGTTGGCGGTCGGGCGAGACCGATCCGATGGGTGTGGTCACGGTCGCGTAGGAGGCACGCCCCGTCCCGCGGGGCGGTAGGGCCGGCGTCCCGTCGACGCTGAGTGCCTGATGGCAGCCGCAGGTGGCATGGCAGGCGGGGCAGGCATCGGAGTGATCGACGGCGGCTGCCAGGGTTGGTGCGGACACGGACAGTTCGTGACCAACGGACCGGTGGGCCTCGGCGGAATGGATCGCGCCCGGGACGACGAGCGCCAGGACCAAGACGAGCGAGAGCACTCGCACGGTGGTCGCCCACCAGCAGCGCATCGTCTCGTAGGCCCTGATCCGAGGTCCCGTGGTCATGGTCGCCTTATGAACGATTCAGGGCCACCCGTACATGCCGGATGGCCCTTTGGCAGGGTCGAACCTTAATAGTCGTCGTGGTGATGGTGGTGGTGCCGGCGCTCGCCGTAGTACCGACGTTCCCCATAGCCTGAAACAGCCGTTCATGGAAGCGTGGATGAAGATATCCGGGACGCCGTGAAACAGGTTCACGAGATCCCGGATCGGCAGAACTCAGTGACGCTCGATGATCGTCGTGCGACGCTCGCCGCCGTGATGGTCATCGTGGTGGTCGTCATGGTGGTGATGCTCGCGCACGACCTCGCGGTGTTCATGGCGGTCCCCGTGATGCCCCTCGCCGTGGCGCTCACCATGACCGTCGCCATGGACCCTGACGCCGCCCGGGCCGACATCGATGTGCTGCGCAAGGGCCGCGACCGGCGAAAAGGCCAGGGTCACGATGGCGGCGATGGCTCCGAACTTGGTCTTCATGTTGAGGCTCCCTCTCTCGAATACTGCGCAGGAACGTACGGATCGAGAAAACCGATCCGAATGCTCCCGGTGAAATTCGGGAATATTTGGCAAGGGAGTTCGTGCGACGCGGGATCGTGTGCGCGAAACGACGATCCTGCAGGGCGGCACCCACGCGGGTTACGGCATGGAAGCGCAACAGCTCTTCGTGGTCGGGCGGAGACTGGAAGGACCACGGGAGGGGTGCCCGCCCCGGCACGAGGCCGAGGCGGGCGGTTCACGGCACCGAGGAGGGCACTACCGTACCGTGAAGCCGTCGGGCGGGAGCGGACCGGTCATCCCCCGCCAAGGGCGTAGCCTATGCCGACGGCAAGGAAGGCGAAGACGACCAGGAGGGGAAGCGTACGCATCGGTGCATCCTCCCGGCCTTCCGAGGTCAGCGTCGTCCGCTCACTTCTTGCCGTGGGAGTGACCGTGGGCGTGCCCATCCTTGTCGGAATGGACGGGCTTGCCGTCCTTGCCGACCTCGCGGGCCTCGCTCTCGCGCGGGTCGTCGCGATGGGCCGGGCCACCGGCCACGCCGCCGGTGTTCGGCACGGAGCGCTCGGGATTGTTCGCGTTCCCATGCCCGTCCTCGGCGGCGTAGGCGGGAGCCGAGAGGCCTGCTAGTAGGCCGAGGGTGAGAAGGGCGGCGATGGTACGCTTCATAATTCTGATCCCTGGGGTTCGGCAGCCGGTGCGGCCGCTTCGAGACCTGAGATAGCGACCCTGTTTTACACCCGGACGCCTGGTTCGTGACGAAGTGTGTCAGCGACCGGCGCGCGGCAGGGAGATCCGGACCCGAAGGCCGCCTCCCGACCGATTGGATAGGGCGATGCCGCCTCCCTCCGCCTCGACGATCCGGCGCGCGATGGTCAGGCCGAGGCCGGTGCCGCCGGTGTTGCGGTTCCGCGACGCTTCGAGGCGGGTGAACGGCTCGAAGGCGCGGGCGACCTCTTCAGGCGGGATGCCTGGACCATCGTCCTCGACGGTGAGCACCAGCTCTTCCGGCTCCACGTCGAGCGAAATAAAGGCGCGGGTCCCGTAACGCACGGCGTTGTCGACGACGTTGTCGAGCGCGCGTCGCAGCGCAACTGGGCGCACCGTCGCGAGTGCGCGGCCAGGGCCCGCATAGGCGACCTCGCGGCCAGCGTCCGAGGACGTGTCGGCGATGCTCATGAGGACGCTCGCGACGTTGGCAACCTGGCGCGGCTCCGGGTCCGCGTCGCCCCGAAGGTACGCCAGGGTCGAATCGACCATCGCCTGCATGTCGTCGAGGTCCGAGCCCATCGCCCGGATCTCGCCGCCCTCGGGCAGCCCGTCGAGGCGGAGGCGAAGCCGCGCGATGGGGGTGCGCAGGTCGTGGGAGACGGCCGCCAGGGCCTGGGTCCGTTCCGTCACCAGCCGATGGATGCGGTCCTGCATCGCGTTGAGGGCCCGGGCGATATCGCGGGTCTCGTCGGGGCCGGCTTCCCTCACGGGGACCACCTTTCCGTGCCCGATTTCGGCCGTAGCGCGGGTGAGGTCGCGCAACGGTCCCGCGATCCGGTGCATCAGAACGACGGCGGCGACACCGACGAGGATGGCCATCGCCGTCGCGAGGTAGGCCCACGATCCGAGCCGTGCGAGGCCGGGTGCATGGGCCGAGCGGAAGGTCAAAAAACTCCCGTCCGCCAGGGCGAGCGCACCGCCCAGGTCCTCCTGATGAAGGGCCTCGTGGCCACTGTCCATCGCGAGTGCGAGACCGGGTTCGAGGCTCGGCTCCGACGCGATCATCCGGGACCTGAGCGACCACATCGCCGGGTCGCCGGCCCTGTCAGGGAGCAGGGTCGAGGTCGGCGACCATCCCAGCTCGAAATGCGCGGACGACAGGGCCTTCGCCTCGGCGTCGCGTTCGGTCTGTGGGCGGCGGAGCACCGCCTCGCGCGCCAGGGTAAGCTGGTTGGCGACCTGCCGCGCGAACGCATCGTCCGCCGCGGCGGTCGCGGATTGCCGATAGAGAAGCAGTGCCCCGCCGTGGACGGCGAGGATGGCCAGGAGCAGGACTGCGACCGTTCGGGCTTCCAGGCTGCGGGCCAAGGGTGCCAGGCGTCTCAAGCGCGCTCAACCTTCGAGGCGAGCATGTAGCCGGCCCCGCGCACGGTCTTGATGACCGGAGGCAGGCCCTCGGGCGGTTCGAGCTTGCGCCGCAGGCGGCTCACCAGGGTGTCGACGCTGCGATCCGTGGGGGACCCGAGCCTGGCACGGGACAGTTCGAGGATCATCTCCCGGCCCAGCACGCGCCCCGGGTGTTCGAGGAAGACGAGGAGGAGGTCGTACTCGGCGCCGGAGAGGTCGACGGCCGCCCCCTCGGGATCGACGAGCGAGCGGCTGCGCATGTCGAGCCTCCAGCCTGAGAAGGAGAGCACCTCGGATACCGGGGACGAGGGCGACGAGGGTGCCATGGAGGCGCGGCGCAAGACGGCACGGACACGGGCCAGGAGCTCGGGCCGGCCGAAGGGCTTGGCCACGTAGTCGTCGGCCCCAAGTTCCAACCCAAGCACCCGGTCGGCCTCCTCGTTGCGGGCGCTGACCATGATCACCGGCACCGTGCTCCTCGCGCGCAACGCCCGGAGCAGGTCAAGGCCCGAGGCCCCGGGCAGCATCACGTCAAGCAGGACGAGGTCGACGCCACCGGCAGGCAGGAGGCGCCAGAATTCAATGGCGCTTCTGCAACCGGTGACACGATAGCCCGCCTCGCGGAGAAGGCGGGTGACCAGCAGACGCAGGCCGTCGTCATCCTCGACGAGGAGGACGTGTTCCGAACCATCGGAACCCGCGTTGCCCCCGTTTTCGTGGATCAACGATTCCTCCGTCCTGCAATGGGCGTCACCGTTCCGTCCGCGGGGGCATTCATACACCCGATGCCGGTCAAACGACGTGGGCGGGTGCGAGGATGCAGGCGGTGTCGCTGCTGGTCTCCACCTGCAGGGTGGTGTGGCCGATGCCGAACCGTTCCTTGATGCCGACGGCCGTTTTCATGAGGAACTCGTCGTCGGGCCGGCCGCCAGGCATTAGGAGATGGGCGGTAAGGCATGTCTCCGTGGTGCTCATCGCCCAGATATGCAGGTCGTGGAGTGACGCGACCCCCGGAAGTCCTTCGAGGTGGCTGCGGACGGCGTCGGGGTCGATGCCCGGCGGGACGGCGGCGAGGGATAGCGTGAGGCTGTCGCGCAGGAGGCCCCAGGTGCTCCAGACGATAATGAAGACGATGGCGAGGCTGACGACGGGATCGAGCCAGGTCCATCCGGTGTAGAGGATCACGAGGCCGGCAATGACCACCCCGGCCGAGACGGCGGCGTCGGCGACCATGTGCAGGAACGCGCCCTTGATATTGATGTCCCCCTTGGCACCAGAGGCGAACAGCCAGGCGGTGATGCCGTTCACCAGGATGCCGACCGCCGCGACGATCATCACGGTCTTGCCGGCGACCGGGGCGGGCTCGCCGAAGCGCTGGATCGCCTCCCAGGCGATGGCGCCAACGGCCACCAGCAGGAACACCGCGTTGAACAGGGCCGCCAGGATCGAGGAGCCCTTCATCCCGTAGGTGTACCGCGCGCTCGGGGCGCGCTTGGCCAGCACCGTCGCGATCCACGCCACGACGAGACCGAGCACGTCCGAGAGGTTGTGTCCGGCATCGGCCAGCAGGGCCATCGAGTTCGCCAGCACCCCATAAGTGGCCTCGATGGCGACGAAGCCCACATTGAGGGCGATGCCAATTGCGAACGCCTTCCCGAAGCTCGCCGGGGCGTGGGAATGCCCGGGATGGTCATGGGTCGCATGGGCCTCATGGTCATGCGACCCGTGGTCGTGACCGGCGTGTGCGTCGTTCGTCGTCATGGTCGTCCTGTAGCGGTCTTCGACATTCAACGGGTTTGACCGGGGCTCACTTGGCCGGTGCGGGGAGCGTCGCGACGGCGTCTCTCTGGTGCTCGGTCCAGGCCTGCTGAAGAATTTGGATTGAGGAAGTCACGAAGATCTCGGCCATCACCGCCGCCACGATCAGGTCGGGCCACGCCATGACGGCACCCTTTAACCTTAGAGCCGCGACGACGATCATGAGTAAAGGTCCGCCCTCCGCTAGGTAGGCTTGCACTCGATTTGCGCGCCGTGAATTTTGGGGAGGCTCCTACGTGGCGGGCAGGAGGCTTTTTTTGGAACGTCGGTCGCATCGCCGCAGCCGGCAGTTGGTGATGATGGTGAAGGGGGACGGCGACCGAGGTCTGTAAGTCGTCTGGATGTGCCCGCACGAATGGCGGAAGGGTATGGTGCTGCATCCTCGGCGGGGGCGGTTAAGGGCCAGTTTCAAAGAGCCGTGTGCCCACACTATGGAATCGTCAGAACCGCCTGTCGACGCCAACATACACCCTTTATTGACGTCGGCGGCTGACCTGGGCGCATACTGATGTAGCCAGGGTCATCGATCTCAGCCGCTTGTTCTGCCAGATCGTCCCGAGCCACTGTTTCTAGCAGCCGTCGATAAAATCAGATGTCACAGGGTTCGATCACTGGCTGGATGAAGCGCAAACCTGCGGTGTCTGCATGGCGGAGAGCGTCGCTGCCGGCATCACTTAGCACGGAGACGCCATTCTGTCCGCGCTGATACCGCTTTGGAGCAGCAGGCAGGTTGAAGGCACATCACCTTTCTCACCTGAAGGGATTCGAGATCAACCGCCCTACCGAGCAAGCCAACCGACACCGCCTATATCGAGTTGTTCAACGGCCGCCCACGGGGAGAATGTCTGAACGCCTAGTGGTTCCTGTCGTTGACGGATTAGCGCGAAAGCATCGACGAATGGTGGCGCCAATATAACAAAAATCAACCTCACACGACCTCAGATAGCTTAACGCCAAATAATTCGGTGTCAATCATTTACATCTCGATTAATTTTATCCAGATCAGAAGAGGAACAGAGCTAATCTAAAGTTATGTCGGTCTATAGTTGCACTTTTTCCACCATATTGAGACAAGCCGTTCTAACCCTTGTTTGCCAACCTAACTACGTGCCCCCACCAGGGCGCCGCCGCCTGCGACTAGATGACAAGGTTAGCACCTCATAAAGAAAACAATAGATTTTTACACGTTACCTGACATAAGCTCTTTAGATGCATCTGATACATAGGGCGAAGTTTCATCCAGGTCATGGAGGCGCCGGAAAAGCATAACTAGGCCCAAATTCGGGCCAGGAGGACCCCTGGGCATGGGAAGTGAGCCCGCAGTGCAACGGCCGCGCGACCGCTTTACCGACGACCTGTTCAACCCCGACGGGCTAAGTTACGCCAATGTCGAAGAACAGATCAAAGCCGAGAAAGAGGCAGCCCGGCAGGCCGCAAAGGCTAGGAAGCTTGAGCGTGCACGCGAAGTCTACGCGCGCAATCGTCTGATCCGCCTCGCGGCGGCGGCGGCGGCCGACTGAAAAGAGCAAGCCCGGCAAGCTGTAAAGCTCGCCGGGCTTTTTCCATGCCTGCAGGGCGGCGGCATCGCCTGTCTTGTCACGACTTAGCGACCATCGAACGCTTCAACGGCCGGTTTATGAGCTGTCGAAATCACCCCCCCCTTGGGGTCCCTTCCTTGGGCGGCTTGCTCGATTCGTATTTCCCCGATGGTGTTCATGGGTAAGCCGTGGAGATTGATGGACCTCCCATGGGAGCCCTCAAGGATCATGGCATCATCCCATATTTATTTGCATACCCCGCCAAGGCTCCTGGATGACCGCCAGGGCATACCCGAACACCCTGGGTCTCAGAGTGAAGGCAGACTGAAACTCATGGGCGTGTCATGGGAGAAAACGGACTTCGTATGGGCAAGACATGGGAGGAGGTAGGGTAAGTCTCGCGTTAACCTCAGGCGTTAAGGCTAGGCCCCTGTGAACACTGGTTAAATGCCTAAGCTGGGGGCACGTTTCGAATGTGCGGGCTCGCAGAGGTGCCGGGCCGCGCACGGTCGACACCATGCGGATAAAATGCCCCCCCGAACCAATCGCCCCCCCCAGGGGCATGACTTCCCCTTGGACTTCCATTGGAGGACCAAGCCTGCCTTCATCGCCGCCGCCGGCGTCAGCCTGATAGGCCACCCCCGGGCCCTTGAGGCCCGGAACTCTATAATGACGAGCCTCGTCCGCGCCGCCCTCGCGGGCCAGGGCGGCTGGGTCTCATACTCGCGGTCAAAAAGGTTCTACGAGCCCCTGTCCCGGTACGAAGGGACCGCGTACACGTACGACCGGGTCAAGGCGGCGGTGCAGGAGCTCCTGGACCTCGGCTTGATCGAAGAAGAGCGTGCGCTCCCCGGGCCCGCCTCGCACGGCTGGCAGTCACGCATGCGGGCTACCGACCGGCTCATCGCCGCCTTCAACGACTGCCCTTTCGAGCATGTCGGGCCAAGGGAGGTCATCGAGCTCCGGGACGTCGACGGCGAGCGCATGGCGTACACTGACACGGACAACACCCGGCGCCTGCGCAAGGTCATGGAAGCCCGCAACGAGGCCGCCAGCGCCATCCGCATCGAGATGCCCGAGGGCGACGGATGGCTCCACACGCCGGGGCACGTCCGCGCCCGGTCCGAGAAGACCGGCGGCTGGGTTGGCCTTCGCCCCACGCCAGCGCCCATCATGGTCCGGATCTACGGCCGCGGCCGGTGGGACATGCACGGGCGCCTGTACGGCTGGTGGCAGCAGCTCCCCCAGGCCCGACGCATCGAGCTCCTCATCAATGGCGAGGTGGCGTTCGAGGAAGACTGGAGCGCCTGTCACCCTAGGCTCCTCTACGCCATGGCCGGGAAAGTCCCCGTCGGCGAAATCTACGACGTGGACGGGTACGACCCGAGGCACGTCAAAGCGGCGCTCCTCACCGTCATGAACACGAGGACGACCTACGGCGGCATCCTGTCTCTCATGAAGCGGGAAGAGGACAGCCCAGGCGAGTGGCCGCACTCCCTCGACTACACGAAGGGCTTGATGAAAGCGGTCACGCACCGGCACGAGCCCATCGCCCATTTCCTCGGGGCCGACATGGGGGTCCGCCTGATGCACATCGAGAGCGAGATGTGCGTCGAGGTCCTCAAGAAGTCCGAGAAGGAGAACATACCGGCGCTGCCGGTGCACGATTCTTTCGTGACGCAGGCCTCGAAGGGGCCCCGAGTGACCGCCATCATGGCCGACGTCATGGATGCGACGTGCGCCGAGATAAACCCCTGTCAGACCTCAAGAAAGAGGGGATTCACCCCACATATGGGAGCGCGGGGTGCGCGGGCGGTTGGTTCCGGGTGTTGCGTGGGTTCTTCCGCCTCCGCGTCTCCTGAGGTCGTCAAGACTGAGGCGGTCTCCGTTCCTGTCTCGCCCGTGGCTTCTCCTACCCCTCGGCCCTTGCGCTGGGACCCGGCGGAGAGGCTTGAGGCGATGATCGCGTACCAGATCAAGACCGAGAGGATCTTGATGTCTGAGGAGCGGTGTGAGGGGATTTTCGAGGCATGGGAGCGGCGAGAGGCTAACGCTCGTGCAATCGCGAAATCGGTATGTGCGTACGAGAACGAAGCCGGAATTCGTGCCTTCCCGACGCACATCGTCCCCGACCGTATCGGTCCCAAGACAGCCTCCCTCAAGCGGGGGCGTAGCCCGAGGAAAGCTGGTTCCACGGTCAGGGGCCGGAGGCCTCGGGGATGCCTCAGTGAGGTCAGGGCGTAGCCTTCAGGATAGCCTCAGGGATAGGGGCCGGAGGCCTTAGGAGAGCCTCGTAGGATAGGGGCGTAGCCTCTAGGGTCACCCTATACCTTGCGGGGGCCGGAGGCCTCAGGAGAGCTTCCCAAGCTGTCAGGGGGGTAGCCAACCGAGATGACATTTTCCTTGTCAGGACCGTAGGTTACGTCGCTTCTCCCCTTGTACAATTCGTCTGAATTCGCTATCTTTTAGCTGTCTCCGCATGGGACGGGCGTTGCACCTCAACCCCCGAAACCCCGTCCCCCGCACCACGGAGGACGGGGTTTCTCGTTGTGGCTTGCCAGGGTCGAGCGCACCCTATGAGCATGTCCGCCGGCATCCCCTTGAACCCATCCCTCCCTGCCTCGAAGGCGACCCGTCGTGATGCGGACCGGGCGAGGAAACGCGCCGCCCGTCAGGCCCTTCGCGAGGCAGGCGCGCCTGACCCTCGCCAACTCGATGCGGCTATCGTCGACGCCCTTCGGGACGTTCTCCTGGCCTGCGCCAACGCGGTCGGGAACCGACCGGGGGAGCCCCTGGTGGCTAGCGTCGTGGATGCCAGGGAGGTCCTCCGCCTCGCCCTACGGGGTCTCCGGGGACGCGATAGCGGTGGCGTGCCCCTTCAGACGGAGGCGATACGTGCGGCCTTGGTGGCTCGTCTCGCGCCCCCTCAAGACGGGTCAGGGGCGTAGCCCAAGGGCATCCCTATGCCCAAGGGATGATCCGCACTCCGTCCCTCACCCCTGCACGATTTCATGCAGGGGCATGCCCGTTGGCGGTTTCGATGCCCTGCGTACCCGGAGGCCTCGGAGGGCCTGGGATCGTCCGTTGCACGGCCCCGGGGCAGGATCCCATTCGTGCGCTGGTCCGCACTGCCTCGCCCTCCCTGACCCCTCCTAAGGGGGGGCGACGGGAGGGCATCCCTTCCCGAGAACCCCGCGACAAAGGGCCAGATAGGGGGGGGTGGAGTGGGTCCCTCCTGGAGGGTTCGAAAGCAGGAGTCGCGGGTCCGAAGGCTGGCCCGGCACACACCAGAAATTTTTGGGTACGCACCCCGCGTACCGCCTGGATGATCAGAGGGTTACGGGTGCGCACCGACGTCCGTCTCAGGTACGCAGAGATCCAGTTCGCAGCCGTGCGTACCTTGCGCGGCTACGACCGCAACGCGCGTACGCACTCGGACACCCAAATCTCCCAGATCGGAGCCGCCATCGAGCGCTTCGGGTTCACGCAGCCTCTCCTCGTGGACGAGCACGACGTGGTCATCGCTGGGCACGGGCGCCTCGCCGCGGCCATGCGCATCGGGATGGACGAGGTACCCGTGATCCGCGTCACCGGCCTGTCCGAGGCGAAGCGCGCGGCCCTGGTGCTGGCCGACAACCGGATCGCCCTCAACGCCGGATGGGACGAGACCATGCTCGCGAAGGAGCTCCAGTCCCTCCAGGAGAGCATCGACGCTGGCGAGCTTGAATTCGAGTTGGGTGACCTCGGGTTCGGGGAGCAGGAGCTCAGGGATTACGCGGAGATCCTGGCGCCGCCACCGGAGGCCGAGGAGGCCCGGGACATCCAGGTGACGGACTAGCCCAGCGTGTGCCGGGCGGGTGAGACATGGATGTTGGGTCCCCACCGGTTCACCATCGCCGGGGCCAGTGCCAACGACCTCAGGGCCGCGGACACCCTCATCCTGGCCTGGGAGAGGCAGAACAAGGGAGAGGCCTCCCTCGCCGGCGGAGGCGTGACCTTCAAGGCGAAGGCCACCTCGCTGGGCATCGAGTTCAAGCGCCAGGACACCAAGGCCCAGAAGGCCCGGATGAAGGCTGACTGACCATGGCCGCCGGGGTCTCAGGACGCGCACTGGCCAAGGTCCTCGGGATATCCGAGGGGGCTGTGCGCAAGCTCAAGGACACCCGCCTCGTGGGCGCCAAGCTCCCGGGCGGCCTGTTCGATCCGGACAAGGCTAAAGCCTTGTACTCGGCCAACGTCGACCGGGCCATGCAGCGGGAGCGGCCTGGTGCCCAGACGGCCGTCGCGGCCCATGCGTCCGACGCGGAGCCCTCGGCATCAATGCCGGCCCCCGCCGCAGCGGGTCCAGACGTGACCAAGGCCCGGGCGTTCTGGACGTTCGAGAAGGCGAAGCGCGAACAGATCAAGCGGAAGAAGGACGAGGCGTCGTCCATCGAGAGGGCCCCGACCCTGGCCCTCGTCACGACCCTTGCCCGCGCATTCCGGGACGGGCTGTTCGGGTTCATCGACCGGCACTACGCCGAGATGGCGGCCGAGCTCGGGGTCGACCCTCACGTGCTCTACGAGGTCCTGACCCGGTACCTCCGGAGATACGTCGAGACGTCCATCGACCGCATCAAGGTGGCGCTCAAGTGAGGCTCGCCACCTGCTCCCTAGCGGTGGCGGCCGGCGCCATTCGCCTCCTGGATCCCGATGCCGTCGTCTCCGTCTTCTCCCCGGGGTCGGACCCCCCAGGCCATGGCCTCGCGGCCTCACCTGCGACTGTGCTTCCGTGACGTCGAGGCCCCGTCCCCGGGGGCACGGGATGCGTTCACCGAGCTTCAGGTTGCCGTGTTCCTAGACTTCGTTGCCAGGTCTCACGGCAACCTCCTGATCTACTGTCACGACGGCCTGTCCCGATCTCCCGCGCTGGCCATCGTTGCCCTCGCGGCCCGGGGGCGGGATCCCGTCGAGGCGTGCGCCCTGGTTCGTGCCGCGGTGCCGGAGGCCTCCCCGAACCGCCTGGTGCTGGCATTGGCCGGACGGACCCTCGGTGTCGACCTGGTGGCGGCCGCCTCGGGTTTCACCTTCCGCCGCGGCCCCGTGGGCGCCCTCGGTCGCGAGACCGGCCTGCGCAGGGTTCTGAAGTGAACCTGGCCCTCACACAGCCCCTCGCCAGCGAGGACATCGACCTCTCTAGCCTTCTGGGCTTCGACGGGGCCGAGGCCGTCATCGAGGCCTGGTGCACCGGAGCCGCCCCGGACCCGCGCGAGACGGTGTGGGAATGGGCCGACCGCGACGGCAACGTGATCCTGCCAGCCATCTCGGCGGCCGAGGCCGGAGCCTACGACAGCAGCCGCACGCCGTACCTCAGGGAGATCCTGAGCAACCTGCCCCCATGAGCCCGGTCATGACGACCATCCTCATGAAGGGCTCGCAGATCGGGGCCAGCCAAGCGGGCTTGGTCTTCCTCCTCTACTGCATCGCCGTCGGTGGTGGCCCGACCCTCGTCGTGGCCCCGACCATCGCCATGGCCGAGCTCTACTCGAAGCAGCGCCTCGACCCGATCATCGACGGGTGCGCACCGGCCCGGGCCAAAATCCCCCCGAACCGCGGCAAGAACTCGGGCAACACGCTCCGGCTCAAGACCTTCCCGGACGGCATGGTGCGCCTGACGGGTGCCAACTCGGCGAACGCCCTCAAGTCGATGCCAGCGAAGAACGCCATCTACGAGGAACCCGACGAGTTCGTCCCCGACCTGAAGGGACAGGGCAACGCCGTCGAGATGACCCGGCGACGCCTGACGACCTATGGGCGCCGTGCCAAGGAGTTCGCGAACTGCACCCCGACGCTCTCGTCCCGGACCATCATCGAGCCTCTGTTCAAGGGGGGCGACCAGCGGCTCCACCGCATGCCGTGCCCGCATGGTTGTGGGCATCGGACCGTTTTCTCGAAGGAGCTATTCCGGTTCGAGAAGGGGGGAACACGAGGGCGCGCATTTCGTCTGCGAGAACCCCGAGTGCGGCAAGCCTATCATGGAGGCCCGGCACAAGACGGCTATGATGGGCGCCGGGGTATGGGTGCCCCAGGTGGAGAACGCCCCCGAGGGGATGCCCCGGTCCTACTACCTGCCGGCCTTCTACTCGCCCGTGGGATGGGAATGGGCCGCCATCGCCAAGAAGATCGAGCAGGCCGAGGGTAACTACGAGCTCTCCAAGTCGGTCTGGAACCAGATCTACGGCCTGCCTTGGAGCGACGTCACCGAGACCCCGAACGCCGAGACGATCTGGGCCCGCCGCTCGGGGTACGTCTCGCGTCAGGTCCCGGCCGGGGTCTACTTCCTGTGCGCCGGCATCGACGTCGGCATCGACCACATCGAGATCGGTGTCTGGGGGTTCGGGAAGAAGAACCGCCGCTGGCTCATCGAGCACGTGCGCCTGCGCGGCCGCTACACCGACCCGGAGCTATGGGCCCGGGCGAAGGCTTTCCTCTATCGCCGCTACCTGCACCCGTCCGGGGCCGTGCTGTCCATCCGCAGGGCGGGGGTGGATCGTGGCAAGTGGCCCGACGTCGTCATGCCCTGGGCCATGCGACAGGACCCGGACTGGATCACTGCGTCCCGCGGCTCGGAGAAGATCGACGCCCCCGTCCTGAAGGAGAGCAAGTGGAGGCTCCAGTCGGCGGACGGCACGTGGTCCTCCGAGGAGGGCGTCAAATACTGGACGCTGGGCGTCGGGCATCTGAAATTGGAGCTCATGGGGCAACTCAACCTGCCTCGCCCGGCGCCGGGCGAGGACACCCCCCCGGGATATGTCGAGCTTCCGCAGGACACCGATCTCGCCTTCGTCGAGCAGCTTGTCTCGGAGGAATACGTCGAGATCAAATTCAAGGTCCGGGGCCGGCCGAAGATGGCTTGGCGCCCGATTGGTGACGCCCGTCACGAGGCCCTGGATACCTGCAACATCGCGCGTGCGATGGCGGAGCTCATCGGGTGGTCGACCTGGTCCGATGTCGAATACGGCCGTGAGGACCGCGCCCTCGCGAAGGCCGCCGACGAGATGCGCCTCTTGATGGGGAACCTCGCCCGCGAGCGCCATGCGGCCGGCGATACCCGCCCGGTCGCCGAGGAGGACGTCATGAGCAACATCGTCAGACCCATGATCTACGGTGGCACCGAGGACGCCGAGCCGGCGGGGGCGGATGTGCGCATCCGGGTCATCCAACGCGCTCCGAAGGCGGATGAGCCCCCCCTCAGATTCCGATTTCACCCAATCCCGAGCCCGCGAAGGAAGAGGATCCATTCGCCGGCATCGCATCCTCATGGGGAGGCTGGAGCGAGGAGGAGGGCTCCGGCGGGGGTGCCGGAATTGTCGGTTGCACGCCCGACAGCGACCCATTGCCCATGCCCGCAATGACGCGGACCGCACGGGACCAGGATGGCGACCTCTGACAGATGGCCTTCATCGTGAAAGGAGTGGGTCGGTCGAGGTGGATGGGGAGTGCTTCGGTCACGTGAAGCCGGGCAGCCTTGGCGATCAAGTTCACGCTGTCCACGAGCGCCGCTCGGATGTCGGCAGGGCCGAGCTCGTCCTTCTCGGGTGGGTCGGTTTTGACGGTGATCTGGAACATGCCGGCATCGTCCGACCCCGCCGTGAAACCGACGAGCCATCCCCAAAATCGGGTGCCCGCGGCCCCTTGGATTTTCGATGCATTGTCTAGGAGTAACGGGTAGGTGCGCCCCTTATCGCCTGAGCAATCCTCGGACACGTCCGCGGTCATCGTAGCCCAGGGAAACGGTAACTCTGGCGTGACGATCGCCTTGCCAGGGCGATCTGGAGCTGAATCTATGAGGGCCTGGACGCAGGGGGATCGACGATGAGCCGGCAGACCGACAACCTCCACCACGGCATGCATGGCGGGATGCTGGCTGTCGGCGTCGCTCTCGTGGCGGGCCAGCGTGCGCGTCGTGAAGCGCAGGCATGGGCTCAGGCAGACGCGGATGCCGAGACCGCGGTCCATCGCTTGGGGCAGGCTCTCCTCGCGTCCCGCCGTCGGGAAGCCGAGCTCTCCCGAGATCTCGCCGCGGCTCAGGCGGAAATCCGCGCCCTCCGCCTCGCCCGCCGGCTGTAAGAAATCTGACGTAGGGGGGGTTGTGCCTTTCCCCTGCGGACCGAATCTGGACCATTTGCGGACCACGAAAAAAGGGCCCGCCGGATGACCGGCGGGCCCTTTCGCATTCGGGGAGAGGGGGTGTCAGGCCACCTTTCTACGGCGGCCACGCTCCAGAGCGAGGCTGACCAAATTGGCGATCTCAATGTCCTCAGGATGGTCGGAAAGCGGACGCGTCCACGTCCATTTTGCGGATGTGTCCGCATTTGGCGCGGATGTGTCCGCAACGGGTGCCGGGGTCGTCTCACGACGGGCGTCCCGGGTGAGGGAGGGCAGGCCCTCGATGAGGTCGCCTGAAACGTGAGCCTCCGCCTCGTGCGGGAGGGCGGCAGCCAGCGTCACGAGCTCGGCATGCGACAGGCCCCGAGCCCATGCCAGGATGGGCTCGGGGAGGGTGGACGTGTCCGCCGCTGGCCCCCCGGCGACGAGGTGCCGGGCGTAGGAAACGAGAGGCACGCCAACCTGGTGGCGGGGAGCGGGGCCCCATGCCGGGGACGGGGCAACCGCGGGCGCGGGGGCATCGAGGTACGCCGCGGCCGCATCGGTGGCGGGCAGGACGGGGGTCGTGACACCCGTTGCGGACCGGACCGCACGGAGGACCCAGCGGCCACTCTCGAAGATGAGGGCGAAGACGGTGGCGATGGCGGCTGCGGCGAGGGCGGCGATACGGGCGAGGAAGCTCATGGGCGGTGGTCCTGTGCTGGGGGGTGACGATCTCGATTGTCCGGGTCGCCTCGCAATCGACAAATCAGGCCGGCGCGAAGAGGCTCTCGACGACCGCCCGCGGCAGCTGCTTATGGTGGACGCGGAGAAGCCGGAGAGCGTGACTCGCCTGCGCCACGTCGAGCTCCGGCAAGGCGGCGAGGACGTGCCCATCGAGCGTCGTGCTCTTGCTCCAGCCGATGTCATTTTGGACCATGGCCCGGTCTTGATCGTCCGCGGTGATCAGTCGGACAGCTGCCAGGGCGGCCTCCCGAACCGCGGGCAGGGCGGCCAGATTCTGCTCGGGTGGATGCAGCAGGGCGACCTTGTCCTCGGACCTCAGCACGTTTGCCGCGGCGCGCTTGACCATCGCCAGAAGTCGCATTGCATCCGCGACGTCGAGGTCCGGACGCTGGAGGAGCCCCTGCGCCTCGTCGACGTCAATCCGGCGTGCCCAGGACCATCCGCGCTCCTTGAGTGACCGCGTCGCCTCGTCCCGTGCCCGTGCAACGAGATCGGCGATCCGTTGCGCCTCCGCGGCCGCCGCTGCGGCCCGGGTCGCCTCCCTGGCGGCGACCCGGGCCGGGATGCCGTCGATTGCGATTTGGACGGCGTCCATGTCGTGATCGGGCGCCTGCCAGAACGAAACGTCTCGCCCCTCACACGTGATGCCGAGTGCTGAGAAATCAGTCACGCCCGCGGCCATCGCTTCTTGGCATTCAGGCGTCCGGACGGCTCGGCTGCGGTACCGCAGGCCAACACGCGTGTAGTGCAGCTGCCCGGACTGCCACTCCAGTCCCCACCAAGCGGGCGGCTGCACGTAAGGGGGGGGCGGCGTCGTATGGGCCATGAGCGATCCTCGAATCTGCGGATCTGAGTAATGTAGCAATCCTATTTCGTATCACAACCGAAACCCATCAGGGTCTTTCGACAACACCGGACCACGATTTCGACAACGATTTGAACAACAGCCTGTTGTTGAAACTGTTGTTCAAATGGCAAGAAGCCTGAAACTATCGCTCTGGTTGTATAACATCAAAGGCATAATTTGGGAGACCCTGGAAATTCTCGTATGGGTTGCGATATAATATTCTCGGCGGATTCGCGGAGGATGGGATGGATGGTCGAGTTGACGGAGGGGGACGTCCGAACGTTGCTTCGCGGGGCATGCCGCCGGGCCGGCTCGCAGGACGCTTGGGCACGTCGGACGGGGCTCTCGCCGCAGCACGTGTCAGACGTGCTACTGGGGCGGAGGGAGCCGGCTGGGCAGGTACTGAGAGCTCTAGGGCTCTCGCGACGGGTGAGGTACGTCGAGACGGCCTCAGAGGGCCCAAGCGATTTTGCCGGATCCCAAGATCGAGGTGCGAGGAGTACCTCGATCTCGGGATGACCTACCGCCAGATCGCCGCGCGCGAGGGGTGGGATGAGAAGACCATCGCCACCCACTGCCGCGGCCTCGGGCTCACATCTCAGCCGCGCCAGCCGGTTGTCACGCTGCCAGACGTCGAGAGCGCGCGTGAGGGCCGGGAGACTGTCCGAGAGGTCGCGGACCGGCTCGGCGTGACGATCCAAGCAGTGCATCAGTGCGCGTACCGTCACGGCACGAGGATCCCCCGTCGCCCCTCCCGGATCACATATGAAGTGATGCGAGAGATCGTCCTCTCTCGTGCCCCGATTTCGCATGCTGCCGAGGGTCTGGGTGTCACGCGCGAAACGCTCTACCGCCGCGCCGGGCAACTTGGTCTGCCCGGCGACCGCCGCGGCCGGACGCTGCTCCGCCGCCGGGAGGGGGGGGTCTGATGTGCGATCTCATCGAGAACCTGCAGGGACTCGGGTTCGCCCAAGTCCGGGCCCGCCTGACGCAGGCACGGGCCGCCGCGCGGGCCCTGATCGACGACCCAGAGATCCCGGAGATCCGGCGCGAGCATCTCGCGGTTGCGCTGGATGACGCAGATGCCCGCCTGCTCGACATGGCCCGCAACATCCTGTTCCACCTCGCCGGCGAGATCGAGGCCGCGGGCGAGCCCGTCGAGGAACGCGTTGACCTGGACGCAAACAGGTCACCCGAGGAGCGTGCGGTGGTCGTGGGGATCCTCGACGATCTCCTTGCCGAGGATGGCCCGTCCCCCGATCCGGTCGCGTCCGGGATGCCTCGGCCTCTGCCGCCGCCGCCGCTTCCGCCGGGAGCCCGGGGCGCACCCACCAGAATCTAGACGCCGCATTTCGAGGCCTGGGCGCCCGGCTAGGGGCGCATTTCCCGCAGCCCTTTCACCGACAGGACCACGCATCATGCGTATCAAGACCTTCGACCACCGGCCCGTGCAGGCCATCATTCGCGGCTCGCTCGACCGCTGCTTCGACAACCGCTCGAACGAGTACCGGGCCGCCGTCATCATGGAAGGCTTGTTTGAAGCCGGCTTCGAGATCGTCCCGAAAGCCAGGCCTGCGGCCGCTGCGTTCAATTCTCTTGGGGCGATGCCCGTGAAGGTGGTCGTATTCGAGGAGCCCGACGACGTTTCTGAGGCCCCAACCCTTGCCCCCAGGGATGTCCACACCCTGCCGGGCGGCCGCAAGGCCTCTGTCATGACGCTCAACGAGAAGCGCATCCTCCAGGCTATTGCCCAGGAGAGCTGGGCAAGGCTCTCGACCCGCGAGTTCGAGACGTACAAGCAGTGCCT
This sequence comes from Methylobacterium marchantiae, assembly GCF_022179405.1. Classification (GTDB taxonomy): domain Bacteria; phylum Pseudomonadota; class Alphaproteobacteria; order Rhizobiales; family Beijerinckiaceae; genus Methylobacterium; species Methylobacterium marchantiae. Next base: position 65,349 of record NZ_BPQT01000019.1, read on the forward strand.
CAGTGATTGGTCGGAGGGCGAAGCATCGGGTCCCCGCAGCGGCTACCACGAGGCGCTCGCTCTCATCCGTGCCGGTGAGACGTCCGCGGTCGCCATCGCTGCGGCCCTGGGGGGTGACGGGCGGACGGGTGAGGAGGGGGACGTTTGGGCACTCTACGATGCCCGTCACCGCACCCGGGCACGCTACGATTACAAGGCCGACCCCGACCTGCAGCGGCCCATCAACGCCGCCCAGGGTTAGTCATCTATGACCCTGGGCGCTCGCATTTGAGCGCCCAGGGAGCCGCCTTGGTTCAGAGCTTGATCGTAAAACTGGCATGCTCTGAAGCGGAACGCAAACGCACATGCCCAAGACTAATATGTATCCGTATGTTTACGACCCGAGTTACACAAAATACATTTCCAGATATTGGACGCCACCAAGGGTTCAGAAGAAAGCGGAGTGGCAAAACGCTTGCCGAAACGCGTTCTCGGGCCTCGATATCGCGGACCGCGAGTTCGTCCGTGCATCTGCTTTTATATTATCTGATAAAGACGATTCTTGGACCAAGGGTCGCCTGAGACATCGATTCAATCGTCTGCGAGTACGTATAACTACATTGAGAAGTGAATTTGTACGTTTGTATCCTATGACATTCTACCATGGTATACAGAACTGTCCATGGCGGGAGCGGCATTCACTGACACGCCCGCTGGAAGGGCCGGAGCGGCGCCTGAATTTAATTTGCAGGCTCGCACTCCCCGGTTTGTCGAGATGGCTCGGCCGGCCTCTGCGGTACGTCATTGAAAGCGGCAGGCATCACATGCCCGGCGACGCGTGTGTGTGGCCCGACATCATTTGCATCGTCCCCGGCCCGGGGTTCCTTACCGTCATTGTCCGCCGGGGCCTGCATCACCCCCCGCCGTCGAGCACGATCTATCCGATGTCGGCCGTCGGTCCCCAGGAGGGCAGTGACGGCGTATGGCTCGCAAGGGGTTCCTGGATCTCGAAACGACATCGCGACCGGCCGCCGACGGAGGGCTGGTTTGCCTGGTCATACGTGCCCGGTCCGAGCGGTGAAATCGAATTTCTCGTGCAGGGCGGCAGTGCGAAAGTGGCGCTCCGTCGATTTTGGGCGATCTACGATGCGACTGTGGTCGTGCCCACCTGGCATGGCAAGACGCCAGCGGACAGGCACCTGGCCTGGCTCCCTCCCGAGCCAGCCCCCCTCGACCTGACCGCCGAGGACGAGGAGGCCCTGGAGGGGCTAGAGGGCATCTGTGTGTAGCTGTCACCGTGTGAGGACGCGTTCCTCCGGCTGCGTGTCACTCGCGGCCATGCGTTCGAGGATCTGGCTGAGGGTCACCGGGCGGTACGACCACACGTCGACCCCGACATCCTGTGACTGGGTCGTGCCGGGCAAGAGCCCATGCGTGTGCCCGAAGAGGTGGAGCGACCCCCGATAGGCACGCGGCCACGAACGCATGGGGTAGTGGCAGAGCACGACGTGGCGGTCCTCGACGGAGATCTCCCTGATCCCGTCGTGCTGCTCCGCCCAACCGAGCTTGCGATTCTTGCGGTCATGATTCCCGGCGATGAGGATCTTGCGGCCGTTCAATCTCCGGAAAATCTTGCCGGCATACTCGGGCGTCGAGAGCGCGAAATCGCCGAGATGGTAGACCGTGTCCCCGGGCTGGACGGTCGAGTTCCAGGCCTCGATGAGCATCGCATCGTGCTCCTCTATACTGGCGAACCCAGGGCGCAGACCATGAAGAATTGAGGCATGCCCGAAATGGGTGTCCGCAGTGATGAAGTTGGCCATGACGGCCTCCATAAAATGGAGGCCGGCGCGCGCGCTCAGGTCCTCCTCAGGTGACGGGAAGGGGGGCGAATGCCCGGGTTTTTCGCGACATGGGGGAGGCCTCGGGGGCGGGGTGAATCTGGACGATCGCAGCTCGCCGAGAGGTGGGCAAGCGCGACGTTTGCGCAGGGTAAAGAAATCCCTGGCCTCAATTTGGGATCGACTCCCGGCCTCGTTTGTTCTTCATTCGTTCTCATGAGCGAATCGATGGAGACAGTCGTGGACGAGATGGAACGCGCCTATCTGGATGCCTGCGACGGTGACGCGCGGGATGCCCTGCGCCGGGCCCTGGGCGATGCCCTCCAGGAGCTCGCGGCCGTGGACCGACAGGTCAGCCGGGGTTTCGTGCGGGCGGGCAAGCCAGCGGATCTCGCCCGCAAGCTGGGACCTGAACGACGCGCCCGGCAGGGTCAGGGGGCGGTTGGCTGAGCCCTCCCGGGGCCTCGCTTCGTGCGTTCCCTCGTGACCGGTGCCGGCAGCGCGGCCAGCGCGGCCCGCTCGTTCTCGTAGGCCTCCAGCACCGCATCGACCCACAGGGCCATGCCCTCCGACTTGAGGGGTATCCGTTGGCTCCGGTCGTAGTGAAGGCGCGTGACGGCGGAGCGGCGGTCGCGCTCGTCCTCGGTCACTCCGGCCTCGTGGTCCAGGATCGCGGACGCGGCCCCGCCCAGGCGATGGTCCGAGAGGAACGTCGTGATCGCCCGGCGGACGTCATGCAGCGTCCAAGGCCGGATGCCGTGGATCCCGAAATAATCGACCAGCGGCCGCGCGGTGACCGTCGACCCCGTCACCTTCTTCCCCCGCAGCCGGTAGAGGAGCGCGTTCAGGGCACCCTGGCCGACATGGCCGTCCCCCCGGATCGACGGGAAAAGCCAGCGATTCGTCTCACGGTCGGGATCCTCGGCAAGCACCCGGTCGATCACGTACCAGGCGCCCGGGGGGAGGGGGAGCACAAACGGGCGATCTTCCTTCATGACCCCGGCGCTCCATGTCACGGCGCGCCAACCCGGTCCCGGCACGCCGGCGTCCTCGGGGATGGGGGCAACGTCCAACCGTGCGGTCTCCGCGACGGCGCCCGTGCGCTGGCCCGTGAGGACAGTGAACCACAGCATCGCTAGAGTGCCCGGCGCGGTCGCGTGTTCCGTCTGACCGAGTGTCCGGTATCTCTCCGCGACGGCCAGGGTCCGGGCGAGCTCGTCGATCTCGGGCGCGTGCCTGCGCTTGCCCGGCTTGTATCGGATCGTCCACTGGTCTCGCCAGAGCGGCCACTTCTCAGTCGCCTTCGCCATGCCGGACACGCCGCTATGGTTCGACCAGGCCCAGTCGAGCATCTCCCGTCCCTGGCGTACGGCCCGGGCGGCCGCGCTGCGCGAGTTCGCGGCGATGATCTCGTTCCGGATACCCTGCAGGTCGGTGGCCGTGACCTCACGGACGGGGCGGCGGGCGATCCGGTCGAATGCCTTGTGGCGCAGGTACGAAGCGTATGCGGGGAAGTACCCAGGGTCGAGGTCCGGCCGCTTCTCCTCAAGGAACAGATCGACGAGGTCCCGCCATTCCCACGGGCCGTGCCGCCGCCGGTCCTCGTCGCTCTGCCGTTCTACCTCCACCGGCCAAGCCGCGTCCGCCGAGGTCTCGTGGTCGCCGCCGGTCGTGACCATGGCATGCGCGTAGACGGCGACGTCCTGCCGGGGGTCCCGCCCATCCTTCACGTCCAGCCGGGCCCGGGCGGCCGCCTCACGCGCCGCGGCGACCGAGACGGAAGCCATGTCCCCGAGGCGGAGGGTCGACATGCGGAGCTTGAGGATCCAGTTGCCGGCCGCCGGCGTCACGCGGAGCACGAGCCCCGGGAAGGCGTCGTCGCAGAAGTCGATCCCGCGGCCGGGGACGGTCCCGCTATCGATCATCCGGCGCGCCTTCTTCAGGTGCTCCGCCGTCAGCCGCGCCCGCTCCCGTGCGTATGTCCCCCGCGATGCCGCCATGTCCGTCTCCGTGGATACCGCATGGATACCGCACGTCCGAAACGCGGCCGCAAGAGTCCCCGGGAACGGTCCACCGGGAAAAGCCATGCAGGATTAACGGTTTGCGCGGGAAGCGCCGGGGAGGTGGCGAGGCGGAAAGCCCGGGGGATCGTCCTTCCAAGCTGAATACCCGGGTTCGATTCCCGGTACCCGCTCCAATGCCCTGTCCTTAAAAACTCAATACCCCTTCCGACGGAGCGGAGGCATCGTATCCGCTCTCGAACAGGCGTTTGGTTTTAGTTCATCCGCGCTCCTGGCGCTGAGGGAGTGATTGAGGGCTGATAGGTGGAGTTGCACCGGCTCATAGCCGTTGATCACGCCGCATGGAGCACCCGCTGCTGCAGGAGGTCGAAGCCGGCACGTCCGTACATCCGCCGCTTGATCAGCTTGAGGTGGTTGACCTGACCTTCGACGGCCCGTTGCTCCAGGGCTGTGTGATCACCGCCCGTACGGCATCCGAATCCTGGCGCAGGCCGGTAGCGAAGCCGTGCAATCCCGTTTCGGCTGCCGCGTCCAGCCAGGGTTCCAGCCCTGCCGGATCATCCTGCCGCAGCAGATCGGTGAAGGCTCGCACGTGGGTGGCCGTGATCCGAACCTCCGGAGCCGCCTCACACAGTGCGTCGATGAAGGCACGCTCCTCATGGCTCAGCTTGGTCGGATCGCCTGCCAACAGGCGCGTGGTCCGGCGCATCGAGGGCGTGCGACGCAATCGGGAGCGATCCGGTGTGGTCTCTCGCTTTTGAGCGATCCAGCGTCGAACGATATCGACACCGCCACCGAAGCCCCGCGCCCGCAGCTCCCGATGCAAGGCGGCGCCGCTGCGGAGCCCCTCCTATCAGCGGGCTTCGGCAAAGCCGCGATGCCGGTCAAGCTGGCTCGATCCCGGCGCTCGGCGATACGGGACGAACGTGCCGGCGCGCAGATAGCTGCGCACAGTGTTGCAGGTCAGCCCGGTCCGGTGCGCGATCTGCAGGATCGGCGGACCCTCCGCATGAAGACGCAGGACATCGTCGAAGCGCCTGCGGCGGTTCTCGCTCCGTTGCATGAGAGGCGGCGTGGGATGGGCAGGGCTGGCATGATGCCGGAGCGAGACCGAAGCTCGGCAGCCTTCTGGATCTGCGTCTGGTGACGCACGACGACGGAACGGAAGGCTTCGGAGGCGTTGAATGGACCCGAGAAGAGGCATAGCCGCATGTGGGACAGACCGCCTGCGCAGCGGTGGGCCTGGCAAGAAGCAACAGCCCTGACGGATCGAGGGTCAGTTCATCGACGTGCAGCTCATCGGGCACTATCGGCAGCGACGAGTTCGAGATCGGCATCCGACGCCTCCTCGGTCAGGCTGAGGACCAACGTTCGAAAGCACGGTTCGACTCCATCAGTACCAGAAGTGCGGATGAACCTTGATTTTTCCCAGCCACAAAGAGCGTGACGTTCAGGACTGACCTTGCCTCCTGATTGCCCCCGCTCATAACCAGAGTTCATTCTGGTTCTGGTCCTGCCGGGATCGGGTTGCAAACGCGTATGGAGTGAGCCCGCCGAGGCTCGTGTGAGAGCGACATGTGTTGTAGTCCACCTGCTACGCCTCGATGATGGTCCGGGCCGCCGGCAGGCTCCGGAACAGGTGCTCGTTCTGGCACTCGTCGCGCAGGCGCCCGTTCAAGCTTTCGACGAAGCCGTTCTGCTGCGGCTTGCCAGGCGCGATGTAGTGCCACTCGACAGCACGCTCCTTCCGCCAGCGCAGAATCGCGTGCGAGGCCAGCTCGGTGCCGCTGTGCGAGAGGATCATTAGCGGCTTACCCCGGCTTTCGATGATCCGGTCGAGTTCGCGCGCGACCCGCCGTCCAGACAGCGATGTGTCGACGACCAGCGCCAGACACTCGCGCGTGCGGTCGTCGACCACGACGAGGATGCGCAAGCGCCGCCCGTCGTCGAGCGTGTCAGAGCCGAAGTCGAGGCTCCAGCCTGTTCGGCTCCTGGGGCACGGCGGCCGGGGCCCGCGTTCCCAGTGCGCGCTTGCGCACCGACTGCCGCTACTCCCGATAAAGACGGAAGAGCTTCTTGTGGTTCAGCGTGAGGCCTTCCCGCCGCAGCAGGATGAGTAAGCGCCGATAGCCGAACCGGCGGCGTCGCCAGCCAGGCTGCACCGGTCGCCGCCTTTCAAAGCAGCGTACCCGGGCGCAGCAATGCCTGGGCGTTGCTGCTCATTCCTCCGCTCGTCCTATGGATCGAGACCAAACATCTAGTAGATTGCACTGACTCAGACGGATGGTTCAGGGGCTCGGTTGAGGGCATCGAAGATGGCGGCGGCGGGCTTTGTCCAGACGAAGGGACGGGCGCTGCGGTTGTGCTCGGCGATGTAGCGTTTGATGGCAGCCTGCAGGTCGACGATGCCGGTGAAGGTGCCCCTTTGCAGGCGGCGGCGCGTCAGCGCGGAGAAGAAGCCCTCCACCGCATTGAGCCAAGAGGCTGAGGTCGGTGTGAAGTGGAAGGTCCATCGGGGGTGGCGGTTGAGCCAAGCGCGAACCTTCGGGTGCTTGTGGCTGCCGTAGTTGTCGAGCACCACGTGGATCACCTTGCCCGCGGGGACTGCGGCCTCGACGGCATTCAGGAAGCGGATGAATTCACCGTGGCGATGGCGCTGCATGCAGCGGCCGAGGACGTTGCCTTCCAGGACGTCGAGGGCGGCAAACAAGGTCGTCGTACCGTGGCGGGTGTAGTCATGCGTCTGAGCGGCAGGATGTCCGGGACCGATGGGCCGATCGGGACGGGTTCGCTCCAGGGCCTGGATCTGGGACTTTTCATCGATGGACAGCACGACGGCGTGGGCGGGCGGATCCATGTAGAGACCGACCACATCCTCGACCTTTTCGGCGAAGCCCGGGTCGTGCGAGCGCTTGAAGGTACGCACCCGATGCGGCTGCAGGCGGTGCTCTTGCCAGATCCGCTGCACGGAGCGGAGTGAGATGCCGGTCCGCGCAGCGACGGCGCGGCCGGTCCAGTGAGTGACTTCGTCCGGCGGTTCCGAACAGGTCAGCGCCAGCACCTTCGCCACTGTGCGCGTGGAATGCGGTGGGGTGCCGGGTGGGCGGGTCTTGTCGCGCAGCAGGCCCTCGACGCCCTCCTCGGCAAAGCGCTGCTGCCAGCGCCAGACAGCGGGTCGGCTGACGCCAGCCTGCCGCGCCACGTCCTGCACGCTCAACCGTTCGGACGACAGCAGGACGATGCGCGCCCGCAGGATGTGCTTGAGAGGGCGGGATCGATCTCCGGCGATCGTGGCAAGCGCCGACTGGGTGGCGTTGTCGAGGAGCACGCAGACGGTCTGAGCCATCGCCCAGACTCGCATGCATCACGCCCTGCGTGAATCCTCTGACCGCGTCAGTGCACTAGTGAGCGTCTCATTGCCTCTCTCCATCCTGCTGATGCTGCGCCGTGCCTGTCCACTGAATCCGAATCTGACAGCGGCATTGGGCGGCCTCGCCGCCGCCGCGGCTGCCCTCTTGGTGCCGTTTCATCCTCACGATGCCACTGCGACGGATTTAGCCGTGCATCTGGTGGCCTTCCTCATCGTCGTCGGCCTGAACACGAGTTTTAGCGGCCGCCTTCTCAACGGAACGGCCGGGTCCGGAAGCGAGGGCGGTCCCGTCAGCCCGAAGGCAGAGGCTGGTCGATGATTCGGCGGAGGCGACTGCGTTCGAGAGAAAGGCAGCAGATTGGACGATTAGAGCCGTCTTAATCATACTTCCTTACCGTCTGAAGGATCGGACCTTCCGTCCGTCGGCGACACGCATGACCGTGATATCTCCCTCTGCGCAAATCGGCACGCCGACCTACAGCCTCGTCGTTCCCTTGTTCAACGAGGAGGCTGTCCTGCCGCTGCTGCTGCATCGCCTCGACCAGCTTCTCAACAAACTCGATGGGCCAGCGGAGGTGATCCTCGTCGACGATGGCAGCACCGACACGACCGGGATCGTAGCCGCCGGTCGTGCCAAGGACGATCCGCGTTATCGTTACCTCGCTCTGTCGCGTAATTTCGGCCATCAGATCGCCATTACTGCAGGCATGGAACGTGCCTCCGGCGCCGCCGTAGTGGTGATGGATGCCGATCTGCAGGACCCGCCGGAGGTCGTCCTCGATCTCGCCGCCAAATGGCGCGAAGGCTACGAGATCGTCTACGCCAAGCGCCTGAGCCGGGAGGGTGAAAGCCGCTTCAAGCGCTGGACTGCCGGGTTATTCTATCGCCTCATCCGCGCGCTGACGGCCATAGACATCCCGGCCGATGTCGGCGATTTCCGCCTCGTCGATCGCAAGGCGCTCGATGCCTTTCTCGCCATGCCCGAGCGAAACCGTTTCGTGCGCGGAATGTTCAGCTGGATGGGCTTCCGCCAGATCGCAGTGCCGTTCCACCGCCTATCGCGTACGGCTGGTCAAACCAAGTACGGCTGGTCGAAGATGCTGCGACTCGCTTTCGACGGCATTGTCGGCTTCTCGGACGTGCCACTTCGCTTCGCCCTCTGGGCGGGGACCGGCGTCTCCCTCGGCGCACTTGCTTACGGTCTCTATATCGCCCTGCGAGCGCTTCACGACCCGACCCTCGTCACAGGCTGGGCCTCGATCATCGTCCTCGTCTCGTTCCTCGCCGGCATGAACTTGCTGATGACCGGCATCGTCGGACTCTATGTCGGCCGGATCCACACCGAGGTGAAGCAGCGTCCGCTCTACGTCGTCGGCCGGGCCGTCGGCTTTCCTGAGGGCGAGAAAGCGGCAAAGTCGAGGATTGCAGCATGACGAACGCGTTCGACGCGTACCGCACAAGTTACGAATCAGTCGTCGAGGAATCGATCGCCTTTTCCGGTCTAGAGCACGGCTTCTTCGTGACCGCGAAGGCCGATCTGCTCGCAGACGTGTTCGGCCGGCACTTCGGTGCCTCCCGCCCGACGCTTCTTGATGTGGGCTGCGGCGTCGGCCTCCTACATCGTCGCCTTACTGGCATCGCCTCACGGGTGAGCGGCACCGATCCCTCGCCCGAATCCCTGGCCCGTGCGGGGAGCGAGAACCCCGACAACCTCTACCGCCTTCAGGAAGGCAGCACATTGCCTTTCGAAAATGGGGCATTCGACGCGACGCTCGCCGTCTGCGTCTTCCATCACGTCCCCGTCATCGAGCGTTCCGGCTTGTTGGCCAACATGCGGCGCGTGACCCGCCGTGGCGGTCTCGTGGCAATAATTGAGCACAATCCCTGGAACCCTCTGACGCGGCTCGCGGTGTCACGCTGCCCCTTCGATCACGACGCCGTGCTGCTCGGTGCCCACGAGACCCGCACGCTGCTAGCGGAACAAGGGCTACGGAACATTCGGAGCCGATACTTCCTGGCCTTCCCGTTCCGGCGGCCCTGGGTCCAGAGTGTCGAGAAGGCGATCGGCTGGGTGCCGCTCGGAGCGCAGTTCGTGGTCTCCGGGACCGTGTAACGACGTAGTCTGCGGGCGTAGGAGGGCGGTAGCGAATCTTCATCGACCAAGACGTCAAGGTCCAGATGGATATCGATCGTGTCGACAAGCGGACCGGAGACACCCTGCTGAGCTACAAGGGCCCGTTCCAATCGATCCCACTCTTCGGCGGCCTCTCGACGGTGATCGCGGTCGCCGTCGAACCACCGACCCCACCCTCCGCATGACCGACAGGTACGTTGAGGGCTATGCCGCTTGGCTCTTGCGGAACTGCCGATAACGACAGGCCGGTCTGCATCGCATCCGGCCTCGATTTGACCTCCGCAGGGATCATCCCTTGATCATCTGACGCCAAGCCTCTATCCGGGCGGCGTCTTTCGCCCGGCTCGACATCTCGATCGCCGCCCAGGGCGACCGCTCATGTGACTTTGTCTTAGGAATGTGACGATGGCCAAAGAGAAATTCGC
>NZ_BPQT01000020.1 GCF_022179405.1 Methylobacterium marchantiae
ACGGACTTCTTCAACACCCTGTTAGGTCCGCATCGACAGCGAAACTGAAAACCGAGCTGATGAGTGCCTGGACACGATTTGCGTTAGTGGCAGTTCCAGCCGCCACCATTCCTTCGCAAAGGTCGATAACGTCGCGGCGCTGGATCTCATCGTATCGCCGGTTGGCCCATTTGGGCAGAACATGTAGCCGAAGGTTTCGTTCGTCGGCGGCGGCTGACCGCTTAAACCGTCGGGCGTGCTCCTCGAGATAGCGGTCGCTGAGTGCCTTAAAGGTACCTGTGTTGGACGCCTCTCGCTCACGTCGCTTTTCCTCGACAGGGTTGAGACCTGCTGCAACTGAGCGCCGCAGGCCATTGGCTCGTTCCCGAGCGTCTGCGAGACTTATTTCAGGGTACGCCCCTATCGTCGCTCGTGTCACTCGGCCGGATCGGGGGTCACGAAAGCGGAAAGACCAAGATCTTGCGCCCCCCGACGTGACACGAAGCTCCAGTCCTTTGCAGCGGGTGTCGCTCAACTCGATACGACCGGATGCGGGAGCGGGCACGCCACGAACTAGAACGTCAGTAAGGGGCTTCTGCATAGTAAGGCCAGGGGCACACGGGGGGCACAAAAGGTAGCTGATGATAGCGCATCCCCCTGGACGTCGCTAGACTAATAATACAACGAATTGAACGGCTTACGCATGGCGACTGAGTCCAGGAATGTCCAACGCAGGCCGAAGTTACATGACTGAAAATCGCAGTGTCGGCGGTTCGACTCCGTCCCTGGGCACCATTCGGCTTCGAGCCGTTGATCCCTTGAAAACATTGGTCTTTCCGGGATTGGCCAGATCACGTCTCCGGTTCACGCATCGACATGCCGATCAAGTCGTGCGGCACGCTTCCCGGCGTGCCGGCAGCCAGAATCGGTCCGGGCGGCGAGTGTCCCTGGACGTGATCGGGCCGGTTCGCGGAAGGGTCCGAGGTCGAGCGTCCGGGCGACGGTGGCCACCTCATCGCCCGCCATGCGGACGGGACCGCACGGCTCATCCTCCGATCCCGCTTGGCGAAAGCCGGTGCGGATTTCCGATTGAAGCCAAGCTTCCGTGACCTACATTCCGGTCCCGCGCTTCAAGGAAGGACCTCGGATGAGAGATCTACGCTCAATCGCATTGTCGGCCGCGCTCGTCTGTGCCGGTTTGATGTCGACGGCAGAGGCCGCGCCTCTGGCGGCCGGAGCGGCCTCGCTCGGACAGCCGCCGGCCGCCGAAACGGTCCAGTACGGCTATCGCTACGGTTACGGCCATTCGCCCGAGCACAATTATCGCAAGCATGTCCGTCGGCAGATGCAGCGCGATCGTTACAGTGCCCATCTGCGCCGCCAGGATCAGCATTACCGTCGCGCCTACCGCTACGGGTACTGAGACCGCGTTTCCGCGCAGTCCCCGGCTCTCACGACAGACCCGCCCGGCTCGCGCCGCGGCGGGTTTTCACTGTGCCGTGGAAACGACGCTCGCCACCCGTTCCGCGCTGTGAGGCTTCGATTTTCAGGGGAGCAGTAAGAGACTGCAGGCTCTCGGGAAATTTGGTCGGAGTGGCAGGATTTGAACCTGCGACCCCCACGTCCCGAACGTGGTGCGCTACCAGACTGCGCTACACTCCGACGGCCGGCGTCTCCACCGGCGAGCGGACGTATAGCGAGGCCGGCGCGGAGCCGCAAGCGCCATCATCGGCCTTGTTGCGATGGAGCGGCGATGCGGTCCGGCCAATCGGGCGGCAGGGCACGACGGACGAAGCCGGCATCGGCCGCCGCGACGGCGAGGGCGGCGGCATAGCCCGGTGCCGTCGGGAGCGTATGCAGGCTCCATTCCCTCGCCCCGCCCGGCATCGAGAGCAGCACCGCCTTCGCCGGCGAGACGGAGACGGAGAAACTGTCGAGGGGGAGCGAGAGCCCCTCTCCCGTCGCTTTCACCACGGCCTCCTTGCGCGTCCAGCAGGCGAAGAATGCGGGCGTCAGCCTGTCCGGAGCGAGAGAGTCGAGATCGGCGATCTCGCTCGCCGCGAAATGCGCACGGGCGATGCGGAGAAGATCGGGCATCGGGCGCATCTCCTCCACGTCGACGCCGATTTCCGCCGAGGCGGAAAGGCCGACCAGGGCTCGGCTGCCGGAATGGGACAGGCTGAAACGGCATGATCCGGCCCAGACGCCCGCGAGATGGGGTTTGCCGGCCCTCCCGGTGCCGAAGGCGAGGCCGCGCGGGTCGGTGCGAAGGCGATGGCCGAGGACGAGGCGCAGGGCGGCATGGCTCGCCGCGTAGCGGAGGCGGTCCTCGTCGCGGAGGAAGCGAGAGGTGCGGGCGCGCTCGTCGTCGGAGAGGAGGGCCAGGCACGCGTCACGATGGGCGGCGGCGGGAGCGAGATCGATGTCCCACACCGTCACTCGACCATCCGTGTCGGGTGCGGCGGTCGTCATCCCGTCGCCCGCACCGCCCGTGGCGGAACACGGCTCGTCACTGGCGTGCGAAGCGAAGGCGGAGGCAGGGCCGTTGTTTCATTCATGAACGACATCCGCCACGGCGGTCAGCGAAAGCGTGGCGGAACCCTGCCGGCCATCGATCGCTCGGATGCGCCCTCCGGCTCTTGGGCCACGACGAAAGCGAGGTAGGCGATCTGGCAGATGGCCAGCACACAGTAGAACGCGCCGAGCGACATCAGCAGCGAGAGACGATACGTGATGGCCGTGGCGGCCACTAAGGCGGTGCTGATCCCCACGAGCAGCACGAACGCCATCAAGGGCCTCTGTGTGGCGATTCTCATCCGGCGAGCCTGCCACGTATGTGGCGGCGGAAACAATGTGTCGCTGGAGTTGAATCCGCGACTCGAGGATGGCCGCGAATACCGAGTTCGGTCCGGACGCCGCGTCAGACGTAGACGTTGCCGGCGGTCTGCGGAAAGCGTTCCGCCAAGGCACGGCGCAGCTTTTCCAGGGCGCGGTTCTCGATCTGACGGACGCGCTCCTTCGAAATGCCGAGACGGCGGCCCAGCGCCTCGAGCGTCGCCTGGTCCTCGGTCAGCCGCCGCTCGCGCAGGATGCGCAATTCGCGCTCCGAGAGAACGGTGAGCGCCTCGTTGAGCCAGGTCAGACGCCGCTCGCCATCCACCGAGGCGGAGACGGTCTCGTCGGGCAGCGCGGCACCGTCCACGAGGAAGTCCATGCGCTCGGAAGAGGCTTCGCTCTCCTCGCCCACGGGAGCATTGAGGGACATGTCCGGCCCCGAGAGGCGAGCGTCCATGAGCGCGACGTCCTGCTGCGACACTCCGATGGCGGTGGCGATGCGGCGATGGATCTCGTCGCCCACATGCTCCTCGGTGGATTGCATGAGCCGGGCGCGCAGGCGGCGCAGGTTGAAGAACAGCGCCTTCTGTGCCGAGCTCGTGCCGCCGCGGACGATGGACCAGTTGCGCAGGATGTAATCCTGGATCGAGGCCCTGATCCACCAGGTGGCGTAGGTGGAGAACCGGACTTCCCGCTCGGGCTCGAACCGGGCCGCCGCCTCCATCAGGCCGACATGGCCTTCCTGGACGAGGTCGGCCATGGGCAGGCCGTAATGGCGGAAGCGTCCGGCGATGGCGATGACGAGGCGCATATGCGCGGAGATGAGCCGGTGAAGGGCGTGCTCGTCGCGCTCGTCCTTCCAGCGGACTGCGAGACCCCGTTCCTCGTCCCGCGCCAGGAAGGGCGCCTCCATGGCCGTACGGATGAACTGTCGCCGTATCCCCGCGATGTCCGCCATTCCCGCCTCCGCCTTTGTCCGTTGCGTGCACGCGCCGCAGGAGGCTCCGTCGGTCCGAGGAGCCGGATGGTCCGAAAGCGTGGGCACAGGCCCGGGGTCATGGCCCAGGCATCGGACAACGGAGCCGTCCGACCGATAGTTCCGCAGGCTTGGCCTGACAGGGGATGTGACGCTGCGGCACTTTGGGGCAGGGGCGCGGCGCCTGCAGCGATCCGGCAAGAAAAAGGCCCGGTGCTGGTGCACCGGGCCCGGATTGTCATCGATGACGATGCTTCTGGCGAGGAGGGCGACCGATCAGGCCGCCTCTTCCTGGATGTCGTCGCTCTCGACATCCGCCTCGGCCTCGCCCTCGGCTTCCGCCTCGCCCTTGGCGCGGCGCGGCGACTTGGCGAGGCTCTGCTCGATCAGCTTGAGCGCCTCGGTCTCGGTGATGCGGTTCACCGACGAGATCTCGCGCAGGACGCGGTCCAGGGCGGCCTCGTAGAGCTGGCGCTCGCTGTAGGATTGCTCGGGCTGGGCCTCCGAGCGGTAGAGGTCGCGCACGACCTCGGTCACCGACAGCAGATCGCCGGAATTGATCTTGGCCTCGTATTCCTGGGCGCGGCGCGACCACATCGTGCGCTTGATCCGGGCGCGGCCGGTGAGGACGTCGAGGGCCTTCTTGACGAGTTCCGGCTCGGCGAGCTTGCGCATGCCGACGCTGTTGGCCTTGGCGGTGGGGACGCGCAGGACCATCTTGTCCTTCTCGAATGAGACCACGAACAGCTCGAGCTTGTAGCCGGCGATCTCCTGCTCCTCGATCGCGGTGATGCGACCGACGCCATGAGCCGGATACACGACCGCTTCGCCGGTCTTGAAGCCTTGGCGGCCTGCCGTCGTCTTCTTGGCTGTGGTCATGCGAGAAGCGCCTCCAGAACATCGCGCGCGCATCGAGTCGCGCCGAACTTCATTTCCGGGGTGGGTGACCCGGCTCAAGCCCCTTGTCCGCCAGCCGACGATGCTCTCTAACATCGGCACGGCGGGTCCCAGGCTAGCCGATCATCCACACCATGCGATCGGGGCCGCGGAAGGCACGGGTGCCCCCAGCGGTCGATCGCATGCCGCCTCATCTCGGTGAGACGACCTCCCAAAGAGGGACATCGGCCCGGTCGAAAAGTTTGGAAACCACCGCTTGGGCAGCCAAAGGCAGCACGTCAGGCACGAACGACGGCAGGCGCTCGTCATACCACAAACCGGGCACCGAATCAAAGGATTGCCGACGCAGAGCACGGGTGCGCCACCGGCCAGGCCGATGTTTTGCACGGTTACCGCATCGTCCGGCGTGGGACCCTACCAGGGGCGTGCCCCCGTGACGCTGCCGTCGGAAACCGGCTCGAATGCGGCGTCATGCGGCACATTCGGACCGACCGCGTAAGGGCGATCAGCCTATCGGCCGACACGATCGGCGCATGTTCCCGGCGGAACAGCGAGCGGCATCCGCAGGCGCAGGTCGGCGCGGGACTGCGTCGTGAACGGGTGACGCGACGGCACTGGCCCGATCCCTCGGGCGGGAGCGGTCTCAGTCGCCGGCGCCGGGGGAGGCCGAGAAATGGGCCTCGAACTTGCCGGAGACGCCGTCCCAGTCCTTGGCGTCGGACGGCGCGTCCTTCTTCTGGGTGATGTTGGGCCAGCTCCGGGCGTAATCGGCATTGACCTTCAGCCAGGTCTCGAGGCTCGGCTCGGTATCGGGCTTGATCGCCTCGGCGGGGCATTCCGGCTCGCAGACGCCGCAATCGATGCACTCGTCGGGATGGATGACGAGCATGTTCTCGCCCTCGTAGAAACAATCCACGGGGCAGACTTCCACGCAGTCCATGTACTTGCACTTGATGCAATTGTCGGTGACGACGTAGGTCATTTGCCCTTCAGCCTCAATCCGTGTTCGGGCAGGTCCGCGACCCGGGCCCGTTTCGGCCGGGATTCTAGACCCGGTCTCCGCACGGCTCCGTTAACGCGCCCATGGGCCACGTGCCGCCCTCTTGTTTCGCACGGCTCTAGCCCCTGTCACCGGGGCTGACAAGCAGTCGGCACATCACGAGGACGAAGCCGGTGCGGCGGGGACACACCGTGCCGGCCGCAGATCAGTCCGGGTCGTCGGGCAGCGCGTTCGCGCCTGCGGAGAGATCGGCATAGAGGAGCCGCGCCTCCGTCGCCGGTCCGCGCCGCTCGCCGAGATCGACCACCCGCACCGCCGCCGTCACATGGGCGGCGGCCACGGTGATCACGTCGCCGATGCCGATCCCCTTGGCGGGGTTGTCGGTGCGTGTGCCGTTCACCCGGACGAACCCGTCCTCCACCAGGGCGGCGGCGAGGGAGCGGCTCCGCGCGAAGCGGGTGAACCAGAGCCATTTGTCGAGACGCTGGCGCCCCGGCTTCATCAGGCCTCGGCGCGTCCCGCTTCAGCGCCTCTCACATCGGGCACTGTTCCCGAAAGCCCCGCCACGTCAGCGCTTGCCGCCATCGCCGGCTTCGAGCTGGGCCTTGAGAGCCGCGAGTTTGGCGAAGGGCGAATCCGGGTCCGGAGCCCGCTCGCGGCGCTGCGGGCGCTGCTCCTGCTGCGGGGCGGGACGGCCCTCGTCACGGCGCTCGGGACGCACCCGGCCGGGCTCGAACCGATCCCGCCGGGGCGGACGTCCGCCATCGGGACGGCCGCCGTCGCGGCGTCCACCCTCCGGCCGGTCGCCCTGTCCGCTGCGCTGGCCCTGGCCACCGCGATTGTGCTGCTGGGCGCCGTCGGGGCCGCCGGCATGGGCGGGGCGACGGTCCTGGCGGCCTTCGCCGGGAGCGCGGTTGCCGGCACCCGCACCGTCGCGGCCTCCGCGCGGGCGATTCTGCCGCGGGGCGGAGCTGCGCTGCTGGCGCTGCATGCGCCACACCTCGACGACCACGGGTTCCGCCGGGGCGGCCTCGCCTCCCGTCTCGGTCGCGGGTTCGTCTGCGGTGGTTTCTTCGGTCGTCGTTTCCTGAGCCGTGCTCTCCGGAGCCGCTTCCTCGGCCGGTGCGTCCGGGAGACCGGCGAGGGCCGCCGATTCCGCGACCGGCACGGGTGCCGCCTCCGCCTCGCCATCGGCTTCCGCCGGCTCGGCCGCGGCTTCCGGCGGAGCTTCCGCGACCTCGGCCGGGTTTTCCTCGGCCGGGGTTTCCTCCGCGGTGGTCTCCTCGGCCGGTTCCGCCGCTATGGCGGGTTCCGGCTCTCCTTCGGGCGCCAAAGCTTGCGCAACGGAAGCTTCCGCGACGGAGGCTTCCGCGACGGAGGCTTGCGCCGTATCGGCGGGCGCCTCGGCGGTCTCGGCCGGCGTGTCGTCCTCGCTCGCCGGCGCCGACACGTCGGAGGCCGGGCCGGATTCGTCGGAGGCGATGACCGTCGGCGCGATGGGCTGCGTCGATGCGGCCGGCCGCAGCGGCACGGTGATGGCGGGGCCCGGACGCGTCTCGGGCGCGTAGCCGAGGGATTTCAGGATCGAGCCGAAATCCTCGCCCGAACAGCCGACCAGCGAGGTCATGCCGACGGTGGCGACGAAGGCATCGCCATCGGCGGTGCCAGCGGGCGCCTCGCCGGGGGTGGTGCCGGGCACGTAGGTGACCGCCGGACGGATCAGGTCGGCGAGACGCTCGAGGATGTCGACGCGCACGGCGCGCTCGCCGCAGACGCGGAAGCCGGCGGCGCGGTAGAGGCCCTTGGCGATCTCGGGATCGACCTTGATCGAGGTCCGGCCCGAGCCGGCCAGATGCGCGATCTCGTCGAGGCCGCGCTGGTCGAGGCCGCCGTTCTTGAGCGCCCAGAGCTGGGCGGCCAGTGTGCGCGGCGCCGGCTTCAGCAGGGCCGGCAGGAAGATGTGATAGGCGCCGAAGCGGACGCCGTGGCGGCGAAGCGCCCCGCGGCCCTCCTGGTCGAGGGTGCGCATCTCGTGCATCACCTTCGAGCGCTCCAGCACGCCCAGCGATTCCACCACCTGGTAGCCGATGCCCTTGGCGAGGCCGACGAGGTCGGCGGCCGTCTCGATCTCGATCAGCGGGCCGAGAAGGCGGACGACATAGGCCTTGAGCCAGGCGACCAGCCGGGTCTCGACCTTGTCGCGGGCGGGGCCGGTGAGCTGCTCGTCGGCGAGCAGCCGCACATGCGGCTCGAACAGCTTGTCGCCGGGCGTCAGCTTGGCGACCGGGTCTCCGGTCCAGCGGATGATGCCGTCATGGGACAGGACCAGCGACGAATCCGCCGCGGCCGAGAAGCGCTCGGCGCGCGCCTCGATCTCGCCGCCGAGCGCTTTTTCGGCGGCGCTGCGCAGGGTTTTGGCCTCGTGGCCTTCCGCGCCCGGGTCGGCGACGAACTGAAACCCGTGCAGATGGCCGACATGCTGGCCCTCGACGGTAACGTCCCCGCCGGCGGTGATCTCAGCTTCCAACATCGTATTCTCTCTCAGGCGCCGCATCAGGACGCTGGTGCGCCGATCGACGAAACGGCTCGCAAGGCGCTCGTGCAGGGCGTCAGACAGCCTGTCCTCTACCCGACGCGTCTCGCCCTGCCAATGGACGGGATCAATCAGCCAGTCGGGACGGTTCGCGACGAAGGTCCAGGTCCGCCCCTGCGCGATGCGCTGGGACAGGGCGTCGATGTCGCCGTCGGTGCGGTCGATCATCGCCACGTGCTTGGCGAACCAGTCGTTCGGGATGCGCCCGGCCATGCCCTTCATCAGGAATCGGAACAGCTGGGCCACCAGATCGGCATGGGTCTGGGGATGGACCTTGCGGTAATCCGGCACGCCGCAGGTGTCCCACAGCCGCTTCACGGTGGAGGGGGTGGCGGCCATGTCGCGGATGTCGTCCTCGCGCATCAGGATTTCGAGGGCCGACTGGTCCTCGCCCATGGGCGCGCGGGTGAGGCCCTTCTCGTGGGGATGCTCGTCCAGACTTTCCTGCAGGGCCTTCAGCGAGGCGAAGTCGAGATCGGGATTGCGCCATTGCAGCATCCGCAGCGGCTCGAAATCGTGGGTCTCCAGCGCCTCGATCATCTCCGCGTCGAACGGGGCGCAGCGCCCCGTCGATCCGAAGGTACCGTCGGAGAGGTGTCGCCCGGCGCGTCCCGCGATCTGGCCCATCTCGGGCGGCGTCAGCCGGCGGAAGCGGGTGCCGTCGTACTTCCAGTTGGCGGCGAAGGCGACGTGGTCGACGTCGAGGTTGAGGCCCATCCCCACCGCGTCGGTGGCGATGAGGTAGTCCACGTCGCCCGACTGATAGAGCTCCACCTGCGCGTTGCGGGTGCGCGGCGACAGCGCGCCGAGCACCACGGCGGCCCCGCCGCGCTGGCGCCGGATCAGCTCGGCGATGGCGTAGACCTCCTCCGCCGAGAAGGCGACGATGGCCGTGCGCCGGGGCAGGCGCCCGAGCTTCTTCTCGCCCGCATAGGTCAGTTTCGACAGGCGGGGGCGGGTGGTGGTGTGCACGCCGGGAATCAGCGACTGCACCAGGGGCAGCATGGTGGAGGAGCCGATGAGCAGCGTCTCCTCGCGCCCGCGCTGGTGCAGCAGGCGATCGGTGAAGACGTAGCCGCGGTCCATGTCGGCGGCGAGCTGGATCTCGTCGATGGCGACGAAAGCGACGTCGAGGTCGCGCGGCATCGCCTCGATGGTGGAGATCCAGTAGCGCGGCCGGTCCGGCTTGATCTTCTCCTCGCCGGTGACGAGGGCGACGTGCTCCGCCCCCACCCTTGCGACCACGCGCAGGTAGACCTCCCGCGCCAGCAGGCGCAGGGGCAGCCCGATCATCCCGGTCGGATGGGCGAGCATCCGTTCGATGGCGAGATGGGTCTTGCCGGTATTGGTCGGCCCGAGCACCGCCGTGACGCCGCGCGAGCGGGCCTGCGGGGGGAGGGAGCGGCGCGTCATGTCTGAGGAGCGGGTCCCTTCGGCGAAAGAGGCCGGCGGCGGGGTTCTCTGGAACGGCCCGTCGAGAGGGCCGCCCTGGTGTCAGTCGCCGCCGCGCAGGGGCCGTCCGGGCGGCCGGGTCCCACGCTGCGTCTCCCCGCCATATGGGGCGTCACCGCCACGATAGCCACCGCCCCGGTGGCCATAAGGATCGACGTAGATCTCCACCGGGTTCGGCGGCCGCTGCGGCGCGAGATCGGCGCAGAGCGTGTCGGGCATGGCGATGAGGGGGCCGCGCCGCTTCGGGCGGCCCTCGATCACCTCGGCGGAGGAATAGGCATCGCCGCCGCAGGGCGAGAGGTCGCTCGTCAACCCGCCGGCATGGCCCGGACCGGCGAACGGGCCGGCCAGAACGAGACAGATGCCGAGCGTGAGGAGGGGGCGACGCATCAGCGATGTCCGAGGCCGGGAGCGTCGCGCCAGGCGGTCGCGCGCGACAGGGCGTCCTGGAGTGAAGCGAAGCCGCCCTCCAGGTCGTTGGCGCCGAGCGCGTAGCCGTTGGGGCCGAGCCCCGCGAAACGTGCGCCTTTCCGCCGCCGGGCGAGGAGCGGCAGCCCGCCCTCGCGTTCCGGAACGAGGCGCAGGGCGATGAAGCGCTGGCGCCCCACCGTGATCGACCGGATGTCGTCGATCGCGTCCCACGGGATCCAGTCCGTCGACAGGCGCCGGTCGAAGATCCCGCGGCGGCCGACGGATACCATCGTGCCCGTGCGGAACATCCGGGGTGCGCCGACGAGGCTGGCCGCACCGAAGAAGATCAGCCCGAGCCACAGCATGAATTCGGTGTAGCCGCCGGGCTTCATCGGATGCCCGCGCGTCTCGGGCCGCGCATGGAGCATCCATGCGCTGGCGACGGTGAACCCCAGGGCGATGAGGAACAGCCCCGCCGAGCGAAGGCGCGAGACCGCGATATCGACCTGCCCGTCCACGCCTTGCCCGTCCACGCCTTGCCCGTCCATGGTTTCAGACGATCCCCGCCCGGGCTGCCGGAGACGCTCTTATTGATCGACCAGGGTCGCCTGGACCACCGGGCCCGAGGCCTGCCCGTCCGCTGCGCGGGCGGTGACGGTCTGTGCCCCGCCGCGGTTCCACCGGGTCGCCTCGATGATGTTGGTGCCGAGCGTCGTGCGCACGGCGATCCGCACCGGCAGCAGCACGCGGGTGCCCTCCACCGGGGCGAGCCACACCGACATGTCGCGGTTGTCCTCCATGAACTTCACGCCCGGCCGGTCGGGACGGTGCCCGGCAATGGCCTGGTAGCGGGCGTTGCAGACGAGGACGGGGCCGGCATAGCCGGGCTTCTCGATGGTGCGCGTCTCGCCGTAGCTGAGCACCACGTTGAACCGCGTCGCGCCGTCGAAGACCGGGATGGTACGGTTGCAATTGGCCTGGTCGGTGAGCTCGCCGCGGCTCACCGCCGGCATCATCAGGGCGCTCGCCGGATCGACGATGCCGCGCTTGTTGGCCGGGGTCACCGGCACCCGGTCGCCCATGTCGACGAGGGGCGGCGTCACTTCCGATTGGGTGACGTTGCCGCGCGCCAGGGCCATCCGCACGGCGATGCCCGAATTCGAGGTCTTGGTGGAGATGGCGAAGGCGCTCGGCTGCGGCCCCTCGGCGATGAGGCCGCTGGCCCGGGCCGAGCCCATGCCGCCGGTCACCGCGCCGACGAGGCCGGTGAGGCGGGCCGAGACGTCCATGCGGTAGCGGGCGCTCTCGAACAGGCCGGAGACCTGGGCGGTGCCGATGGGGATCCCGGCGAGCGCGATGCCGTAATCGACGGTGACCGTCGCGGGGGCGGCGGCTTTCGAAGCGCCCGACCTGGCGCGCGCGGATCCCTCGGATGCGGGAATCACGCAGATGGCGGCGAGGAGGCTGGCGCGGAGGAGGCGCGTGGCGCACATGGCGTGGGGCTCTGGGGTTCCAAGGCTTGAGACCGCGCGGCGGGAGACACCGGGTGGCATTGTCCCGCCATCGTCCCCGCTCATGGTTAACACATCGTTCGACCGCGCCGGCGAGGGGACGGTCCGCGGCCCTTTCGATGCGCAAAAGGACGGCGCTCCCTTGACGGAGGCCCCACCCGTCACCTATAGGCTCGCGCCTTCAATGAGACGCCGCTCGGCTGGGGTTTGGCGTGCGTGAGGCCCGTGGCGCGTTGCGACCGGTCTTCCGCCATCGCCCGGTCAGACGCGGAACGAGACGGGATTTAGAACAATGTCGCGCCGTTGCGAACTCACGGGCAAAGCCGTGCAGACCGGCCACCTCGTGAGCCACTCGAACCGTAAGACCAAGTGCCGGTTCCTGCCGAACCTGTGCCAGGTCACGCTGCAGTCGGACGCCCTGAAGCGCCGGGTCCGCCTGCGCGTCACGGCCCATGCCCTGCGCTCGGTCGAGCACCGCGGCGGCCTCGACGCCTTCCTCATCAAGGCCCGCGAGATCGAGCTGTCGCAGACCGCCCGCCTGATCAAGCGTGAGCTGCACAAGAAGCTCGCCGAAGTCGAGACCCCGGCCGCCGCCTAAGGGCCGCGCCGATCGGAGCTCCGGGCCGTAGGCCCGCTTCGATCACGCCGATCTCTGCCTCATCGTGAACGGCCGCCGCATGCATCGCGCATGCGGCGGCCGTTCGCGTTGGTTCGACCCTCCATCCCATCCGGCTCCCCACGATGACGGTGCTGTCGCTCATCGCCCCGATCTTCGGACTCATCCTGATCGGCTGGATCGCGGCTTTGGCCGGATTCCTGTCGGAAAAGGTCAGCGACGGCCTCTCCGAATACGTCTTCGCCATCGCGGTGCCGGCGCTGATCATCGCGACGCTGACGCGGCCGGGTCTCTCGGGCGAGATCACCTGGTCGTACTGGTTCAGCTATTTCGGCGGGGCCGGCCTGTCCTGGCTCGTCGGTTCGCTGATCGGCCTGCGCCGCGAGGGCGTCGGGCGCACGGGCGCGATCCTGCACGGATTCGCCGCGAGCCAGTCGAACACGATCTTCATCGGCGTGCCGATGATCCTCCAGGCCTATGGCGATGCGGGCGCCTTTCCGCTCTTCATGCTGCTCGCCATCCACCTGCCGCTGATGATGGGCTGCGCCACCTTCCTCATCGAATCGGACGGCCAGCAGAGCGTGCTCCAGCGCCTGAAGGGGCTCGGCCGCGTCCTCTTCCGCAACCCGATCTTCCTGTCGCTGATGCTCGGCCTGTGCCTGAAAGGCCTCGGCCTCGCGCCGGGCGGGATGGTCAAGTCGCTGATCGACGCGCTCGCCGGCACGGCCTCGACCTGCGCGCTGATCGCGCTCGGCGCCGGCCTCGTGCGCTACCGGGTGCTGCACGACCTGCCCGGCGCCATGGTGGTGACGAGCCTGAAACTCGTCCTGCATCCGCTGGCGGTCTGGGTCCTGGCCTTCCACGTCTTCACCATGCCGCCCGCCTATGCCGGCGTCGCGACCCTGTTCGCGGCGATGCCGGTGGGCATCAACTCCTACCTGCTCGCCGCCCGCTACAAGACCGAGACCGGGCTGATCGCCGCCGCCGTCATGCTCTCGACCCTGCTCGCCGCCGCGACGACCATCGCCTGGCTGGCGATCCTCGGGCACGCCTGACGCCCGTGCCGTGACGGCTTGACCGGAAGGCTTCTTGTTTGTACCGATCGGTACAGAACCTCGCAGGAGCCCGAGCCGATGTCCGAATCCCGTCCGCCGTTGCCCCCCTTCACACGCGAGACCGCGATCCGGAAGGTCCGCGCCGCCGAGGACGGCTGGAACGGCTGCAACCCGGAGAAGGTCTCCCTGGCCTACACCGCCGACAGCCGCTGGCGGAACCGCTCCGACATCTTCTCGGGCCGTCCCGCCATCGTCGAGTTCCTGACCCGGAAATGGGCGAAGGAACACGAATACCGGCTCATCAAGGAGATCTGGGCCTTCACCGAGAACCGCATCGCCGTGCGCTTCGCCTACGAATTCCACGATGCGGCGGGCGAGTGGTTCCGCGCCTACGGCAACGAGAACTGGGAGTTCGACGCCAACGGCCTGATGTCCGTCCGGCATGCCAGCATCAACGACCTCGCGATCTCCGAATCGGAGCGCAAGTTCCATTGGGACCGCAGCGCGCCGCGCCCCGACGACCATCCCGGCCTCACCGATCTCGGGCTCTGACGGGGACGTGACGAGAAAGGCGATGGCGAAGAAGCCGGGATCGCGGGAGGACGCGATCCCCGCCATCGCCGAAGTGTTCCGCGAATACGGCTACGAGGGCGCGAGCCTCGCCCTCATCGGAGCCCGCACCGGCCTCGGCAAGGGCAGCCTCTACCACGCCTTCCCCGGCGGCAAGGCCGAGATGGCGGAGGCCGTCCTCGACGCCATCGGCGGCTGGTTCGAGGCGCGCATCTACGCTCCCCTGCGCGACGATCCCGATCCGGGGGCGGCCATCCGACTCATGCTGTCGGAGACGGACGCCTATTTCCGCTCGGGCCGCCGGGTCTGTCTCGTCGGCGCCTTCGCCCTCACCGAGGGGCGCGACGGGTTCGCGGACCGGATCGGCGGCTACTTCCGGGATTGGCGGGAGGCCCTGGCGCAGGCGCTCATCCGTGCGGGACGTCCGGCCGCCGAGGCGGAATCCCTCGCCGAAGACGCCGTCCTGGCGATTCAGGGCGGTCTCGTCCTCGCCCGCGCCCTCGACGATCCGGCGCTGTTCGGCCGGATGCTGGCACGGTTGGAGGAGCGGCTGGTGCCGGTGTAGGCGACCCCCGATGGCGGGGTGCCCGCTTCCACCCCAGTCCGATCGCACATCATACGATGGTGAGCTGAGGCCGTTCGGCCGGCTCGGCGGCGAGACGTCGGAAAATCCCGAGCACCTGTTCCGGTGACGCCCGAGTTGCAGCCCCGTTGGCGACTTCGTCCTGCGACCACATCCAGGAGCGTGCGGGATCGCTCCGCATGGCCCAGGCCGGGAAAAGACGCTTGGTCGCGACCTCATAGGACAGGCGATTGATCTCGAGATGTCGATCGTCCCTGAGGATCCGCGCATACGTCGCATCGATGGCGTCCGCCTCGCCTTCCAGAAGCTGGAGGTAGATGTCTCCACGACAGATCAGAGCGCCCGTCAGACCGTCCCGCGTATTGCAGCGCCGCGATTGGGTGAGGATGCTGTCCAGGGCAGAGTGATCGAACCCGAACGGACGGGACGCATAGATGAGCTGCACGAGGTTCATTGCATCAGCCTCACATCGAGTTAGGTCTGAAACTCCGGGGTCACGCCGAGGCCGCGGCCTTCGTATCGGGGCGAAGCCCGGTCTCGCGACTGATGTCGAGGAGCCTCTGAGCCAGCAGCACGGCCGTCGGTGCGTCGACGGCCGATGCGTCCGCTCCGACACGCTCGACGAGTTCGGGCTTGTCGAGGAAGACGGGGCCGCCCACCATGATGCCGACCGAACGATTGCGTGAGACGTCGCGGATCGACCGGATCGAGGCCGTCAGCCCGTCGAGGCGCGTCTCGCAGCTGAGCGTCAGCCCCACGACGTCGAACCAGGTGGAACCGACGAGGCTCGAGATCTGATCGGGGCTGGACGCCAGGCCGCTCACGACCTGCCATTCGGCGACCTGCAGGAACTGCTCGACGACGGCGACTCCGAACGTGTGCAGCTCGCCCGGCGCGCCCATCAACAGTGCGGAGCGGCGCTCGTCGTGGGAGGACACCTTTGGTTCGGATCTGTATTGCGAGAGGAGCAGCTGGAGGCGAGCGACGCCCACGGTCACCTCGATGAAGTCGCAGAGATCCTCGTCCCACAAGCGTCCCAGCAGGGACGCGGCGGGCGCCAGAAGTTCGAGGAACATGCTCTCGGC
Source organism: Methylobacterium marchantiae (assembly GCF_022179405.1). Lineage (GTDB taxonomy): Bacteria > Pseudomonadota > Alphaproteobacteria > Rhizobiales > Beijerinckiaceae > Methylobacterium > Methylobacterium marchantiae. The sequence goes on from NZ_BPQT01000020.1 coordinate 15,564, forward strand.
GGAGTAGCCTTTGGCCAGATGATCCCTGACGGCGTCAGAGGCTGCCGCGAGGTCCGAACCGAGGAGGAGCTGCGTGAAGGCTTCGACCTGCTGCGCATCGGGTTTGGCGAGCGGAGCGCTCGCCGCGGGCGCGAGCTGCGGGTGAAGCAGCTTCAACCGAGGGATGATGTCCGTTTCGACGATGCGGCTGAGAGCCAGGGCGCGCAGCCGGCTTTCCTCGGCCGTGCGCTTGCGCGCATATGCAAGCCGAGCTTCCGAGACCCAACCAGCCTGACGTGCCGACGGGTCGGTCCACGCAGCGGTGGACGAAGCGAGGTTTGACATGGTCCGCTCCCCTGAACTCTCTTCCTCTGCAGGGGGCGCTTGCCGGTCGATTCCGTGCACCTCTTGGGCACATCAAAACGCCGCTCAGAACGAATGTAAAGGAGCTTGCAGGAAAATTCCTGATCCGGCTTGCGTCCGATCCGTAAGGGAAGCCGGAAACGGCCTCACTTGTTTTCGTCAGGTTCGCGGCCATGATGATCATGGCCACGACGCAGATGCCGGATCGGTATAAGGCTACCGGGCTCTGGTTCGACTAGCTTCGTCCAAGTGAATGGATGGGGCCCGAGTCGAGTTGCTGGATTATTCGCGTCAGTGCCGCGACATTGTCTTTGTCGTCGGTGCTTTCGAGGGCGTCCTGCAGGACGAGGCGGATATCCTCGGCTTCGACCTTCTCCATGTCCCAGTTCGGATAGAGACGCTCCCGCTCCTCCTCGCTCTGGCTCAGCGTAACGATGTCGTGATGACGTGAATCATCGTGCAGGCTCGCGATGAGGTTTTGCATCTGAGCGGCCGGCCCCTCGATCCACTGGAAGAAGATGCCGCTGCCGAAAACCAACACGCCGGTGATGCCACGCGCAAGGTTGTGGCGCTGGGCCGACTCGACGATACGGCCGACCTCCGCGTCGTCGACGCCGTCGGCGGCACGGCTGCAATAGACGAAGTGATAAAGAGCGGGCAGCGCGTCGTCGTCCAACTCGGCGCCACGGAGAAAGCCGTATTCGTCCAACATGGGTCGACCAGCTCCATTGATGCAGGACGGGCCGTTCCGCCCAATGCGTGAGTGGCACGATAGCGCATCCGACCCGATTTGAAACCGGACCGGTCGCCCGGGTCGTCGCGCGGACAGGGCGGGTCCGACACTCCGCCCGGTCTCCGGTCGAGAGCCGACCGGCGAGCCGATCATCCCGCTTCCGCACGCATGTTTCTAAAGCCGGACCGCGGAGACTAGCGCCGTCCGCCCGCAGCCCTGCGCCGCGGCACGGCGCCACCGCCGGCATCCTCCTCGAACAGCTCGGCGAGCTTCTCCGTCATCGCCCCGCCGAGCTCCTCGGCGTCGATGATGGTGACGGCGCGGCGGTAGTAGCGGGTCACGTCGTGGCCGATGCCGATGGCGAGGAGTTCCACCGGCGAGCGGGTCTCGATGTCCTCGATCATCCAGCGCAGGTGGCGCTCGAGATAATTGCCCGGATTGACCGAGAGGGTCGAATCGTCGACCGGCGCGCCGTCCGAGATCACCATCAGGATCTTGCGCTGCTCGGGCCGGGCGAGCAGGCGCTTGTGCGCCCAGTCCAGGGCCTCGCCGTCGATGTTCTCCTTGAGCAGCCCCTCGCGCATCATCAGCCCGAGATTCTTGCGCGCCCGGCGCCACGGCGCATCCGCCGACTTGTAGACGATGTGGCGCAGGTCGTTGAGGCGGCCCGGCGCGTTCGGCTTGCCCGCCGCCAGCCACGCCTCGCGCGATTGCCCGCCCTTCCAGGCACGGGTGGTGAAGCCCAGGATCTCCACCTTCACGCCGCAGCGCTCCAGGGTCCGCGCCAGGATGTCGGCGCAGGTGGCCGCCACAGTGATCGGGCGGCCGCGCATGGAGCCCGAATTGTCGAGCAGCAGGGTCACCACCGTATCGCGAAAGTTGGTGTCCTTCTCGCGCTTGAACGAGAGCGGCTGGAACGGGTCGGTCATCACGCGGACGAGGCGGGCGGGATCGAGCTGGCCCTCTTCGAGGTCGAATTCCCAGGCGCGGTTCTGCTGCGCCAGGAGCCGGCGCTGCAGGCGGTTGGCGAGGCGGCCGACCACGCCCTGGAGATGGGCGAGCTGCTTGTCGAGATAGGTGCGAAGACGCGCGAGTTCGTCGGCGTCGCACAGGTCCTCGGCATCGATCATCTCGTCGAAGCGCGGGTTGAACACCTTGTATTCGGGGCCGCGCGGCTCGTTGGGCCGGGTGTTGGGCGGGCGCTTGGCCTCGGAGGCCTCCTCGGATTCCGCGTTCTCGGCCTCGTCCGGCAATTCTCCGGAGGGCGCATCCGCGGCTTCCGTTGCGCCGTCCTGCAACTCGTCGGAGGCCTCCTCGGAGGTCTCCATCTCGGACTTGTCGCCCTGCGACTGCTCCTCGGCCTCGCCCTCGCTCGGGGTCTGGTCGTCGTCCTGCCCCTCGTTCTCGTCCTCGTTGTCGTCGTCCTCGGGGTCCAGCGGCGTCTGGTCCGCCATGTCGAGGGAGGACAGGAGCTCGCGGACCGAGCGCGCGAAGGAGCGCTGGTTCTCGATATTGCCGATGAGGCCGTCGAGATTGGTGCCCGCCTTCTCCTCGATATGGGAGCGCCACAGGTCCACGATCCTGCGCGCGGCCTTCGGCGGGGCTTCCCCGGTCAGGCGCTCGCGCACCATCAGGGCGACGGCGTCCTCCATCGGGGCGTCGGCCCGGTCGGTGATGTCCTCGTACTTGCCGCCGCGATGGTAGCGGTCCTCCAGCATCGCCGAGAGGTTCGAGGCGACGCCGGACATGCGGCGCGAGCCGATGGCCTCGACCCGGGCCTGTTCCACGGCGTCGAACACCGCGCGCGCGCCGGCATTCTCCGGGGCGAGGCGGCGATGCACGGCGACATCGTGGCAGCCGAGGCGCAGCGCCATCGAATCGGCATTCCCGCGCAGGATCGCCACATCCTCCGCAGTGAGCTTGCGCGGCGGCTCGGGCAGGCGCGCCTTGTCGCCGGTGAGCGCCGGGCGGTCGCTGGCATAGACCACCTCGATCTCGGAGCGCTTGGCGATGGCGCGCAGGCATCCGGCCACCGAGCGCTTGAGCGGTTCGGCGATGGGCTCCCGGCGTTCGCCGGCTTTGCGGTTCGAGATGGCCATGCCGAATTATTTCTTCACTGAGTCGAGCTCGAAGGGGCGGTTCAGGATGTCGTCCCAGGGGTAGGGGCAGGTATCGGGGAATTCACTCCCGTAGAGATGGGTTTCGTCCGCTGCCCAGTTGCGGGCGATCGGGTAGATGCCGTCCCGGATTTCATCGAGAGACGATTTCAGTCCGGGATTCGTCCTGATCAGGCGTGCGTAGCGTCGGCGCTGCTCCATGATGGAGTAGATCCAGCTCGGGGTTCGCATCTCCGGCTGCTGGTCCCACTTCAGCATGTGCATGAGCAGGACTCGCAGGGCGCTTTCCAACTGATCGTATTGTGCCCTACCCACGTCGCCTAGCTCTTCGGCGATAAGATCGAGATCGAGCGCATCGATCCGACCCGCTCTGAGGAAGGCGACCTGCTCCTGAACCCAGGTGTAGAGATCGTCCTCATAGCGCGTCCGACCGGTAGGGACTGGTCCCTCTCCGGTCGGTTCACCCTTCAGAGCCGGCTCACCCATCGCGTCCTCCGCGTCGATCCTCAGCTCAGCGCCACGTTCATCGCGCTCTCGGGCAGCTCCTTGCCGAAGGCGCGCTGGTAGAATTCCGCCACCAGGGTGCGTTCGAGTTCGTCGCACTTGTTCAGGAAGGTCACCCGGAAGGCGAAGCCGATATCCTGGAAGATGTCGGCATTCTCGGCCCAGGTGATCACCGTGCGCGGGCTCATGACGGTGGAGAGGTCGCCGTTCATGAAGGCGTTGCGGGTGAGATCCGCGACCCGGACCATGCGGTTGACGATGTCCCGGCCGCCGTCGCTCTGATAGTGCACCGCCTTCGACAGGACGATGTCCACCTCGCGGTCATGGGCGAGGTAGTTGAGCGTGGTGACGATGGACCAGCGGTCCATCTGGCCCTGGTTGATCTGCTGGGTGCCGTGGTAGAGGCCCGACGTGTCGCCGAGGCCCACCGTGTTGGCGGTGGCGAACAGCCGGAAGGCGGGGTGGGGGCGGATCACCCGCTTCTGGTCGAGGAGCGTCAGGCGTCCCGAGACTTCGAGCACGCGCTGGATCACGAACATCACGTCGGGGCGCCCGGCATCGTATTCGTCGAAGACCAGGGCCACGTTGTTCTGCAGCGCCCAGGGCAGGATTCCGTCCTGGAAGGCGGTGATCTGCTTGCCGTCCTTCACCACGATCGCGTCCTTGCCGACGAGGTCGATGCGCGAGACGTGGCTGTCGAGGTTGATCCGGATGCAGGGCCAGTTCAGGCGGGCCGCGACCTGCTCGATATGGGTCGACTTGCCGGTGCCGTGATAGCCGGTGACCATGACGCGGCGGTTGCGGGCGAAGCCCGCCAGGATCGCCAGGGTGGTCTCGCGGTCGAAGATGTAGTCCGGGTCGAGATCGGGAACGTGCTCCTCGCTCCGCGAGAAGGCCGGCACCTTGAGGTCGAGGTCGATGCCGAAGGCCTCGCGGACGGAGACCATCCGGTCGGGCAGCGCGGCTTGGGTGTCGTCAGAGAGCATACGGGACCTCGTCGAGGCGGGCTTCGGCAGGGGCCGGGCTCGCGGCTGTGTCACGGTGGCCATTGCGGGCTCCTGCGGGAGGCAGGATGTGGCATGCCACCTTTAAAAGGCTGCGTCGGCGGACGCCAAGGGGTGCGAAAGCTCGATATAGGGCCTCCCGCGCCGATTGCCGCAACTCACCGCGGGTCATTTGCAAAAACGTGCATCGATCGTGCCGTCCGGGAGCGCTCGGCTCAGCACAGGCCGGCGGCGCGCAGGGTGTCGTGGGCGCGGATGATGTCGCGCAGGCGTTCCTCGAACGAGCGGTCGCCGCCATTGGCGTCGGGGTGGAAGCGCTTCACCAGCACCTTGTACTGCGCCTTGATGGCGGCGGTGTCGGCGTTCTCGTCGAGGCCGAGGACGTCGAGGGCCTTGAGAGCCGCCACCGAGAGCTTCGGACGGCGCGGCTCGGGCTTCGCCCGGCGCGCGGTCTCGCCGACGCCTTCGCTGCGCAGGATGTCGAGGGGGTCGACATAGGCCCAGTCGCGCTTGGCCTCGCCCGGCTTGGCGGCGCCGGTGCGCGTCGCCGGGTTCACGCCCATCGCCCAGGTCGGGCGGTGCCCGATCACGGCGTCCTTCTGGTAGGCCTGCACGGCGGCGTCGTTCATGCCGTCGAAGTAGTTGTAGGTGGCGTTGTAGGCGCGCACGTGGTCGATGCAGAAGCGCCAGTACTGCCCCTCCTCCTTGCGGCCCTTGGGAGCGCGGTAGAGACCGGCATTGGTGCAGCCGGGCGTCTCGCAGCCCGTCTGGGACGCAGCCTTGGGCTCGTCGCAGGTGGGCTTGCGCTTGATGCGGATGCTGTCGAACAGGCGCGAGTTGAGATCCATGGTGGGGCGATTATGAGAGGGCGGGTCCGAGACACAAGAGCGGCGGGCCTGATGACGCATGCTGAGATCGGGGGTTGACGACCCCGGAGCCTCCGGGCGCTTCCGGACCGGACTTCAGAGACGAAAGACGCGAGGAAACGATGGCCGACACGCTCAAGGACTGGATCACCGGAACGCTCGGCACGCAACTGGCGCCGCAGGCCCTGGTGGTGGTCGACGAATCCCACCTGCATGCGGGCCATTCCGGTTCCCGCCCCGAGGGAGAGACGCATTTCCGGGTCGAGATCGTCTCCGACGCCTTCGAGGGCAAGAGCCGGGTGGAGCGCCACCGCATCGTCAACGGCCTCCTCGACGAGGCCTTCAAGCGCGGCCTCCACGCCCTCGCCGTGAAGGCGAAGGCGCCGTCCGAGGCGGCCTGAACCCGCCCGGCACCCGAGGGATATGGTGGCGATGGCCCTGCAATGCACCCCGCATCTCGCCATCGACGAGGCCGAGCTCGACGAGACCTTCGTGCGCGCCTCCGGGCCCGGCGGACAGAACGTCAACAAGCTCTCGACGGCGGTCCAGCTCCGTTTCGACGCGCGGCGCTCGCAATCCCTGCCCGACGCGGTGGCGGTGCGCCTCATGCGCCTCGCCGGGCGGCGGCTGACGCAGGACGGCGTCATCGTCATCATGGCCCAGCAGTTCCGGACCCAGGACCGCAACCGGGCCGATGCCCGCGAGCGCCTCGCCGCCCTCGTCGCTGAGGCGGCGGTGCCGCCCAAACCCCGCCGGGCGACGCGGCCGACCCTCGCCTCGAAGAAGCGCCGCCTCGACGACAAATCCCGCCGCGGCGCCACCAAGCGCCTGCGCGGCGACGGCGGCGGAGACTGACTACTTCACGGGTCCCTGCGCGTCCGGCGGGTGATACTCCTCGGCGCCGGTGACGTAGGCGCTGCCGGGCTTCAGGATCGTGAGCGCGATGGCGACGAGGGCGAGGAGCGCCGCCAGGGCGGCCGGGAACAGGAAGGCATCCTCGCCGTAATGGGTCTGCAGGAAGCCGCCGACCACCGCGCCGGTGCTCAGGGCGCCCCAGAGCGGGGCCTGCAGCCAGAACGAGGGCGCGACCTTGCCCATCAGCAGGTTGGCGAGCCCGGTCCCGAAGCGCACCACCGCGCCGGTGACGTAGGTGAGGGCGAGGCTGCGCCCGGCCTCGTCCTGCAGCGTCGCGTTCTGCAGCCCCAGCGCCAGGACGATCGGATAGACGTGGAGCGGCCAGGCGAACGTGCCGTAGGGCATCACCAGGCCGACGGCGAGGAGCACCGCCTGCAGCAGCAGCAGCACCGAGAGGCGCCAGCGCCCGACCCAGGCCGCGATCAGCGTGCCGATGAAGGCGCCGAAGCAGAACACGACGATGACCGAACTGACCCGCGCCGTGCTCTCCCAGTCGAATTTGCTCACCGACACGCCGAAGCGCGTGGTGTTGCCGCTCATGAACGACATGAAGAGCTGGGAGAATTCGAGGAAGCCGATGGAATCGGTGCATCCGGCCAGGCCCGAAAGGGCGAGGGCGAAGGGTATGCGCGTGCTCGGGCTCGCGGGAAACGACTTGTCGGCCATGCGTCTGCACATGCTCCTTCGAAGGGACGTTCGGGATGGGGATGAGCCCGGACCTTACCGATCGAACGCGGCGGTGGAACCGCTCGCGTGCGGTCGATGGGCATCGGTGGGGGAGTGCCGTGCCTTGCAACACACGGCGAACCGCTTCGGTTCAACCCGATCGTGCACAATGGGATTAAGCCCGGCCGGATCAGCCTCTGCGCAACACCGCGATGCGTCCCGCCACGTCGATCCCGCGCTCGCGCCGGATCACCGCCGGATCGAGCGTCAGGATCTCGAGGCCCGCCTCGTCGGCCACCCGCCGGAGATAGAATTCGCCGTGGGCGTAGCGGGCATCGGCCCCGAGGGTTAGGCCTTCGTCTTCCGCCCATTGCACCGTGAAGGCGACGAGGCCCGAGGGCCGCAGGATGCGGGCCGTCTCCGCCATCACCCGGGTGAGGCCGCCCACATAGATGAAGACGTCCGCCGCCACGACGAGGTCGGCGCTTTCCGCTGCCTCCTCCGTCAGCGCCTGTCCGAGATCGCCCTCCACCAGACGGTGGTAGCGCTTGCCCCGCGCCGCCTCGGCGAGCATGCCGGGCGAGAGATCGATGCCGGTGAGGGTGCGGGCGCGGCCGGCCAGCGCCTCGCCCATCAGGCCGGTCCCGCAGCCGAGATCGATCACGTCGCCGAAGCTCCCGGGCGCGGCGGCCACGGCATCGAGGGCCTTCACCAGCAGGTCCGGCCCGCGATAGTGCAGGTCGTCCACGAGGTGGCGCTCGAAACGCGGGGCGTAGCCGTCGAACAGGGCGCGGATATAGGCCGGCGAGATCGAGCCCAGGGCGGCGCCCTCGCCGATCTGGACGAGGCGCAGCCGCGCCCCGAGTTCGTCGTGCGGATCGAGGTCGAGGGCGTTGCCGTAGGCCCTCAGCGCGGCATGGTGGTCGGCGGCGTCCCGCGTGGCGAGGTGGCGCGCCTCGCGGGCCCTTCCGAGAAGGAACCAGGCCGCGGCATAACGCGGCGCGATCTCCAGGGTCTGCTCGGCCATCTCGGCCGCGCCCGCCGCATCGCCCTCGACGAGGCAGGCCTCGGCATAGGCGTAGCGCCGGTCGGCGAGGAGGTCGCCGGAGCTGTTCTGCAGGGAGGTGCGCGCTCGCGGGTTCATGCGGGTGCCCTATATCACGCCGCATGATCCGTGATCCCGCCCTTCGGTCCCGCGCATGAGCCTCCGCGCGGGCGACCTCCTGACCCAGACCCGCGAGGGCCTGTACTGCCCGCTCGGCGGATTCCACGTGGACCCGACCTGGCCGGTGCCGCGCGCCCTCATCACCCACGGCCATGCCGATCATGCCCGCTCCGGCCACGGCAAGGTGCTGGCCACCGGCCAGACCCTGCGGATCATGGCGGTGCGCTACGGCGAGGATTTCTGCGAGACCCGCCAGGAGGCGGTGCTCGGGGAGGAGATCCGCATCGGCGACGTCACCGTGCGCTTCGCGCCCGCCGGCCACGTCCTCGGCTCGGCCCAGATCGCGATTCAAGCGCAGGGCGTGCGGGTCGTGGTGTCGGGCGATTACAAGCGCGCCTACGACCCGACCTGCCTGCCCTTCGAGGTCGTCCCCTGCGACGTCTTCATCACCGAGGCGACCTTCGGCCTGCCGGTCTTCCGGATGCCCGACACGGCAGGCGAGGTCAGCAAGCTCCTCGACTCGGTCGCCCTGTTCCCCGAGCGCGCCCATATCGTCGGCGCCTACGCGCTCGGCAAGGCGCAGCGGGTCATGGCCCTGCTGCGGGAGGCGGGCTACGACCGGCCGATCTATCTCCACGGCGCCATGGAAAAGCTCACCGAGCTCTACAAGCGCGAGGGCATTCCCTTGGGTGAGACGCCGAAGGTGGTGGCGACGGAGCGTTCCAAGCTGCACGGGGCCATCGTCCTGTGCCCGCCCTCGGCGATCCAGGACGTGTGGTCGCGCAAATTCCCCGATCCGGTCACCTCCTTCGCCTCGGGCTGGATGCGGGTGCGCGCCCGCGCCCGCCAGAAGGGCGCCGAACTGCCCCTGGTCATCTCCGACCATTCCGACTGGCCGGACCTCTGCCGCACCATCCGCGAGACCGGGGCCGGCGAGGTCTGGGTCACCCACGGGCAGGAAGACGCCCTGGTGCATTGGTGCGGGACACAAGGCATCGCGGCGAAACCGCTGCACATGCTGGGCTATGGCGACGACGGCGAGGCCGAGCCCGCCGCGGCAGTAGAAGAGCCTCCGGCGGTTTCGGACGAGGCCGTGGCATGAACGACTTCGCCCATCTCCTCGACCGTCTGGCCTACGAGCCACGCCGCAACGCCAAGCTGCGCCTGCTGCAGGATTACTTCGCCCATGCCCCCGATCCGGAGCGGGGCTGGGCGCTCGCGGCCATGACCGGCAACCTCACCTTCCGCGAGGCCAAGCCCGCGATGATCCGCGGCCTGGTGGAGGCGCGGGTCGATCCGGTGCTGTTCGCCCTGTCGCACAATTACGTGGGCGATCTCGCCGAGACCACGGCGCTGATCTGGCTGTCTCAGAACCCTCCCGCCCCTGCGGGGGAGGGAGGGTCGACGCTCGCCCCCCCCGGCCACAACAACCCGCCGCCTCACATCCCCACCCTCTCCGAGGTGGTGCAGACCCTCGCCACCACGAAGAAAGCCGACCTTCCCGGCCATATCGCCGACTGGCTTGATGCCCTCGACGAGACCGGGCGCTGGGCGCTGCTGAAGCTCATCACCGGGGCGCTCCGCGTCGGCGTCTCGGCGCGGCTCGCCAAGACCGCGATCGGGGCGCTCGGCGGCCACGAGGCCGATGCGGTGGAGGAGGTCTGGCACGGCCTGGAGCCGCCGTATCTCCACCTGTTCGCCTGGGTCGAGGGACGGGGCGAGCGCCCCACCACCCTCAATCCCGCCCCGTTCCGGCCGCCGATGCTTTCCCATCCCATCGACGAGGAGACGGATTTCGACAAGCTCGACCCGGCCGCCTTCTCGGGCGAGTGGAAATGGGACGGCATCCGCGTCCAGCTCGCCGGCGGACGCGACGAGGCCGGGGAGCAGGTGGCGCGGGTCTATTCGCGCACCGGCGAGGACATCACGCACGCATTTCCCGATCTCGCCGAGGCGATCACCTTCACCGGCACCATCGACGGCGAATTGCTGATCCTGCGGGAGAGCCGCGTCCAGAGCTTCAACGTCCTGCAGCAGCGCCTCAACCGGAAGGCGGTCACGCCCAAGCTGCTGGAGGAATTCCCCGCCCATGTCCGGGCCTACGACCTCCTCACGGCGGAGGGCGAGGACCTGCGGCCGCTGCCCTTCGCCGAGCGCCGCGCCCGGCTGGAGGGGTTCGTCGCCGCCCTCGACCACGCCCGCATCGACCTCTCGCCGCTGGTGACGTTCGAGACTTGGGACGACCTCGCCGAGGCCCGCGCCGACCCGGCCTCGGTGGGGGCGGGGGAGGATGCCGACGCGATCGAGGGCGTGATGCTGAAGCTGCGCGACAGCCCCTATCTCCCCGGCCGCCCCAAGGGGCCGTGGTGGAAGTGGAAGCGCGAGCCGCATCTCGTCGACGCGGTGATGATGTATGCCCAGCGCGGCCACGGGAAGCGCTCGTCGTTCTACTCCGACTACACGTTCGGGGTCTGGCGCGAGCGGCCGGAGGGCGGGCGGGAACTGGTGCCGGTGGGCAAGGCCTATCACGGCTTCACCGATGCGGAACTGGCCAAGCTCGACCGCTACGTCCGCAACAACACCACGAAGCGCTTCGGCCCGGTGCGCGAAGTGGCCTACGGAATCGACCAGGGGCTGGTTCTGGAAATCGCCTTCGAGGGGGTGCAGCGCTCCACCCGGCACAAATCGGGCGTCGCCATGCGCTTCCCCCGGGTCCATCGCATCCGCTGGGACAAGCCGGCGGCCGAGGCCGACCGGATCGAGGCCCTGGAGACCATCCTGGCCCGCGGCGAGCGCGAGATCGCGCCCGGCGCCGTCATCGCAGAGGAGACACCATGAGAGGATCTGGCAGGATCGGCGGGATCGAGGGGTTTCAGGAGGGCGAGGTCCGGCGCCAGGCGAGCGCCCGCCTCACCGTCTCGACGCCCGGCCAGGGTTTCACCGACATCACCGCTGCCGTGGCCGATTTCCTCGCGCGGAGCGGCATCGCGCAGGGCCTGCTCAGCGTGTTCTGCCGGCACACTTCGGCCTCCCTGACGATCCAGGAGAATGCCGATCCCGATGTCCGGACCGACCTGATGACGGCCCTGGACGGCTTCGCCCCGCGCCATTCCGGCTACGTCCACGGCATCGAGGGGCCCGACGACATGCCGGCCCATATCCGCACCCTGCTCACCGATTCCGGCCTCGCCATCCCGGTGACGGGCGGACGCCTCGCCCTGGGGACGTGGCAGGGTATCTACCTCATCGAGCACCGCGACCGGCCGCATAGGCGGGAGGTGATGCTGCACGTGATCGGGTTGTAAGAGTGCTCTGACTGGACATATGTTCACTTAGCAGTCTTCGTAATTGACAGTAGGCATCGAAAAGTCAATAATTCTTTTTTTATTTATCTAGATAAATTTTTACTTCGATCTATGATGGATCTAAAAAGCCATCAATTGCTAAAATTAATGAATACTAGATATAATTTATTGACGAGAGCGCGAAATGCAGAACAGGCTATTAACGCTGTAGATTGTAGAAGGGAATTCTAATGCATTGCGTACATTTTAATTGCCTTGGCGCACTAGCATAACGGATGAGGGTGTGCATGATCTACGTTTTGGAGCCACGCTGAATCCTGTCGCAAACGAGTTGCCCAATGCTAGGTCTATCTCCACGGAATATTCTAATTTATAGTGTTATATTCCTGAGTGGATTATGTTTTGGTGTAATTTATTATAAATATTATTTAGCGAATACAAGCTTTATAGCCGCAGCCCCCAATCCTATAAAGTTTACCTCGGATGAGCCGCCTCTTGTTCCGAGTGCGGCTCCTGATCCGTTGAAGTTTCAAGCTCACGAATCTTTGGAAAGTAAAGTGTCTTCTGAAGGGCTCGAACAAAGCGCGACGAAGCAACCTGCTCCCGATTTGACGCCGAAAGCGAATCCGTCGCAGGACACTACAGTCAACCCAGGCTTCGAGCAACGTGTGCAGCCCGAGATAGACAAGAACCAACAAGCGAGTAAGGGCGGCATTTCTTCCGGCGTCGGAGATAATAACTCTATTGAGAGTCGAGTAATTACGCTCAAAGACGAAGGTATCGGGTCTGGGTCCACGGGCGGTTTGTCAAGTTTTGCCGAAAGACCATTACATCGGAAAAGATTTCAAAATTGTGCGCTATCGTTTATTAAGGCTTTAAACAATAAAAGAGATAATAATAATGTTGATATCCGCTCTAGAGGCGTAGTAGCTGATTTCTATGGGGTCGAATGGGCGGGCGAAGAATTTACATATAACTTGAAAATATTAGGACCAAGTCGTCTTTTGTCTCAGAGTATGGCCGGGTATTGGGAAAAGCTCCGTCTTCGCTTTGAAGGAGAAATTAAATCCCGCTCTGCAAGTAAAATTACTATTATATATAGAATTTTTACACCAGATAGTCAAATAGTGAAGGAGCGCGAAGACACGGTTCCGCCAGACGGAAGATATGCTGAGATGGATATCTCTCATGTTTCCAATACGTTTGAATTTCAAAATAAAATTGCTACTTGGTTGCAGGAATGCCTTGGAAGGGGTGATAAATGAGGCTATCTTATCTTAAAAACTTGGTAGGATTTGGGCTCGTTGGATTGCATATCGTTTCTGTATTATTCTGTTATTTATGGATAGAAGAAAAAATGAGTTCGCAGAGTTTCAGAATAACTTTGCTGCTCATTGCTCCCGTCTCGGCAGTGTATGCAATGGCATTCCTTAAGGACGCGATTCGCCATATGTATGACATCGTCGAGGACGATAGTCATATTAGTATGACTTTCTCATTGTTATCAATAATTTTCTCCACATTTTTCGGGTTGCTAGTAATATACAATCTCTATTCATTTAAAATCGGAGCAATTCAAGACCCTGATGATTTAAAAGACAGGCTTGCTATGATTGAAGTAGCTGCGGGCGGCTTCCTTGGAATAATATTTGAAACGCTTTTCTCAGGTTACAAGCAAGCAAGTAATCCTAGCGCATCGCGGACGAAGTAAATAAATAAGCTTTACATCTGTTCTATGGCGATTTGATAAGTGTTTATGGTCGGATTTAATTTAACTCAAAATGAGTGATGGCAAGAAGATGTTCGGCGATTTGCCTTCCAAGCAATAAAAGACCCAACAGAAGGCGAGGCTAACCGTACTGACATCCACGGCATCGAGGGGCCGGACGACATGCCTGCCCATATCCGCACCCTGCTCACCGATTCCGGCCTCGCCATCCCGGTGACGGGCGGACGCCTCGCCCTGGGAACGTGGCAGGGCATCTACCTCATCGAGCACCGCGACCGGCCGCACCGGCGGGAGGTGATGCTGGCGGTGGTGGGGGCGTAGTCGGGTCCGTGGCGGGCGATCCGTGCCATCGTCCTGGAGATTGTTTGCGTTGTTTTCCAAGGCTCTACCTCATCCTGAGGTGCCGCGCAGCGGCCTCGAAGGAGCCTTCCAGGGATCGCTTTGATATCTGGAACCCTCCTTCGAGGCCCTTTGCTCTTGCAAAGGGCACCTCAGGATGAGGCGGTCCGATGGGATGATCAGCTCTGGCAGCTGATCCACCCTGGCATGAGAATCCGCAGGGAAATCCGATCGAATGGCTCTCAAGCGGAGGTTCGTCGGGTGGAGTGCCCGGAAATCCCGCGACGCGCTACCGACCGAGGATGCGCTTGCGCCGCTGCCACGTGGCGGCCTCGCGCGGGATGCGCGAGAGCCGCTCGACCGGGTAGGGTTCGTGCAGCAGCTCGAACCCGGACGTGCCGTTCTGCGCCAGGACGTGGCTGTAGCCCGAGGTCAGGACCACCGGAAGGTCGGGATGGTCGCGGCGGATCGCCTGGGCGAGGTCGATGCCGTTCATGCCCGGCATCGCCACATTCGCTGCGAGCCGGGCCAGGGCCTCGTCCGCGCCGGCCGTCACCGCCTCAGGCGGCCCGGACGGTCGCCAGGAACCGGGCCACCTCCCCGTTGAGATGCTCCGACTGACGCGACAGCTCGGAGGCGGAGGACAGCACCTGGTTCGCGGCCTCGCCGGTCTCCTCGGCGGCATTGGCCACGCCGGAGATGTTGGAGGTGACCTCGCCGGTGCCGACCGCCGCCTGGGTCACGTTGCGCACGATCTCCTGGGTCGCCGCGCCCTGCTCCTCCACCGCGGCGGCGATCGAGGTGGCGACGCTGCTGATCTCCTCGATCCGCGTGCTGATCTCGGCGATGGCCGAGACCGCCTGCCCGGTCGAGCTCTGGATCCGGGTGATCTGGTCGGTGATGTCCTGGGTCGCCCGCGCGGTCTGATTGGCGAGTTCCTTGACCTCGGCCGCCACCACGGCGAAGCCCCGGCCGGCCTCGCCGGCGCGCGCCGCTTCGATCGTCGCGTTGAGGGCCAGCAGGTTGGTCTGCCCGGCGATCGTCGAGATCATCGCCACCACGTCGCCGATCCGCGAGGCCGCCGCGCTCAGTTCCTGAACCAGGATGCGGGTCTGGCCCGCCTCGCTCACCGCGGCCCGGGCGAGATGGGCCGAGCCGTCGACCTGACGTCCGATCTCCTGGACCGACGAGCCGAGCTCCTCGGCCGCCGCCGCCACCGTGTTCACGTTCGCCGCCGCTTCCTCTGCGGCCGCGGCGACGGTGGTGGACTGGCTCGCCGTCTCGGTCGCCGTCGCCGTCATCGCCTGAGCCGTCGCCTGCAGCTGCGTCGCCGCCCCGCCGATGCCGCTCACCACGCCGGTGATCGAGGTCTCGAAGCCGTGGATGAGCTGGTTCAGCATCTCGGCCCGCCGCATCTTCTGCGCCCGGTCGGCCTCCTGCTCTGCCTGCATCCGCTCACGCTCGATCGCATTGTCGCGGAACACGAGGACGGCACGGGCCATCTCGCCCACTTCGTCCGTGCGTTCCGCTTCCGCCAGTGTCACGTCGGTCCGGCCGGCGGCGAGGGCGTCCATGGTCCGGCTCAGCCGGTTCATCGGGCGCACGATCGAGCGGATGATGAGGTACGAGGCGCCGCCGAGGACCAGCATGACCGCGGCACCGACGACGAGCAGACGCTCCACCTGAATCCAGATCGTCGTCATCAGGTCGCTGATGTGCACGCCGGTGCCGATGAAGAGGCCCCACGGCTTGTAGAAGCGGAAGAAGCTGATCTTCGAGGTCGCCTCGGTCTCGCCCGGGCGAACCCAGGCATACCGCACCGTCGCCTGCCCGTCGCGGGCCGCGCGGGGCAGCACGTCGGCGATGAAGTGGAAGCCGTCGGTGTCCGCCTGCTGGCTGTAGTCGCGGCCGACCATCGCCGGCTTTATGTGGGCGACGAAGACGGCCTTCTCGTCGAGGACGAAGAAGTATCCGTCGCTTCCGTAGGTCATGGCGGTGATGTCGTTCAGGGCCGCAGCACGGGCGGCCTGCTCGGTCATCTCCGATTTTTCGGCGAGGGTCCGATACCGCTCGATGAGGTTCGTCGCGGCCTCGGTCAGGGACGCCATGCGGGCGACGCGCTGATCGAGCATGTTCTGATACTGATAGTACAGCGTGACCCCGCTCAAGACGACCAGACTCAAGCCCGCGAGAGCGACGAGCGAATAGAGCTTGCGAGGCAGCGTGAACCGAAACATGAAGGTCATCTCATCCGAAGCCGCGGGGCATGCGCACGCTCTTGCCGTGTGTAAAATCCACGTCGACATTTAAGATCGGATGAAAGGCCCTGATCGGACCAGAACGATCGCCATGGACTGTTGCGGAACGGGTCCGCCTCTATTGATGAACGTCGCGCGCGGACTGAATAGAGGCGCCGCATCATGGAGCAGCCCGAGGACTCGAGTCCTTCTCCACCGGTCCGGATCGCGCGGCCACCGGCGGACGGACCCCGGCGGAGCCGCCGAAGGCCCCAGTCTCATTGTGGCCTGGCCTTCAGGCGGCCTCGGCCACGAACTTCGCATGCCCCTTCGCCCTGAGCTCGCAGGCCGGGCACGTGCCGCAGCCATAGCCCCAGGCGTGGCGCTCGCCGCGCGTCCCGAGGTAGCAGGTGTGGGTGTCCTCGACGATGAGGTCGACCAGGGGCCGGCCGCCGAGGTCCTGCGCCATCGTCCAGGTCTCGGCCTTGTCGATCCACATGAGGGGGGTGTGGAGGACGAAGCGGCGGTCCATGCCGAGGTTGAGCGCCACCTGCAGCGCCTTGATCGTGTCGTCGCGGCAATCGGGATAGCCGGAATAATCCGTCTCGCACATGCCGCCGACGATGTGGCCGAGCGAGCGCCGGTAGGCCAGAGCCGCCGCGAAGGTGAGGAAGATGATGTTGCGGCCGGGCACGAAGGTGTTGGGCAGGCCGCCCGCCTCAAGGGCGATCTCGGTGCTGCGGGTGAGGGCGGTCTCGGAGACCTTGCCGAGGGCGTCGAGGGCGATGGTGTGGTCGCGGCCGAGGCGCCGGAGCCAGGCCGGGTTCATGCCCGCCATCGCCTCGCGCAGGATCGCCCGCCGGTCGAGCTCGACCCTGTGGCGCTGGTTGTAGTCGAAGCCGAGGGTCTCCACCCTGGAAAAGCGCTCCAGCGCCCAGGCGAGGCAGGTGGTGGAATCCTGTCCGCCGGAGAACAGGACCAGGGCGCCGTCGTCGCTCATGCTCGGGCTTCGCCTTCGTATTCGGCCCAGGACATCGGGGTCTCCATCACCTTGACCGAGGACAGGCCGGGGAGGGCGGGCTTCGTCCGATGCCAGATCCAGGCCGCGATATGCTCGGCGGTGGGATTCTCCAGCCCCTCGATCTCGTTGAGGCAGTAATGGTCGAGCTGGGCCAGGATCGGCGCGAAGGCGTGCTCCACGTCGAAGAAGTCCACCACCCAGCCCGATGCCGGGTCGACGGCGCCGGAGATCGTCAGCTCGACCCGGTAGGAATGCCCGTGCATCCGGTGGCAGCGATGGGTCTCGGGCACGTTGGGCAGGCGGTGGGCCGCCTCGAAGGTGAAGGCTTGGGTGATCTTCATGAGAGCCGATTCCGAGGTTCTTCGCACGGCGGGTGTGACCGATACACGGTCACGGAATGCCGATGATCTTGTGGGTCTGCAGCGACAGCCGCCACCGCGCGTCGCGGCGGCAATACTCCACCGCCGCCCGCGTATGGGCAAGGCGGTCGGGCCCGTCCATGGGCTGGAGCCAGTGGTGGCGGAAGTCGAGGGCGGCGAAGCGCTCGGGCCGCGCCTCGTCCTGGGGGTAGACCAGCTTCAGCTCGTGGCCGGTGGTCTGCACCAGGGGATTGCCGGCCTTGGGGCTCACGCAGATCCAGTCGATCCCCTCGGGCGCGGCGAGCGTGCCGTTGGTCTCCACCGCGATCTCGAAGCCGCGCGCATGCACCGCCGCGATCAGGGCGGGGTCGAGCTGCAGCAGCGGCTCGCCGCCGGTGAAGACCACGTAGTGATGGGACGCGCCGCCCTCCCAGGTGGCGGCGATGGCGTCGGCCAAAGCCTCCGCCGTGGCGAAGCGCCCGCCGCCCTCGCCGTCCATGCCGACGAAGTCGGTGTCGCAGAAGGTGCAGGCGGCCGTCGCCCGGTCCTCCTCGCGGCCGGACCAGAGATTGCAGCCGGCGAACCGGCAGAACACCGCGGCCCGGCCCGCCTGGGCCCCCTCACCCTGGAGGGTGTGGAACAGTTCCTTGACCGCGTAGCCCATCGCTCTCTCAGCCGATCTCCCCGGAAGGAGCCCGCCCCACGATGGGGAAAGGCCCGATCTCTCGTGGAAACCCCATAGCCGCCCGAGCCGCCGGAGGCCATGGCGCGGGGCCGGACGCATCCATGCATGGGGGAAGGGGCGGGAGACGATGAGGCCCCACCGCTCCCCGAACGCAGCGTCGCGCCTTGCCTCGTCACCTCATGACGGCACGGCCGTCACCGGCCGCGAACGATCGGCAGCCGTGCCAGATGAGCGTCGATCGCCTCGACCGCGGCGGCCGGCAGGGGCAAGTGCTTCTTCTCCCCCTTCCACTGGGCCAGAAACCGCTCGGTGGTGTCCTCCGCCACGGCCAGCGCCGGACGGACCGGCAGACCTGCCTTGTCGGCCAGATAGGAGAGCTCCTCGCGCGTGAAGCCGTCGAACCGCCTCGTCCGGGCGAACTTCAGCGCGAAGCTGTCATCCTGCATGTACGGAATGGTCGAGACGAAGTCATAGGCCGGCGCCAGCAGCGGCGTGCGCCGGTCGGGATAGATCAGCGACCAGTTCTTCAGGTGCATGTCGGCGTTGCCGATCAGGACGCTGAACACCATGCGGCGGATGAATTCGGCAATGCTGTCGCCGCCGCTCTCGATCCCGAGCACTTGGGCGAGACGGCGCAGCGTCGCCTTCTTGTATTTGTCCTCCGGGTAGACTCCGAAGACCTGCGCGAAATCCTCGATATGGACCGGTCCGTCCGCCCTCCTGTCGAACCGCCTGATCGCGAAGGCCCGTCCCTTGAGGGCGCCGATTCCGTCCGGCAGGCCGTCGATCGATCGCACATCGAGCAACTGGATGTCGGGGACGTCGATCCCCACCGACCGCGCGAGGCTCATCATGGCGTACTCGTTCTCCGGCACGCCTTCGAAGCGGATCGAGGGCAGCTTCACGATCCACTCGCCGCCGACGCCCTGGGCGGGAATGACGAGACCGCCATTCTTGCCGCTGTTCTTGATGGCCGAGAATTTGAGCTGCACACCGGCAAGGGAGAAGCGCAGCGCGTTCTCCCGATCACGCTGGACGGCCTTCGCAGAGGCGTCGTCCGCTGTCGGCGGCCAGGCTTCTCCGTCGGCCGGTACGACGGTCACGGCACCGGGCAGGTCTCGCCCGAGGACCCACAGCAGGTAGAATTCGCGCTCCACATGCACGCCCGCCCGCTCGGCGAGGTAGGTCCGCAGGGGGCCTTCGGGCAGCAGATTGGCGAAGAAAGGTGCGACGCGCCGCTGTGTCGCCGGCAGGTCCGTGATCAGTCCGCCGAGCTCGTCCTTGAAGGACAGACTCAGGATGGGCCTGTCCCGGCGCTCGATATGGCTGTCGCTGAACGCGAAAATGGTGCGGTCGCCGCCCACGCGGGTCAGCGTGCCGATCGTCTCGCCATGGAGCCGTACGTCGAGAACGGAGACGTCAGGCATCGTCCTCCTCCTCGTCGAGCGTGTAGGCCGGCCGGATGGCGGCCTCCGCGACAGCCGGGTGACGGACGATGTCGCTGCGGACGTCGCCGAGCGTTCTCGCCGCGCTCCTCATCGCAGTCTTCACGCCCGGCTCCCGCATGTGGCGCGCAAGAGCTTCGGCATTCGCGGTGGCAAGGGGCAGACGCTGCAGGAGTCTCAAACGGTCGACCGCCTTCTCCACGCGGGCCATAGCCTCCCGTGGGATCGTCACCGTCTGCAGGTGGGTGGCGAGGTCGGCGAGCCGTTCCGCATCCGGCGAGGGATCCAGGCGGACAACCGCGCGCGACATGTCGGCGATGCGCCTGAGATTGTCGTGAAGCCGCGCCAGCCGCCCGGTATCCGCCGAGGGCGCCGTCGTCCTGACGATGCTGTCTACGGCGGGAAGGGCCTTGCGGGGGACCAGCCGTACATCGAGATCGAGGACGCGCGCGAGTGCGATCAGGCTGGACAGTTGCAGGTCGACCGCGCCGCTCTCGATCTTCGAGATGTGGCTCTGCGGCAGGCCGGTGAGTTCGCCGAGCGCGGCCTGACTCAGGCCCCTGTCCGTCCGGGCCGTTCTCAAGCTCTTGGCAATGTCGCCGACCGCAGACATGATATGCCCTGATATATGTTTCTGGAGATTTATGCACTTTAGCATATTGCTACGATCAAGAATGCAGAAGTAAATATGTTTATGCATATAGATTCATGAAGAAATGTGTCGTGACGGATGAGGTTGCGGAACGGCCGACCTGTGGCGGCGCCACATAACCTGGCAAGCTCGATGCCGACTGCGGTCACCCAACGCGTTCATCCGGAGTCGGTCGTCAACCTCGTTAAGATGTCCATACCAAACGATCCATGAACATCCAAGTATACAGCGGATATATCTCAACCTTGATTGATATAAATTTGAATTAATATTGTTTTACCCTTCAGAGACTCCTGCTTTCGATTGGGCTAAACCAGGAAAGATTTTTTGCGCTGGCACCACACGCCGGATTTCGATCGAAAGCACATCTCGGTCACTGAAGCCGGCCGCGACGAACCGCGTGCAACGCACCATCGGCGCGCGCCTTCGCCACGGTCTTGCCACGGAGACGGCGTTGATGGGGGTTCGCGCCGGGGCTTCTCGTCGAGAGGGCCGGAGGTTGGCATCTCTCGCCAAAGCTCGGCCGTTGCGCTACTTTTTCTTCGGACGGACCGGCCATGATGGCGTCGGGGCGTTCCCAGTCGAGACAGGCCTGATGTCGAACCGATCGTTGCGCCGCCTCGTCCTTGGTCTCGCGACGGCCGCGGGATTGCTCGGAGCGGGTGCGGCCGGCGCGGTGACGTCGCCGATCCTCGTGGTCGAGGTCGATTCTGGCAAGGTCGTCTATTCGCAGGGCGCCACCGACCCGTGGTTTCCCGCCTCCATCACCAAGCTGATGACCACCTACGTCGCCCTCGACCTGGTGCGGCAGGGCAAGGTCTCCCTCGATTCGCTCATCACCATCTCGCCCGCCGCCGCCGCCGAGCCGCCCTCGAAGATGGGCTTCCGGCCGGGCACGCAGCTGACCCTCGACAACGCCCTGAAGATCATCATGGTCAAGTCGGCCAACGACGTGGCCTGGGCCATCGGCGAGAATCTCGGCGGCTCCGTCGAGGGCTTCGCCGCCCTCATGAACGAGACCGCCGCCCGGATCGGCATGCGCGAGAGCCGCTGGACCAATCCCAACGGCCTGCCGGATGCCCGGCAATGGACCTCGGCCCGCGACATGGCGGTGCTCGGCCGGGCGCTGATCCGCGACTTTCCCGACAATCGCGCCCTGTTCTCGATCAGCGCGATCCAGTTCGGCAAGTCGATCATGGCCAACCATAACGGCCTGCTCGGCCGCTATGCCGGGGCCGACGGCATGAAGACCGGCTTCATCTGTTCGGGCGGGTTCAACGTGGTGGCCAGCGCCACCCGCAACGGCCGGCGCCTCATCACCGTGATCATGGGCCAGCCGAGCGCCCGCGAGCGCGACCTCAAGGCCTCCGACCTGTTCGATTACGGCTTCGCCCAATCGGCGGGATGGACCGCGCCCACCCTCGATTCGCTGCCCGCCTCGTCCATCGCCGAGCCGCCGGACCTGCGCCCCTATATCTGCGACAAGCGCAAGCCGCTGCCGATCGACGAGGGGCCGGGCCCCATCGCCTCGCAGGCCGGCAGCGAGAACGCCTCGATCCTCGCCGCCGCCGCGCCCGTGGGCTCGGCGCTGGCCTTCGCCACCCTCAACAACGGCTCGCTCAAGGGCCGCGCCCTGCCGCCGCGTGCGCCGCTGCAGCCGATCCTGGTCTGGATCGGCCGCGATCCGGCCGAAGGCGCCATCGCCCTGAACGAGCAGGCCGAGGCCGAGAAGGCGGAGAAGGCCGCCAAGATCGCGGAGGTCCGCAAGACGAAGCTCGACGCGGCCAATGCCAAGCGCGAGGCGGCCAAGCTCGCCAAATCCGACGCCAAGGGCAAAAGCGAATCGAAGTCCAAGGCGACGGCTCACGGCAAGGGGGCGGTGCCGGCCAGTGCCAGCGCCTATGCGCCGGTGGAGACCACGCCCGTGATCGCCGGGGCCGCAAAGTCCTCCAAGGCGGAGACGGCGAAGAAGCCTGCGGCCAAACCCGCCGCGAAGGCCGCCGCCAAGCCCGCGCCCAAGGCGTCGGAGAAGCCGGCCGCCAAGGCCGAGGCGAAGCCTGGCGCCAAGCCGGTCAAGAGCGCGGCAAAGGGGACGAGCACCAAGGCCGCCGCCGAGGAGTGAGACGGCGGGGCGAGGATTGAGCCGAAGGCGCCGGCGGGTTAGGCCGGCTCCATGGCCAGTCCTTCCACTCCCGCTCCCGCCGACCCGCGCCGTCCGGAGCCGATCCCGCTCACCGTGCTCACCGGCTTCCTCGGGGCCGGCAAGACGACCCTGCTCAACCGGATGCTGCGCGATCCGGCCCTGTCCGACACCGTGGTCATCGTCAACGAGTTCGGCGAGATCGGCCTCGATCACCTGCTGATCGAGACGGTGGACGAGGACATGATCCTGCTCGGCGCCGGCTGCCTGTGCTGCACCGTGCGCGGCGACCTGATCGCCACCCTCGAGGACCTGCTGCGCAAGCGCGACAACGGCCGCATCACGCCGTTCCGCCGGGTGGTCATCGAGACGACCGGCCTCGCCGACCCGGCCCCGATCCTCCACGCGCTGATCTACCACCCCTATCTCGCCATGCGATATCGGCTCCAGGCCGTCGTCACCGTGGTGGACGCGGTCAACGGTGATTCCACCCTCGATTCTCATCCCGAGGCCCTGAGGCAGGCCGCCGTCGCCGACCGGATCGTGCTCGCCAAGGAAGATCTGGTAAAGCGAGACCGCCTCGCCGGCGGCAGCGACGCCCTGCGCGCCCGGCTCCACGCCCTCAACCCGGCGGCGCCGATCCACGGCCCCGACATCGCCCCGTCCGAGCTGCTCGGCGGATTCTTCGGGCTCGACGGCAAGAGCGAGGATGTCCGGTCCTGGCTCGGGGCGGAGGCCTTCTCCGACCACGGCCATCATCACGGACACCACCATCACGACGTGAACCGGCACGATGCCGCGATCCGCGCCTTCACCCTGACCAGCGACGTGCCGGTGAAGCGGGCCGCCTTCGAGATGTTCCTCGATCTCCTGCGCTCCGGCCACGGCCCCAAGCTCCTGCGCCTGAAGGGCCTCGTGGCGCTCGCCGAGGAGCCCGACCGGCCGGTGGTGGTCCACGGCGTCCAGCACGTGATCCACACGCCCGTCCAGCTCGCCGCCTGGCCCGATGCGGACCATCGCTCACGCCTCGTCCTCATCGTGCGCGACCTGGAGCCGGCCTTCGTCACCGGGCTATGGGACGCCTTTCTCGGGCGTCCCAGGATCGACGCACCCGACGCGGCGGCGCTCACGGCCAATCCGCTGGCAATTCCGGGAGGCTGATCGCCGCAATCCGGTACGAACCGCCCTGCAATCCGGCACGAAGGGCCCTGGAATCCGGTACCGAAGCGCCCTGCAATCCGGTATCGAAGGCGCTCTCGATCCGCCACGCACCGTCCCGTTTCGAGCCCGTCCGCCGCGGCATCCGTTTTGATCGTGTCCACCATGTTCGGCCGCAGGGCGGAGCACGGCGTCCCACCCCGGGACGGATGGGCAGCGGGATCGCGGAATGAGACAGGGGCTGAGCATCATCGAAGGCGGACGCCCTCTCACGGAGGTCGATCTGGACGCCGGCGATTGGCGCATCGATCTCCGGCGCCCCCACGCGGTGGAGCCGGTGGAGGCCGAGGCGTGGCGCGCGCTTCTCACCCGAATCCGGTGGCCGGAGCCGATCTACGCCGACCCGGACTATCTCCTCACCGCCGCCGTGCATCAATCCGGTGGTCGCGATCTCGTCTTCGCCTTCGCCTGGAGCGAAGCGGGCGAGCGCTCGCGCCTGCGTGGAATCGTCCCCCTCGCCATGCCGCATGGTCTCTGGGGCAACGGCCGGGCTCAGGCCTGGTACCCGCCGGGACCTTTTCTCGCGCCCACCATCGAGCCCGACTGCCACGACGAGGTCGAGGCCGCCTTGCGGGCGGCGATCAGGGCCGTCCATCCCCGCTCGACCCTGGTCCTGATGCCGCCCGCCGTCACCGTCCCGGCCAAGGCGGTGGCGCCTCTCTCCGCCCAGGCCAACGGCGGCGGAATTCCGGAGAAGGATCGCGTCGGCGTGCGTCTGGCCGGGCCATGGACCCGCAGCGGCGTGGAGATCGAGCGCATCACCGAGCCGCGGCGCATCCGCGATGCGGTCGAGGCCTACCTCTCGTTCGATGCGCAGGTGTCCGGCGAACCGATCGTGAGAGACCCTTCAGCCTCGTCCATGGTCCGCGTGGTGACGCGGCGCTTCGCCCAGAGGCGTCAGACCAGCGTCGACTTCGCGCGCAAGGGTGGTGTCATCGTGGCGGCCGCCCTGCGCCTCGGCAGCGGTCCCGGCTCGATCGTGTGGCGACAGGCGGAAGGGCGGGCGGCTTGAAACCTCGGTCCGGAGAACGGGCCGCGATACCTACTCGTCCTCGCCGAACTTGTTGGCGAGGAGTTCGGTGATGGCGGCGAGGCAGGCCTCGGCGTCGCTGCCCGTCGCCACCACGGCGATGGAGGTGCCCTGCGCCGCGCCGAGGGTGAGGAGGCCCATGATGGAGCGCCCGCCCACCGTCTCGCCCGAGCGCGTGACCGTCACAGCGGCCTCGAACTTCTCCACGGTCTGCACGAATTTGGCCGATGCGCGCGCGTGCAAGCCGCGCCGATTGATCACCGGAAGCATGCGCAGTTGCCCACCCTCCGGAACCGAGATCTCGGATTCGACATCGTTGTCGTCGTAAGCGTCGCTCATGGGCGTATGCCGTCCCTGTCGCTCCTGTCGGTCCACGAACCGGGAGTCCGGTGCGGCCGATCGTGTCTCCGTCCAGTGATGGCACGGCCACGCAGAGGCAGCGCCGCGCGAAATCGCCACGCTTGCCTGATAAGCCGACACAGGATGTTTGGGGAAGTCCGTTTGTCTCGCGGAAGTGTTATTTGCCGGCGAGGACACGCGAGGCGACATTGATGTACTTCCGCCCCGCCTCCTGGGCATGGAGCACGGCATCGCCCAGAGGCTCGGCATCGCGTACGCTGGCGAGCTTGATCAGCATCGGGAGATTGATCCCGGCCACCACTTCCACCTGGCCGCCATTCATGCAGGACAAGGCTAGATTGGACGGTGTGCCGCCGAACATATCGGTGAGCACGACGACGCCTTTTCCGGAATCGACCCGGCCCACGGCGGTGACGATGTCGAGCCTGCGCAGCTCCATATCATCCTCTGGACCGATCGTGATCGTCTCGATCTGCTTTTGCGGGCCAACCACGTGTTCAAGCGCAGCCTTGAACTCGGTGGCGAGCAGCCCGTGGGTGACGAGCACCATTCCAATCATCGATACGTGTTCCGACACCCAGTGGGAGCCGCCATTTTGTGCAGCGCAAGGTCGAGCGCAAGACGAGAGTTACGTTTTGCGCATCCTAGCCCCAGGATCATGCCATGTGGGTGCTCAGCACGCTATACGCGAGAGGCCGGATCGCATGAGACGGCGCCAAGGTGCGTCCGTGGGGCAACGCTCCCTCTCCCGAACAGGATGTCGAGGATGATTCCGGGCGCCAAGCCACTGTCGCGTATGCTGCGGTCCAGCATGATTCGGCGAATCGTCTTGCCCAGGAGATCAGTGGTGTCGGGCGACGCATTGGGAAGTCGCGGCAGCGTCTCTACCAGATCGACCACAATCCGGACGATTGCGGCATCGGCCAGCGAAGATTGCGGTACGAGTCCCAGTCCCCGGATCTCGATCAGGCCGTGAAGCGCGCGATGGCAGCGAGCAACGACGCGACCGTGGCAATGTTGGATCCCGATCCGATCGTCTCCCACCAGGGCGGCATAGCTGCCGTCTTGTCTGGCTCGATCGAGGAGGGAGAGAGCCAAGCTCGACTTGCCGGCGCCTGCCTCTCCCCGGATGAGGATGCCCGCCTCACGATAGACGATGCAAGTGGCGTGGATCGTCAGCGCCGGTTCGGAACGGCTCCGGTCCATAAGCCGCCTCGTCTAGCGGGATGCGGCGGGCAGGCGCACGACGAACCGTGCTCCGCGCACCGTCGGCTCACCGTTCTCATCGGCCGGGCCAGGCCGGTTCTCGGCCCGGATGGCGCCACGATGAGCCTGGACGATCTGGCGCGAGATCGAGAGACCGAGGCCGGAATTCTGGCCGAACCCTTGTTCCGGCCGGTCGGTGTAGAAGCGCTCGAAGATCCGCTCCAGGGCATGTTCGGGGATGCCGGGTCCCTCATCCTCGACGATCAGCTCGACGTCGGCGCGGGCCCGGCGCAACGCTACCCGCACCTTGGCATCCGGGGGTGAGAACGAGCGGGCATTGTCGAGGAGATTGTTGACGACTTGCCCTAGCCGGCTGTCATGACCGAAGATCATGAAAGGCGCCTCCACATCGCCGGAGGGGGCGTCAACGTCGAATTGAATAAGGGCGTCCTTGGGACGGCGGCGTTCATTTGCAACCGACACCACCGTCGTCATCAGCTTGCGCAAGTCGACCTTGCGCGCTTCGGCGCGGGCGAGTTCCGCATCGAGGCGAGAGGCGTCCGATATATCGCTGATCAGGCGGTCGAGCCGTTTCACGTCGTGTTGGATGATGGCGAGCAGGCGTGAGCGCGAATCGTCGGTCTTGGCGAGAGGAAGCGTCTCGACGGCACTGCGGAGCGAGGTGAGGGGATTCTTCAATTCGTGGCTGACATCGGCCGCGAAGCTCTCGATGGCGTCGATGCGCCGGTAGAGGGCCTGGGTCATGTCGCGCAATGCTCCGGAGAGGTGGCCGATTTCGTCGGTCCTGCCGGTGAAGTCGGGGATCTCCTCGCGCGACTTGATTCCGAGGCGAACCTTCTCGGCGGCGTCCGCGAGTCGTCGCACCGGGCCGGCGATGGCCCCGGCGAGCAGGATCGACAGCACCAGCATCACGGCGGCGGCGATGAGGAAGACCTGAAGCAGACCGAAACGCTCGGAAGCGATCACCTTGTCGATGTCACCGCCTTGCGTCGAGAGCATCAGGGCGCCGCGTACCGCCCCCGCCCGAAGGATCGGGACTGCCACTGAAACGTTGGTCTCTCCGGCCTCGTTACGCCGAACCAGCGTGCCCCGGGCGCCGCTCAGCGCCACCTGGACCTCCTTCAGGCTATGGCCGCTCGCAGGCCCGACCTCCTCTATCACCGGCGTCCGTGCGGCACCGAACAGTTTGGCCTGGACGAGCTCCCAAGCCCTTTCAAGGAAATTCCCTTTGCGCCGCAAGGCGATGCCGTCGTTGCGGCCCATCTCGCCACGGGCCGAGAGCGTTCGCGTGTCGAAGAGTAGGCCGCCATCCTGGTCGTAGACACGCGCACGATTGCCCGTTGGCGTGATGAGGCGGCGAAGCAACGGGGCCACGCGCTCCGGATTGAGCGAGAAGGTCAGAGGTGAAGGAGCGTCGTCACCAGCGCCGCCCTCTCCGGCCTGAAGCTGGAGCAGCTTGTCGGGATCGATTCGGATCGCGTCGGTATCGACCGAGGCCGAAGAGGAGATTGCGCCAGCGATGATCTCGCCTTGGATCAACAGGCTCTGCACTCGTGCCTGGATCAGCCCTTGCCGAAACTGATTCAGGTAAAGGAAGCCGAACAGCAGTGCGATCAATCCGACGAGGTTGAGTACCACGATACGGCGCGTCAGGCTCGACGAAGCTCGCTGGCCGATGCCGCGCCAAATCGCGCGCGGCAAATTCAGGAGGCCGCGCTGCGGGTCACGGTCACGCGAATCTTCGCCTTGGTCGTTGGAGGCCACGATCGTCCGGATCTAGAGGTGCGACGTCGCGACGCCGAAGCGATGTTCAAATGTCACGCCTAGCCTTCCTTGAAGCGGTAGCCGACGCCGTACAAGGTCTCGATCATATCGAAGTTGGTATCAACGACCTTGAACTTCTTGCGCAGCCGCTTGATGTGGCTGTCGATGGTACGGTCATCGACATAGACCTGATCGTCATACGCCGCATCCATCAGGGCGTTGCGGCTTTTGACCACGCCGGGGCGGTGGGCCAGGGCCTGCAGGATTAGAAATTCGGTGACCGTCAGCGTCACGGCCTCGCCTTTCCAGGTACAGGTGTGTCGCTCTGGATCCATCATCAGCAGGCCGCGCTCCAGAGAACGGGCGGCGGCATCCGCCTCGCGCGCCGCGGCGCCGGGGCCGTCCTTGGGAGCGAAGCGGCGCAGGACCGCTTTCACCCGCTCGACCAGCAGACGCTGCGAGAACGGCTTATGGATGAAGTCGTCGGCACCCATCTTGAGGCCGAAGAGTTCGTCGATCTCCTCGTCCTTCGAGGTGAGGAAGATCACCGGTAGGTCCGATTTCTGGCGCAGGCGGCGCAGGAGTTCCATCCCGTCCATGCGCGGCATCTTGATGTCGAAGATGGCGAGATCCGGAGGGGAATGCTTCAATCCATCAAGGGCCGAGGCACCGTCGGTATAGGTCTGAATCCTGTAGCCTTCAGTCTCAAGGGCGATCGAGACGGAGGTGAGGATGTTTCGGTCGTCGTCCACGAGGGCGATGGTAGGCATTGCACGTTCCCTATTGCTCGGATGCGGCCTTCGCGGACGTTGGTTCGCTCAACCATCTCCGCATCCCGCCCTCTGGAAAGGAGGGCCGGCAAAACGCGCTAGCGGATCGCCGGAAGCATGGGCCGCATTCGCGCGGAGAGTCAGGTTGTGTAGAGAGTTCGGTTCAAAAAAGCGAGCTTCCTCGATGTTTGGGCTGATTTGACGCTTGACTGAGGCTGGCGTGCCGCAGTTCGGGAGCCTCGCAAAAGCGTCGCTTCAAGCGCTATCATCGCGATACTGAATGAACGCCGGATGATCCGGGACACCGATACGAAACCATACCAGGGCAGGGCGGAACATGGCTGAAGGTGAAATGATCGAGGATCGTCAGGTCGAGGGCGAACGAGCAGGGCCCTCGTCGCAGGAGCGAAGGCCAGCTGTTCCGCTGCCGGCCTCCGAAGCTCCTTTCGATGCAGTTGGTCTAGCCCGGCATCTCCTCCGAAGCATCCGCTCCGGTGCGCTGGCGACCCTCGATGCACAGGACGGCACACCATTCGCTTCCCTGGTCACCATCGCCACTGATGTCGATGGTACGCCCCTGCTGCTGCTGTCGCGGCTTTCGGCTCATACGCGCAACCTCCTCGCCGACCCGCGTGCCTCGCTGCTGTTCAGCGCCGGCGGAAAGGGAGATCCTCTGGCCCACCCTCGTCTCACTGTCACCGGTCGTGCAGCACAGACGAACGAGCCACGCATCCGCGAGCGTTTCGTCGCGCGCCATCCGAAGGCGAAGCTCTATGCTGACTTCCCGGATTTTGGATTCTTCGCCCTCGAGCCCAGTGCCGGCCATCTGAACGGCGGCTTCGCCAAAGCCGCGACGCTGACGCCCGCTGAGCTGCGTCTGAACCTATCGGGAGCGGACGCTCTATTGGCCGGTGAGCGCGGGGCGATCAATCACATGAATGCAGACCATGCCGACGCCCTCGCCCTCTACGCGAGGATGGAGGGCGAGGGTGACGGTCCCTGGCGCCTGACCGGTATCGACCCTGAGGGAATGGACCTACTGGCCGGTGACCGGACCGTGCGCGTCCTCTATCCAGTGCCGGTCACCGACATGGGCGGCCTGCGCAAGGCAGTGGTCCAGATGGCTGCCAAGGCTCGCGAGGCTCTCGCGCCCACCCTTTGAGCACAATCTAAGATACAAATTTAAAGACTTTATGCGACTTTTGGTCGTCAAGGCACCCGAGGCCAAGCGCCGCTTCGTTCTGTTGCCGCGTCACCGGGTGGTTGTTTTGATCGCTTTGCAGGCGTCAAGTCGGATGAGAGTGGTCACCGTCGGATCGTGGTTTTTCCCGCGATTGGCCCTGACGACCGCCGATCATGCGTCTCGAAGGTTTGAACGGTGTCCCCGCCCGCTGCCTCATCACCTACGATCCAATGGATCGCATGATCCATGAGATCGACGATGCGGGAAGTTCGGCAGAGGGTGTCCTTTCTTTGAGGCGCTCTACCTCCGCTTGGCGTGCCGGGGCCACACTGCTATCTCCCAGCACGCGTCCACACACCAAAAAGCCGTGCGCCGGGCCCGTCCTTACGCCGACGGACCGCGACCGCGCCGGAGACAGACCTCTCGATGACCACCGTCCCCATCGACAACATCCGCAACTTCTCCATCGTCGCGCATATCGACCATGGCAAGTCGACGCTCGCCGACCGGCTGATCCAGACCACCGGCACCGTGGCGCTCCGCGACATGAGCGAGCAGATGCTCGACTCGATGGACATCGAGAAGGAGCGCGGCATCACCATCAAGGCGCAGACGGTGCGCCTCGAATACCGGGCCGAGGACGGCAAGGACTACATCCTCAACCTGATGGACACGCCGGGCCACGTGGACTTCGCCTACGAGGTCTCGCGGTCGCTAGCCGCCTGCGAGGGCTCGCTCCTCGTGGTAGACGCCTCCCAGGGCGTCGAGGCGCAGACGCTGGCCAACGTCTATCAGGCGCTCGACGCTAACCATGAGATCGTGCCGGTCCTTAACAAGATCGACCTGCCGGCGGCGGAGCCCGAGCGCATCCGCGCCCAGATTGAGGAGGTGATCGGCATCGACGCCTCCGAGGCCGTGGCGATCTCGGCGAAAAGCGGCCTCAACATCGAGGCGGTGCTGGAGGCCATCGTCACCCGCCTGCCGCCGCCTAAGGGCGACCGCGACGCACCCCTCAAGGCCCTGCTGGTGGACTCATGGTACGACGTCTATCTCGGCGTCGTCGTACTGGTGCGCATCGTCGACGGCGTCCTGAAGAAGGGCATGAACATCCGCATGATGCGGGCCGATGCCGTCCACGGCGTCGACAAGATCGGCGTGTTCCGCCCGAAGATGGCCGATATCGGCGAGCTCGGCCCCGGCGAGGTCGGATTCTTCACCGGCTCGATCAAAGAGGTCGCCGACACCCGCGTCGGCGACACGCTCACGGAAGACAAGCGCCCCTGCAAGGAGATGCTGGCGGGCTTCAAGGACGTGCAGTCCGTGGTGTTCTGCGGTCTCTTCCCCGTGGACGCCGCCGAGTTCGAGACCCTGCGCAGCGCCATGAGCAAGCTGCGCCTGAACGACGCCAGCTTCTCCTACGAAATGGAGACCTCCGCGGCTCTGGGCTTCGGCTTCCGCTGCGGCTTCCTTGGGCTCCTCCACCTCGAGATCATCCAGGAGCGCCTGGAACGGGAGTTCAACCTCGACCTCATCTCCACGGCCCCGTCCGTGGTCTACCGACTGCAGATGACGGACGGCACGATCAAGGAGCTGCACAACCCGGCGGACATGCCGGACGTGATGAAGATCACCGCCATTGAGGAGCCCTGGATCCGCGCCACCATCCTCACCCCCGACGAGCATCTCGGCGGCGTGCTTAAGCTCTGCCAGGACCGACGCGGCTCCCAGGTCGACCTCAACTACGTCGGCAAACGCGCCATGGTCGTCTACGACCTGCCCCTCAACGAGGTGGTGTTCGATTTCTACGACCGGCTGAAGTCGATCTCGAAGGGCTATGCGAGCTTCGACTATCACATCTCGGATTACCGCGAGGGCGACCTCGTTAAGATGTCGATCCTTGTCAATGCCGAGCCGGTGGACGCCCTCTCGATGCTAGTCCACCGCACCCGTGCCGAGCATCGCGGCCGCGCCATGTGCGAGAAGCTGAAGGACTTGATCCCGCGTCACCTGTTCCAGATCCCGGTCCAGGCGGCTTTAGGCGGCAAGATCATCGCCCGCGAGACCATCAAGGCCCTTTCCAAGGATGTGACCGCCAAGTGCTACGGCGGCGACATTTCGCGTAAGCGCAAGCTACTCGACAAGCAGAAAGAGGGTAAGAAGAAGATGCGTCAGTTCGGCAAGGTCGAGATCCCGCAGGAGGCGTTCATCGCCGCGCTGAAGATGGACGATTGAGGCTCTGGGCGATCGTATCGGCTCGTTTCCAGCGCGCCGATACGGATTGCCTCGCCGAACTCGCGGCCCTCGTAGTCCGCACTCGCAGCACGGCCCTGACGATCGAGCCAGCATCGTGCGGCCCCGACGTTTGAAGCTGATTCACCCTACCGCGGAATGTTTTGGAATGGCGCGACGCTTCATCCGCCCATCCTGTGTCTTATCGCGATCCTCAACATTGAAGCCGCTCTCATCCGCATCGGCCATCTGCAAACCCGTGGAGCGTAGGGCGCCCGGGAATTCAACAAACTGATGTTCACGCTTCCCAACCGACGCTTCGACCCGCGCAACGAAGTCCGCGCCGCGTTGGCCGTCAAAGACGCGATTGCTTAGGAGATCTCCCTGTCTTCGGAACTTCGTTCCAAAAGGCACGCGCGTTGGTTCGGGGAGTCCTGCTGGATCCGGGCGTGGCGGACCGAAACCCTACTGTCGTGGATATACTCCTCCGCCCGGATGCCAGTCTCGCCGTGACAGGATGGCAGCATTGAGCCCGCGGCGAAGGACGCGAATCTGATCGACGCCTGACAACTCTAATGCGTGCCATCGTCCGCTGCTTTGTCGGCGGGCGGCTCAGCTGTTGCCACCGCCTTCCTCTCCAGCATCGGCTGGAGGCGGACGGCGAGTTCACCGCCGAGATGCTTCGTATAGGCCATCTTGAAATAGCGCTCGCCGGTGCCTTTGCCGAAAAGTCGGTCGTGGGTACGGATCAGCGCATCCACTTCAGGGCGGCACAGAAACCCGATGATTCCGGCCGCTTCGTACCAACGGCCCGCTCTGGCGTGGCGCATTGCACCTGGGTTCGCCATCACCGTCTCGGCAAAGCAGTCTGTGGCGGCTCGCTCCAGCGGTACGATACCCGCATGAGCGTGCCCGGGTGTACGAGGAGCCGCGTCCGCGGCACCCAATGATACGACACTGATCAAGAGAACGCTAAGCAGCCGAGCTTTCATCGCGCACGTACCCCGAAGCTGACCCATTCTGGTTCGTCTCGACAATTTATCGAAGACTTGGACCGGAACAGGGCATGCCGCCATATGGGATCAGCGAGTCACCATTTCGTGAGCCGACTGTGCTCGGCCGATTACAGGGAGACGTTCAGCCACGTTTCTCAGCATTCCAGCGACCAGTGCAGCGGATCAGGCCGGTGCTCGCCCACGTGCCGCTGCCAAGACCATCGCGGTTGAGCCGGCCGACGACATCGGCACCATCGGAACCCCGCATAATGGTCGCTCGCACGGCGCCGTTGCCGGAGACGCGACCCCTGATATCGAAATCGCCGCCCGGATAGGTCGCCTCACCCTTGGCAATCTGAACGCCGTAGCGGTAGGCGCGATCGCAGGGCCCGTCCTGGGTGATGACCTCAATGCTCCAGTTGCCGTCGTAGCGGTGGGGCACCACGACCTTGCGCTTTGCGGCCTCCGCCGTTCCGAGGAAGGCCGTGATGAGAGCGAGAGTACCGGCAGCGAGGAAGGAGCGTCGCATCATGGCCCGTTCTGCAAAGACGTGGTCGGGACGGGAACCCCCCTGAGCCTCGTATGGTTGCGATTCACGCCTTCGTGGCTTCACTGAGCGCAGTCTGAACGAGGGTAAGGAGATCGCTTCCGGCATAGAGATAGGCATTGATGCCGGCCGCATCGAGCTCCTGTGCGAGTTCGCCAGGCTTGCCTGCTAGATAAACCCTCCTCGCGCCAGCCCGCTTCAGTACTTCTGCTACTGCGACGGCCTGGATGGCGTAGACAGCGTCTGACGAACAGATGCAGGCGATCCGCGCGCCGGAGGTCACGAACGCCCGACCCACGGTCTCGGGATCCGAAAACCCCTCCTCGTTCACCGCCTCAATGCCGCCTGCCGCGAAGGCGTTGGCGGCGAAGGTCGAGCGGGCGTTGAAGACGGCGACCGCCCCGAGATTCGCGAGAAACACCATTGGCCGCTGCCCTGTCTCGGCAAGATGGGTGTCGGAAAGGTCGCGCAACGTTTCGTAGGGCTCGGAGAGGCGGATTGAGGGCAATGCCTCGCAGGTAGTCGTCTCGGTTCCGCCGAGAGAGAAAGCCTGCGCGAGTGTCTCAGTGGGCAAGATGTCGAGGACCGTCACCGGCTTCTCAGCGAGAAACGGAAACTCGCTCGCTCCGGTGATCGGATCACGCCGCGTGGCGACATTCTTGGCGCGGATGGCCCGGGTCTCGCCGATGCGGCCCTGAATCGCGCCGGACTGCAGGCTCGCGATGATGCCGCCTTCGCGCTCGATCGCCTGGAACGCGGCCCAGGCCGTGGTGGTGAGCTCCTCGGTAAGCGCCTCGAAGCCGCCGGCTCCGGCCGCGGGATCGGCAACGCGGGCGAGATTCGATTCCTCGATAAGGACGATCTGGCTGTTGCGTGCCACCCGACGAGCGAAGGCGTCGGCGAGGCCCAAGGATGCGGTGTAGGGGAGGACTGTCACAGAATCCGCGCCGCCGAGGCCGGCCGAGCAGGCGGCCATCCCGGTGCGTAGGATGTTCACGAACGGGTCGCGTCGGCTCATCATCCGCCATGCGGTCTCCGCGTGCAGACGCAGCGGTTTTGGCTCCAGCCCGCAGGCGGCTTCCACCCGCGCCCAAAGGCGGCGCATGGCACGGAATTTGGCGATGGTGAGGAATTCGTCGGCATCGGCCACGAGCAGGATGGCGACCGCGTCGCGAGCGCGGGCGAGGTCATGCCCACCGGCCTCCAGCATGCGCAGATAGGCGACCGCCGCGGCGAGGGCGGCGGCAAGTTCGGCAGCCTCGCTGGCGCCGGCCTCGTGGTATGGTCGCCCGTCGGCGAGCATCGCCCGGCCGGTGAAGCCGGCCCGATCGAACTCGGAAAGCAGAGACGACACGGCTGCGCCGAGTTCGGGGATGGTCGCATCGAGCCGGCCGGTGGTAGCGAGAGTGCCGATCGGGTCGATCCCGAGGTCGAGATCGAGACGGCCGAGATCTTCGCTGCGATGCGCGGCCAGCGCCTTGACCAGCCTTGCGGCCTCCAGGCCATGTCCGCCGGCATCAAGGCGCATCGCGATTAGCGACAGCATCACGCCGGCAAGCGCTTTGTCGAGGGTCTGCACGTCCTCGGCCTTCAGGCCGAAACCGCGCGCTGAGGCTGCACCCGAGAATACCAGGGTGAGCGCATCGGCGCCGCCTTCGAGATCGGCCAAAGCCAGATCGTGCGCGGCTTGCGCTTCGGGATGGT
The DNA here is from genome assembly GCF_022179405.1 of Methylobacterium marchantiae. Lineage (GTDB taxonomy): Bacteria > Pseudomonadota > Alphaproteobacteria > Rhizobiales > Beijerinckiaceae > Methylobacterium > Methylobacterium marchantiae. The sequence goes on from NZ_BPQT01000020.1 coordinate 50,815, forward strand.
CCACCCGCTGGGAGATGCGCCACGGGCCGGGCGCGCGCATAGGCTGCGCCACGGGGGCGGCCGGCTCGTAGAGCGGCTCGATCCGTATGCCGTCCGTCGATCTGGAGACGAGCCGCTTCTCGAAATCTCCACCCTTCAGGACGCCTTCCACCAACCCGAGCCAACGCTCGCGAGTCGGAGTCGGAAACAGGTCGGCGAGGGGGCGGTCTTCCATCGTCAGGGCCTTGGCGCGGGCTTCCGCCGGCCGCTCGTGGCCGGACGCTTTCGGCGACAGCCCTCGCACGGCAAGGCTTGGCGGGCAACACGGCGCACCTATCAAAGAAGTCGAGGCGGAGGCAAAGAAAGCGCTCCCGTCCTCAGGGCGTCGCACCGAAGAGCAGCCGCTGTCTAGGCTTCCTCATCCGAATAGGATCAGACCGGCGAAACCGAGTGAGCCGACGATGATGCGCCACCAGGCAAACAGCCGAAATCCATGTGAGGCGACATAGTCGAGCACTGTGCGCACCACGATGAAGGCAGAGATGAAGGCTACGACGAAGCCGATGACAATTAGTCCTGCATCGTCCTTCGAGAGGTTTTTATAATTGTCGAGGAGATCCTTTGCGAAGGCGCCGGCCATTGTCGGGATCGCAAGGTAGAACGAAAATTCGGTTGCCGAGCGTTTGTCTGCTCCCATCAGCATCGCCCCGACGATGGTGGCGCCTGAGCGCGACACGCCCGGAATCATGGCTAGGCATTGGAAGATGCCAATCTTGAAATCCATTGGCAGGGTAAAATCGAAGACGTCGCGCTTCTTCACATCGAGTTCGGTCTCGTCGAGGACGAGGAGGACGAGACCGCCGGCCACCAGCGTGGCGCAGACGATCCAGGGATTGAACAGGTAGAACTTTATATACTTCGAGAACAGCCCACCGATAATCGCCGCGGGCAGGAACGCTAGGAGGATGCCGAAGACGAAGCGTCGCGCGTTCGGATCGGTGGAGAAGGCCGTGGCGATCCCGAGGAGGCGGCGGAAGTAGACGGCGAGGATCGCGAGAATCGCGCCGAGTTGGATCAGAACTTCGAACGTGTTGTTGGGCGATTGAAAGCCGATGAAATGACCGACGAGAAGCTGGTGGCCCGTGGAGGAGACCGGGATGAATTCGGTGGCGCCCTCGACAACGGCGAGCACAACCGCCTTCACGATGCTCATGGCATCCATCATGTCATCGCCTCGATTGTTCAGAGTGAAAAGCACGGTTCGCCGGGAGGTGTCGGCGATCAGGGTTGATGAGCGGTTACCGGGCCATGTTCAGCGTGTTAATGAGGCGGCAATGATCGGGCAATAAGTCTCGACTGCCGACCATCTTCCATGCGGCCTCGACACGGCGCGTCCCGCGACTTTTTTCCCTCTCAAACGGCCTCTATGGCGACGCTTCACCACTCTCCCTTTTGTCCGCACTCGCGCTTCATCCGTCTCGTACTCAGCGAGATGGGCATGGAGCCTGCGCTCGTGGAGGAGCGGGTGTGGGACCGCCGGGAGTCTTTCTTGCTCATCAACCCGGCAGGTACGACGCCGGTCCTGGTAGAGGAAACGGGGCTTGCCATCCCGGGAGCAGGGATCATCGCCGAATATCTCGACGAGACCCGCGGTCTCGGCCTGACCGGACGGCGTCTCCTGCCCGAGACCACCGCTCAGCGCGTGGAGGTCCGCCGCCTACTTGACTGGTTCCTGGTAAAATTCGACGCGGAAGTGACCGGCTACCTCGTCACCGAAAAGATCTCCAAGCGGTTCATGACCAGTGCCAACGGCGGCGGTCCGCCAGACATGAACGCCATCCGGGCGGCACGTGCCAATGTGCGTTATCATATGAAATACATCGGCTATCTGATGTCCCGTCGGAAATGGATCGCTGGCGATCATCTGACCTATGCGGATCTCGCGGCCGCGGCCCACCTTTCCTGCGTGGATTATCTCGGCGACGTGCCATGGGACGAGGACGAGACGGCGAGGGACTGGTACGCGCGGCTGAAGTCGCGCCCCTCGTTCCGGATGCTGCTGGCGGACCGGGTGCCGGGCATGGCGCCGGCCGATCATTACGCGGACCTGGATTTCTGAACACTCCAGCAGACCTCACTCATCCGAAAGGTAAGCGGGCGGCCGGTCGCCGGCAGCAGCGCAAGATCCTCTCCGGTGATGCCCTGAGACAGGCTGTCGAGGCTCGCGCCCGTCATCTCGGCCTCGACTTGGTTCGGGTCACGACACCCGATGCCGTGCCTGCGCTTCGAGAGCGCCTGTCGGCATGGCTCGCAGCTGGGCACCACGGCGAGATGGCCTGGATGGTGGATCGCGCCGACCAGCGCGCAGATCCGGCGACCCTGTGGCCGGGAGTCCGTAGCGTAGTGATGCTCGGCATGACCTACAGCCCCGAGACCAACCCGCTCTCGTTGCTGGCGTTGAAGAATCGCGGCGCCATCGCGGCCTATGCCCAGCGCCGGGATTATCACGAGGTTTTGAAGGGTAAGCTCAAGGAGCTCGGCGGTTACCTCTCCGCCAAGGGCGACGTGCGGGTGAAGGTGTTCGTGGATACCGCGCCCGTCATGGAGAAGCCTCTGGCCGCCGCAGCCGGCCTCGGATGGCAGGGCAAGCACACTGTGTTGATCTCGCGCGAGCATGGAAACTGGCTGCTCCTAGGGGCGATCTACACCTCGGCCGATCTGGTGGCCGATAAACCGGAGGACGACCATTGTGGCTCTTGCCGCCGCTGCCTCGACATCTGCCCCACGGCGGCGTTTCCGGCGCCCTATCAGCTCGATGCCAGGCGCTGCATCTCCTACCTCACCATAGAACACGAGGGTCCGATCGCACCGGAATTCCGGGACCTCATCGGCAACCGCATCTTCGGCTGCGACGATTGCCTCGCCATCTGCCCCTGGAACAAGTTCGCCGTGATCGCCGCAGAGGGGCGTCTAGGTGCGCGGGCCGACCTCGCCGCACCGCCGCTCGCGGAATTGGCGCGACTCGATGATGCGGCCTTCCGGACGCGTTTTGCCGGAACTCCCGTGAAGCGCACGGGGCGCGACCGCTTTCTGCGCAACGTCCTCATCGCCATCGGGAATTCGGGCGACGTATCCCTGGCGGTCGAGGCCGAAAGTTGCCTGTCCGACGCGTCGCCGCTGGTGCGCGGCATGGCGGTGTGGGCTCTCGGTCGCCTTGCCGACGCGGCGGTAGTGCACGACCTTTTCAATCGCTACGCCATCGGCGAAACGGATGCCGATGTCCGCGCGGAATGGCGCGCGGCACGCGATTACGTGGGGAATACGGCGGCATGAACCTCTTCGTCTTCGGTCTGGGTTTCACGGCACGCCGCTTCGTCGAACGCGCGTCCGGACGGTTCGACAGGATCCGCGCCACCGTCACCGACACGACCCGGCCGGGCGCCGGGTTCGGCGATGTTGTTCTGCGCGGATTCGGTCCCGATGCGGATGACGAGCGGATCGCGGCGGACCTCGCCGATACGGACGTGCTGCTGGTCTCGGCGCCGCCGGGACGGGAGGGGGATACGGTGTTGGCGCGTTATCGCGAGGCCATTGAGAAGAGCCGGATCGGCTGGATCGGCTATCTCTCCACCATCGGAATCTACGGCGACCAGCAGGGCGCCTGGATCGACGAGACCACGCAGCCCAACCCCACCAAGGGGCGTTCCCACGGCCGCATCGCCGTGGAAAAGGCCTGGCTCGATCTCGGGGCGCGGACGGGCAAGGCGGTGCAGGTCTTCCGCCTGTCCGGCATCTACGGGCCCGGCCGCAACCCGATCGTCAAGCTGCGGGAGGGCAAGTCGCAGCGGATTATCAAGCCGGGACAGGTGTTTAACCGCATCCATGTGGACGACATCGCGACGACTCTGCTCGCTTCCATCGACAGGCCGCGCAACGGCGCGATCTACAACGTCACCGACGACGAGCCGACGGCGCCGCAGGTGGTGACGGAATATGCGGCGGGGCTCGCCGATCTGCCCCTGCCGCCGGAGATCGATTTCGAGACCGCCGATCTCAGCCCGATGGCGCGCAGCTTCTACGGCGAGAACAAGCGCGTGCGAAACCGCCTGATCCGCGAGGAACTCGGCGTCGACCTCGCCTATCCGACCTACCGCGAGGGGCTGGCCGCACTGGTCGCGGATGCCTCCATCTGACCCCCGGTTCGAGCTCCATTGCGGGCCCCTTCGGTACCGGATTCGGAAGGGCTTCGGTACGGGATTCGGAAGGGCTTCGTACCGGATTCCGCGGTCAGGCCGCGCGTTTGTTCGCGGCCGGGCCGAAATGGCCGATGTAGCGGGCGGCGATGGCCGAGACCGGCAGCACCACGAACACGTCCGTCGTGCCGAACTGGTGGTCGATCACCGCGCCGTCGCCGAAGGTGGCGCCCACCCGCAGGTATCCCTTGATCAGCGGGGGCAGCGCCTGGAGCGCGGCCTTCGGGTCCACCACCTCGCGCGGCAGACGGTCCATGGCGACGTGCCGCCCCGGCAAGGCCCTGGCGCACCAGGGCTCGGGGGCGCGGGCATGGTGGTGGAGGAAGCTCAGGGCGAGGGCGAGCCTGTCGGGGTCGGTCCCCTCCAGGCTGGCGCAGCCGAGCATGGCGTCGATCCGGTGATGCTGGACATAGGCCCAGATCCCCGCCCAGAGCAGTTCCACCGTGCGCTTGGTGCGATAGGGCTTGAGCACGCAGGAGCGGCCGAGTTCGAGGAAGCGCTTGCCGGGATGGGCGGCGAGCAGCGGCGCGATGTCGTACTCGCCCGCGGTGTAGAAGCCGAAATTGCGGTCGGCGGCGTCCTGGCGCAGCAGGCGGTAGGTACCCACCACCTTCGGCCTCGGGCGGCGGAAGGGCTTCGCCTCCGTCGCCGCATGGTCGATCACCAGCAGATGGTCGCAAACCGTGTCGTAATCGTCGATGTCCCGCCGCGACAGCAGCGACATGCCCGAGGCGACCGCCGACATCTCCTGGTAGAACACCTGGTAGCGCAGGCGCTGGGCGCGGCGGATCTCCGAGACGGTGGTGGCGAGGCGCACTTCGAGGTCGCCGATACGCCCGAGGACCGGGTCGAGACCCGGAGCGGCGAGCGGTTTCTTCAGGCGCGGCTTGAACTTGATCGGCGTCCCGCCCGGCGGGATCAGCGCCTTCGCACCGAAGCCCGGAAGGCTCGTGAAACCGGAAAACCCGGCAAAGCCCGCAGTCCCGGCCTCCAGGCGCTTCTGCTTGAAACGGGCGATGGGGGCATGGACATGCGCTTCCCAGCCGTTGAGCCACGCCGTGGACGCATCGCGCGCGAAGTTCGGGACCATGGTCCAATCCGCTCTGCCAGACCCGCGAGGCCGGCTCCCGATGGAGCGCCGGAGCCTCATGTCGGCGGGGCCACATCATCACGAAGCCCGAACGCTTTTATGACAGGCTTTTGCGTTTAGCCAGAGATGGTTAGTGAGTGCGGGGAAGGGTGTGGCCCCGGCGGCTCCATGGGTAGCCGCCGAAGCATCGGCAGGCCGTTCCTTCTCCCCCGAGGGCGGAGAGGAACCGGTCCTTGGCGTCCCGGTCTCAGACGAACTGGTTCAGGCCGGGGATCGAGCCGACGATGGGGCCCATCACGTCCTCGCCGGCCTTCTCGCGGCCGAAGGCGAAGAGTTCGCGGCCGAGTGGCTGCATCTGTCCCATGGGAACGCCCGCCGCCATCAGCTTCTGGCCGAGCGCCATCACGCCGCCGCCCATCATGCCGCCGAGCATGCCCATCAGGCCGCCGCCGCCCTCGCCCTCGTTGGACTGGGCCGCCGCAGCGTCGGCGCCGGGCATCGCCGCGAAGAGCTGGGCGACCTCGGTGGCCGGCCCTTCCTTCTGCAGGAAGGCGAGGATGTGGCCGATGGCCGTCTGCGCCGTCGCGGCATCGAGACCGGTCACGTTGGTGACGCGGGCGATCAACTCTTCCATGTGCAAATGCTCCAACGCATGCGGGTCCGTAGTCCATCCGGCCTGTCCGCGATGAAATCAAGCGCCGGCTCCGGCGGCGCTGGAAAATGCGTGTCGTCGGCGGCATAACGCCAGGGTCGACGCGCTGGGCGCGACGCGAAGCGGTGGGTTCAGGCGATCATGCAGAGCGACGGCACCATCCTCGTCGGCAAAAGCGGCACCAAGCCGGAGGCGCTCACCCTCAGGCTCGCCAACCGCCACGGCCTCGTGGCCGGGGCCACCGGCACCGGCAAGACGGTGACGCTCCAGGTCCTGGCCGAGGGCTTCTCCAATGCCGGCGTCCCGGTCTTCGCCGCCGACATCAAGGGCGACCTGTCCGGGCTGGCGGCGGCCGGCGAATCGAAGCCGGTCTTCGTGAAGCGTGCCGAGGAGCTCGGGATCACCTACGAGCCCGACCGCTTCCCGGTGGTGTTCTGGGACCTGTTCGGGGCGCAGGGGCACCCGATCCGCTGCACGGTCATCGAGATGGGGCCGCTGCTGCTGGCCCGCCTGCTCGAACTCAACGACACGCAGGAAGGCGTGCTCAACATCGCCTTCCGCGTCGCCGACGACAACCAATGGCCCGTCCTCGACCTCAAGGACCTGCGCGCGCTGCTGCTGTTCCTCACCGAGAACCTCAAGGAGATCTCGGGCAAGTACGGCAACGTCTCGGCCGCCTCCGTCGGAGCGATCCAGCGCCAGCTGCTGATGCTGGAGAACCAGGGCGCCGACCAGTTCTTCGGCGAGCCGGCCCTCGATCTCAACGACTTCATGAAGGTCGACCGCGAGGGGCGCGGGATCGTCAACATCCTGGCCGCCGACAAGCTGATGCAGCGGCCGCGTCTCTACGCCTCGTTCCTGCTGTGGATGCTGTCGGAACTGTTCGAGCAGCTTCCCGAGGTCGGCGACCTCGACAAGCCCAAGCTCGTGTTCTTCTTCGACGAGGCGCATCTCCTGTTCGACGGTGCGCCCAAGGCCCTGCTCGATGCGGTGGAACAGGTGGTCCGCCTGATCCGCTCCAAGGGCGTCGGCGTCTATTTCGTCACCCAGAACCCCCTCGACGTGCCGGAGACCGTGCTCGGCCAGCTCGGCAACCGGGTCCAGCACGCCCTGCGCGCCTTCACGCCCCGCGACCAGCGCGCGGTGAAGGCGGCGGCCGAGACCTTCCGCCAGAATCCCGGCTTCGACGTGGCCAAGGCGATCACCGAGCTCGCCGTCGGCGAGGCCCTGGTGAGTTTCCTCGAAGCCAAGGGCACGCCCTCGGTGGTGGAGCGCGCCCTCATCGCCCCGCCCCAGGGCCGGGTCGGACCGCTGACGGAGGCGGAGCGCGCCGATCTGATCGCGAAAAGCCCGCTGCGCGGAAAATACGACGAGGCGGTGGACAACGAGAGCGCCTACGAGATCCTGGCCAAGCGCAAGAACCTCGATTCCGCCCCCGCCGAAGCGGCGCAGCAATCGGAGGGCGGTCTGAGCGGCATGCTCGGCGGGCTGCTGGGCGGCGTGCTCGGCTCGAAACCCGCCGCCAAGGGCGGCCGCCGCCCGCCGCAGAGCCTGGCCGAACAGGTCATCGGCAACGCCGCCCGCTCCATGGCGCGGACGGTGGGCACGCAGGTGGGCAATGCGATTTTGCGGAACGTGCTGGGTGGGCTGATGAAGCGGTAGGTCGTGCGATGAGGGTGGTGTTCGAAGCGCAGCCCAAGAGCGATAGCTTCACAGTCTTCTATGTGGTTCTGACGCTCGGATTTTACCTTCTCCTCGCGTTCAGCTGGGAACTGGATCGCGCATTCAATCTTTTCATCCTCCTCGTTCCGATCCTGCTGATCCCTGGGCTGCTCCTCGCCGTCACGCTCCTCGTCGGCCTTACTCTCAACCTTTTCCGGCGCCGCTGGCGGCGAGTTCTATCGGTCCTCATGGCACCATTCGCGGCAGCGGTGCCGCTGTTCCTCTGCCAACATCTAGGCCTCACGCCCACTTGGCTACGCTTCACACTCAACCGAAGCCACTATGATGCAGAAATCGCCCGCATGGTGAGGCAGGCGGACGCCCCCCGACTGAAGGCATTCGATTGGGGAGAGACAGGCGGAGCCGGTTCGACGAACCAATTTCTTACGCTCGTCTTCGACGAAGCGGGTGAGATCATTCTTTCGGCGGATCAACGTTCCAAACGTTGGCTTGAGCAGGCTCGTCAGGACTGGAGACTCCAGGGTATCCACCGAGATGGCGCCAAGGTTAATATTCAGCACCTCGGCGGGCATTTCTACGCCGTGACACAGACCGATTGAAGCAAGCGTTGGCGCTCCAAATTTCGATTAGGATTCCGTTTTGGAGGGCTACTCGCGCGGACCTGCAATGATGCCACGGGCCCTGCGGGCCTCAATGCGATCGCATGACGACTCATGGAGGAGGCGGGCGCCGATGGCCTTGTCGTTGAAGGAAGCACTCGCACGACGGGACGCGCCAAAGGCCGAGTCCAGCGCCCGTTCCGGTATCCCCGTTCGCCCGCGGCTGCGCATGAAAGCCGAGATCGACAAAGCTGACATCGACCGCCCGGTCGACGTTGCCCGTCTCCTCGTCTCGCACGGGGTGTCCCTCAAGCGGGCGCACGGGTTCCTCCAGCGCATCGCCGCGGGCGACACCGTCGCGGCCCAGATGTGGAGCGAGAATTCCGACGCCCTCGTCGCCGATTTCTCGGATCTCGGCATCGAGGCGGTCGAGTTGAAGATCCCAGAGGTCAGTCCGAAGGACATCCGGACGCGGTTGAACCTGTCTCAGGCGGATTTCGCGACGGCGTTCGGCTTCGAGCTCGATACGGTTCAGAATTGGGACCAGGGCCGCAACCGGCCCGACGCCTCCGCGCGCATCCTGCTGGCGATCATTGCGCGCCATCCGTCCATCGTGGAATCGGTGCTGATGGAACGCGATGACGTGGGAATCGAAGGACCCCCGAGTGCCTCGCCCGGCATCCCGGCCGCGCCATCGCATTGACAAATCACCCCCCGAGCGCCTATCCAGCCTCGCAACGCGCGGCTTCCTCGACGAAGTCCGCGCGTTTCGCGTTCGCGCATCGCTCGATCGGTGTCGCGGATGACCTGAACAAGAAGACGGTCCAGGCGTGAGCCGGAGGCCGGCAGAGAACACGAGAGAGAACGATGTTCGCAGTCATCAAGACGGGCGGCAAGCAATATCGCGTTGCCGCCAACGACACCATCACGATCGCCACCCTCGAGGGTGAGCCCGGTTCCGCCGTGACCTTCGGCGATGTCCTGCTGTTCACGAACGGCGAAGGCGCCACCCAGGTCGGCGCGCCGCTCCTGTCCGGCATCAGCGTCGCCGGCGAGATCGTCAGCCACGGCCGCGACGCCAAGGTCATCGCCTTCAAGAAGCGCCGCCGTCAGAACTCGCGCCGCAAGCGCGGTCATCGCCAGCACCACACCGTGGTGCGCATCACCGGCATCAGCGCCTGACGTTCTGATCGACACATTCGGAGTGATTTCCCATGGCCCATAAAAAAGCAGGCGGCTCGTCCCGCAACGGCCGCGACTCGGCCGGTCAGCGCCTCGGCGTGAAGAAGTTCGGTTCCGAGGCCGTCATCGCCGGCAACATCATCGTTCGCCAGCGCGGCACCAAGTTCCACCCCGGCGTCAATGTCGGCATCGGCACGGATCACACCCTGTTCGCCAAGGCGGATGGCCGCGTGCTGTTCCAGGTGAAGCGCGGACGCGCCTTCGTCGCCGTCGTGCCGCACCAGGAAGCCGCGGAGTAATCCACGGTCTCCCATTGCGAGGCGACATCCCGCTTCGGGCGGCGCCTTCGCGAGAATCGACAGGCCGAGAATCGATGGATATCGGAGGGAGGATGGCGAACCATCCTCCCTTTCGTCGTCTGAACGGTGTTGCGTCCGGAAGCGGCCGGCCATGACGAAGCGCACTCTCGTACTGGCCGGCCTCGTGCTGGCGGGTCTCCTGCTGGTTGGGCTCGCGGCGGCCGTCTTCGGTCCGAAGGGTCGAAGCGAGGCGCCCGCATCCGGGGTCGTCAGGACCGACGATGCGCCGCAGCCGTCTCGAAAGATTCCGACGCTCTATTGCGAGTTCTACAATTTCGTCGGCCGCAGCCCCAAGGTCGGCTTCACCTTCGCGGTGACCGACCGGGATTCGCGGCCGGACTTCGCCCAGGTGAGCCAGTTCGAGATGGACGGAAGCCGGGCCGAGTTCGGCCGGGATACGCCGCGCCCGGCCTGGGCCTTCGACGATGCGCAGGTTCCGGCGACGCTCACCTCGCCGGACGGCGCCATCGTCATCAATCTCTACGCCTATGACCGGACGAAGTCGGGTGGGGCGTGGTTCGAGGCGGGTCTGCGCAGCGTGCAGTACCTGAACCTCGACGGGAAGTGCCGACAGGGCGCAGCCTGATCCCCGATCCTCCCTGATTCGCGCCGGCATGCCGCGCGACCGAACGACAGAGACGAGAGCACCCGTGAAATTCCTCGACGAAGCCAAGGTCTATGTCCGCTCCGGTGACGGCGGCGCCGGCTGCGTCGCGTTCCGGCGCGAGAAGTTCATCGAGTTCGGCGGCCCGAACGGCGGCGACGGCGGGCGCGGCGGCGACGTCTGGGTCGAGTGCGTCGACGGCCTCAACACGCTGATCGACTACCGCTACCAGCAGCATTTCAAGGCCAAGAAGGGCGAGCACGGCATGGGCTCGAACCGCCACGGCGCCAACGGGGCGGACGTGGTGCTCAAGGTCCCCGCCGGGACCGAGATCATCGCCGAGGACGGCGAGACCCTGATCGCCGACATGACCCATGTCGGCCAGCGGGTGCGCCTCGCCAAGGGCGGCAATGGCGGCTTCGGCAATGCCTATTTCACCACCTCCACCAACCGCGCGCCCAAACACGCCAATCCGGGGCTCGAGGGCCACGAGCAGTGGATCTGGCTGCGCCTCAAGCTCATCGCCGATGCCGGCCTCGTCGGCCTGCCCAATGCCGGCAAGTCGACCTTCCTCGCCACGGTGACGGCGGCCAAGCCGAAGATCGCCGACTACCCGTTCACGACGCTCCATCCGGGCCTCGGCGTGGTGCGCTCCGACGAGCGCGAATTCGTGCTCGCCGACATTCCCGGCCTGATCGAGGGCGCCCATGACGGCGTCGGCCTCGGCGACAAGTTCCTCGCGCATGTGGAGCGCTGCCGCGTGCTGCTCCATCTGGTGGAGGCGACGAGCGAGCATGCCGGCAAGACCTACAAGCTGGTCCGCAAGGAGCTCGAGGCCTACGGCAACGGCCTCGCCGACAAGCCGGAGATCGTCGCCCTGTCGAAGGCCGACATCGTCGATCCCGACACTCTGAAGGAGCAGGTGGCGCGCCTGAAGCGGGCCGCCAAGGTGAAGCCGCTGATCCTGTCCTCCGCCACCGGCCTCGGTGTGCAGGACGCCCTGCGCGCGGTCACCCGCGAGATGATGGAGGCCAAGGCGGCCGAGGCCGAGGCACAGCCGGCGGAGGCCTGGCAGCCGTGAGCGACGGTCCTCCTGCGATGTGCTAGCATGCCGGTCGTCCCAGCTAGCGGGCGAGAACGTGTCATGACCAGGCAATTGAATATTCGCAGCGACGAGGCCCATGCCCTGGCCTCGGACATCGCCGAACGCCTCGACACCAGCGTGACAGACGTCGTTCTGCAGGCCCTGCGGGAGTTCGGGGCGAAGCTCACGCCACGTGATGAGCTCACGCCGAGCCAACAGGCGGAATTCGAGGCGCTCCGGGCTCTGGCAAAGAAAGCTTCGGCCAACAAACGGCCGGGTGCCACCTCCGATCACCGGGATATGTACGACGCTTTCGGCCTGCCCATATGACCGTCCTCGACACCTCGGCGATCGTGGCCATCGCCTTGTGCGAACCCGAGGAGTGGGACTTCAACCGCCTCATCGCGAGTCGCAAGGCGGTGGTCGGGGCTCCGACCCTGGTCGAGGCCCGCATGGTTCTCGACTCGCGAATCCCGGACGAGGTGGTGAACTTTCTCGACGGCCTGACGAGCCGTCCGGCGATCACCGTGCTCGGCTTCGATGCGGAGATGCATGAACTCGCTTGTGACGCCTTCGCCCGCTTCGGCAAGGGGCGCGGTCATCCGGCCCGGCTCAACTTCGGCGACTGCCTGTCGTATGCGGTGGCAAGGCACACCAAGCTCCCGCTTCTGTTCAAGGGCGATGATTTCGGACGAACCGACATCACGTCCGCATGGCCCCTGACGTGATGATCCCCTCGCTTCAAGATTTCCGCCGCGTCGTCATCAAGGTCGGCTCCGCGCTCCTCGTCGATCGTTCGCGCGGGCGGTTGCGCCATGCCTGGCTCGCGGCCCTCGTCGAGGACATCGCCGACCTGCATGCGCGCGGCGTCGATGTCCTCGTGGTCTCGTCCGGCGCCATCGCCCTCGGGCGGACGGTGCTCGGCTACCCGCCCGGCACGCTCCGGCTGGAGGAGAGCCAGGCCGCCGCGGCGGTGGGGCAGATCGCGCTCGCGCGCTACTGGGCCGAGGCGCTCGGCCATCACGGCATCGCCGCCGGCCAGATCCTGGTGACGCCGCAGGACACCGAGGAGCGCCGCCGCTACCTCAACGCCCGCGCGACGGTGCTGAAGCTCCTCGAAGTCCGCGCCGTCCCGGTGGTCAACGAGAACGACACGGTCGCCACCAGCGAGATCCGCTACGGCGACAACGACCGGCTCGCCGCCCGCGTCGCCACCATGATCGGCGCCGACGTGCTGGTGCTGTTCTCGGATATCGACGGGCTCTACACGGCGCCCCCCGCCAGCGACCCGCAGGCGCGGCATCTGCCCCTCATCGAGCGGATCACCCCGGAGATCGAGGCCATGGCCGGAGGGCCGGCCTCCGAACTCTCGCGCGGCGGCATGCGGACCAAGGTCGAGGCGGGCAAGATCGCCGCGAGCGGCGGGACGCACATGATCATCGCCGACGGGCGCGAGAAGAACCCCCTGCACGCCATCCTCCAGGGCGGGCGCTGCACTTGGTTCCTGTCGGGCTCGAACCCCGTCGCCGCGCGCAAGGCCTGGATCGCCGGCTCGCTGGAGCCGCGCGGCATCCTCGTGGTCGATGCCGGTGCGGCCCGTGCGTTGCAGGGCGGCGCGAGCCTGCTTCCGGTCGGCGTCACCGGGATCGAGGGAAGCTTCGGGCGCGGGGATGCGGTGGTCATCCGGGACGTGCAGGGCCACACCCTCGGGCGGGGCCTCGTGGCCTATGACAGTGCTCAGGCGGCACAGATCATCGGTCGCCCGAGTCGAGAGATCGCCGAATTGCTCACTCATCCCGGTCGCGCGGAAATGGTGCATCGCGATGACCTCGCGATGGTGGGAGAATAGGCTCGGATATTGAGCAATGTGCTTGTTTTGCCGCCTCCGTGCATGGCATGACAGCGCAATCGATATGCCGCCATCGCCTTGAACGGTGAGCTGCGAGGAACCAGACCGTGCCCGTTCTGAACCTGAGATCCGATTTCGCCGCGCCCCCCGATCTCTCCGAGCAGATGCACGAGATCGGGCGTCGCGCCCGCGCGGCCGCGCGCCGGGTCGCGCAGGCGTCGGCCCAGGCGAAGGACATCGCCCTCCGCCAGGTGGCCGACCGCCTGAGGATGAACCGCGACGCGATTCTCGCGGAGAACGCCCGCGACGTCGCCGCCGCGAAGGCGAACGGACAGACCCAGGCGCTCATCGACCGTCTCACCCTCGACGAGGGCCGGCTCGCCGCCATGGCCGACGCGGTGGCCAAGATCGGCGCGCTGCCCGATCCCGTCGGCCGCCAGCTCGCGGCGTTCGAGCGGCCCAACGGCCTGCTGATCGAGCGCATCGCCGTGCCGCTCGGCGTCGTCGGGGTCATCTTCGAGAGCCGCCCCAACGTCACCGCCGATGCGGGCGCCCTCTGCCTGAAGGCCGGCAATGCCGCCATCCTGCGCGCCGGCTCCGACAGCCACCGCACCGCCATGGCGATCGCCGGCGCCATGCGCGAGGGGCTGGAGGCAGCCGGCCTGCCCGCCGACGCGGTGCAGATCGTCCCCACCCGCGACCGCGCGGCGGTGGGCGCCATGCTGTCGGGGCTCGACGGCTGCATCGACGTGATCGTGCCCCGCGGCGGGCGCGGGCTCGTGGAGCGGGTCCAGTCCGAGGCCAAGGTGCCGGTCTTCGCCCATCTCGACGGGATCTGCCACGTCTACGTGGCGGCCGGTGCCGATCTCGACATGGCCCGCACCCTGGTGCTCAACAGCAAGATGCGGCGCACCGGCATCTGCGGCGCGGCCGAGACCCTGCTGGTGGATCGGGCGGTGGCCGACACCCATCTCGCTCCCCTGGTCACGGCGCTGATCGAGGCCGGGTGCGTCGTGCGCGGCGATGCGGCGACGCAGGCCGTCGACGGGCGGGTCGTGGCCGCGACGGAGGCCGACTGGCGCACCGAGTATCTCGACGCGATCATCGCGGTGAAGGTGGTGGACGGGCTCGATGCGGCCATCGCCCATATCGAGACCAACGGATCGCACCACACCGACGCCATCGTCACCGCCGACGCGGACGAGGCGACGCGCTTCCTGGCGGAGGTCGATTCGGCCATCGTCACCCACAATGCCTCGACGCAATTCGCCGATGGCGGCGAGTTCGGCTTCGGCGCCGAGATCGGCATCGCCACCGGGCGCATGCATGCGCGCGGTCCGGTGGGCGTCGAGCAGCTGACGACCTTCAAGTACCGCGTCCACGGTCGCGGGCAGACGCGTCCTTGATGCGGCCTGCCTGATGCGGCTCGCCGGCACCACCCGTGCGGCTTGATGCGGCCGGGCTCGCCCGGCTGCCGCCCGCCGCACCCGGTCTGCGGATCGGGCTCTACGGCGGATCGTTCAACCCGGCGCATCTCGGCCATCGCCATGTGAGCCTGGTCGCGTTGAAACGCCTGGCCCTCGACCGCGTCTGGTGGATGATCACGCCGGGCAACCCGCTGAAGGACCGCTCGGCGCTGGCCCCCCTCGACCGGCGGATGGAGATCGCGGACGGGATCGCGAACCATCCGCGCATCGCCATCACCGATTTCGAGACGCGGATCGGCGCCCGCTACACGCGCCAGAGCCTGGATTATCTCCGGGCGCGGCATCCCCAGGTTCGTTTCGTCTGGATCATGGGCGCCGACAGTCTCGCGGCATTTCACCGCTGGCGCGATTTTCGTGCTATCGCCGCCATGATGCCGATCGCGATCATCGATAGGCCAGGGTTCACCCTGACGTCACCGAACGCGCGTGGGGCCCAGGCCATGGCACGGTGGCGCATCGACGAATCGGATGCGGGCATCCTCGCCGATCTCGAACCCCCGGCCTGGGTGTTTCTCCACGGCCCGCGCTCGACCCTGTCGTCCACCGCCCTCAGGGCCGGACGCTGACGAGCGCGTCGCGACTCTTGAAAACGAAGAGTGATCGTTCCACTCTCTCCAGACTATAGAATGTCCAGATAAAATGACCGCCGTCACTTCGGGAATCGAGACACTGACCGATTCGCTCCATCCGGGAACCGCAGGTTCCGACCACGCTGCCGATCAGAAGATCGGTGATCTGAAGGCGCTCGCGCTCGATTGTCTGGAAGACATGAAGGCGGAGGAAACCATCGAGATCGATCTCGCCGGTCGCACCTCGCTCGCCGACACCATGATCATCACCTCCGGCCGGTCGCAGCGCCATGTGGGCGCCATCGCCGACCGCATCCTCCAGGACATGAAGACCAAGGGTTTCGGCACGGCCCGGGTCGAGGGCCTGCCGGCCTGCGACTGGGTCCTGATCGATGCCGGCGACATCATCGTCCATATCTTCCGGCCCGAGGTCCGCGGCTTCTACAATCTCGAGAAGATGTGGGGCGCCGATCGCCCCGCAGGGCTCCTGGCCGGCTGAGCGACCGATCCCGATGGCACGAAGCGCCTGACGCGTGCGTCTGCTGGTGACGGCGGTCGGCCGTCTCAAACCCGGACCCGAGCGGGATCTTGCCGCGCGCTATCGCGACCGGGCGGTCCAGCTCGGCCGTGGTCTCGGTTTCCCGGCCTGCGACGTCGTCGAGATCCCCGAGAGCAGGGCCCGGCGGCCGATCGACCGCAGCGTCGAGGAGGGGGCGGCGATCCTGTCCCATGCCCCGGCCGCGTCGAGCGCGCTCCTGGTCTATGACGAGCGCGGACGCTCGGACTGGACAAGCGAGCGCATCGCCGAGCGGATCGCCTCGTGGCGCGACGCCGCCACGGCCACCCTCGTCGTCGCCATCGGCGGCGCGGACGGTCTCGCCCCCGAGGTCCGCGACCGTGCGGACCTCTCCCTCGCCTTCGGAGCCGCCACCCTGCCTCACGGCCTTGTGCGCGTGCTGGCGCTGGAGCAGGTGTACAGGACGCTGACGATCCTGGCGGGGCATCCCTATCACCGGGGAAACATCGACGCATCATGAGCGGAACCGCGCGGCGCAGGCCCCATGGCGGAGCGATCCGCATCGCCGCATCCGCGGCGGTGGCGGTGCTCGCGTTCGGCCGCGCCGTGGCGCAGGAGGCGCCGCGGCCGCCGGACACTCCCAAACAGCAGGACCCCGCCGCGGCCGATGCGATCCAGCGGGCCCTCGACGAGAAGACCCGCCGCGCCGAGAACCTGAAACGGATCGAGGAGCAGCTCGCCGCCTCCACCGGCGCGCGGGCGAAGCTCGAGGCGGAGATCGCATCCATCGGCGGGGACCGCGCCAAGCTCAACGCGGCCCTCCTCGATGCCGCCCGGCAGGCGCAGGCGACCGAGGACCGCATGAGCCGGCTCGAGGAGCGCCTGAAGACGCTGACCGCCAGCGAGGCGGGCATCCGTCGCTCGCTGGAGGCCCGCCGAGGGGTCATCGCCGAGATCCTCGCCGCGCTCCAGCGCATGGGACGGAGACCCCCGCCGGCCGTCCTGGTCCAGCCCGAGGACGTGCTCGCCGTCATCCGCACCTCGATGCTCCTCGGTGCCGTCGTGCCCGAACTGCGCGGCGAGGCCGAGACCCTGGCCGCCGACCTGACCGAGATGGTGCGGCTCAAGGGCCTCATCGCCGCCGACCGCGAGGGGCTGCAGAACGACCTTTCCGGCTGGGCCAGGGAGCAGCAACGGCTGAACGCCCTGATCACGGCGCGCCGCACCCGCCTCGCCGAGGTCGAGAGCGGTCTCGTCACCGAGCGCGCCCGCACCGCCGAGCTCGGCGTCCAGGCGAAGAGCCTCAAGGAACTCCTCGACCGGATGGAGAGCGAGGTCGCCTCGGCCCGCCGCGCCGCCGAGGAGGCCCGTGCCGCCGAGACGCGCGAAGCCCGCGCCACCCAGGAGCGCTTCGCGGCGGCCGGAATCCGCGATCCCGCGCGGCTCGCACCGAAGATCCGCTTCGTCGATACGCGCGGCGAAGTGCCCAGGCCGGTGAGCGGCACGACCCTGCGCAGCTTCAACCAGCCCGACGGCAATGGCGGAACGACCCGCGGCATATCGCTCGCGACCCGCCCGAAGGCGGTGGTTTCCTCTCCGTCCGATGGGTGGGTGTCGTTCGCCGGGCAGTTCCGCTCGTATGGACGACTCTTGATCATCAATGCCGGCGATGGCTACTATCTGCTGCTGGCCGGAATGGATCAGATCAACGTCGAGGTCGGACAGTTCGTGCTCGCGGGAGAACCGGTGGCAGCCATGGGAGAGGGCGGCCAGGGCGCCACTCCGGGCGACCGCGACGGACCGGTTCTGTACGTCGAGTTCAGGAAAGACGGCGGCTCCATCGATCCGGAGCCTTGGTGGGCCAAAAGCCCCAGCGAGAAGGTTCGCGGATAATGCGCAAGATTTCCCTAGTCCTGGCCGGCGCGTTTCTCGGCGTCGGTTCTTCCCTGCTCGCCACCCAGACGCACCTGCTCTCCGGGACGAGCGCGGTGGCGGCCTCCGCCGAGACCTATCGCCAGCTCAGCCTGTTCGGCGACGTGTTCGAGAAGGTGCGGACCGACTACGTCGAGAAGCCCGACGAGGCCAAGCTGATCGAGGCGGCCGTCAACGGCATGCTCACCTCGCTGGACCCGCATTCGAGCTACATGGACTCGAAGAGCTTCCGCGACATGCAGGTGCAGACCAAGGGCGAGTTCGGCGGCCTCGGCATCGAGGTCACGATGGAGGACGGCCTGATCAAGGTGGTCAGCCCCATCGACGACACGCCCGCCTCCAAGGCCGGCATCCTCACCAACGACATCATCACGCAGATCGACGAGGATCAGGTCCAGGGCCTCACCCTGAACCAGGCCGTCGACAAGATGCGCGGACCGGTGAACTCGCCGGTGAAGCTCAAGATCAGCCGCAAGGAATCCAAGGACCCGATCGACGTCGTGCTCAACCGCGACGTGATCAAGATCAAGCCGGTGCGGTCGCGCGCCGAGGGTGGCGACGTCGGCTACATCCGCCTGACCCAGTTCACCGAGCAGACCTATGACGGCCTGCGCAACGCCATCGACAAGCTCTCGACGGATGTCGGGCAGGACAAGCTCAAGGGCTACGTCCTCGACCTGCGCAACAACCCGGGCGGCCTCCTCGACCAGGCCGTGATGGTCTCCGACGCCTTCCTCGACCGCGGCGAGATCGTCTCCACCCGCGGCCGCAACCCGGACGAGACCCAGCGGTTCTCGGCCAAGGCCGGCGACCTGACCAAGGGCAAGCCCATCGTCGTGCTGGTGAATGGCGGCTCGGCCTCGGCCTCCGAGATCGTGGCCGGCGCCCTGCAGGATCACAAGCGCGCCACCGTGCTCGGCACCCGCTCGTTCGGCAAGGGCTCGGTCCAGTCGATCATCCCGCTCGGCGGCAGCGGCGCGCTCCGTCTCACGACGGCGCGCTACTACACGCCGTCGGGCCGCTCGATCCAGGCCAAGGGCATCGAGCCGGACCAGGAGGTCCTGCAGGAGATCCCGGACGAGCTGAAGGGCAAGGACGAGACCAAGGGCGAGGCCGGCCTCAAGGGCCACCTGAAGCAGAAGGACGTGGAGGAGCGCGGCGGTTCGTCGGCCTATGTCCCGCCGGATCCGGCCAAGGACAAGCAGCTGATCGCGGCCGTGGACTTCGTCCGCGGCATCCAGAAGGGCGCGGCCAACACCCCGAAGGCCGCCGTTCCGAACTGAAGAGCTCGGTTCCGTCCTGAAACGCCACCGGTGTCGCGGGATTTAAGCAAACGTTAACCAGCGCGGCCCGCAATGTCGGTCAGGACCGATTCTGCGGGCCGCTTCGTTTCTCGTCCGAAGCGCCGGCCTCCATCGGTCGCGAGTTTCGAGGGAAACGGCTGATCGTGGCCACCGACGACATCCTGACGCGTCCGCTGGGGACCGAGAAGGCGGCTTCCCGCTCGCTGGGGCAGCGGCTGCGCGGCGTCTCGATACCAAGGGCCAGTCTGCCGGCCATGGTGGCCGTCGCGGTCGCCGGCCTCACTCTCGGCGGCACCATCCTGGCGATCACCGGCGATCCCAATGGCGGCGAGCCCTCCGCCGTCGCGACGATCACCCTGCGCGCGCCGGAGAGCCCGGCCCCCGTCGCGAAGGCGCCGGAGCCTCCTCCCTCGGGATCGCGTTCGGCCGGCGAGATCGAGACGGCCTCCGGCGTCCACGTGGTCCGGCCGGCCGGCAGCGCGGCCCCCACCGATGCGGTGATCATCCGCGTGCCCACCGCCGAGCCCGTGCGGCTCGCGGGCCCCGATCCCCGGCTGACGGAGCGCGGGCGCCATGGCAGCCTGCCGAAGATCGGCGAGGGCCGCCGCCGGCCCCTCGACGTCTATGCGAGGTCCGATTCCGATGCGGGGGCGCCCGGCGCGCGCATCGCCATCCTCGTCACCGGCCTCGGCGTCGGTCAGGCCGCGACGGCGGGCGCCATCACCAAGCTCCCACCCGCGATCAGCCTCGCCTTCTCGCCCTATGGCGGCGACCTCGAACGCAGCGTCGCCCGCGCCCGCGATTTCGGCCACGAGATCCTGGTCCAGGCGCCGATGGAGCCGTTCGACTATCCCGACAGCGATCCCGGCCCGCAGACCCTGCTGACGAGTTCGCGCCCCCCGGAGAATCTCGACCGCCTGTCCTGGGTCATGAGCCGGTTCGGCGGCTATGTCGGGCTCGTGAACTTCATGGGGGCCAAGCTCGCCAGCGATGCCGCCGCCCTCGAACCCGTGCTGCGGGAGATCGGAGCCAGGGGGCTGGGCTTCGTCGATGACGGCACGTCGCCCCGCTCCCTGGCAACGTCGCTCGGCGGCAAGGTCAAGACCCCCGTCGCCCGCGCCGAGATCGTCCTCGACGCCACGCCCAGCGCCGAGGCGATCGACCGCGAACTCGCCCGGCTCGAGACCCAGGCCAAGACCAACGGGTTCGCGCTGGCCTCGGCCGGGGCGATGCCGCTGACGATCGAGCGGATCGCCCGCTGGTCGCGCGATCTCGAAACCCGGGGCATCCGCCTCGTCCCCGTCAGCACCGCCCTGCGCGGCACGCCGCCCGCGCGGATGACGAGCGCGACGCCTTAAGGCGCGGGGCTCCTCAGCGCCGCGCCAGGGTCTCGACGATGGCCGGCGGGGTCGGGGCCGGCATCTGCCCGGCGAGGGAGGCCGAGAGCATCGCCGGCAGGGTCTGCTCGTAGCGCGTGACGAGGGCGGCGAAGCGCGGCGGCTCCGTCTCGTAGGCCGGAACGAACCCGCGGACCCGCACGAGCGGGGGAAGGGCAGCCGCCGCCATCCAGCGCGACCACACCGCCTCCGCGACCTGGACCGGACGACGCTGGGCCGGGATCACCACCACGTCCTGCCCCGCATAGGCGAGGGCCTCGGGGCGGCTGACATCGCCCAGCGAGACGCCCTTGGCGGACAGCGCCGCCCAGAACGGGTGCTGGGCCCCGTCGGAATAGGTGGTGCGCACGGCGGCACTCCCTTCCTCGACGAGGCTGGCGATGCGGGCCTCCTCCTGCGCCCGGCGCGCCGTCACCAGGGATTCCAGGGCGGTGTCCCTGTAGGGAAGGAAGGCGTAGCGCGCGGCGGTGACGGTGACGTTCGGCTCCTCGCCCGTCGCTTCGAACCGGTCCGAGCCCTCCTTGAGCTGGCGCCAGAACGCGATGTTCGGGTCGGTCCGGTAGCGGGCCATGTTCGCCGCATTCATCCGGAACGGGAAGGACTGGAACTGGAACGCCGCCTGGCCGCCGGCGAAGGCGTCGCGGGCGATGGCGTAGATCTCGCCGACCACCTGGTCGGTCATGGCGAAGCACCCCATCGACGAGCAGACGCCGTGGACCATCACGGCCGAACCGGTGGAGCCCTGGGCGCGGTCGTAGGCGTTGGGATAGCCGACATCGAAGGAGAGGTAGTATTTCGAGTTCGGGTTCATCTGGCGCTGAGGCACCGTGTAGAACCCTTCCGGCGTCTGGCGGTCGCCGGTCTTGCGCTTCGGTCCGAGCTGACCCGACCAGCGGCAGATCGGGAAGGTCTTGATATGGACGAAGCGCCCGTTGGCGGCCTTCTTCCAGACCTCGATCTCGGATTCCTTCTTGTAGGCCCGGAACAGGACCGGCGCCGAGGCGGTCGTGCCCTTCTGGCTCATCAATGCGAGGGTCGCCGCCGGAATCGGCGCGTAGGCTTTTCCGAGCTCGGCCGAGACCGGCGCCGCTGTGATCGTCCCGAGGGTCAGGATCAACGCTCCCGCGGCAAGACGGGCGAGCGCCGCCGAGCCCATCGGATGCCGGGGAAGAAAGACCATGCGCGGCCCTGAACAGCGACTCATCCGGCAATGCGCGGACGCCCGTGCACGATGCACGCTTCCTCCCTATCGTATCCCATTGGGGCCGCAATAGGGAGGATGGATCGGGTGGTCTTGTCTTCGAGGGGCAGGACTTATGCAAAGACGAAACGTTCAAGACCATCGATCACGCTAGGCGACCCTCGTCTCGACGATTTTTCAGAAAGCACGGCAGCATCTTCTGCCATCCCTGGATAGAACGTCCTATCTTATTTTTGATACGGACTTGCAAAAGGTGGCGGCAAAGTAGGGAGGCCGATTTTCATGAGGTTGTCCCCCTCCCGTTGCTGACGTTTCAGAAGCTCTGGGGGACACGCTTATATTCTTTGTAAGATTGTCAACGTCCAATCCCTCTCCGGACTTTTCGAGAATGGCGTAGCTGTGCTTATGGCTCGGCATTTGAGCGACCGCCAAAGAAACGTTTTCCAAACCGCCTGTGCTGCGCCAATCATAAATCGATACTTGTTTATTGCTATGCTTGCCCGCACCCACGAGAAACCTTCCCCCGGCATTGGAGAAGTATTCCCAACCCGCTGGGCAGACGTCGCTATCGAAGGCCGCGATCATTGCCGTCGGGACGACGTCTGGCGACACGGCCTTGCTCGCCACGCTCTGATTTTTCTCCAGAATTTCGGTCATCCGAGCTTTCGATACACCGCCCAGACTATCGATGAGAGCGCCACTGCTGCCGGCACTCCAAGCAAACGCAAGTATTGCAGGAATGACCGTTCCCGACAATAATCCGGCGACGACTCCGGTTGTCGTTGGTCCCCAGGCAGCCATGAACATCCTCCTCAGTTCCTGCGGAGGACTAAACTAGACTAGACTGATAATATGTCACATAAATGCAACTTTAGGTAGTAACTGAGGGTATTTTCTCCGGAAAACCAGATATCGCCTGCGTTCTATTGTTATCGAAAATCCATTATTCAGAATAAGTGCGCGTTGATGGAAGGTCTCCGATGAAACCTCATCACGTGCCGAAGAAGGATTTACATCCTCGCCGCATCAGGCGGCCAGCACCGTGCTGCGCTCCACATGCAGCACCGCGCCGAAGGGGTCGCCCGCATCGAGGGCCTGGGTGTCGGGCAGGCAGACGATGAGCCCGCGCCCGGCCCTCGCTGCCCGCAGGTTGGCGAGACGCTCCTTGATCTCGGCGGCCTTGCCGTCGTCGAGGGCGATGGCGACGACGACGATGTCCGGCTTGCGCACGAGGCAGCGGGCGAGATCGATGCCGATGCGCTCGCGCGAGCCGATGGCATTCTCGCCGAGGCTCGCCCCGCCGCCGCCCATGCCCGGCTCCACGCGGCTGGCAAGGCCGAGGCGGTAGACCGTGGATTCGAGCCCCTGCTGGACCAGGACCCGGCGCACCAGGGCGCGCACCCGCGCCTCGGCGCCGGCTTCCTCGCCGTTGATGCGGCCGAAGAGCAGGTTTTCTTCCAGGCTGGCGGCGGGGTTGAGCCGGGTCGGGTCGTAGAACTCGATGGCCGAACGCAGGCTCTGCGGCATCAGCCGTGCGAAGGAGTGGCGCGCGGCGACGATGCGGTCCTCGAAGGCGGCATCGATCAGGCCGAACCGGTGCCGGGTCTCGCTGTAGCGGAGCGCGAGCCCGATCAGGCGCTTGCGGTCGCGCTGGCCGGCCGGCCCGCGGCGCCAGCCCTTCGCCTCCGGCTGACGGCTGACCAGATCCTCGAAGAAGCCGCGCTCGGCCGCCGGAAACAGCGAGAACGCGTCGAAGAGCGGGTGATCGTCCGGCAGGTCGGCGAAGATCTCGATGGTGCTGCGCGCCACCTGCAGCCCGATCTCGGTGAAGGACCGCGTCAGGTCCTCGGCTTCCAGCACGGCGCGCAGGTAGGGATGGGCGGCGATGTGGCTGCCGGAAAAGGCCGGCCCCACGGCCTCGCCGAACAGGATGTTCTCGCCCACATTGGCCTGATGGTTGTACCGGGCGGGATCGAACGGCTCCACCAGCCGCGCCGCCTTGTCCGCCGCCAGCGCCTCGCGCACGGCGTGGCGGGCCGAGACCACGGCCTCGGCGATGTCGGGCTCGGCCTTCGGATCCACCGTGCCTTCGAGGCCGCGCGCATAGACGAAGGCGTCGAGCCCGGTGAGCCGCAACACGTCGATGAGGTCTGCCTCGGACGGCCGTTCCTGGCGCGCCGCGCCGTAGAGGATGTTCTGCTCGAGGGTCCCCTCGATCAGGATCGCCTCGGCGCCCGCCAGGGCGATGTGGCTGGCCCGCTCGGCCGGATCGAGGCTGCGAAGGTCGATCCCGTCATAGGTCACCGCGCCGGCGGTGGGTTCGAGCTGGCCGGCGAGCAGGGCGGCGAGCGCCCTGGCGCCGCTGCCGCGTTCTCCGACGATCGCCAGATGCGAGGGCATCGGCACCGCGACGTCGACACCGGCGAGGCGCTCCCCGCTGGCGGGGTCGTAGGCGCCGACGCCGGTCGCCGCGAGGGGGCCGCCCTGCGGCAGCGCGGCGAAGGGGCCCGGCCTGTAGCCGCCCCGTCCTTCGAGGGAGGCCAGGGTCGCCGTGAGGTCGCGGAACACCGGTGCCACCGCCTCGTGGACCGAGCGGAGATGCAGGGTGACCGCCAGGGTCACGACGGCGAGGGCGAAGCCGCCGCCGGCCGCCACCAGGGCTCCGGGCGACACGGGCGGTGCCGTGCCGCTCTCGCCGCGCCAGAGGGCGACGGCCAGCATGATCGCGGGAAGCAGGACGCCGAGGGCGAGCGACGGTGCCCGTGCGAAGGCGAGGGAGGATTCGGCAGCCGCCAGCGCATCGCGGATCGCCGCGCCCTTGGCCGCGAGGCGGCTGCGCTCGAAGGCTTCCGCGCCATGGGCCCGCACCGCCGGGACCCGCCGGATGAGGTCGGCGAGGGACCGTTCGGCGGACGCCCCGGCATCGAGGCGCAGGTTCGTGCGCGCGCGGGTCCGCTGGAGGATCAGGATGCGGGCGAGGCCGGCTGCGAGGAGCCCCACCGCCATCGCCGGCACCAGCCTCGGCGCCGCGAGGGCGGCCAGCGTGAGGGCGAGGATCATGGCGGCGACGGCCGTGACCGGGACGACGATGCCGAGGCCGAACAGCGTGTCGATCCTGGCCAGCACCGAACCGACGAGCTGCGTCAGGGTGCGGGCCTCGTCCCGCGCCGCCGTCGGGGCGTGCAGGATCGCCGTGGTCACCCGCTCGTTCAGCAGGCGGATCGTCCGGGTCTGGGCGAAGAAGCACAGCCGCGCCACGATCCAACCCAGGGCCGCCGCGAGGACCGCCACGGCCGCGAGCCCGGTCAATGCCCAGAGGATCACGTCGACCGGTGGCATGGGCCAGCCGGACACGGCTACGAGGGTGGGTGGCCCGTCCGTCTGCCAGGGCGGTTCGAGAGCGATCCGGAGGAACGGCACGGTCTGCGCCGGTGCCTGGACCAGCACGCTCACGAGGTCGCGCAGGCAGAGGAGGGCGAACAGGGAGAGCGGAAGGCCGAGCCCCAGCGTCAGGGCGATGACGGAGATCTGGAGCGTCCGCGCCGACGTCCAGGCGAAGGCGATCGGATCACGGTCCATCGACGTTTCCCTCCGGCGGCCCGTGCCGGGTACGGTCCATCATCACGGCCGGCTTAGAGGATCGCCGGCGGGCAGGATAGGCGTGACGGCACCCGTGACGAATCTCCCCGTGTCGCCCGGCACATGCGGCTCCGCGGTTGTTCGGGGAGACAAACACTCCTAGGTTGGTCCGTCTCCAGGGGCTCGGCACCTGTCCCCTCTTTCGTCCCCCTCCCTCGTCCCCTGCCTCGCGCCCTTCCCCGCCCGCGGTCCCGTCGCAAGCGCATCGCCAGAAGCTGCAAGATTTTCCATGTGCGAACTGCTCGGCATGAGCGCGAACGTGCCCACCGATATCCGCTTCTCCTTCGCCGCCCTCGCCCGGCGCGGCGGCGAGACCGGGCCTCACGCGGACGGATGGGGCATCACCTTCTACGAGGGGCGCGGGGCGCGAGCCTTCCACGAGCCGGAGCCGAGCGCGAGCTCGGTCCTCGCCAAGCTCTTGCGCAACTACGCGATCAAGAGCCGGATCGTCATCGCCCATGTGCGCAAGGCCAATCGCGGCCGGGTCGGGCTGGAGAACACCCATCCGTTCAGCCGCGAACTCTGGGGCCGGCGCTGGACCTTCGCCCATAACGGACAGCTCAAGGGCGTGAAGAAGTGGCCGCTCACCTGGTTCAAGCCGGTGGGCTCCACCGACAGCGAATACGCCTTCTGCTGGATGCTCGACCAGTTGCAGCAGCGCTATCCGGGCCTGCCGAGCCCGACGCGGCTCGATGCGGCGGTCGCCGGGCTCTGCGCCGAGCTGCACGGGCTCGGCGTGTTCAACATGCTGCTCAGCGACAGCCGGACGCTCTACGCCCATTGCGGCAAGCGCCTGTGCTACCTCACCCGCTGCGCCCCCTTCGGCACCGCGACCCTCGTCGACGAGGATTGGAACGTCGATTTCGCACAGGAGACGGGGACGGACGACGTGGTGACGGTGGTCGCCACCAAGGCGCTCACCCGCGACGAATGCTGGACCGATGTCGAGCGCGGACACATGCTGTCCCTGCGGGACGGCACCGTGCGCGTGATCAAGCCGGGCGAGCCGGTGCCGACCCGCGTTCCGCGCCCGTGCCGGCAGGGGAACGGCGCGGTCTCCGCTCCGTCGCGCCGGGCTCAGACAGGCCAGGCCGCCTCGCGATAGGCGCCGTCCCAGAACATCCATTCGAGGCGGGTCGCCTGGGTGAAGGCCCCGTGCATCCGCGCCCTCAGCGAGGGGGACGCCCCCTCGGCGGCGGCATCGGTGGCCGCGATCATCTCGGCGACGGCGGTGCCGAATTTCTCGCCCGCATAGGTGTCGATCCAGGTGGCGTAGGGATTGCCCGGCTGCGACCGCGACAGGATGTCGGTGCCGATCTCGGCATAGATCCAGAAGCACGGCAGCAGGGCGGCGAGCAGCACCTCGTAGGGTTCGCCGTAGGCGGTGGCGAGGAGATAGGACACGTAGTGGTCGCAGGGCGGCGAGAGCGGCGTGGCGGCGAAGGTCTCGGCCGAGATGCCGTAATCCCGGAAGAACCCGCCATGGAGCGAGCGCTCGACCACGATGGCGGTCTCGGCGGCCTTCGCGAACTGCACGATCCCCTCGGGCTCCGGCGATTTCGCCGCCGCCAGCGCGAGCGCCCGGCCGAAGCCGATCAGGTAATGCGCGTCCTGCAGGATGTAGTGCCGGAACCGGGCCTGACCGAGGGTGCCGGCGGCGAGTTCGGCATTGAACGGCATCGTGCGGATGGTCTCGTAGATCTCGGCGTTCCGCGCCCAGGCTTCGGCCGAAAAGCCGGTCTCGTCGGCGGGGCGGATCATGAGCGGGGACCTTCCAGGGTGAGGCTGACGCCGTGGCGGGCGCGCTGGCCGGGGGCGAGGAGGCGTTGCGAGTCGCGCCGGGTCAGGTCGCCCTCGAAGCCCGACCAGTCGGCATGGCCGGTCCAGCATTCGAGGGAGAGGAACGGCGCCGTGGGCTTCGTCCAGATCGCGAGATGGGGGAAGTCCGAGACGTTCATGCGGATCGCGCTGCCATCGGGCGCGGTGAAGCGCATCCTGGCGCTGGCCGCATCGCGCAGGACGATGGCTTCGGCGAACATGTCGGGATCGAGGGGCAGGATCCTCCCTTCGAGGGGGAAGGGGCGCTCCTGGCGCAGGAGCAGGCCGCCCTCTCCCACTTCCGGCGCCATCGCCCGCTCGGGATGCTCGAACTCGACCGCATAGCCGCCGCCCGCCCTGCGCTCGCCATCGGCGAAGGGCCAGGGGAAGGCCGGATGGAAGCCCAACGCGTAGGGCAGGGGCGCCTCGCCGGTATTCTCGATCCAGATCTCGAAATCGAGATGGGCCGGGCCGACCCGCGTGGTGATGTCGAGGCGGAACGGATAGGGGTAATGGGCGCGCGTCGCCTCGCTATCCTCCAGGCGCAGGGTGACGCTGTCGTCGCTCTGCGAGACGATCGCGAAGGGCAGGTCGCGGGCGAAACCATGCTGGCCCATCGGATAGGCCGTGCCGTCCACGCGGACCATTCCGCCGGACGAGGCGCCGACCACCGGGAAGAGCCAGGGCGCGTGCCGGTTCCAGTGAGCCGGATCGCCGCTCCAGAGGTATTCGCGGCCCCCGACCTGCCACGAGACGGGCTCGGCGCCGGACGCCGCCACCACCGCAACGGTGCCGTCGCCGGCCTTGAGAGTGATGCGGTCGCTCATGTCGTGCTCCCCGGGATTGTCACGCTGCCGCGGTTGTGGCCGCAGGCGGAGCGCCGGTCCAGCCTCAACC
Source organism: Methylobacterium marchantiae (assembly GCF_022179405.1). Taxonomy (GTDB): domain Bacteria; phylum Pseudomonadota; class Alphaproteobacteria; order Rhizobiales; family Beijerinckiaceae; genus Methylobacterium; species Methylobacterium marchantiae. Next base: position 78,910 of record NZ_BPQT01000020.1, read on the forward strand.
GGGATGGGGGCGGCCCGTCAAGCGTTCACCGTCTCGGAGAAATCCCGGCGCCGAAGCCAATTACCCATACGGCTGACCCGGCAAGTCGGGCATACAGTCCATGGCCAAGCTGATTCGGCCACCGGAGCCGGGTCCGCCCGGCTGGCACGTCCCCTCGGCCGACCCTCCGTCATGACGCTGACATCCCGTATCGTCGCACTGGTCCTGCTCGCTCTCGTTCCCGCCATCGCGGTCCAGAGCTTCAACGAGCATGCGCTGCGCAGCGCCCGCGAGGATGCCGTGACCGCATCGGCCCTGCGCAACGCCCGCGCCGTGTCGGAGGACCTCGCCCAGTTCGCCGGCGGGATGAGGCAGCTCCTCGACATCCTCGCCGAGGCGCCGTTCATCCGCGACCAGGAGGCGGCGGGATGCACCAGCTTCCTGCGCTCCATCATCGGCAAGCTGTCCGGAGCGACGATCCTCATCGTCGCGGATGCGGAGGGGTCCCTCGTCTGCAACAGCCGCGGCATGGAGCGGGGGGCCTATTCCATGGCCGACCGGACGTATTTCCGGAAGGCGATGGTGTCGGGCGTTCCGGTGATCGGCGAATACGTGGTCGGCCGCGGCAGCGGGGTTCCCACCATCCAGTTCGCCTATCCGATCCGGGATGCGAGCGCGAAGTCCAGCGGCCTGCTCATCTTCGGTTTCGATCCGGCCTGGCTCGGCGATCGTCTGGCCCATGCCGGCCTGCCGCGGGACGCCACCGTGACGGTGGCCGACCGCAGCGGCACGATCATCGTCCAGAATCCCGATTCCGACTCCTGGGTCGGCCGAGCGATGCCGGCGGCCTTCGCCACCGGTCTGAACAGGGCGGAGGCCGGGGGCGGCGTCGTCGAGATGCCGGGGCTCGACGGAGCCCGGCGCATCACAGGCGTGGTCCATCCCGACGGCGCCCTCGACGGCATGATCCTCGCCGTGGGCCTGTCGCGCGAGACGGCCTTCGCCGATATCGACGCGGCGACCCGGCGCGGCGTCGTCCTGATCTTCCTCGGAACCCTCGTCGCCATCGTGGCGGCCCTGATCGGCGGCCGCGTCTTCATCCGCAAGCCGGTGCGGCGGCTCCTGAAGGCCTCCCGCGCCTGGCGCTCCGGCCAGCTCTCCACCCGCTCGGGTCTGACGGGCAGGTCCGAATTCGGCCAGCTCGGCCAGGCCTTCGACGCCATGGCCGCGGCGCTGCATGAGCACGAGGACGGGCTGAGGGCCGAGCTCGCGCGCACCCGCACCCTGCAGGAACAGCAGGTGACGATGATGCACGAGCTGAACCACCGGGTGAAGAACACCCTCGCCACGGTCCAGTCCCTCGCCCGGCAGTCGCGCGGCGGCGAGGAACAGGCGGCGCAGCTCGAAGGCCGCATCCTCGCCCTGTCGAAGACCCACGACCTCCTGACCCGCGACGACTGGACCGGCGCACCGCTGCGGGCGGTGCTGGAGAACGAACTCAGCCCCTACCGCAACTCCGCCGACCACATGAAGCTCGACGGTCCCGAGATCGACCTGCCGCCGCGCTACGTGCTGGCGCTGGGGATGACGGCGCACGAACTCACCACCAACGCCGCGAAATACGGCGCCCTGTCGGGGACGCAGGGACGCCTGTCCGTGACGTGGCGCGTGGTGGAGGACGGCATGGGCGCGCGCCGCCTGGAGATCGAGTGGCGGGAGCGCGGCGGCCCGGTCGTGGCACCACCGACGCGGCGCGGCTTCGGCACCCGCCTCATCACCGGCGGCATCGCCCGCGAGCTGGCGGGCTCGGTCCAGCTCGACTTCCTGCCGGAGGGCCTGCGCTGCCGCATCGACGTCCCGGTCGAAGTGCCGCCGCCCGCCCGGTTCCATTGAGCTCAGACCAAGGCTTGGTGAGCCTGGCCCATGGATTGGGCTGACCGAGGTCTTGTCTTGGAGCGTGCTCGATCTGCTCTTTAAGCGATATTATACTTGACGTACCCATTTGTCGTGCAGCATGCTACGTCAAAATGACTTGAAGGGGCGGAGATCTATGGCGTGGGCGGTGCCTGAATATGATCCTCAACACGTCAATTCTGCAGGGAAAGCCCTGGGTAAGATGGCGTTTCCAGTCGAGAATGAAGAAGCTTTGCAGGCCCTTGCCGTTATAAACAATTGGCGCTCATCACACGCATACCCCCTCAACACTTTTCAAATCACCCTACGCAATCGTGCTCGAAGAATAGAGCGTACCGTGATCGTTGCACAGCGAGAAAAACGACTGGACTCAATACATCGCAAACTTGTGCAAAAAAAGAGCATGCGAATGACGCAAATGCAAGACATTGCAGGATGCCGGTCAGTCTTTGGCAAGCTTGCCGACGTTTATAAACTAGTTGAAATCTATAAGAATCGACAGTTCGATCACAAATTTCGAAATGGAAAAGACTATATTGTCAATCCAAAACCAGACGGATATCGATCCTATCATTTAGTCTACGAGTATGTTGGCTATGGCGCGGCGGCGCCGTACTGCGGCCTACGCGTCGAGATTCAAGTTCGCACGCAAACACAACATGCTTGGGCCACGGCTGTCGAAGCTGTTGGAATATTTACGCGACAAGCATTAAAGTCTAGCCAAGGCGACGCCGATTGGCTGCGTTTTTTTGCTTTAATGGGCACAGCCATAGCAGCGATCGAACAGACGCCGTCTGTCCCGAGAACGCCTTATATGAAAAAAGAGCTTCTCATTGAGCTTGCAAAGTTAGCAGATAGCCTTGCGGCTCGCAGCATGCTTCGGGCGTACAACACAACGCTAAACACGATTGGGTCAGCGAAGGACGCAAAATACTTTATAGTCGAACTTGACCCGGAGGAGAGCAAAGTTACTGTTCGTCGCTTTAAGGCAAAAGAATCATCGGAGGCCAATAGGCAGTATACCAAATTGGAAAGCCAGATACAGGAAACGTCAAGGCGGCAGGTTGTTTTGGTCTCAGTTACAGACATTAATGCCTTAAAACGGGCATACCCGAATTATTTCTTGGATACCGCGTTGTTTTCGCGACTAGTTGAGAAGGTGCTTAAAGGGGATTTTCCTGATCCTCTTCCCCCTGTAGCCAGTTCCGGTGAAGACTAGCAAGGTTGGACATGACTCTCTGGACTCGTCGGTGAAGAGGCTAGCGTCCTTGAGGATGTTCGCTTCGATGATCGGGCGGATGGTCTCGGGCTTGCCACGACAAAAGAGCGGACCTGACCGCTATCCTGATCCACCAGGGACACGACCTTCATCTTGTGGTGAGAGGCGCGGGCCTTCGGCACGCCCGGCTCGCGACCGATGAATGTCTCGTCGACTTCCATGATGTCGCCAGCGCCGGGCATGCCGTTGATGTCGCCCATGGGAGCCAAGGAACCGTCACTCATGGCGTTGCGGATGCGGTGAGACATGAACCACGCGATCTTAAGCGTGACCCCGAGTGTTTGGTGAAGTTGATTGCTAGAAATAACTTTCTAGCTGTCAGTTATAAGGTACATTGCCTGCATCCAAACGTGCATGGCTACTTTCGAGTCTTCGAGAATCGTTCCGATCTTGACGGCGAAAGGCTTCCGGCAATGGTAGCATTTGTAAGTTCCAGTGCAGGTCGACTTAAGCTGCATCTTGCTAATACGCTCTGCGCCACCGCAATGTGGGCGTATGGGTCCGCTGGGCCAGATCCGGGCCTCGACAAAGGCGTAAGCCTTCTCTTCGTTGTGGAAATGGGGAGATGAAAGGGCGTTGCTTATATTATAAATCTAAGCTTCAAAGGTGGGTACTTAAATTATAACATCGCTGAATTTTTAGGGATGTTCATGTCAGAATAGATCATCTGCCAGAGTAGATCATCCCATCAGACTCCCTCATCCTGAGGTGCCCTTTGCTTGAGCAAAGGGCCTCGAAGGAGCCCTCCAGTCGTCACGCGATCCCTGGAAGCCTCCTTCGAGGCCGCTGCGCGGCACCTCAGGATGAGGTGAAGCTTCTCTTTTGCAAATATTCACACCAAAACAGATCATCCAAACAAACCACCTCATCCTGAGGTGCCCTTTGCTTTGGCAAAAGGCCTCCAAGGAGCCCTCCAGTGGTCACGCGATCCCTGGAAGTCTCCTTCGAGGCGGCTGCCGCCGCACCTCAGGACGAGGTGAAGCCCTGGAAAAGACACCTCATTTCGGTGCGCCGTTGGGAATCCCCTCGATCGGGCATTCCGGCGTGCCGAGGTCGGGGCGGGTGATGGCGCGGACCGCCTCGCGGGTGCCGGCCGGGTCCTCGATCCAGCGGCGATAGAAATCGTAGGGGCAATCGGCCTTGCCGGGTTCGTTTTCCTTCGAGTTGATCATGCCGGTGTAGCCGCGGTGCAGCAGCTTGAAGAGGTGGTTCTCCGACTGCATGTTGGCGCGCGCGTCGCGGATGAGGAATTTCGAGAGCGCGGCATACTGGATGCCCATCTCCTCGGTGCCGCATTCGCCGAGCGTGCGGCCGTCGAAGCCGATGATCGCCGAGTGGCCGAAATAGGTATAGACGCCGTCGAAACCCGCCGCGTTGGCCACCGCCACGTAGGTGTTGTTGGCGAAGGCCATCGCCTTCGACATCAGGATCTGCTGTTCCTTGGCCGGATACATGTAGCCCTGGCAGCGGATGATGAGTTCGGCGCCGCGCATGGCGCAGTCGCGCCAGATCTCGGGGTAATTGCCGTCGTCGCAGATGATGAGGCTGATCTTGAGGCCCTTCGGCCCGTCCGAGACATAGGTGCACTCGCCCGGATACCAGCCCTCGATCGGGGTCCAGGGCATGATCTTGCGATACTTCTGCACGATCTCGCCCTGGTCGTTCATCAGGATCAGGGTGTTGTAGGGCGCCTTGTTCGGATGCTCCTCGTGGCGCTCGCCGGTGAGCGAGAACACGCCCCAGACACGCGCCTTGCGGCAGGCCTCGGCGAAGATCGCCGTCTCCTCGCCGGGGATCGCCGAGGCGGTCTCGTACATCTCGGCGCCATCGTACATGATGCCGTGGGTCGAGTATTCGGGGAAGATCACGAGGTCCATGCCGGGCAGGCCGGACTTCATGCCGACGACCATGTCGGCGATCTTCCTCGCGTTCTCCAGAACCTCGGCCTTCGTGTGCAGGCGGGGCATCTTGTAGTTGACGACCGCGACGCCGACGCTGTCGTTGCTCGAGGAAATGTCGCCGTGCATCATGGGGTGTTCCTCCTGTCATTGCGAACCCTCCCCCGCGGAGGGGGAGGGCTGAGTGCCGTCAGTGGCTGATCATCCACGGCCGCGCGTTGGGGAAGCTTTTCGCGGCGGCGGGTTGCTTGGCTTTCGAAGTACCCGAGCAGCATCCGCATCCCGCCCCGTGGCCGGACGACTTGCGGGGCGCGTGCGCGCTCCGCTCGTTGACCGCATGCGCCTTGCGCCGTCCCGCATCCATGGAGGCGAGGTTCGGCGCCGTGAGGAAGGCGCGGCCGCAGGACGAGCCGCAATCGGGGCAATCGTGCGGGTCCTTGAACTGCGCCATCGGGCGCAGCACCGTGAACGGGCCGCAGCCCTCGCAGGAATAGTCGTAGACCGGCATCTCACAGATCCGGCGAGAGCGGCATCTGGATCGAGCCGTCGATGTGCTTGATCGGTCCGTCCGCACCCGGATTGATGTCGAAGTCGAAGATCTTCGTCGGAATCCAGAGCGTGGCGCAGGCGTTGGGGATGTCGACGACGCCCGAGATGTGGCCCTGGACCGGCGCGGTGCCGAGGATCGAGTAGGCCTGGGCGCCCGAATAGCCGAACTTCTTCAGGTATTCGATGGCGTTGAGGCAGGCCTGCCGGTAGGCGACGGTGACGTCGAGATAGTGCTGCTTGCCGTATTCGTCGACGGAGACACCTTCGAAGATCAGGTGATCATCGAATTTCGGGGTGACCGGCGACGGCTTGAAGATCGGGTTCTTGATCCCGTATTTCGACATGCCGTCCTTGATCAGGCTCACCTTGAGATGGACCCAGCCGGCCATCTCGATGGCGCCGCAGAAGGTGATCTCGCCGTCGCCCTGGCTGAAATGCAGGTCGCCCATGGAGAGGCCCGCGCCCGGCACGTAGACGGGGAAGTAGATCTTCGAGCCGCGCGACAGATCCTTGATGTCGCAATTGCCGCCGTGCTCGCGGCCCGGCACCGTGCGGGCGCCTTCCGCCGCCGCCTTGTCCTTCGCCTCGCCTTTCAGCCGGCCCATATGGGCCGTCGGGCCGAAGGGCAGGGTGGCGAGCGCCGGGACGCGGCCGGGATTGGTGTCGTAGAGCGCCTTTTCGCGGGTGTTCCAGGTCTCCAGCATCTTCGGATCGGGCAGGCAGCCGATCAGGCCGGGATGGATCAGGCCGGGGAAGCGCACGCCGGGGATGTGGCGGGATTTCGTGAACATGCCCTCGAAATCCCAGATCGACTTCTGGGCCTGGGGGAAGTGTTCGTCGAGGAAGCCGCCGCCGTTCTTCTTGGAGAAGAAGCCGTTGAAGCCCCACTGGCTTTCCTGCTTGGCGCCGATATCGAGGAGATCGACCACCAGCAGGTCGCCGGGCTCGGCGCCCTCGACGCCGATGGGACCGGACAGGAAGTGCACGATCGACAGGTCGATGTCGCGCACGTCGTCGGCGGAATCGTTGTTCTTGATGAAGCCGCCGGTCCAGTCATAGGTCTCGACGATGAAGTCGTCGCCGGGCTTGACCATGGCCACCATCGGAATGTCCGGGTGCCAGCGGTTGTGGACCATGTCGTTGTCGTAGGCCGACTGCGTCAGGTCGACCTTGATCAGGGTCTCAGCCATCGTTCCGTGCTCCCTTCCCAGGTTTCGGGTCATGCCGGATTCCGGACATGCGCCCTCGTTCGCGCGGGCGGTGGTTCCCGCCCGCGTGCGACGTGTCGTCGGATAGGCCCGGCCTCGCGGCCGGGCTTCTCCATCAGCGTGCGAGCAGCTCCCGGAGGGCCGCGTCGACGAAGGCGATGTCGGGACTGGTGCCGCGCGGGTCGCCGGCGAAATGGCCCCAGTCGCTCTGGCAGACGCGCAATTCCGCGTTCGGCATGCGCGAGACCTCGTAGGCGCTGTCTTCCGGCGGGAAGTAGAGGTCGGTCGAGCCCGGCATGACGATCGCCTTGGCCGTGATGCCGGCGAGCGCCTTGTCGAAGTCTCCGCCATAGGCCGGATCGCCGGAGATGTCGGCATGCTGCCACGTCCACAGCAACGCGAGGAGATCGTTCGCGTCCTTTGGCAGGAAGAATCCCTCCCAGAAGTAGACGAGGAAATCCTCCAGCGACGAGTAATTCCACGGCACGTCCGCCGGTCGTCCGCCGAACGGCCGGACCGGCTGCTTCAGGTCGAGTTCCTTGCGGTAGAACGTCTGCGAGAAGCCCCAGCCCGCATAGACCCGCGCCATGGCGCGCAGGCCCCGGCGCGGCGGCTCGTCGTACCAGCCGTCCTTGAAGGCGGCGTCCGCGGTGAGTGCCGCCTTGACGCCTTCGAGGAAGACGAAGTTGTGCCGCGAGCAGCGCGCCGCCCCCATGAAGGGCAGGATGCGCTCCACCATGTCGGGATACGACGCCCCCCACTGGAACGACTGGGCCGCCCCCATCGACCAGCCGGTCACCAGCTTGATCCGTTCGATGCCGAACTTCTCGGTGACGAGCCGATGCTGCAGCCGGACCTGATCGTAGATCGTCACCGCGGGGAAGCGCGCGCGATCGTAGGGTTCGCCGGTATTGCTCGGGGAGGACGAGACGCCGTTGCCGAGCATGTTCGGGATGATGATGAAGTATTGAGCCGGGTCGAGGGCCATGCCCTCGCCGATCAGCCATTCGTTGTCGCTGTGGCTGGCGGAATACCAGGTCGGGTAGACGATGACGTTGTCACGCGCCGCGTTCAGCGTGCCGAAGGTCTTGTAGGCCAGTTTCGCGTCGCGCAGGGTCTTGCCGCACTGAAGGACGACATTGCCGAGCTCGAAGGTCTCGTAATCGGCCAGAGATTCTCCTTCAGACATGGGCTCTCCTTCAGACCGACAGGAAGCGGGCGACCTGCGCCTCGTCGATATCGGCCCGCATCGCCTCGTGGACGATGTTACCGTTCTCGATCACCAGCACCCTGTCGGCGACGTCGAGGGCGAAGCTCAGCACCTGCTCGGAGACGACGATGGAGAGGCCGCGCTCGTCGCGAATCTTCTTCAGGGTACGCCCCATCTCGCGGATGATCGAGGGCTGGATGCCCTCCGTCGGCTCGTCGAGGAGGAGCACCTTCGGCCGGCTCGCCAGCGCCCGGGCGATGGCGAGCTGCTGCTGCTGGCCGCCGGAGAGGTTGCCGCCGCGCCGCCCCTTCATCTCCAGCAGGACCGGGAACATGGTGTAGAGGTCCTGCGGAACCTTGCGCTCCTTGGTGACGGTGAGGCCCGTCTCGATGTTCTCCTGCACCGTCATGGCCGAGAAGATCATCCGGCCCTGCGGCACGTAGGCGAGGCCGCCCGCCACGCGCTGGTGGCTCTTGAGGGCGGTGACGTCCCGGCCGTCGACGGCGATGGTGCCGGACTTGACCGGCACGATCCCCATCAGGGTCTTCATCAGCGTGGTCTTGCCCATGCCGTTGCGGCCCATCACCGCGACGATCTCGCCGGGGGCGATGGAGATGTCGAGGCCGTGCAGGACCTCGCTCTGGCCGTAGGCCGAGTGCAGGTCGCGAATCGCCAGCATCGGCTCGAGGCCACCCTGGACGAAGGGGACGGGGGACGGGGACGGCGCGGTCTGGAGCATGGGTCCGTTCCCTCTCAGTGGCCGAGATAGACTTCGATGACCTTCGGGTCGTTCTTCACCCGCTCCATCGAGCCTTCGGAGAGCACCTTGCCCTGGTGCAGCACGGTGACCCGGTGGGCGATGTCCTCGACGAACTTCATGTCGTGCTCGATCACCAGCACCGAACGGCCGACGATGATCTGGTTGAGGAGCTCGGCGGTCTTGATGCGCTCGCCGACGCTCATGCCGGCCACCGGCTCGTCGAGCATGAGCAGTTCCGGGTCCTGGATCAGCAGCATGCCGATCTCGAGCCACTGCTTCTGGCCGTGGCTGAGAAACTCGGCCCGCTCCTTCAGCTGATCCTTCAGGAAGATCATCGTCGCGACCTCGTGGATGCGGTCGCGGACCTCGGCATCGCGCTTGAAGGTCAGCGCTCCCCACACAGTGCGGCCGCGCGGGAAGGAGATCTCCAGGTTCTCGAACACCGTGAGGTCGTCGTAGATCGACGGCGTCTGGAACTTGCGGCCGACGCCCGCCTGGACGATGGCGCTCTCCGAGATCCTGGTGAGTTCCTGGCCCTTGAACTTGATCGAGCCGGTGCTGGCCTTGGTGCGCCCGCAGATCAGGTCGAGCACTGTGGTCTTGCCGGCGCCGTTGGGGCCGATAATGACGCGGATCTCGTTGGGATCGACGTAGAACGACACGTCGTTCACCGCCTTGAACCCGTCGAACGAGACCGTGAGGGCCTCCACCGCGAGGAGGAACTCCTTCGCGTCGGGGGATTCGCCGATGATCGGCTGGTGCAGCATGGCGGCGTTCATCGGGGACGCTCCTATTCGGCCGGCGTGCCGTGGGGGAGGGCGCCGTCGACCGGCGCCAGGGCCTTGACCTTGCGGGTCAGGCGCGGCTCGACATAGCTGCGGTAGATGCCGGCGAGACCGTTGGGGAAGGCGAGGACGACGGCGATGAACAGGGCGCCGAGGCCGAAGAGCCAGAGTTCGGGGAAGCTCTCCGAGAAGGTGGTCTTGGCCCAGTTGACCAGCAGCGTGCCCCAGACCGCGCCGAACAGCGACATCCGCCCGCCGACGGCGGCGTAGATCACCATCTCGATCGAGGGCACGATCCCGACGAAGGACGGCGACATGAAGCCGACCTGGAGGGTGAACATCGCCCCGCCGATGGCGGCGAAGGCGGCGGCGAGGCAGAAGGCGAAGACCTTGAACCCGGCCACCGAATAGCCCGAGAACCGCACCCGGTCCTCCTTGTCGCGCATGGCGACGAGGATGCGCCCGAGCTTGGCCTTCTTCACGTATTGCGCGGCCAGGATGCAGCCGATGAGCAGGCCGCCGTTGAGGAAGTACAGGATGGTGTGGGCGCTGTCGGTGCGGATGTCCCAGCCGTGGAGGGTCCGCAGGTCGGTGATGCCGTTGATGCCGCCGGTATAGCCCTGCTGTCCGACGATGAGGATCGTCAGGATGGCGGCGATGGCCTGGGTGATGATGGCGAAGTAGGTGCCGCCGACACGGCGGGTGAACATCGCGAAGCCGATGACGAAGGCGAAGAACACCGGCAGGGCGACGACGAGGATCAGCGTCAGCGGCAGGCTCTGGAACGGCTTCCAGATCAGGGGCAGCTCGGTGATCTGGTTCCAGTCCATGAAGTCCGGGATGCCCGGCGTCGACTGGATCTTGGTGTTCTCGACGCTGGAGGCTTCGAGCTTCAGGTACATGGCCATGCAATAGCCGCCGAGCCCGAAGAACACGCCCTGGCCGAGGGAGAGGATGCCGGCATAGCCCCAGCACATGACGAGGCCGAGCGCGACGAAGGCGTAGGTGAGGTACTTGCCGACGAGGTTGAGGCGGAACGCGTCGAGGGTCGCAGGCAGGACGACGAGGATGAAGGCGGCGAGGAGCGCCAGGCTCAGCCACTCCATCGGCTTCATGAACGGATTGTCGTTCACGGTGAGCGACTTCGACAGGGTCTGGACGGGGCTTGTCATCGGGATGGCCTCCTCAGCGCCGGACCTTGAGGGTGAACAGACCCTGCGGGCGGACCATCAGGATCCCGACGACGGCGAGCAGCGTCAGGACCTTGGCGGTGGAGCCGGACAGGAAGAATTCGAGGGTCGACTGGGTCTGCGAGATCGAGAAGGCGGAGGCGATGGTGCCGAGCAGGCTGGCCGCGCCGCCGAAGACCACGATCAGGAAGGTGTCGACGATGTAGAGCTGGCCCGAGGTCGGCCCGGTGGAGCCGATCATGGTGAAGGCCGAGCCGGCCACACCGGCGATGCCGCAGCCGAGGCCGAACGTGTAGCGGTCGACCTTCTCGGTATCGATGCCGACGGCGCCCGCCATCGGCCGGTTCTGCATCACCGCGCGCACCTGCTGGCCGAAGCGCGAGCGGTACATCAGCAGGCCGACGCCGACGGTGATGAGGGTGGTGATCGCCATCACGAACAGGCCGTTGATCGGCACCTCGATCGTGTCGGTGACCTGGACCGAGCCGATGAGCCAGGACGGCAGCTCGACGCCGACCTCGCGCGCTCCGAAGATGGTGCGGTAGGATTGCTGCAGGATCAGCGAGAGGCCCCAGGTGGCGAGCAGCGTGTCGAGGGGGCGCTTGTAGAGATGCCGGATGAGCGTCCATTCGACGATCATCCCGAGGGCTCCCGAGGCCAGGAAGGCCAGGATCATCGCCACGAAGAAGTAGATGCCGAACAGGCCGGGCAGGTGGGCCTGGAAGAAGGTCGAGCACAGATAGGTGACGTAGGCCCCGAGGATCATGAATTCCCCGTGCGCCATGTTGATCACGCCCATCTGGCCGAAAATGACCGCGAGGCCGAGCGCCATCAGCACGTAGACCGAGAACAGGATCAGGCCGGCGAAGCCCTGCATGGCGAAGATCGCGCCGAGATCGCCGAGGGAATAGTCACCGAGCATGTTTCGTACTCCGAGGGAGGCGATGACGGTCGTGCGAGGACGGTCGTGCAAGCATCGGGCCGCAGGTGTCCTCCCTTCCGACAGGGCGACCGCATCCCGCACTCCGTCGTTCCGGGGTGCCGCAGGCGAGCCCGGAACCCGGAGCCGCCGGCGGTGTAAGGCCTTGCCGGACCTGCGTTTCCGGATCCCGGGCTCCACGTCGTGGACCCGGGACGACGGAGTGCCCGGATCTCCGGCGGCTCCTCTCGCCCGCGGCCATTGCGCTGCCTGTGCGGAGAGGAAGCCCGCCGGGAGTGCCGGCCTACTGGTAGCCCTTGGGGAAGGGGTTGGGCTCGATCAGCGCGGGGCTCTCGTAGACGATCTCGAACTGGCCGCTCGGCAGGGCCTTGGCGACGCGGGTCTTCGACCAGAGGTGGTGGTTCGGGTGGATCTTGACGTAGCCCTCGGGAGCTTCCTTGAACTCGATGTCCGGGGAGGCCGCGGAGACCTTGTCGACATCGAAGGAACCGGCTTTCTCGCAGGCCATCTTCCACAGGAACGGCCCGAGATAGGCGGCCTGGGTGACGTCGCCGATGACGGTCTTCTCGCCCCACATCTTGTGGAAGGCGGCGACGAACTTCTCGTTGTTCGCGTTCTTGAGCGACTGGAAGTATTTCATGCAGGAATAGGCGCCGGCGATGTTGTCGCCGCCGATCCCGTCGATCTCGTCCTCGGTGACCGAGATGGTCAGAAGGGTCTGTTTCGAAAGATCGATGCCGGCCGCCTTGAGCTGCTTGTAGAACGCCACGTTCGAGCCGCCGACCACGTCGGTGAAGATCACGTCCGGCTTGGTAAGCTTGATCTTGTTGATCACCGAGTTGAACTGCGTGTGGCCGAGCGGGAAGTATTCCTCGCCGACGACCTTGGTCTTGAGCACGTTCTCGATGTGCTTGCGGGCGATCTTGTTCGAGGTGCGCGGCCAGATGTAGTCCGAGCCGATGAAGAAGAACGTCTTGGCGCCCTTCTCCTTGGTCACCCAGTTCAGCGATTCGAGGATCTGCTGGGTGGCCTCCTGGCCGGTATAGATGACGTTCTTGGACTGCTCGAGGCCTTCGTAGAAGGTCGGATAGTACAGCAGGCCGTTATACTGCTCGAAGACCGGCAGCGCGGCCTTGCGCGAGGCCGAGGTCCAGCACCCCATCACGGCGGCGCAATGGTCGTTGACGAGAAGCTTCTTGGCCTTCTCGGCGAAGGTCGGCCAATCGGAGGCGCCGTCCTCCTGGATGATCTTGATCTTGCGGCCGAGCACGCCGCCCATCTCGTTGATCTGCGCGATGGCGAGCTTCTCCGCCTGGATCGAGCCGGTCTCGGAGATCGCCATGGTGCCGGTGGCCGAATGGAGGATGCCGACGGTCACCTCGGTATCGGTCACCGCGAGCCCGGTGGTGTTCACCGCCGAGGTCGGGGGAGCCGCCGCGAAGGCGCTGCGCGGCAACATCGCCATGGCGGGGATGCCCGCCAACCCCATCAGAAGCTTGCGGCGCAGGGCCGAGTGCGGTCCGTGCTCGTTGTCGGCTGCCATCGTGCGTGAACCTCTTCCACGAGATATTCCCGCCGGCTCCTGCATAAGGCGGGCCGTTGCGGACGAGCGGAAGCTAGGCGGGATGGCGCAGCGCAGCATATACGCTGTTTTGCGTAGGGTGGGGGCGCGAGCGTCCTGCGTTCCGCCTGCATCGGAGAATGCGCTTCCCTTCGTGGGGCATGCCTTCCCTTCGAAGAGGGGCCTCGACGCGGCTCGTCTGGTGTACCAGTGTCGTCCGGCCCCGCGGCACGGGGATTGCTGATCGTCCGCCGTTTCTCCGCGACCGCGTGCGGGCCGGCCCTTCCCACACCTGACGCCGACCGGGCAGACCCACGATCCGATGAGTGGCCGCCAGCAGATTCCCCCGATCCGGCGGGCCTATAACCGCTTCGTCGCGGACGAGACCCTCGAGGATTACGCGCTCCGCTTCACCGCGAAGAAGGCGCGGCGATGGTCGAGCCTGCGCGTGGCGCAGACGGCGCTGGGCTCGCTCTCGTTCCTGGCGCTGGAGGCGATCGGCGGCACGCTGGTCCTCGCCACGGGGTTCACCAACACGGTGACGGCGGTGCTGTTCGTCGGCGCGGTGATCTTCGCCACGGCGGTGCCGATCAGTCTCTATGCGGCCCGCTACGGCGTCGACATCGACCTCCTCACCCGCGGGGCCGGCTTCGGCTATCTCGGCTCCACCATCACCTCGCTGATCTATGCGAGCTTCACCTTCCTGTTCTTCGCCATCGAGGCGTCGATCATGGCGCTGGCGCTGCAACTCTGCCTCGGCCTGCCGCTGGGAATCGGCTACGTCGTCAGCGCGGTCGTGGTGATTCCCCTCGTCGTCTACGGGATCAGCCTGATCAGCCGCTTCCAGATCTGGACCCAGCCGCTCTGGATCGGCCTCAATCTCCTGCCCCTCGGCTTCATCGCGTGGCAATCGAGTTCGGGCCTGACCGATCTCCTCGCTTATCCGGGATCGGCCCATCCCGGATCGGTCGATGCGGTCGGCTCGACCCTCACCGTGGCGGGCTACGCGCTCTCCGGCTTCGACCTCGCCCAGTTCGGCCTCGCCTCCGGCATCCTGCTCGCGCTCCTGGCGCAGATCGGCGAGCAGGTCGATTTCCTCCGCTTCGTGCCGCCGGCGAAGGTGGGACGGGACCCGCGCTGGTGGCTCGCCGTGCTCGGGGCGGGCGCGGGCTGGATCCTGCCCGGCATGTTCAAGATCATGCTCGGCGCCTTCCTGGCGGTGGTGGCGCTGGGGCAGGGCGTGCCCCACGACCAGGCCGCCGAGCCGACGCAGATGTACGTGGTCGCCTTCGGCTACGTCATGCCGACGCGGGAGGGGGCGATCCTCCTCACCGGCCTCTTCGTGGTGATCTCGCAGCTCAAGATCAACGTCACCAACGCCTATGCCGGCTCCATCGCCTGGTCGAACTTCTTCTCGCGGCTGACCCACAGCCATCCCGGCCGCGTGGTCTGGCTCGTCTTCAACGTCGCCATCGCGCTGCTGCTGATGGAACTCGGCATCGACAAGACCCTCGCCAGCACGCTCTCGCTCTATGCCGTGGTGGTGTCGGCCTGGGTCGGCGCGCTCTCGGCGGATCTCGCCGTCAACAAGCCCTTCGGCCTGTCGCCGCCGGGCATCGAGTTCAAGCGGGCCCATCTCTACGCCGTGAACCCGGTGGGCACCGGAGCCTCCGCCCTGGCCCTGCTCGCCGGCTTCCTCGCCCATGCGGGCCTGCTCGGGGCCGGGCTCCAGAACTTCGCGCCGCTGCTGGCGCTGGTCACCGCCTTCGCCGCCGCGCCGGCGATCGCCTACGCCACCGGCGGGCGCTACTATCTGGCGAGGCCCGCCGCCGCCGATTGGGGAGGGCGGTCGGAGATCCAGTGCACCGTCTGCGAGCATCCGTTCGAGGGCGAGGACATGGCCCATTGCCCGGCCTATGCCGGGCCGATCTGTTCGCTCTGCTGCTCGCTGGACGCCCGCTGCGGCGACCTGTGCAAACCGCACGGACGCCTGGAGGCGCAGGCCCAGAGCGCCCTCGCCCGGATCATGCCGGCCAGGACCGCCGGCTGGATCGGCGCTCCGCTCGGCCGCTACCTCGCGCTCATGCTGACCCTGGTCTCGGTGATCGGCCTGATCCTCGGCATCGTCCATGCCGGGGTCTCCACGGCACAGCCCGCGCATCGCGAGACCCTGCGCGCCGCGCTCACCAGCGTGTTCTTCATCCTCGTGGTGATCCTCGGCATCGTCGCCTGGCTGTTCGTGCTCGCCCAGGAGAGCCGCCGCGTGGCCCAGGAGGAGACCGCCCGGCAGACCGCCCTCTACGAGGCCGAGATCGAGGCCCACAAGATCACCGACGCCAAGCTGCAGCAGGCCAAGGAGACGGCGGAGGCCGCCAATCTCGCCAAGAGCCGCTACGTGGTGGGCATGAGCCACGAATTGCGCACGCCGCTCAACGCCGTCCTCGGCTACGCGCAATTGCTGGAGGGCGACGACGACATCCCCATGGCCCGTCGCAACGGCATCCGCGTCATCCGGCGCAGCGCCCAGCACCTCTCGGGCCTGATCGACGGCCTCCTCGACATCTCCCGCATGGAGGCGGGACGTCTCCAGATCCACCGCAACGAGTTCCGCCTCGCCGATTTCCTCGACCAGATCGTCGACATGGTCCGGCTCCAGGCCAATGCGGCCGGCCTCGAATTCCGGTTCTCGCGGCCGCCGGTGCTGCCCGCCGTGGTCGCGGCGGATGAGAAGCGCCTGCGCCAGATCCTCCTCAACCTCCTCTCCAACGCGATCAAGTTCACCGAATCGGGCTGGATCTCGCTGGAGATGACCTACCGCAATCAGGTGGCCCTGTTCTCGATCCGCGACAGCGGCCTCGGCATTCCGGAGGACGATCTGGAGCGGATCTTCGGGCCGTTCGAACGCGGCTCGCTGCCGGCCGCCCGCAACACCCCGGGCACGGGGCTCGGGCTCACCATCGCGCATCTCCTCGCCCAGGTGATGGGCGGCGAGATCACCGTGGAGAGCGAGGTCGGTCGGGGCACCTGCTTCAGCCTGCGACTGATGCTGGCCTCGGTGCATCGGCCGGCCGCGCCCAAGCCGGCGGAGGCGGTGGAGCCGGCCGCAGGCCATCGCCGGGAGATGCCGGCCCATGACGGGCCGCCGCGCACGGTGCTGGTGGCCGATGACGATTCCTCGCACCGTGCGCTCATGCGCGAAGTGCTCGAACCGCTCGGTCTCCTCGTGCTGGAATCGCCCGACGGGCCGCATTGCCTGGCGCTGGCGATGGAGCGCCGGCCGGATATCATCCTCCTCGACATCGCCATGCCGGGCATGAGCGGCTGGGCCGTGGCCAAGGCCCTGCGCGATGCCGGTCTCTCGTCCCGGATCGCCATCATGTCCGCCAACGTCCACGAGATCAGCCCGATTCGGGGCGACGATGCCCCCCATGACGAGATCATCCCGAAGCCGTTCGACCTGCGCGATTTCCTGGAGCGCATCGACCGGCTCCTGGCATTGGGCCAGCCCGCCCCGCCTCAGCCGCCCTCGGCGGAGGCGCCGAGGTCCAGCGGGTCCGTCCCGGCCTCCCTGCGCCCCGACCACATCGCCGAACTGATCCGCCTCGGCCGCATCGGCCATGTCCGCGGCATCGAGGCCAAGCTGTCGGAACTCGAAGGCCAGTCCGCCATGCCCGCCGAGATCGCCGCGCAGATGCGCGGGCTCGTCGCCTCCTACGACCTCCGCCGCTACGTCCGCGTCCTCGAAGGGATGCGCGATGGCTGAGATGCAGCGCGACATCGTCCTCGTCGTCGACGATTCCCCCGACACGCTGAGCTTCCTCACCGAGGCGATCGAGCGCTCCGGCGCCACCGTGCTCGTGGCGGTGGCCGGCGACCTCGCCCTGGCGCTGGTCGAGGAGATCACGCCGGACATCATCCTGCTCGACGCGGTGATGCCGGGCATGGACGGGTTCGAGACCTGCCGGCGCCTGAAGGCGCGCAGCGACCTCGCGCATGTGCCGGTGATCTTCATGACCGGGCTGTCCGAGACCGAGCACATCGTGAAGGGCCTGGAGGCGGGCGGCAGCGACTACGTCACCAAGCCCATCGCCCCCGACGAGATCCTGGCCCGCATCCGTGTGCATCTGGCGAGCGCGCGCGCCGCGCAGAGCGCCCGTGCGGCCCTCGACACCACGGGCCGCACGCTGTTCGCCGTGGATCGCCAGGGCGTCGTCCTGTGGAGCACGCCGCAGGCCGCCCGCGTGCTGGCCAAGCTCGGCGACGGGGGCTCGCGCCTGCCCGAGGCCGGCCGTGTCTGGCTCGCCGAACAGCTCAGGGGCGGCATCGCGGCCTCCGTCATCCTGCCGGACACGGAGGGGGCCGCCCACAGCCTCAGCCTCATCGGCACCACCGGCGACGAGGTCCTGCTGCGCCTCTCCCGCGACGCGTCCGCGACCGGGATCGAGCGTCTGCGCAGCAACCTGCCGATCACCGCCCGCGAGGCGGACGTGCTGTTCTGGCTGTCGCGGGGCAAGTCGAGCCGCGATATCGGCGACATTCTCGGCCTCTCGCCGCGCACGGTAACGAAACACCTGGAGAGCATCTACGCCAAGCTCGGCGTCGAGAACCGCACCGCCGCCTCGATGATCGCCACCCGCTTCATCGACGATCAGGTCTGAGCGTATCGACGGGGTCGCCCGCTCAACCCGCCGTCGCCGCCCTCGCGGCGGGCGGTCGTCTCTCCGGGACGAGGTGGAACGCCGCCGGGCGGCGGAACAGGAAGACGAGGGGCGTGTGGCGGACCACCCGCTCGATGGCGAGGGGGACGAGCACCGCGACGACTGTCACGACGAGGCTGGCGAGGCCGATATCGGCGATGGCTCCCGTCTTCACGATGAGCGTCCGGGTCGCCGCCATGGGCAGGAAGAAGGCGAGGTAGATGACGATGGAGCGCTCGCCGCAGGTCCTGAGCGCCGCCGTCACCGGCCCCCCGGCGCCGCTGAGCAGGGCACCGGTGGCGACGATGGCGAGGGCTCCTGCGCCCCCGAGGATCAGGCTGACGAGGGGCAGGCTCGCGAGGGTGGGGAAGGTCTCGCTGCCGGTCGCCGTGAAGGCGAAGATCCCGTTCACCAGGGCCCAGGCCGCGAGGCCGCCCAGGGCCGCGCGCGGGAATCGCTGCACGAGGTCGGCGAACCGGAAGATTCGGGCCGCGAACAGGTATCCGGCGACGAACCAGACGTAGCGGCCGCAGAATTCGGTGACGAGTTCCGACTGGCCCTGGAGCGGGATGCTCTGGAGCAGGGCGGCCCCGCCGAGTAGGAGGGCCGGATGCAGGCCGCGCAGCAGCTTGGTCAGGACCGAGAAGACGGCGAGCAGGTAGATGAACCAGAGGGTGGAATAGGGCTCCACCAGAGCGTGGGCGAGATGGGCGAGGAAGGCGCCCGGTCCGGCGCCGTCGACGATCTGTCCGTATTTCACCGCCGATTGGACGAGGACCCAGAGCCCGTAGAAATAGGCGAAATGGACCACGCGCCGGTCGGCGAAGAGACGCCAGTCCCGGTCGATCACGCGGCCGACGAACAGGCCCGACAGGAGGAAGAAGTCGGGGATGCGGAAGGGCTTGGCGAAGGCGACGACGGTGTGGAGGAAACCCTCGCCGCCCATCTCGTTGCCGGTGCCGAGCGTCGCATGCATCATCACCACGAGGACGATGCAGAGGCCCTTGGCGACGTCGACCCAGGCCAGACGCACCGCCTCTTCGGCCCCGAGGCTTCGGTCCTGTGCCGCTGAGGTCACCCGTGAGCTCCATCGAAATCCGACGGCGAGCATCGCAGGCCGAGGGTTAAGGAGGAGGCAGCGCAGGCGCCCGTCCGCACGTCATGCCGAACGCCCCGTAAACGCGGACGCTCGGATCGGCGGCGTCTCAGGACACCTTGCGGCGCGACAGCTTGCGGGTTCGCGTCATCCGCGTGGCGGCATGGAAATCGTCCGGCTTGGTCCGGACCCAGGCGATGAAGCCGCCGATGTCGGGGTCGGCCCGCAGGGCGTCGACATCGGCGAGGCGCCGGGCGATCTCGGCCTCGCTGTAGCGGGCATGGATCGCGGAATGGCAGATCTGGTGCAGGCGCACGGTCCCGGCCCTGGCACCACCCTTCAGCTTCGGTGTGAGGTGGTGCAGGCTCGATCTGGCACGCGGCGGGATCGGCCGCCCGCAGAGCGGGCAGGTCACGGGAGCGGCCGAAACCTCGCCGTTCTCCTCGTCGTCCCGCCATCGCCGGGCGCGTCGTCCCAAATCTCTCTCCCTTTGCGCCCCGCATCAACGCGGCAGCGCAGGATCGGGCTCACCGGTTCGGACGGGGCGGAACGTCGCTTCCGCCTCCTCGTCGCGCAGTCCGAGAATCGAGACGTGATCGCCGGGAAGGGCGACGACCTTCGCCCTGGTCCCGGCCATGGCCCCGAGCCTGTGGGCGTGCGCCAGGGGAATGACGGGATCGTCGGTGCCGTGGACGATGAGGATCGGGCCCCGGCTCCTGCCGATGCGCTCGTCCGAGCGCCAGTGATCGCGCAGGAGCGCGCCGGGCAGGAGCGGGAAGCGCTCGCCCACGAGGTCCGCGAGGGACACGAAGGGCGCTTCGAGATAGAGGCCGAGATGCGGTTCGCGCGCGGCCAGGGCCACGGCGACGGCCGCCCCCATGGAATGGCCGTGGAGCAGGATCGGCGCGTCGGGGGCAAGGCGCGCGACGAGGCGTCGGGCCGCCAGCCCGTCCTCGATCAGGCCCGCCTCGCTCGGAGATCCGGTCGAGCCCGGATAGCCGCGATAGGCGATGGCGAGGGTGCCCCAGCCGCCGGCCCGCCACACCCCCGTCGAGAACCGCGCCGCATGCGGTTCGGGAAGCGAGCCGTTGCCGTGAAAGGTGAGGACGACCCCGCCTCCGGGCTCGGGCGCCCGCCACAGGCCGTAGAGCCGGTCGCCGTCGGCGGTCGTCACCGAGACCGCCTCGGTGCCCGGCGGCACCGCGCGGTCGGCCTGCCGGAGCCCCGTTCCGAAGGCGCCGGGATAGATGAGATGGCGCTGGAACAGGAACAGGGCGCCGAGAGCCGACACGCAGAGACCGAGGGCGAGGGGCAGGATCACGCGGAGCAGGGACATTCTCGACAGGACCACTCGATACGACCGCGTGTGGGAAGAGGCGGTGCGGGGACAATCCGAAGCGGAGTCCCGTTGAGACCATCATCTTATCGTGTCATGCGCACGAAATCCCTGCGCCGTGTCCCTGCGGCGCCCGCGACCCGGACAGGGTGCCGGTCCCTGCCGTTCGATCGGGCGGACGTTCCTTCGAGGATCGAGATGTCGTCAGAGCTTCCGCCGACCCGGGTTCGAGCACCGGCCGCCGCCC
The DNA here is from genome assembly GCF_022179405.1 of Methylobacterium marchantiae. GTDB lineage: Bacteria > Pseudomonadota > Alphaproteobacteria > Rhizobiales > Beijerinckiaceae > Methylobacterium > Methylobacterium marchantiae. The sequence continues at coordinate 99,559 of NZ_BPQT01000020.1, forward strand.
TCGGGCCGAGCGCGAACTTTCTGCTGATCGCCCTGATCTTCCTCGGGAGCGGCCTCGCCATCGGCACCGGCGTGGCCGACGGCTCGGGTGCGGCCTTCGTCTTCGTGATGGCGGGATGGCTCCTCGGCCTGTGCCTCCACGAATTCGCCCATGCCTTCGTCGCCTGGAAGGGAGGCGATGCGGAGATCCCGCAGACCGGCTACCTCACCCTGGATCCGCGCCTCTACGCCGATGCGCTCTCGACCATCGTGCTGCCGCTGCTGTTCACGATCCTCGGCGGGATCGGGTTTCCGGGTGGAAGCGTGCTCGTCAACACCCACCTGCTGCGCGGCAAGGCCTGGATCTCCGCCGTGGCGGCGGCGGGCCCGGCGATGAACGGAATCGTCCTCCTCGTTATCGCGCTGCTGTATCGCCTCGCCGGGGAGGAATCCGATACGCTCCGGGCGGTGCTCGCCGTGTCCGCCCTGTTCCAGGGCACGGCCATCCTCCTCAACCTCATGCCGCTGCCGGGCCTCGACGGGTACGGGATTCTTCGGCCCTGGCTGCCCGCTTCCCTACGTCGGTTCGCCGACCAGGCGGCCCTGCACGTCAACCTGGTCCTGGCGGGCCTCTTCCTGTTCTCCAGCACGTTCGGCCCGGCGGTGTTCCGTGCGAGCCTCGCGATCATCGGCCTCCTCGGTATCGAGATGGCCGATGCCCGCATCGGCTACGGGCTGATCCGACTCTGGTAGGATGCGTCGGGGACGGCCTCTCGGATTGGGCGCCTCGACCCGGCTTCCATCCGGGCCTATGTGGCGGGGAGGGCGGCACGGCCCTCGGAGACCGCCATGGCCCTCAAGACGACCTTCGTGGTCCAGACCTTCGTGATCAAGCGCAAGCGCCTCGTGCCCGGCGACCGCGAGGTCGCGCCCACCGAGAGCGGCGCCTTGAAGAAGGCGGAGGCCATGGCCGGGCGCCTGCCCGGTACCGCCGCGCTGAAGGTGGTGGCCGATGACGAGACCGGCGAACTCGAGAGCGCGACGATCCTCTGCCAGTTCGGCGAGGTCCCTGATGATTTCGCCGAGAGTCTCGTCGGCGGCTGAGAGCGTATTAGAGTTGTTTTTCCAAGGCTCTACCTCATCCTGAGGCGCCGCGCAGCGGCCTCGAAGGAGGCTTCCAGGGATCGCTCTGGTGTCTGGAGGGCTCCTTCGAGGCCCTTTGCTCATGCAAAGGGCGCCTCAGGATGAGGTGGTCGGGTGGGATTACCTACTTCGGCACGAGCATCCGCTGAAAAGTCCGATCAGACGCGTTCAGTCGAACGGGCCGAGAATCCGTTCGAGCCGCATCCGGGTGATGAGGGCGATCTCGGCCAGGGCAGCGTCGCGCTCGACGTCGCGCGGATTGGCGAGCCGTCGTTCGAACTCCGCGAGGATGGCGTCCTTGGTTCGCCCGCGCACAGCGATGATGAAGGGAAACCCGAATGTCGCGCGATAGGCGGCGTTGAGCCGGGCGAACCGGTCGAAATCCGCCTCCGTCATCCGGTCGAGCCCGGCGCTGCCCTGTTCGGCGGAGGAATGCGCCGTCATCTGCCGTGCCCTCGCCTCGGCTCCGGCGAGTTCGGGATGGGCGTTGAGGAAGGCGAGGACGTACCGCGAAGGGGCGGCCCGCACCACCGCCATCATCGCGGCATGGAGGGCGGCCGGAGAGGCGAAGGGCCGCGCGCTCGCCGCGCGCTCGGCGACCCAGGGCGAGTTTTCGAACACGCCGCCGAAGGTCGTCACGAAATCCTGCCGCGACAACGCGTTCACGGCATCCATGTCCGGCAAGGCCACCTCGTTCCTGCGCTCGACGATCCATTGCACGATCGGCGTCGAACCCGGCGCCATCATGGAGCCCGGACCCATGAGAGCCAGCCCGATCAGCAGGGCCGCCCCTGTCGGCGGCGGCATCGCTCAGCTGCCGCGATAGGTCGAGTAGCTCCAGGGCGTCGTCAGCAGCGGCACGTGGTAATGCGCCTTCGCGTCCGCGATGGAGAACTGGATCGGCACCAGGTCGAGGAAGGGGGGATCGCTCTGGGGCACGCCCTTCGCCTGGAAGTAGTCGCCCACATGGAAGACGAACTGATAGCGCCCGGCCTTCAGCGCGTCGCCGGCGAGAACGGGCTTGTCGGTCCTGCCGTCGGCGTTCGTCGTCATCTGCGTCACGAGACGGTACGCGCCGTTCTCGGACACGTAGAAATCAATCTTCATCCCGCCGGCCGGCTTGCCGCTCAGCGTATCGAGAACGTGGGTCGAGAGCCGTCCGCCCTCGTCCGCCAAGGCTCCGGTCGCCGGAAGCAGCGAGGCGGCGGCCAGGCCCAGTGCCGCTGCGAGCATCACGCGTCGCGATCCGTCGAAGCCCATGGTTCGTTCCTTGCCCGAAGGATACCGGGCGTCGCCCGGACCGACTCGTCGGTCGGCAGACGATCGGCTGCAGAATACGTGCCTGACGGCAAATCCCGCAGCGGAAAATTCCGAAGCGACAATCGTCGCGATGACGTCTCGCCACATGAGAAAGCCCCGCAACGATCGATTGCGGGGCTTCTTCGTGGACCCTGCTTCAGCCGAAATCGCGCTTTTGGGACGCGTTACTGCGGACAGCGGTGACGCAGGCCGTCATTGCCGAGATAGGTGCCCGACCGCTGATCGTAGGAACGGAAACGCCGGATGCAGTAGGCCACGTCCTGGTCCGACCCCCCGACATCCTGCTGAACCTCTACCGCGCCGCCGTAATAGGCCGGCGCGTAGCCGCCGCGGTAATAGCCGCCATCGTAGTAATCGTTGCCGTAATAGCCGCTGCCGTAGCCGTAGCCGAGACCGGCGCCCGCGAGGCCCAGACCCAATCCGAGGCCGAGACCGCCGTAACCGTATCCCCGGCCGTAGCCGCGGTTGTAGCCGTAGCCGCCGCGATTGAACCCGCCGCCCCGGCCATAGCCGCCACCGACGATCGGGCCGCGGCCGACGCCGCCTTGTCCTACGCCCTGCCCACGTCCATCGCCCCAGCCTCCCCGGCCAGCACCACCCGCGGCGAGTCCGCCGCCACCGATGCCGCCATCGCCGCGGTTCATGCCGCCACCGCCCCAGCCTCGCCCACCGCCGCCTGCAGCGGCGAGCCCTGCGCCACCAGCACCGCCGCGGCTCATGCCGCCACCGCCACCGCCCCAGCCTCGGCCACCGCCACCCGCAGCGGCGAGGCCACCGCCACCACCACCGCCAGCGCTCATGCCGCCTCCACCACCGCCGCCTCCACCCCAGCCGCCGCCTTCACGGGCATCGGCCGTGGCCGGTAGGAACGCGACCGCGCCGAGCAGCGCGGCGGAGGCAAGAATGATCTTGTTCATGGAACACCAGCCGGGTTGTCTTCGGGACATTATGACTGGCAACGCGCAGCTATTCGAGAAGGCTCCATCAAGTCTGTTGGTTTGAATATCGAAGATGCCGGCTCGATCATTGTCGATTTCCGGGGATTAAAACCGTATGTTCGACAATGGCACCGAACACGCGGGCATCTGGGGCGGTCGAGCGCCGCCGGAAAGGAAACGGAACCTCCTTTCAGCCGCGCGGGGATGTTCGCCGTCGAGATTGACAAAGCGGGCGCGAGCGCAGACCTTCGAATCGTTCCGAGGGGGGCCCCATGAAGGGGCTGAGATTGGGCTTAAGCCCTGACCCTTGAACCTGATCCGGCTCATACCGGCGGAGGGACGGGAACTTTTGTCCGGGTGCAGAGGCGCCCGTCGTCCTGACGTACCGTTGCGAACCGGGTCGCCTCCCACGCCAGGAGCGAATCCGATATGAACGCACCCGTCCTTCCCAAAGACTTTTCCGGAAAAGACCCCGCCAAGGGCCAGCCGCAGGCCGTGACCACCGGGCCGATCATGGGCTCGCGCAAGGTCTATGCGAGCGTTTCCGGTCGTGACGACATCCGGGTGCCGTTCCGCGAGATCACCTTGAGCGACCCGAAGGAGGCCCCCGTGCGGGTCTACGATCCGTCGGGTCCCTATACCGAGACCGAGGCCCGGATCGATCTCAACGCCGGCCTGCCGCTGCTGCGCGACCCGTGGATCGCCAAGCGCGGCTACGCCACGATCACGCCGCGTGCGGTCAAGCCCGAGGACAACGGTTTCGTGCCCGAGGACAAGCTCGTGGCGCCCTGTCCGGCGACGCGCCAGATCCGCAAGGCGGGCCCCGGCCAGCTGGTGACGCAGTACGAATTCGCCAAGGCCGGGATCATCACCGAGGAGATGATCTACGTCGCCCACCGCGAGAACCTCGCGCGTGAGACCATGCTGGAGGGCGCGCAGGCCGCGCTCGCCGACGGCAACAGCTTCGGCGCGTCCCTGCCGCCCTTCATCACGCCGGAATTCGTGCGCGACGAGGTGGCCCGCGGTCGCGCCATCATTCCGGCCAACATCAACCACCCCGAGGTGGAGCCGATGGCGATCGGCCGCAACTTCCTGGTGAAGATCAACGCCAATATCGGCAACTCGGCGGTGACCTCGTCGGCGGCCGAAGAGGTGGAGAAGCTGGTCTGGGCGACCCGCTGGGGTGCCGACACGGTGATGGACCTCTCGACGGGTCGCAACATCCACAACATCCGCTCGTGGATCGTGCGCAACTCGCCGGTCCCGATCGGCACGGTGCCGATCTACCAGGCCCTGGAGAAGGTCGGCGGCGATCCGCTCAAGCTCGACTGGGAGGTCTTCAAGGACACGCTCATCGAGCAGGCCGAGCAGGGCATCGACTACTTCACCATCCATGCGGGCGTCCGCCTCGCCCATGTGCCGCTCACCGCGCGCCGCGTCACCGGCATCGTCTCGCGCGGCGGCTCGATCATGGCGCGCTGGTGTCTCGCCGGTCACCGCGAATCGTTCCTCTACGAGCGCTTCGACGAGATCTGCGACATCATGCGGGCCTACGACGTCTCGTTCTCGCTCGGCGACGGCCTGCGCCCCGGCTCCATCGCGGACGCCAACGACGCGGCCCAGTTCGCGGAACTCGAGACCCTCGGCGAATTGACGAAGATCGCCTGGGACAAGGGCTGCCAGACCATGATCGAGGGCCCCGGCCACGTGCCGATGCACAAGATCAAGGTGAATATGGAAAAGCAGCTGGAGGAGTGCGGCGAGGCGCCGTTCTACACCCTCGGCCCGCTGACCACCGACATCGCGCCCGGCTACGACCACATCACGTCGGGCATCGGTGCCGCCATGATCGGCTGGTTCGGCTGCGCCATGCTCTGCTACGTCACGCCGAAGGAGCATCTGGGGCTGCCGAACCGCGACGACGTCAAGGAAGGCGTGATCACCTACAAGATCGCGGCCCATGCCGCCGACCTCGCCAAGGGCCATCCGGCGGCGCAGCTGCGCGACGACGCCCTGTCACGGGCCCGGTTCGACTTCCGCTGGGAGGACCAGTTCAACCTCTCGCTGGATCCCGACACGGCGCGGGCCTATCACGACGAGACCCTGCCCAAGGACGCCCACAAGGTCGCGCATTTCTGCTCCATGTGCGGCCCGAAATTCTGCTCGATGAAGATCACGCAGGATCTGCGCGCCGAGGTGCTGGCGATGGAGGCGGCGGGACAGGTGCTCGGCGAGGCGACGCCGATGAGCGCGGCCGAGCGCGAGGCCGGCATGGCGGCCAAATCCGCCGAGTTCCAGGCCGAGGGCGGCAAGCTCTACGTGGACGCGGCGGAGTAGCGGCGGCGCGAAGCCGATCGAGCCGGGCGTCGTCAGGCGCTCGGCTCGGCGCATGTGTCCGTCATCGGGTCCGCCTTCGGAGCCATGACGGAAAGCCGATGCGTGGTGTCGGCGCGATACACGTCATGGAGCGTCGTCAGGATGAGCTCCGCCACGGATGCGAGGTCCGGCGGGGTGCCGATCGCGACCTCCCGGGAGTAATTCTCGGCCGGTCTGGCACGGGTGAAGCCGAGGCCGAGGAGGGTGGTCAGGGAGTCCGGCGACAGGCCGAGCTCCACTGGGTCCTCGGGCCGGTAGCGAAAGGCGCCCGACGAGGCCTCGCACCGCATCTTCGTGTCGTTGTCGAAGAAGATGCATTGCACGTAGCTCTGCGGGCTGTGCTGCAACGCTACGATGATGAAGCGGTCGCGGGATGTGGTGACCGGCCCGCGCTGATGGATGCGCTCGAGACGCGTGAGGATCGCACAGCGATGCCGGTCGATGAAGGCCGTGCGCGATGATGCGGCGGACGCCTCATGAGACGATTGCGCGAGGATGATGCCGAGGGCGGCAATGCACCGGATCCCCGCCGCGCGCGTCCCGTTTCCCGTCGTCATCCCGCGTCGTTCCCCTCGACAGCCCGCCCTATGGCGGTTGTCTATGGAACGGCCATGCAATTCAAGACTGTATCGTCAGGGTGGCGGGTGTCAGACCTGCCGGTCGACGAATGCCCGCATCAGGAGATGCGCGATCGCCATCGGCGGCGGTACGGTGAGGCCGTCGCCATGCGTGCCGGCGATCATCGCCGAGACCTCGTCGCGGGAGAACCAGCGGGCATCGGCGAGTTCGTTCGGATCGATGGTGATGGTCTCGTCCAGCGCCTCGGCCACGCAGCCGATCATCAGCGAGGACGGGAACGGCCAGGGTTGCGAGGCGTGATAGGTCACCGCGCCGACAGGCAGGCCGACCTCCTCGAAGGTCTCGCGGCGGACCGCGTCCTCGATGGTCTCGCCGGGTTCGAGGAAGCCCGCGAGGCAGGAATACATCCCCTCCTTGAAGCGCGGCGAGCGCCCGAGCAGGCAGGAATCGCCACGGGCGATCAGCATGATGACCACCGGGTCGACGCGCGGGAAGTGATGCGCTTCGCAACTCGGGCATTCGCGGCGGAACCCGCCGGCGGCGAAGCGGGTCGCCGTTCCGCAATTGGCGCAGAAGCCGTGGTGGGCATGCCAGGCCAGGATCGATTTCGCCGTGGCGAGGAGGCCGAGCTCATGCGCTGCCACCGCGTTCTCGGCGGCGAGGCTGCGCAGGTCGGTGGTCCGGCAGTCCGGGGCGGATTCGTAGGCCTCGGCGGCCTCCGGGGCGATGGCGCAGGCGAAGACCGGGGCACCGTCGAGGCGCCCGAGGAAGAGCGTGAGGTCGCCGTGGCATGCGCTCGCGGCTAGATCGGCCGTCAGCAGCGCGGAATCGCCGGCCAGGACGACGCGGTCGCCGGCCATGAGCACGATCCGCGAATCCGGCGCGTCGAATGTCGGCACGGCGTCGATGCTCTCGGCCGAGTGGCGGATGAGCCGGCTTTCCGCATAGCCGAGGCCGTCGAGGCGGGCCCTCATCAGGCCGCCGCGAACAGGGCGCCGAGGCGCTCGATCATCTGGGCGCGGGCATGAAGCGGGTAGGGCTGGCTCGTGCCGACGCCCCAGACCGGTTTGGGCCAGGCCGGGTCCGACAGGAAGCGCCCGATCACGTGGACGTGGAGCTGCGGCACGACGTTGCCGAGAGCCGCGACGTTGACCTTGTCGGGCTTGGCGAAGGCCAGCATCACGCCGGTGGCGATCCTGATCTCGTCCATCAGCGCATGGGATTCCTCGGCCGGCAGGTCGGTGAGCTCGCTCGCGCCGGCGCGCCGCGGCACCAGGATCAGCCAGGGAAACCGGGCATCGTCCATCAGCAGGACGCTGCACAGGGCGAGGTCGCCCACCGGCACGGTGTCGGCGGCGAGGCGCGGGTCGAGGGTGAATTCGTCTGTCATCGCCGCTCAAGCTGGGATGCGTCGGGAAGGCCGAGTTCTCGCCGGTTCGGGCTCGTAAGTCACGCGGGCGCGGGCCGCTCGGTGTCGAGGAAGCGGAACAGGGCCGGCGCGTTGGCATGCGCCACGTTGAACCGCAGCCAAGGGGTCGGCTCCTGATCGGCGCGGAACAGGTGTCCGGGAGCGAGCATGATGCCCTTGGCGGCGGCCCTTTGCGCGAGGCCGGCCGTGTCCGGATCGCCGCCGAAGCCGGCCCAGAGGAAGAGCCCGTTGGCGGGACGGTGGAACAGCGACAGGCCCACCGAGAGCAGGGCGTCGGCCACGATCTTCTGCTCGGCGGCGAGTTTTTCGCGGAGCCGCGCGATGTGCAGCCGATACTGGCCTTCGGTCAGGATCGAGTGGACGATGCTCTCGGAAATCTCGGAGCTGGTGAGGCTCGCCGCCATCTTCATGTGGAGGAGACGGCGCGCATTCTCGGGGCTGCAGGCGAGGTAGCCGACCCGCAGCGAGGGCGAGATGGTCTTCGAGAAGCTGCTGATGTGGATGACGCGCCCGAGCTGGTCGAGGCTGGCGATGCTGGGCGCCGTCTCCTCGACGAAGCTCGCATAGATGTCGTCCTCGACGATCTGGAAGTCGTGCCGCTCGGCGATGCGCAGGATCTGGTAGGCGGTGGCCGGCGAGCAGGAGGTGCCGGTCGGGTTGTGGAAATTGGTGTTGGTGAAGAACAGCTTCGGCTTGTGCCGCTCCGCCAGTGCCTGGAGCGCCGCGACCGAGGGGCCCTGGAGGGTGCGCTCGACGCCGACGATCGTCACCCCCATGGCATGGAGCGAGGGGTAGAGGTTACAATAGCCGGGATCGTCCACGAAGGCGACGTCGCCCGGCTGCAGGAAGGTCCGCATGGTCAGGTCGAGGGCCTGGCTTGCCCCGTGCGTGAGCAGGATCTGGTCCGGATCGCAGTCGATGTTGCGCTGCGCGAGGAGGAGCTGGATCGCACGGCGCAAGGGGGCGTAGCCGAGCGGGTGCCCGTAGCGCGAGACGAGCCGGTCGGGCCGCCGCGCCAGCGCCGACAGGGCCTGCTTGATGCCGTCGGCGAACAGGTGGCTGTCGGGGAGCCAGCCGCAGCCGGCCTTGATGGCGAAGGTGTCCTCTTCGTAGACGCGCTGGAGCAGCCAGCCGGAATCCACCGAGATCTGAACCGGCTTGCGGCGCGGGACGACGGCCTTGCGATCGAGGATCCGGGCCGAGACGAAGTATCCGCTGGCGCGACGGGCTTCGAGCAGGCCGTCGGCCACGAGCCGGTTATAGGCGTTCGACACGGTCAGCGTGCTGACGCCGCACTGGACGGCGAGCTTGCGCACGGAGGGCAGGCGGGCGCCCGGCGCGACGCTTCCGCTGCGGATACGCTCGGAGAACGCCTCGACCAGCTGGGTCACGAGGGGCGCGGTGCTGGCGGGATCGAGACTGATCATGGACGGTCCCGGGTGGAGCGACGACGACGTCGGCGGCCTGAGATGGCCCGACTGTACATGCGGGTGAACAGATACAGCTGCGTGCGCCAACTCGCCAACTGTCGATAGGCGGTTCATCCCCGCCGGGCGATAACGCACCGGGCGGGATCGCCCATCGCGGACCGGCGGAGTGCCACATGGATCGGACGATCATCGACCAAGCCGGCGACCGGCAGTTGAACGTCGAGCCCTACTGGATGCCGTTCACGCCGAACCGGCACGTGAAGGCCGATCCGACGCCGCGCATCATCACCTCGGCCAAGGGGGCCTATTACCGCACGGCGGAAGGGCGCGAGCTGTTCGACAGCCTGTCGGGCCTGTGGTGCTGTCCCCTCGGCCACGCGCAGCCGCGGATCGTCGAGGCCCTGCGCCGGCAGGCCGAGACCCTCGATTACTGCACCGCCTTCCAGATGAGCAATCCGGTGACGCTGCGGCTCGCCGAGCGCATCGCCGACATGGCGCCGGCCGGGCTGGACCGGGTGTTCTTCACCAATTCCGGCTCGGAAGCGGTGGATACCGCCCTCAAGATCGCGCTGGGCTACCATCGCCTGCGCGGCGAGGCCGGCCGCTTCCGGATGATCGGCCGCGAGAAGGGCTATCACGGCGTCGGCTTCGGCGGCATGTCGGTGGGCGGCATGGTGGCCAACCGCAAGATGTTCGCCACAGCGATGATCCAGGGTGTCGATCACCTGCGCCATACCCACGATTACGCCGAGATGGCCTTCTCGAAGGGGCAGCCCACCTGGGGCGCGCATCTCGCCGACGACCTCGAACGGATGGTGGCGCTGCACGATGCGGGCACGATCGCCTGCGTCATCGTCGAGCCGCTGCAGGGCTCGGCCGGCGTCATCGTTCCCCCGCTCGGCTATCTGGAGCGCCTGCGCGAGATCTGCACGCGGCACGGCATCCTGCTGATCTTCGACGAGGTGATCACGGGGTTCGGCCGCCTCGGCGCGCCCTTCGGCGCGGACCGCCTCGGCGTGATCCCGGACATGATCACCTTCGCCAAGGGCATCACCAACGGCATCGTGCCGATGGGCGGCGTCATCGTCCGCAAGGAGATCTACGACACCTTCATGACCGGACCGGCCTCGGCGGTGGAGCTGTTCCACGGCTACACCTATTCGGGCCATCCCCTGGCCGCCGCCGTGGCGCATGCCTCCCTCGACCTGATGGAGGAGGGCGACCTGTTCGCCCGCGTGCGCGAGCTGGAGCCGATCCTGGAGGGGGCCGTCCACACGCTGCGCGACGAGCCGGGCATCAAGGACATCCGAAATTTCGGCCTGACCGCCGCCGTCGATCTCGAACCTATGCCGGGCCAGCCCGGCGCGCGCGCCCTGAGAATCTTCGAGCGCGGCCTGCGCGAGGGCATCCTCCTGCGCTTCACCGGCGACACCATCGCCATGGGGCCGCCCTTCATCTCGACCCCCGCCGAGATCACCGGCATGATCGAGATGCTGCGCACGCTCATCCGCGCCGAAGCCTGATCCGCGGTCGCCCGGCCGCCTTTTCGAGGTTCCGAGATCCACCCAACCCCCATCACGCCGAGACAAGGAATCCTCAGACCATGCCCCTCATGCGCTTCGATATTCTGGAAGGCCGCACGGATGCCGAGCTGAAGACGCTCCTCGATGCGGCGCACGAGGCGATGCTGGAGGCGTTCAACGTCCCGCCGGGCGACCGCTACCAGATCGTCACCGAGCACAAGCCCTCACGGATGATCGTCGAGGATACCGGTCTCGACATCCCGCGCACCAAGGACGTGGTGGTGGTCCAGATGATCACCCGGCCGCGCGGCAAGGAGAAGAAGCAGCTGTTCTACCGGCTGCTCACCGAGAAGCTCGAAGCCGCCTGCGGGATCGCACCGGCCGACGTCATGGTCTCCACGGTGGAGAACACCGACGAGGATTGGTCCTTCGGCCACGGCCGGGCGCAGTTCCTCACCGGCGAACTCTAGGAGCCGTTCGAGTTGTTTTTCCAAGGCTTTACCTCATCCTGAGGTGCCGCGCAGCGGCCTCGAAGGAGGCTTCCAGGGATCGCGCGACCACTGGAGGGCTCCCTCAAAGCCCTTTGCTCAAGCAAAGGGCACCTCAGGATGAGGAGGTCTGATGGGATGACCTGCTTCGGCAGAAGCATCCGCAGAGGAAAACAACTCAAACAGGCCCCGAGCGGGTTTCGCGACACCGGTCGCCGCTCCTGCGGCCCGAACCCAAGCGGGGCGCCAAGCCCATTCCGGACCCTGTCTCTACCCTCTACGGAACGCCGGCCATGCATGTCATCATCCTCGGCGGCGGTGTCGTCGGTGTCACCTCGGCCTATTACCTCGCCAGGGCCGGACATCGGGTCACCGTGATCGAGCGGCAGAACGGGGCCGGCCTCGAGACCAGCTTCGCCAATGCGGGCCAGGTCTCGCCGGGCTATTCGGCGCCCTGGGCCGCCCCGGGCATCCCGGTCAAGGCGATGAAGTGGCTGCTGATGCGCCACCGGCCGCTGGTCGTCTGGCCGAGCTTCGAGCCGCGCCTCTACGGCTGGCTGGCGCGCATGCTGGCGAATTGCACGGAGGAGGCCTACCGGCGCAACAAGGGGCGGATGGTGCGCCTCGCCGAGTACAGCCGCGACGTGCTGCGCGACCTCCGCGCCGAGACCGGCATCGCTTACGACCACCGCGAGCGGGGCACGCTCCAGCTCTTCCGGACGGCGAAGCAGCTCGACCATGTCGGCGACGATACCCGCGTCCTCGACGCTTACGGCGTACCCTACGCGGTGCTGGACCCCGCCGGCTGCATCGCGGCCGAGCCGGCCCTGGCGCGGGTGGCCGGAACCTTCGTCGGCGGCCTGCGGCTGCCGGGCGACGAGACCGGCGACGCGCATCTGTTCACCCAGCGCCTCGCCGCGATCTGCGAGAGCCTCGGCGTCGTCTTCCATTACGGCACGTCCATCGCCGGATTGCGGGGCGCCGATGACCGGATCGAGGGCGTCGTCACGGCGGATGGCGCGGTCCTGACCGCCGACGCCTATGTCGCCGCCATGGGGAGCTACACCCCGGCTTTGCTGCGCCCCTTCGGCATCGACCTCCCGGTCTATCCGGTGAAGGGCTATTCCCTGACGCTGCCGGTCTTGGATGCCGAGGCGGCGCCCGTCTCGACGGTGATGGACGAGACCTACAAGGTCGCGATCACGCGGCTGGGCGATCGCATCAGGGTCGGCGGCACGGCCGAGCTCGCCGGCTTCAGCGCGCTCCTGCGTGCGCCGCGCCGCGAGACCCTGGCCCGCTCGGTCGACGACCTGTTCCCGGCGGGGGGCGATCTCGCCCAGGCGCAGTTCTGGACAGGTCTGCGGCCGATGACGCCGGACGGCACGCCGATCGTCGGGGCCACGCGGCTCGCCAACCTCTATACCAATACCGGTCACGGCACGCTGGGCTGGACCATGGCCTGCGGCTCCGGGCGCGTGCTCGCCGACCTCGTCTCCGGCCGCGAACCCGACATCGCCACTCCGGACCTCGCAGTCGCCCGCTACGTGGGACGCGCCTGACGGAGAGGGCCGGCCGGCTGTGACATTTTTACATCGAAGGCCGATGAAGCCCGGCCCTGCATGGTCCGGTTAAGGTTCGGTTTCATTCCGCCGCGGAATGTGGCCCTCCCGCACTAGTCGGCGCCCCGGCGCTCGGATTCTCGTCGCCGCTTCCAGAGGGGGACGAGGGGTCGATGTACAAAATCCTGCTTGGTTTCGGCACGGTGTTCGGACTGATGACCGGAGCCGCTTCGGCCGCCGATCTTCCCCGTCGCTCCGCTCCTCCGCCGGTCTTCGTGCCGGTTCAGCCCTTCACCTGGACGGGCTTCTATGCGGGCATCCAGGCCGGCTACGCCTTCAGCGATCAGCAGACCATCCGCACGACGGAAGTGAACGGCAGCGGCGTCGACCTGTTCATCAGCCGGATCGGCACCGGCTCGCTGTCGTCGCGGCAGCAGGGCTTCGCCGTCGGCGGGCAGGCGGGCTACAATTACCAGCTGACGCCCGGTTCCGGGCTCGTCTTCGGTGTCGAGACCGACATCGCCTATACCGATCTCGACAAGACCAGGCGGGTGTCCGGGCCGCTCTTCGGCGGGGCCGGCGGATCCCTCATCACCAACACGACGCGGCAGAGCCTCGATTTCCTCGGCACCGTCCGCGGCCGCCTCGGCTACGCCTTCGACCGTGTCCTGGTCTACGGCACCGGCGGCTTCGCCTACGGAAACGTCCGTACCGAGAGCAGCACCACCTTCCAGGTCGCGGCCATCCCCACCCTCGATCTCTACGCGGGCGGAATCGACCGGCTGGAGACGGGCTTCGCCTATGGCGGCGGCATCGAATACGCGCTGCCGACCGAGAGCTTCCTGAACGTGTTCCGGTCCTCGGCGGTGACGCTCAAGGTCGAGTACCTGCACTACGATCTCAACAAGCGGAACGTCTCGCTCGTGAATGCGAACGCCTTCCCTCGGCCCACGGTCGATGCCGTCTCCCGCTTCCGCTCCGAGGGCAGCGTCGTCCGCGTCGGGTTGAACTACAAGTTCGGCACGTACTGATTTCTTCGGTCGAACGCCATGCCGGACACCCGCCGCGTCGCGAGACGGGGCGGGTTTTATTACGGCCCGGGCGCCGCCCGCGCGACGACGATCAGATGATCGGCTTGCCGCCGGTCACGGCGACGGTGGCACCGGAGACGTAGCTCGCCTCGGAGCTCGCCAGCATCACATAGACGGGCGCGAGTTCGCAGGGCTGGCCCGGACGCTTCATCGGCACCTGCTTGCCGAAGTCGCGCACCTTCTCCATCGGCATGGTGGCGGGGATCAACGGGGTCCAGACCGGGCCCGGCGCCACGCAATTCACCCGGATGTCGCGCTCGGCCAGCATCTGCGCGAGCCCGCCGGTGAAGTTCTGGATCGCCCCCTTCGTGGTGGCGTAGGCGAGGAGATGCGGGCTCGGCGAATCGGCATTGACCGAAGTCGTGTTGATGATCGAGCTGCCGGCCTTCATGTGCGGGAGCGCCGCCTTCACGAGGTAGAACATCGCGTGGACGTTGGTGGCGAAGGTGACCTCCCATTCCTCGTCCGAGATGTCTTCCGGATCGGCGAAGGTCTTCTGGTGGGCGGCGTTGTTGACGAGGATGTCGATCCCCCCGAATTCCGCGACGGCGCGTTCGACGATGGCCCGGCAATGCCGGGGGTCCTTCACGTCCCCCGCCATCCGCACGGCCTTGCGGCCGGCGGATTCCACCAGCCGGCAGGCCTCCTGGGCGTCGTCGTGCTCGTCGTAGTAGCTCACCAGCACGTCCGCTCCCTCACGGGCATAGGCCAGGGCCACGGCCTTGCCGATGCCGCTGTCGCCACCGGTGATGATCGCCTTGCGGCCCGCGAGACGTCCCGAGCCCTTGTAATGCGCCTCGCCGTAATCCGGGCGCGGGTCCATGTCGGCGTCGCGGCCCGGCGGGGTCAGCTGGCGCTGGTTCTCGAATGGCGGCTTCGGGAAATCCAACATCTCGAACGATCCTCGAATGATCTGACGTTCCGATCGGCGGGTGACGCTCAGCTCAAGTCTATCCGGTGGCCGGAAGCCGATGGAGCGAGACGATCCATGGTCACGCTTCCATGTCGTTCAGGATAGGCGGAGATAAAGCCGAGTTCTGATCGAAACGATGGCCGTCGTCGGTCATCGCTACCTGACGATTCTGACCAGACAACACCTTGCGCATCGCATGGTTTCGCCCGTTCTCATCGTTCCGGGGGAATGATCCGCGCATCGGCGTGTGCGTCCCGTGTCGGCGCCGCCTCCCGGGTATCGCCCGCCGGACATCGCTCGACCCTTGATCGCGACGGCCAGGATGGGCGAGACCGGTGCCGGACCCGCCGGCCCTGCCGGTTCGACATCGGGGCTCGTTCGACGACCCTGCGAAAGACACCCAGCATGAGCGCCACCGACGAGATCCTGTTCGACACCGACGATGCGGGGATCGCCCGCATCGTCCTCAACCGGCCGCAGGCCCGCAACGCGCTGACCTTCGCGATGTATCAGGGCCTCATCGACCTGTGCGGGAGGATCGAGGCGGACGAGCGGATCAAGGTCGTCGTCATCACCGGCGCCGGCGAGAAGGCCTTCGCCGCCGGCACCGACATCGCCCAGTTCCGCGGCTTCTCCAGCGCCGAGGATGCCCTCGGCTACGAGCGCTTCATGGACCGGGTGCTGGGCGCGCTGGAACGCCTGCGGGTGCCCGTCATCGCCGCCATCGCCGGCGCCTGCACGGGGGGCGGGGCGGCCATCGCCGCCTCCTGCGACCTGCGCATCGCCACCCGCGACGCCCGGTTCGGGTTTCCCATCGCGCGGACTCTGGGCAATTGCCTGTCGATGTCCAACCTCCGGCGCCTGTCCGGCCTCATCGGCCCCGCCCGGGTGAAGGACATGATCTTCACCGCCCGGCTGTTCGGCGCCGAGGAGGCGTTGGCGGCCGGCCTCGTCGGCGAGGTGGTGGAGGATGCCGAAGCCCTCGCCGCCAGGGCCTCGGCCCTCGCGACGCAGATCGCCGGCCATGCGCCGCTGACCCTGCGGGCCACCAAGGAAGGCCTGCGCCGGCTCGCCGCCGAGGAGGAGGCGGAGGGCGAGCGCCCCGGCGATGACCTGATCCTGATGTGCTACACCAGCGCCGATTTCCGCGAGGGCATGGAGGCGTTCCTGGCCAAGCGTCCGCCCGACTGGACCGGCCGGTAGGGCGCTTCGAAGCGCTCCGCCCGATGCGGATGTGGGCGGCGCGACACACCGGGCCGGGAAAGCGGCCCGTCGCCCTGCTCCCCCCGGCCCGGTTGCAGCCCTGTCATGCTCGTCGTGATAGGGGTCGCGGAGGGGAAAGCTCGCCCCGGAACACGCTTTTTCCGAGGGATGATGCGCTGCCCGTTTCGTCTCGCGACCGCCGCTCTGATAGGGGGCCTCGCCGCTTCGGGCGCCCATGCCCAGAGCGCGGCGGAGGACGCGGCGCGGCGTGCGCGCCTGGCGCTGGAAGGCCTCGACATCGGCTCGCCCCGCGGCGCCGGCGGCGATCCGCAGACATCGGTGGCCCAGTCGGTGACCTCGGCCAAGCCCTCGGCCAACCTCAACACCTCGATCCAGGATCAGCTCGGGCCCTACGGCGATCCCTACGGCCTGCGCTCGTTCCTGAAGGCCAGGGGCATCGAGTACAGCCTCACCTATATCGGCGAGAGCTTCGGCAATGCGACGGGCGGCGCGCGGCGCGGCGCGATCTACGAGGGGCGCCTCGACGTCCAGTTCGATGCCGATCTCGAGACACTGATGGGCTGGCAGGGAGCGGCGTTCCACACCAACCTCTACCTCATCCACGGCACCGGCCTGTCGCGCTACTACGTCAACAACTTCATCACGGTGAGCGCCATCGAGGCGCTGCCGTCCTCGCGGCTCTACGAACTCTGGATCGAGCAGAAGCTCTTCGACGGCCAGTTCGGGCTGAAGGTCGGGCAGATCGCCGCCGATACCGAGTTCGCCGTGAGCCAGACCGGCACGCTGTTCATCAATTCCACCTTCGGCTGGCCCAACATCATGGCCGAGGTGCTGCCGAGCGGCGGCCCGATCTACCCGCTGGCGGTGCCGGCGATCCGCGCGAAATACGTCCCGAACCAGAACTTCTCGCTGCAGGTCGGCCTCTTCGACGGCGATCCGGCCGGGCCCAGCCCGAGCGATCTCGACCCCCAGCGCCGCAACCGCACCGGCACGAATTTCCGCACCGGCGATCCGGCCCTGGTCATCGCCGAGGCGGCCTATGCCTACAACATCGCGCAGGGCGATATCGGCGATCCCGGCACGGTGACGCTGGGCGGCTGGCACCATTTCGGCCGGTTCGACAGCCAGCGCTTCGACAATGCCGGGCGCTCTCTCGCCGACCCGTCCACCACCGGCATTGCCCGGCGGTTCCGCGGCGATAGCGGACTCTACGGCATCATCGACCAGACCATCTACCGCGAGCCGGACGACCCGAACGACGGCGCCAGCGTGTTCGTGCGCCTGTCCGGATCGCCCTCCGACCGCAACATCGTCGATTTCTACGCCGATGCGGGCATCGCCTATAAGGGGCTCTTCAAGGGACGGTCGGACGATACGATCGGCATCGCCTTCGCCCTGGCCCGCATCTCGGACAGCGCCCGCGGGCTCGACACCGATGCGATCCTGCTCGGCGGCGCGACCGGACCCCGCCGCAGCAGCGAGGCGGTGATCGAGGCGACCTACCAGGCCGTGCTCGGCCCCGGCGTCACGGTGCAGCCCGACTTCCAGTACGTCTTCCGCCCGAGCGGCGGGGTGGCGAACCCGCGCGATCCCGACGGCGCCCGGATCAAGAACGCCGCCGTGTTCGGGCTGCGGGCGACGGTGCGGTATTGAGATCGCTCACGGCGCTCCCGCTCGGGGCCGGTTAGCGCTCGGGCAGATCTGCTTTCCGCGAACGTCCGCCATTCTTCGACATTGATTCTATCGATATCGACTATCGATATCATCTGTTTGATTGATGGTGCGCCGCAAAATATATCCCTCTCATGAAACGGGGCATCGGCCCCGAAACATCAGAGGGATCACCATCATGACCGTTCGTACCCTTGTCCTAGCCGCTCTCGCTTCCGCCACCCTGGTCGGTACCGCGATCGCCGACGAGCGCATCACCGTCACCCCGACGCTCTATCGTGAGCAGGCCCGCGCCACGGCCGCCGTGCGTCCGGCCTCCGAGCTGACCACCACGCCGTCCCTGACCCCGCGTGCTCCCGCGACCCGGCGCATCGTCGCCGAGATCCTCGACCCCGCGACCCGCTAAAGGCTGCTCCCTTGAAAGGGGCCGAAGCACGGGCGTGCATCAACGCTCCATGGGGCTCGCCCCATGGAGCGTATTTTTTGTCGACTATGCGGGACCCTGGGCGGCTCAGGCGCTCGCCTGGCTGACGAATTTCGTCGTCAGATAGGCCTCGATCGCTTCCGAACCGCCCTCGCTGCCGTAGCCGGAATCCTTGACGCCGCCGAAGGGGGTCTCGGGGAAGGCGAGGCCGTGGTGGTTGATGCCGAGCATGCCGCTCTCGACGCGGGCCGCGATCTCCGTCGCCCGCGAGGCCGAGCGCGTATAGGCGTAGGCGGCGAGACCGTAGGGCAGGCGGTTCGCCTCGGCGAAGGCGGCCTCGTCGTCGGAGAAGCGCTGGACCAGGGCCACGGGGCCGAACGGCTCCTCGTTCATGATCCGCGCCGAGAGCGGGGTCTGCGTGAGCACGGTCGGTTCGAAGAAGTTGCCGCGATTGCCGATGCGCTTGCCGCCGGTGCGCAGCTCGGCGCCCTGCGCCAGGGCATCGGCCACGAGGGATTCCATCGCCTCGCGCCGGCGGGCATGGATCAGCGGCCCCATCGTCGTTGCGGGATCGAGCCCGTCGCCGACCTGGATGCCCTGCGCATGCGCCACGAACCCGTCGACGAAGCGGTCATAGACCGAATCGTGCACGAGGAAGCGGGTCGGCGCGACGCAGACCTGCCCGGCATTGCGGAACTTGTTGGCGCCGAGGACCGAGACGGCCTTCTCGACATCGGCATCGGCGAAGACCAGCGCCGGGGCGTGGCCGCCGAGCTCCATGGTCACGCGCTTCATGTGGCGCCCGGCCAGCGCCGCGAGTTCCTTGCCCACCACCGTCGAGCCGGTGAACGAGATCTTGGCGATGACCGGATGCGGGATGAGATAGGACGAGATCTCGGCCGGATCGCCGAAGACCAGGGACAGGACGTCGCCCGGCACCCCGGCATCGAGGAAGGCGCGGACCAGTGCGGCGCAGCTCGCGGGCGTGTCCTCCGGCCCCTTCAGGATCACCGAGCAGCCGGTGCAGAGCGCCGCCGAGAGCTTGCGGACGGCCTGGTTGATCGGGAAGTTCCAGGGCGTGAAGGCGGCGACGGGCCCCACCGGCTCGCGGAGGACCATCTGTGTCACGCCGGGCAGGCGGGCGGGGATGACGCGGCCATAGGCGCGTTTCCCTTCCTCGGCGAACCAGTCGATGACGTCGGCGGCGGCCAGCGTTTCCACCCTGGCCTCGGCCAGCGGCTTGCCCTGTTCCAGGGTCATCGTCCGGGCGATGTCCTCGACGCGTGCGCGCAGGTGATCGGCGGCCCGGCGCATGACCTTGGCGCGGTCGAAGGCCGAGACCTTGCGCCATTCGGAAAAGCCGCGCCGGGCGGCGTCGAGGGCGCGGTCGAGATCGTCCCGCGTCACCACCGCCACATGGCCGATCGCGTCACCGGTGGCGGGGTTGAGGACGGGGATCGTCCGCGCATCGGAGCCGGGCGTCCAGGCCCCGGCGATGTGGAGGGTCACGTCCGGATAGGTCATCGGCGGCTCACGCTCACGAAGGAGCCCGCGTTGTCCGCCCTTCGCGGGCGCGCCGCAACCCTCGAAGCCGCAACCCCGGCCTCGCGCCTCAGGCTGCGATGCGGACCCGTGCCTCGTCGGCACCCTTCACCGTCACCGTGCCGCCGCGGGTGGCCTGCAGGGTGCCGCCGCGGGGGATCACGATCCAGCCGTCCTTGCAATCGTCGATGGGCTCGGAGACCACCACGAGGCCGGTCTCGGTCTGGCGGTAATAGAGGCTCGGCGGCCGGCCGTCGCAGGCCCAGCGATAGGCGGTCAGGGTCTCGCCATCGGTGACAACGGCGGTGAAGCGCAGGGCCTCGGTGATGCCGGCGGCCTGCATCAGGTCGCGCACGGTGGAGAGGGTCTCGGCCATGGCGCCGATCGGATCCTCGGCGAGGCCGTTGGCCAGCGCCAGGAGGAAGATCGCCTCGGAATCGGTGGTGCCGCGGCGCGCCTCGTAGAACGCGTCCGGGATCAGCGCCTCGATCCGCCGCTTGATGCGGTGGTAGCCGCCGATCTGGCCGTTATGCATGAACAGGTGGCGGCCATGGGCGAAGGGATGGCAATTCGCCCGCGTCGTCGCCGTGCCGGTGGAGGCGCGGACATGGGCGAAGAACATCCGCGCACGGACCTGCTGGCAGAGATTGACGAGGTTCTCGTCGGACCAGGCCGGGCAGACATCGCGATACTGGCCGGGATCCGGGCGCTCGCCGTACCAGCCGATGCCGAAGCCGTCGCCGTTGGTCTCGGTCTTCGCCTCCGTCGCATGCAGCGACTGGTGCACCAGCGAGTGCGTCGGCGCGCAGACGAGATCGGTCAGGAAGACCGGATCACCGCTATAGGCGAGAAAGCGGCACATGACTGAGCGACAACTCCCTGTTCCGGCACCTGTCCCCGAGCCGGGAGACAGGATCCGTTCCATGTTCCTGCATCACGGTCGTCGAACTGTAACATTCGTTCTTTTGCGGTGAACAGTTCGTTAATGCAGCGCAGCATGCCTGAACGTTGTGCTTCTGCGCAGGCGATACGCAGATGCGCTGAATCTCGGGCATCCCGACCGCCGCTCGTCCTGTAGCGGCCCACATGGCCCATATTGCGGCGGTTCCCTCGATCTCGCTGCGGGCGGTGCATGGCGGTCGTCGCGGCAAGGACTCTTGCCGATGCCGCCAGGGCGGAGCAGCCTCGACCGGGACGAATCATCGTTCCGGGCCCAAATCCCTCGCACGGCAGGCATCCTGCCGCCGTCATACCTTGGAAGGAGACCTCATGAATCGTGACATCCAGACGGCATCAGACACCGCGACGGCGGCGCAGATCGACGGCCCCGTCGCCCTCGTGGTCGAAGACGATGCGGCGATCCGCAACCTCGCCACCGCCATCCTCGAGGAGACGGATCTCGACGTCATCGCCTGCGACAGCGCCGAGGCGGCGATCGGTGTCCTGGAGCGCAGGGGCATGAACGTCGCGCTGCTCTTCGCCGATGTGCGCCTCGGCGGTCCCATGGACGGGATCGCGCTGGCGCGGACGGTGGAGCGGCGGTGGCCCGACGTGCGGATGGTCCTGACCTCGGGCTACGACGAGCGCAGCACCGGGCGCCTGCCCGAACAGGCGGTCTACATGCAGAAGCCGTGGCGGGCGCTCGACGTGCTGGTCGAGGCGGGTCACGCATCGGCGGCCGTCGGCGTCGCCTGAACGACACAACGCCCGCGCCGCATGGCGGCCGGGCGTTGTGTCGGAGCGGGTCGGTCCGGAGACGATCGGTGCGAGACCGACCGCCGACGTGACGGGACGGGCTCGGCTTACGAAGCGGTGTTGACCGAGGGAGCCGCGCTCGGCGCGAACGGCGAACCGCCCGGACGACGCGGCGCACCGGCGCCGAAACGGGGCTTCGGCTTCGGAGCGGCGATCAGGCCCTCGCGGATGGCGGTCTTGCGCGCCTGCTTGCGAGCGCGGCGCACGGCCTCGGCCTTCTCGCGTGCCTTGCGCACGGAGGGCTTCTCGTAGGCCTTGCGCTGCTTCATCTCGCGGAAGATGCCCTCACGCTGCATCTTCTTCTTCAGAACGCGGAGTGCCTGGTCGACGTTGTTGTCGCGAACGAGTACCTGCAACGGAATTGATCCTCTAGAGACGTATGTTTGTCGGACGGCGCCCTCTCCGAAAACCCCCGTCTGTCCGACGAGGGCGAACCGCCAATAGCCCCATACCCTGGATCGCTCCAGGGAGGGACCTGTATCTGACGGTCTCGAATCGACGCTGAAAACTCACTTGGGGCAGGCTCATACACCAAGCGGACACGAGTTCCAACCGCTGCCGGCTAAATCCTGATGCCGACGCGCATCTTCACGCATTGGCCGATGCCGGCCGGCATCCTCACGCGTGCGATTGGATGAAGTTGCGCACGAGCGGGTAGGTCTGGCCCTCCCACTTGCGGCCGGTGAAGACGCCGTAATGGCCGACGCCCGCCTGGAGGTGGTGGCTCTTCATATGCGGGGCGAGGCCGGTACAGAGGTCGTGCGCCGCCATGGTCTGGCCCACGGCGCAGATGTCGTCGCGCTCGCCCTCCACGGTCATCAGCGCGGTCCGCCGGATGGAGCGCATGTCGATGGGGTTGCCGCGATAGGTCAGCTCGTTCTTGGCCAGGGTGTAGTCCTGGAACACCGTCCGGACCGTCTCGATGTAGAACTCGGCCGCGAGGTCGAGGACGGCGAAATACTCGTCGTAGAAGGTCTCGATCTGGTTGGCCTTGTCGGTCTCGCCGTTGGCGAAGTGCCAGAACAGGTCGGCATGGCTCTGCTGGTGGCGCTTGGCGTTCATCGAGACGAAGGCCGAGACCTGCATGAAGCCCGGATAGACCTTCCGGCCCGCTCCCGCATGACGCTTCGGCACGGTGGCGATGAGGTTCTTCTCGAACCACGCGATCGGCTTCGAGGTGGCGAGCTTGTTCACCGAGGTCGGGCTGATGCGGCAATCCACCGGCCCGGCCATCAGCGTCATGCTGCGCGGATGGGCGATGTCCTTCGATTGCGCCATGACGGCGGCGGCCGCGAGCGCCTGGACCGCCGGCTGGCAGACGGCCACGACGTGCGAACCCTCGCCCATCACGCCGAGGAACGTCACCAGATGGTCGACGTAATCGTCGAATCCGAACGGCCCGTCGGCGAGCGGCACGTCGCGCGCATTGTGCCAGTCGGTGATGTAGACGTCGTGGTCGGCGAGCAGGGTGCGCACCGTGCCGCGGAGCAGGGTGGCGAAATGGCCCGAGAGCGGTGCCACGACGAGCACCTTCGGCTGCTCGGTATCGATGTCCTTCCGGAACCGCAGGAGCGTGCCGAACGGTGTCGAGAACGTCGCCTCCTCGATGACCGGGACCTCGCGGTTGCCGACCTGGATGCTGTCGATGCCGAAGGGAGGACGCGCGAAGGTCAGGCCCGCACGCATCATCATCCGGGCCCCGGCCGACCACCAGTTCATCGGCGCCGCGTTCCCGGAACCGACCCAGGGGGACACGGCGTCGTGGACGAGCTTGCCCCAGGAGCGGGTGCGCTCGGCGAGGTCGGACTGCACTTCGAAGGCATCGTAGAGCATGAAGCTCGAACTCCTGCGCGAACGATCGGATAGCGAACCATTCGCCTTGATGCGCACGGCCATCCGGGATCGCCCCCGAACGACCGTCTGCAGCCCGCTAGGCTGGGCCACGCTCGCGGGCAACGCAATCGGCGCAAAGTACGATCTGGATTAAATGTTGTGAGAATGCATCACTGTTCCATCGGCGTGACAGGAAAGGTTTTTCCCCGATCGCGCGATGACAGTGGCGCGCGGCACGAGACTTGGATGCCTCCGGACGTTCCTCGGGCCGAAATTCCAAGAGCGTTCGTGGATAAAGAAGACAGGGGATGGACATGCCAGTCGCCACGCTCACGATTTCGAGCCGGAACTATTCGTCCTGGTCTCTGAGAGGTTGGTTGGTCTGCCGCATGGCGGGACTCGATTTCGAGACCGAAGTCTTGACCGGCGACGACGAATCCACGCGGGCCGAACTGCTTCACCTGTCGCCGTCGTTCCTCGTGCCGCGCCTCGTCCATGGCGAGATCGAGGTCTGGGACACCCTGGCGATCGCGCAATATCTCAACGAGACCTATCCGGATGCGGGCTTCCTGCCGAAGGACCCGGTCGCCCGGGCGCGCTGCCGTTCGATCTCGGGGGAGATGCATGGCGGCTTCATCAACCTGCGCTCGGCGCTGCCGATGAACCTCAAGGCCCGCCATACGGATTTCAAGATCTTCAACGGGGCCAAGGGCGATATCGAGCGGGTCATCACGATCGTCGAGGATTGCCTGTCCCGCTACGACGGTCCGTTCCTGTTCGGCCCGCGTCCGAGCCTCGCCGACGCCATGTTCGCGCCGGTCTGCACCCGGTTCCAGACCTACGATGTCTGGCTCCCGCGCAAGGTCGCCGCCTATCGCGACACCATCCTCGCCTGGCCGCTCATGGTGGAATGGGCCGAGGCGGCGGCAGCCGAGCCCGACGAGATCGAGGAACTGGACATGGAGTTCTGAAGGCGCCGAATCTCCACACGCGTCGGCGTTTTGCCCGCCCGGTGAGGGTCGTCAGGTGTTGAAGTCGAACAGCAGGGCGCCGGCGCCGGCGCTCGATGCCCTGGTCCCGGAGGCGGCGTAGCCCGAGGCGCTGGTCTGCGAGGCCTGCAGCGACTTCATGAAACCGTCGAGCAGGTCGCTGACGCTGGTCGACGAATCCGTCGACGACGAGGACGTGCTCGTGCCGTCGTCGCCCGACGGAGGCGGGCCGGGCGGAGGGCCGCCAGGCCCGCCCTTGCCGGGGGCGTTGGCCTCGAACAGCGACTTCAGCGTCTCGGCCTGATCGCTGGTGAGGCTGCCGCTCGACACCTGATCGTCGATGAGGCCGCTGATCTTGTCCTGGATCTGCGACGGGTCGAGGCGGGTGCTCGTGCCGCCGGTCGAACCGGAACTGCCGCTCTTCAGGCTCGAATCGATCGAATCGAGGGCGCTGGAGAGGGCGGCGCCGTCGGCGGCGCTGATGCTGCCGGTGGAGACGTCGCCGGCGATGGCCTGCGCGACGGGATTGCCCTTGGGCGGCGGTGGACGCTGGGTCTGGAACAGGGCGGAGGTCTGGGTATTGCCGACGGACGTCATGGCGCGGTCGCCTCGATCGAATGCCGTCGCGAGGGGCCGTCGACGGGCGTCCAGAGGGCGGCCTTCAGGGTTAATCGGAGCTTTCCGGCAATCGGCACAAGAGTTTCGCGATGTTTCCGGCCCGCCGACCGAAACATTCCGATGTAAAAATCGTCAGGTCGCCGGTGCTTCGGCCCGACGTTGGGCCGAGGCGGCCGAGCGTTGCTGCGCTGCCTGCGCGATGGCGAGCGGCAGGTCGATGCGGGCGACGAGGCCTCGGGGCAGCTTGTTCGACAGGGTCAGCCGGCCGCCATGCCCCTCGACGATCGCCAGCACGATCGAGAGTCCGAGGCCGAAGCCGCTGGCCTCGTTGAGGTTCCGGGCCCGGTCGCCGCGCACGAAGGGCTGCACCATGGCATCGCGCTCCGCCTCGGGGATGCCGGGGCCGTCGTCCGACACTTCCAGCGCCACGCCCTGCTCGGACGGGTGCATCGTCAGGCGCGCGCTACCGCCATACTTCACCGCATTGTCGACGAGGTTGACGATGGCCCGCTGGAGGTCGTCCGCGCGACCGCGGACCAGCACGTGGCGCGACTGCTCGACCCGCACGTCGGCGCCGATGTCGACGAAGCCGTCGCACACGGTCTGGACCACCGAGGCGAGGTCCATGAGGCTCTGCGTGCCGCCGGCCTGGCCGTCCCGGACGAAGGACAGGGCGGCTTCCACCAGCCCGTTCATCTGGTCGAGGTCGCGCAACGTCATGGTGCGGGCGTGCTCGTCCTCGATGAATTCGGCCCGCAGGCGCAGGCGGGTGATCGGGGTCCGCAGGTCGTGGCTGATCGCCGCCAGCATCTGGGTCCGGTCGTCGATCAGGCGGCGGACGCGCCCGCGCATGGTGTCGAGGGCGCGGGAGACCGCCATCACCTCCTTCGGCCCGTTCTGCGGCAGGGCCACGAGGTTCATGCCGGTGCCGAAGGCATCTGCGGCCTCGGCGAGCTGCGCCAGCGGCGCGGTCAGGGCCCGTGTCGCCCAGATCGACATGAGCGACAGCGTGATCCCCAGGAGGACGAAGGTGAAGATGATCGGGCCGGGGCCGAAGGGCGACCGGTCGTCGTCCGGCAGGGTGGCGCGCAGGCTCGCGCCCGACGGTGTCGCGATGGCGATGCGGATGCCGTCTCGTCCCGACGGCCGTCCCGGAGGAGACAGGTCGGTGATGGTGAGGGGGCGGCCGAACCCCTCGCGCATGCGCTGGACCATGGGATGGTCGGGACGCTCCGTGCGTGCGGCGCCGGCCGGCTGCCCGGCCGGCGTCTCGGCCGGTGCCGGTTCGATCCGGAGCGAGGGCAGGCTGCGCGCCGCATCCTGCAGCAGGCGCGCCCGGTCCTCCGGCGCGGCGACGTCGAGCAGGCGGACGATCGTGGCGAGGCGGGTCGCGGCCACGCCCGGATGGTTGTCGGGGCGCCAGGGCTCGCGCAGCAGGAAGAAAGCGAGGGTCGCCACGGCGTGGCTGACGACGATGGCGGCGACGCTGAGGATGGCGATCTGCCCGGCGATGCTGCGGGGCGGATAGCCGAGGAAGCGGCGCCAGCGCCCCGTCGCGCGCGTGCTCATGAGCGGGTCACCGCCGGGGTGAACAGGTAGCCGCCCGAGCGGATGGTGCGGATGATCTCCGGATTGCGCGGATCGGCCTCGATCTTCTGGCGGATGCGGCTGATGAGGACGTCGATGCTGCGCTCGAACGGGCCGGCGGCGCGGCCTTGCGTCAGGTCGAGGAGCTGGTCGCGCGAGAGCACCCGCCCTGGCCGCAGGCAGAGCACGTGCAGCAGGTCGAATTCCGCGCCCGTGATGGTGATGCGGGCGTCGTCCGGGCTGAGGAGCTGGCGCAGGGACACGTCGAGGGTCCAGTCGAGGAAGCGCAGCCGGCGGGCGCCGTCGTCGCCGGCCGCCTCCGCGCTGGCGCCCCGCCTCAGGATCGCGCGGATGCGGGCGAGGAGTTCGCGCGGGTTGAAGGGCTTGGCGAGGTAATCGTCGGCGCCGATCTCGAGGCCGACGATCCGGTCGATCTCCTCGGCCTTGGCGGTGAGCATCAGGATCGGGATGGAGGAGCCCGCGCGCAGGCGCCGGCACAGGCTCAACCCGTCCTCGCCCGGCAGCATCAGGTCGAGCACGATGAGATCGACCCGCGCATCCGCCAGCGCCCGGTCCATCTCGCGGCCGTCGCCTGCGAGGCTCACGCGGCATTCGTTGGCACGCAGGTAGCGCGCCACCAGGGCGCTGATCTCGCGGTCGTCCTCGACCACGAGGATGTGGGGGGTGGCGGGGTTCGTCTGCGTCATGTCTCGTCCATCCGGTGGCCGTTTATGGCGCCTCGGCGGAGGGAATCGAAGGGGTGCGGACGGTCTGAATTGTAATCGTCTGTTTCGGACCTGTGTCCGAGACACGTTCGGCAATCGTTGGCGGCGTAAACCGACGCCGCCGCTCCCGAGCTACTTTCTGCGAAACCCGAAATACCCGCCATCGGCGTCGTAGAGCACGTCGAAGCCGTCGAGGAAGCGCAGGCCCGTGTTCACGAAGGGCTCCGGGCGCCGGGTGTTCAGGGTCACCTTGTCCGGCGAGAGCGGGGACGTGTCGCCCACGACAATGTCGTAGGCCGCCGCCGGTTCCGCACCCTGGCCGGGGAAGGAGAAGCCGAGCCGCGTGCCGGGCAGGAGCTGGCTCCGTCCGTCGTCATCGGTGGCGACGGCGCCGCTCACGGCCTCGCGCGGCAGGGTGAGATACATGACCGACACCCCCGTATCGACGAGGGCGCGACCGCAGGCGCCGGGGGCCCGCCCGTTCACCGTGATGCAGACGGGGACGCCCTGCCATTCGCCGGGAATGTCGGGATGCGGATCGAGCTTCACGAAACGGATGTCGCCGCGCGTATTGGCGCCGGTGAGGCCCACATGGACACCCTCGCGGGTGACCACGTAGCCGCGGCGGGCGGGGCTCCGGCCATCGGGCGCGAGGTTGAGGAGGGGGTTGGTCTCGGGCGTGCTCTGGCTCTGCGCATCGCCCTCCCGTCCGAAGCCGACGCCCATCATCGCGACATGCTCCGGCATCGTCGCCGGCGTGCAGTTGCGCGCGCCGTCGGTGCAGTCGATCCGCGTCACCGCCAGGACGGGGATCGGCGCGGTGGTGACGCTGGCCTCGTTGCGGCCGACCAGGGTGACGGGCAGCGTCACCCAGCGCCCGATCATGATCCGCCCCGAGCTGCTGTAGGTGAGCCGTCCGGGCCGCGAGGGCAGCGAGTCGAAGCCGGGGATGCGGCTGGCGGAGACGACGATGCCGGTGGAGCCGGTATCCATCTGCACCGGCCGCACCTCGCCGCCGAAGGACAGGCCGAGGCGCGGCGAGTGGGTCATCTCGGCGCCGTCCTCCGGCGCGTTGAGGCGGGTCATCTCGGCGCCGTCCTGCGGCGCGTTGAGGAAGGAGAGGAAGGTGCCCTGGTGGAAGCCGTCGTAACGCGGCCTCTCGCCGGCCCCTGCCGGATGCGGGGCGAGGCTCAAGGCCGCGAGCCCGATGGCGAGGGCGGCGGGCCGGGCTCTCGCGGATCGCTTCGCTTTGCTCGGCGCGACAGGGAGGCGGTGCTCCTCGCCATTGCTCATCATCCGCCTTCCCGAACCATCCCTCGTCGATAGGGCGTGGCAGGTAGGGCTTGGCAGGACTTCGCTCAAGGGACGCTCACGGGCGCCGGGTTCGCGCGGAAGCGTCCTGACCCGTCACGGAGGCGGCGACGGCCCGGCCCACTGCGGCGATGGTGGCGCTGCGCGCTTCGGGCGAGGTCTTCGCCTCGGTGAGATACACCGTCAGGACGAGGGGCGGCCGGCGCGGAGGCCAGATCACGGCGACGTCGTTGGCGGTGTCGTGTTCACCGGATCCCGTCTTGTCGCCGACGCGCCACTCCTTCGGCAGGCCGGCGCGCAGCCGGGCATCGCCGGTCCGGCAGCCGACGAGCCAGGCGGTGAGCAGCGCGCGCGAGGCGGGCGAAAGAGCGTCGCCGATCACGAGCCGCCGCAGCGTCTCCGCCATGGCGAGCGGCGTGGTGGTGTCGCGGGAATCGCCGGGGATGGCCTCGTTCAGGTCGGGCTCGGTGCGGTCGAGGCGGCTCGTCGCGTCGCCGAACGCGCGGATCTGGGCCGTCAGTCCGGCCGACCCGCCCATCGTGCCGAGCAGCAGGTTGGCGGCGGTGTTGTCGCTCAGCGTGACGGCCGCCTCGCAGAGCTCCGCGATCGTCATGCCCTCTGACCTTGCCCCCTGTTTG
>NZ_BPQT01000021.1 GCF_022179405.1 Methylobacterium marchantiae
GTTCGACCCCGCTGTTTTTGTCGTCATCTGAAAGCATTCGTCCCGACAGCGACCTCTTCCTGAGGTGCCGCGAAGTGGCCTCGAAGGAGGCCTCCAGGACCCGGTGCGCGAACTGGAGGCCTCCTTCGAGGGCTTCGCTGCGCTACGCCGCCTCAGGATGAGGGGAGGATTGGAGGGACGATGCCCTGTTCGTAACCCTCACACCGCCCGCCGGATGTCATCTCCGGCAGGCGGTGTCGGGCGTCAGGCGGTCTCGAGCAGGCGGCGGGCGATGACCTGGGCCTGGATCTCGGCGGCGCCTTCGAAGATCGAGAGGATGCGCGCGTCGCAGAGCACGCGGCTGACGGCGTATTCCAGGGCGAAGCCGTTGCCGCCATGGATCTGCAGGGCGTTGTCCGCCGCCGCCCAGGCCACGCGGGCGCCGAGGAGCTTGGCCATGCCGGCCTCGAGATCGCAGCGCTTGCCCTCGTCCTTCTCGCGGGCCGAGAAATAGGTGAGCTGGCGGGCGATGTTGATCTCCACCGCCATCATGGCGATCTTGTCGGCGACGCGGGGGAAGTTGATCAGGGCCTTGCCGAACTGCACCCGGTCCTCGGCGTAGCGCAGGCCGAGGTCGAGGGCGTTCTGCGCCACGCCGATGGCGCGGGCCGCCGTCTGGATGCGGGCGGATTCGAAGGTCTGCATGAGCTGGGTGAAGCCCTTGCCCTCGACCTCGCCCAGCAGGTTGGCGGCCGGCACCTCGAAATTGTCGAAGGCGAGCTCGTATTCCTTCATGCCGCGATAGCCGAGCACGTGGATCTCGCCGCCCGACAGGCCCTCCACCGGGAACGGCTCCGCATCGGTGCCGCGCGGCTTCTCGGCGATGAGGAGCGACAGGCCCCTGTGGCCCTTTTCCTCGGGCTTGGTGCGCACAAGGCAGGTCATGATGTCGGCGCGCACGGGGTGCGTGATCCAGGTCTTGTTGCCCGAGATCTTCCAGACATCGCCGTCCTTCACCGCCTTGGTACGCAGGCTCGCGAGGTCCGAGCCGGTGTTCGGCTCGGTGAAGACGGCGGTGGGGAGCGTGTCGCCCGACGCGATGCCCGGCAGGAAGCGGTGCTTCTGCTCCTCGGTGCCGCCGCACAGGATCAACTCGGCGGCGATCTCCGAGCGGGTGCCGAGCGAGCCGACGCCGATATAGGCGCGGGACAATTCCTCGGAGACGACGCACATGGAGATCTTCGGCAGGCCCATGCCGCCGTATTCCTCGGGGATGGTCAGGCCGAAGACGCCGAGCTCGGCCATCTTGGTGACGATCTCCATCGGGATGTAGGCGTTCTGGCTGTGCCACTCATGGGCGTGCGGCACGACCTCGGCGAGGCCGAAGCGGCGCATCTCGGAGCGGATGGCCTCCATGTCCTCGTCGAGGCCGGACTTGCCGATGGTGGCCGAGCCGCCGTTGTCGCGGATGCGGGCGACGAGCGCGGCGCGGTTCGCCGCGGTGTTGCCTTCCGCGATCATCGCCTCGACGGTGTCGGTCCGGAACTTCGCGACCTCGCGGGCGGAAAGACCGAGCGAGCCGGTGGCACGCACCATCTCGCCCTGGCTCATCGGGATGCCGGAGAACATCTGGTCGAGATACTCGCCGATGCCGATCTTCACGAGGAGCGCTTCGGTCTCGCCGAACTCTCCGCTCTCGGTGAGGCGGGCCGCATAGGCGCCGAGTTCGCGCACGCCCTCGGCATAGGTGGCGAGCCAGGCGAGCCCGTGAGTGGCGTGCTGTTCGAGCTCCAGCTTCTCGGTCGAGATCTTGCCGTCGGCGGAGAGGACCTTGGCCCGAACCCGGGTGGTGGCCTCGGCGACGAGGGCCTTGGCGGCTTCACCGGCGCTCTGAGCGAGGGTCAGGAGATCCTGCGGTTCGATGGAGACGGCCGGGGAAGCGGACATGGATCAGATCTCTCAAATCAGGAGGTGGATTGGCCGTCATTATAGGCAGGTTTGCGGAGTCTGTAGAGGCGTCTCGCCGCAGCGCGGCAATATCCCGCCTGAATTCATTATTTCTTGAAGCGAAAGTCCCGTCTTTCCTTCGGGGAAACTGGTCAGTCGAATTTTATTGAGAGATGATTCAAAGAAAAAGTCATCTCCGACTGGCGATGGCGACACCGATCGCCGCCAATCCCATGCCGCCCATCTGCAAGGGGACCAGCGCCTCGCCGAACAGGCCATAGGCCATCGCCGCCGAGACCGGCGGCACCAGGAAGAGCAGGGAGGCGACGCCGGCCACCTCGCCACGCTTGATGAGGGCGAGGAGGAGCAGGATGCCCGCCACCGAATTCACGAGGATCGACCAGGCGAGCCCGCCCCAGAGCGGCATCGAGGCATCGAAGCGGCCGGTCCCGAACAGGAAGGCCGCCGGGACGGCGAGGAGCGAGGCGCCGACGAACTGGATCGCCGCATTCGGAAGCAGATCGGCCTGCCCCGAACGGTTCTTCTGCCACAGTGTGCCGACGGTCATCGCCACCATGGCCCCGAGGCAGGCGACGAGGGGAAGGGCCGGGATGCCGGAGGCGTCCGCCGCGCCGACTTTCGGAGCCAGGACCAGGAGCGCGCCGGCGAAACCCGTGGCGATGCCGAGCCAGCGGCGCGGGCTCACGATCTCTCCCAGGAAGGGCCGCGCCATCGCCGCGGTGAGCAGCGGCTGAAGGCTGCCGACCAGGGCCGCGATGCCGGAGGGCAGGCCGCGCTCCACCGACCAGAACACGCCGATGACGTAGAGGCCCTGCATCAGCACGCCGGCGACCAGGGCATCGCGCCATCCCGCCCCGCCGCGCGGCCATCGCGCCCCGAGGCCGAAGGCGATGGCCGTGAGGACGAGGGAGACGCCGACCACACGGATCGCCACGAAGGTGAAGGCCTCCGCATGGGGCGCCACGAAGCGCGCCGCGACGAAGCCCGACGCCCAGATCAGGACGAAGACCGACGACACGACCGAGGCGGGCATGGTGCGCTTGGTGCGGATCGAGGGCGTCGGCGGTTCGGCTGGCATGACGGTGGCGCAGGCACCACACCGAACCACCGAACACAAGTCGCTGCGAGGACGGACAGCAATGCATCGGCGCGGGGCCGACCTGGGCGTTGCGCCGGCAGCCCGCCTCGCGTTTAGACAAGAGGATCGTCGAGATCCACAGACACGAGAAGTGCCCGACCCGCCGTGAGCCGCCTTCGCAACAGCGCCAGCATCGCCAGCCTCGCCGCCCAGCGCTTCGTCGCCCATGACGGCTGGGCGATCGCGAGCCACATCGCCCTGTCGATCCTGACCTCGCTGTTCCCGTTCCTGATCCTGCTCGCGGCGCTCGCGGGCCTGTTCGGCACCAAGTCGCTGGCCGACGAGGCCGGGGTGCTGATCTTCGAGGCGTGGCCGCGGGAGGTGGCGAAACCCATCGCCGGCGAGGTCCACCGGGTGCTCACCGAGCAGCGCGGCGGCGTGCTCACGATCGGCGCCGTGCTCGCCCTCTACTTCTCGTCCTCTGGCGTCGAGAGCCTGAGGGTAGGGCTCAACCGCGCCTATGGCCTGCGCGAGATCAGGCCGTGGTGGCTGACCCGGCTCGAATCGATCGGCTACGTCGTCTGCGGTGCCTTCGCCATGCTTGCCTTCGCGCTGCTGGTGGTGCTCGGTCCGCTGATCTGGCGGCGGGTCATCGACGTGGCGCCGGGGCTCGAACCGCTGAGCCTCACTGTCGCCATCGGACGAATCGGCATCACCGCCTTCCTGCTCGCGACGGTCCTCGTCATCGCCCACAAATTCGTGGCGGCGGGCCGTCGGGCCATCCTGTCGGTGCTGCCCGGCGTCGCGGTGACGCTGGTCCTGTGGTTCCTCGCCGGCCTCGGATTCGGCTTCTATCTCGACCGGTTCTCCAACGCCTACGCTTCCACCTATGGCGGTCTGGCGACGGCGATGGTGTTCCTCGTCTTCCTCTACTGGCTGGCCGCGATGTTCCTGTTCGGCGGCGAGGTCAATGGCACCGTCATTGCAGCACGGCGCCAGCGACTCCAGGCCCGGATGCTGGCGAGGCAGGCCGAGGCGCGGCGGCAGTGAAGGTTGGTCGCACCCTGCATGCCGACATCCATCTGTGACCTTCGCGGCCTATGCCGAACGGTCTCGCGCGGGCATTAGGGCGCCGGGGTTGGCGCGAGGGTCGGCCGGAGGTTCACGGGTAATGCGCATCAGGTTCGGTTGCGAGATGGGCTACGACTTCGCGTATCCGACTCCGATGATCGCCCGATTGACGGCGCATCCGAGCCGGTTCGCCCATCAGGCCGAGCCCGACCGGCTCACGGTCTCGCCGGGCACCGAGAACGAACTCTTCCTCGACGATTTCGGCAACCGCTGCTGCCGCCTCGTGGCGCCGGCGGGCGCGGTGACGCTCTCGGTCGAAGGCTGGCTCGACGACGACGGCGCGCTCGATCCTGTGGTGCCCGACGCGATCCAGCACCCGATCGAGGATCTGCCGCTGGAGGCCCTGCCCTTCCTGGTGGCGAGCCGCTACTGCGAATCCGATCTTCTCTCCAACGAGGCGTGGCGCCTGTTCGGCGACGTACCGGCGGGCTGGAGCCGCGCCCAGGCGGTCTGCGACTGGGTGCACGGCCATATCAGCTTCGGCTACGGCTATTCCAACGTGGATCGCACCGCCGCCGATGCTCTGGCCGTGGGGCGCGGGGTCTGCCGCGACTTCGCCCACCTGTTCGTCGCCTTCTGCCGCGGCCTCAACATGCCGACGCGCTACTGCACCGGCTATCTCAGCTTCATCGGCGAACCCGAGCCGCATCCGCCGGGGGATTTCGCGGCCTGGACCGAAGTCTATCTCGGGGGCGCCTGGCACGTGTTCGATCCGCGCAACAACGCCCCGCGCCGCGGCCGCATCCTCGTCGCCCGCGGCCGCGATGCGGCGGACGTTCCACTGACCCACACGTTCGGCTCGAACGTCCTGACCAAGTTCAGGGTCTGGGCCGAGGAAGAGATCGAGGACGTCCACCCGCTGCGATAGTGGAACGACAACGGACTTTCCTTCTCCCCCCTGTGGGAGAAGGTGGCCCGCGAAGCGGGTCGGATGAGGGGTGCGCGTTATCTGGAGAGGTCGCTCCCTCTCCCGCCTGCTCCGCAGGCACCCTCCCCCGCGGAGGGGGGAGGGTTTTCTTATCTCAAGCTGCGAGAGCGAGGTTCTGCTCGGACGGCTCCGCGCCGGCCATGAACTGGGCCCGGGCGAGGTCGGCGAAGCGGCCGTTCTCAGCCACAAGTTCCTCGAAGGTCCCCGATTCGACGATCCGGCCCTCGTGGAAGACGAGGATGCGGTCGGCGTTGCGGATCGTCGCCAGGCGGTGGGCGATGACGAAGGTGGTGCGGCCTTCCATCACCGCTTCGAGAGCGCCCTGGAGCTTGCGCTCGGTGGTGGCGTCGAGCGCCGAGGTCGCCTCGTCGAGGATCAGCACCGGCGGGTTCTTGAGCAGGGCGCGTGCGATCGACAGGCGCTGACGCTCGCCGCCGGAGAGCGAGCGGCCGCGCTCGCCGATGATCGTGTCGAGGCCGTCGAACTGGCGGTCCATGAACTCCGTCGCCTGGGCGCGGTCCAGGGCGTCGAGCATTTCGGCATCGGTGGCGTCGGGACGGCCGACCTGAAGATTCTCGCGGATCGAGCGGGCGAACAGCATCGGCTCCTGGAAGACCACGCCGATGTTGTGGCGCAGGGAGGACAGACCGATGTCGCGGATGTCGGTGCCGTCGATGCGGATCGCGCCGGTATCGGGGTCGAAGGCGCGGTGCAGCAGGCCGAGCGTGGTCGACTTGCCCGAACCCGTGGTGCCGACGAGGGCGATGGTCTGCCCGGCCTCGGCCGTGAAGGACACGCTCTCCACCGCCTTGCGGCGCGGGGTGTAGGAGAAACCGACCTGATCGAACGAGACCTCGCCCTCGAAACGGGCCACCTGCTTGGCACCGGGACGGTCGTGCACGGCCGGGGTGGTGTCGAGGATCTCGAAATACTCGGCGATCTTCGGCATCTGCTGGAACAGGCCGTTGATGCAGGAGGCGACCTGTTCCAGGCGGGCGACCAGCATGGTGGCGAGGCTCATGAAGGCCACGACTTCGCCGATCGAGGCCAGGCCGTGCTGCTGCAGGGCGATGCCGGTGATGAAGATCGCCGTCATGGTCAGGGTGGCGGAGGCGCGGGTGGCGACGTTGGCCAGCGCCCACCAGGACAGGACCGGGATCTGGGCGGCGAGGAGGTTGCGGATGATGCCGTGCATCGCTTCCTTCTCGGCCTTGGCGCGGGTGAAGGACTGGATGACCGCGACGTTGCCGAGCGCGTCCGAGGCATGGGCGGCGAGGCCCGACTGATAGGCCTCGACCTTGTCCTGGAGCGCCTCGGTGCGGCGCATGACGAAGGTGGTGAGCCCGGTGAACAGGGTCACCAGCACCACGAGGATCATGCCGAGCTGCCAGTTCACGAACAGGGTCATCGGCAGGAGCACGATGAGCGAGACGAAGGCGACGAAATGGTCGCGGAAGAAGCCGAGCCACAGCCAGAACATGCCGTTCGAGCCTTCCAGCATTGCCTTGAGGACGCGGCCGGAATGGTTCGAGGAATGGAAGGCCAGGGGCAGTTCGAGCACGTGCTCGAAATAGTTCGCCATGGAGGAGAGGCGGTTGCGGTGGGCCAGCCGATCGGCGTGCAGCGCGATGGTGACGCCGGCCGCGATGGTGAACAGGCCGAACGCGACCCAGGCGCCGATGAGCGGCGCCAGCGTCGAGAAGGCGTTGGTGTTGCTCTTGAGATGCGTCAGCTGATCGATGATGCGACCCATCAGGAGCGGCTCGGCGAAAGCCGCCACCGCGAGGGCCACATTCGCGAGAGCGAGCAGGACCGCCAGACGCCGATCGGCGCCGAGAAGGCCCATGACACGCGCATAGAGACGAACCAACGGCATGACGACGTGTGCTCCGATGCCAACTTCGGCGCGGTTCCTTTTGCCGGAACCTTCGCCTCGACCCTTCGCCCCAGGATCGTCCCCCGTGTTCGGGAGGCCATAAATCCTTTGGCGTGATCGGCTTATCGCAAGGCCACCCTGAACGGCGAATGACAGGAATGGGCCGGGCGGGCCGTTATCCTTTACGGTTCGTTTAGCGCGTCTGCCTAAGGCTGGACGGGTCGCTTTCCGCACGGGCCGATTCCGTGGTGCCGGGAGGCTGACCAGGGTTCACCATGGATCTCGCAACCGGTATCGGGCTGCTCGGCGGCTTCGGGGTCGTCTTCACCCTGATCATGATCGATGGCGGCAACTTCGCCGCCTTCTTCGACAAGCATGCGGTCATCGTCATCTTCGGCGGCTCCACCGCTGCGACGATGATCCGCTTCCCGTTCGCGACCATGATGCACGGCCTGCCGATGGGCATGCGCTACGCCTTCACCATGCGGGCGATCCGGCCGCGCGAACTCATCGAGGAGATCACCAAGATCGCCGATGTGGTCCGCAAGTCCGGCCCGATGGCGCTGGAGAGCATGGAGATTTCCGACCCGTTCCTGGCCCAGGGCGCCCGCTACATCGCCGACGGCTACGACCGTGAGTTCATTAGAGACACGATGGAGCGGGACCGCGACAACTTCCTGATGCATCTCGACGAGGGCTCGAAGATCTACCGCGCCTTCGGCGACTGTGCCCCCGCCTGGGGCATGATCGGCACCATCCTCGGCATGGTGACGATGTTCGCCAACATGTCGGATCCCTCGAAGCTCGGCCCCGCCATGGCCACCGCGCTGCTCGCCACCCTCTACGGCGCGCTGATCTCCAACATGATCGCGCTGCCGCTGGCCGACAAGCTGCACGTGAAGCTCGAGGAGGAGGACGTGTCGCGTTCGCTCATCATCGACGGCATCCTCCTCATCCGCGATTCGAAGAGCTCGTCCCTCGTGCGCGAGATGCTGATCGCCTACCTGCCGCACAACCATCGCGACGAGCTCGCGGCGGAAGCGGCCTGACGGCAGGAGGGTAGGCGACCGTGGCAAGGAAGAAGCGCGGAGGCCATGGCGGTCACGGTTGGTTCGTGACCTTCGCCGATCTCATGGCCCTGCTGATGAGCTTCTTCGTCATGATCGCGGCCTATTCCACCCAGGACCAGAAGAAGATGCAGGCGGTGGCCGGCTCCATGCGCGACGCCTTCGGCGTCAACCGCGAATCGCGCTTTTCCGGCATCATCGAGAAGGACGGTCTGCCCGCCCCGGGCTTCATCAAGAACCGGCGCGACATCCCGCCGGAGCAGGCCACCGACCGGCCGAACCCGCCCAATGCCGAGGCGACGGAAACCGACGGAAACCCCGATAGCGGGTACCCGGACGCGTTCGGCCTGGCCGCGGCGAGCCTGCGCCAGGCGATGCAGGACATGCCCGAAATTGCGGAACTGTCGAAGAACATCATCATCTCGCCGTCCCAGAAGGGCGTCGACGTCTCCCTGGTGGACCAGGACGGCAGCACGATGTTCCCGGACGGGTCGAGCCGCCCGAACGACCGGACCCGGCGATTGCTGGAGAAGCTCGCCCCCGTCATCCGCAAGATGCCGAACCGCATCGCGGTGACCGGCTATACCGCGACCAACCGGCCCGGCACGCGGCCCCCTGCCCCGCCCTGGGAGCTCTCGGCCAGCCGCGCCATCAGCGTGCGCGAGATCCTCGCCAATGCCGGCGTGTCCGACGACCGCTTCGCCTCGGTCTCGGGCAAGGCCGACACCGAGCCACTGTTCCCGGACAACCCGTATCTGTCGTCGAATCGTCGCGTGACGGTGACGCTGATGAACGAGCAGGCGCCGACGCCGCGCTCGATGAAGCTGCCGTAGGGCCGTCGCGCTCGATCGACGGCTTCGTGCGCGTAGGAGGAGCCCACCTGCACGGCAGCGCATCGTGCCCTTCGCGCAAGCGCCGAGACATCACGGCTTGCCGATCCCCTTGCGATGCCGACAGCGCCTTCGAGCGCATCGCGCCCGATGACGACGATGCACCCGTCATTGCGCAATCTTGTGTAGATACCCTTGCATGATCCCATTTGTTGTGTAATTGTGTGTATATCGGAGACGATTAGGCAAAGGACCGGCTCCATGCCTCCACCCAAGGGCCATAGTCGAAGAACGCGCGACGTCATCGCCGACCTCTATGGTGATGGGTGGAACATTGATCGGAAAGGGCCTGGAGATCACGTGCAGTTCAAGCATCCGAGCAAGCCTGGAAGAGTAACGGTCGATACCGGTGAGCCGGAAATTCCGACAGGAACGCTTCGCAGTATCTATCGCCAAGCTGGCTGGGAGTGGTGAGACCACCTACGTGCTTCAACCCAAGTGGCATCCCGCCGCTTGGGTTTTCGGCTCTTTCGGAAACGCTCCGATGAAGTTCGGCACGCTTCGCGACCGGCAAGTCTCATTGCAACACGGTTTCAAGAGGGTTCGCAGATGGCACTCATCGTTATGCTGATCCATGAGGAGAACGGCTCCTTCGGGGCCTCCTTCCCCGATTTTCCCGGAGCGACCACCGTTGCCGGCGATCCTGACACGCTGTTCCGCAAAGCGGCAGAGATGCTGGCCTTCCACGTGGTCGGCATGGTGGAGCATGGGGACGAAATGCCGGCCGTGCGGTCCCTCGACGAACTGCGTCGCGACGCGGCGTTTCGCGAAGACAGTGACGGGGCCGTAGTCTGTCTTCTCGAAATCGACCTGCCGGGCAAGGCCGTACGGGTGAACATCTCCGTCGAGGAGAATTTGCTCAAGCGGATCGATCGTGCCGCGGAAGCCGCGGGCGAAAGCCGATCCGGCTTTCTGGCGCAGGCGGCGAGATCACGGTTGTTTCGCGCGGCCTGAAACGGCCGGTGCCATCGTTCGCCTCGCCGGGCTGTCGATGACGGATAGGGCGCCAGGACACTGTTGCCGTCCGAGCCGGCATCACTCTGCGACGAGGAGCGCCCAGTACACCTTGTATTTCGAGTTCGGCGCGTAGGCCGTGGCGATGCCCATGCGCGTGGCGGCGGGGGTGAGCATCACGGCGTTGTGCGCCGGACTGTCGCGCCAGCCAGAGAAGGCTTCCGCCAGGGTGTGATAGCCGGCGGACAGGTTGGCCTGCGCCCCGGCATAGCCGAGGCGCTGCACCGCGACCTTCACGGTCTGCGCCTGGCTCGGCTTGTCGGCGGCGGCCATCGCTGCGGCCTCAGCTTCCGCGAGACGCTGCAATTCGGGGTCGATCCGCAGCGGCGCACCGCCGCTGCGGGCGCGATAGGCCGAGATCATGTCGCGGGCGGTAGCCGAATCGACCAGCGCACCGGAGGTGGTCATCGGCCAGTACAGGCTGGGGAGCGCTCCGGTCGTCGGCGCGTCGGTGGCGCATCCGGACAATGTGGCACTTCCCAGAAGCACGAGGCCGATCGCCCGAAATCCCACCTTCATCGTTCCCGCCTCGCGCTCGTCGTCCGTCGTGCCGGTCTAGGACACCTTGGCAGGACTCTTACGCCGTGCCGGTTCACGAGGCGTTGCCGACCGGATCGGTTCGGCCTCCTCGTTCGCCGACGGTGCGCTCTCGCCCTCGCCGGCATCCGGATCCTGCGCCGGCCGATCCTGGCTCCGGCTCTGCGCGAACACCCCGGCGATCTGCCCGAGCGCCGTCTGGACGGGCTCGAGACCCTGGACCGTGACGACGCTCGATCCGGGGCCGAGGGCCGGAATGAACCCTGCGCCGGACAAGGTCTGAAACACCGAAAAGTTCAGGTCGCTCGTGACTTTGAGGCTCATGCTGACGTCGACGATCATCGCGATCAGCTCGAATTCGAGGAAGGGATCGCCGATCTTGCGGAACACCACCCGGGGCGCCGGCTCCTTCAGCACGTCCGGATGGGCCGAGGCGCAGGCGATCAGCATCTCGGCGGCGCGCACCGGGTCCTGGTTGCGCAGGACGTTGACCGTGATGGTCACCCGGCCGGTGCGGTCGCCGCGGACCCGGTTCTTGACGATGCCGGAGATCAGGTTCGAGTTCGGCACGATCACCGCCGAGCGGTCGAAGGTCTGGATCTCGGTGGAGCGCACGGAGATGCGCTTCACGATGCCTTCCGAGTCGCCGATGAGCACCTGGTCGCCGACGCGGATCGGGCGCTCCCACAAGAGCAGCAGACCGGAGACGAAGTTGTTGACGATGGATTGAAGGCCGAAACCGATACCGACGGAGAGGGCGCCGGCCACGATCGTCAGCTTCTCCAGGCTCAGGCCGAGATAGGAGAAGGAGAGCGCCAGGGCGAGCAGGAAGCCGCAATATCCGGTGATGGTGGAGATGGAATTGCGCAGGCCCGCATCGAGATCCGTGGCCGGCAGGTAGGTCTGTTCCAGCCAGCGCTGGATCGCCCGGGTGATGACCACGCCGATGAACAGGAGCCCCACCGCATAGGCGATGGTGGAGAGCGAGATCGTCACGTCGCCGACCTTGAAGCCGAAGAACGCGCTCCGCACGGAGGTGAACACGTCCGTGGAATCGAGGCCCCAGGGCGCCAGCGCCAGCAGGGCCGCCACCACGATCAGCAGCACCCTGGCGATGCCGGTGGTGAGCACGGCGATCTGGTTGATCGAGCGCTTGCGCAGGCCGGTATTGGCCTGGAGCGCCGTGGCGAAGCGCGTCTCGTCCTTAAGCGTGCCGCCGATGAAGGTGTCGGCGCTGGAGATCAGCAGGTAGAGGAGCACGATCAGGCACGCCGTCCAGACCAGCTGGTCGATGAGGAAGGCGGCGAAGGCGACGTAGCCGACCAGCGGGGCGATGCCGATGACGATGACGGCGGCCCATCCGAGGAGCCGGGCCGGACCGCCGATCGTCGTGGTGG
Organism: Methylobacterium marchantiae; assembly: GCF_022179405.1. GTDB lineage: Bacteria > Pseudomonadota > Alphaproteobacteria > Rhizobiales > Beijerinckiaceae > Methylobacterium > Methylobacterium marchantiae. The sequence goes on from NZ_BPQT01000021.1 coordinate 11,866, forward strand.
ATTCGGGGGCGACGTAGGGGCCGAAGCAGGCCTCCTCCTTGTCCGCCGTGTCGGCGAAGCGATGCAGGCCGATGGCGAGGATGAGGATCGTCGCCAGCGCGCCGATGCCGCGGGTGGCGATGGAGATCGACAAGGCGGCGTAGATGCCGGAATTGAGCGCCTCGATGGATTTCACCACGGTGATCACCGTGGCGATGCTCACCGCCAGGGTGGTCAGGCGCCAGGCGGTCGAATCGCTCACCGGTGCGGGACGCCAGGACGGCTTCTCCGGCGAGAGCAGCGCGTCGCACAGGGCTTCGACGAAGGCGATGAAGGCGAGGCCGCCGAGGATGGCGCCGGCCACCGGCATGAGCCGTTGCGGCAGCAGGTCGGTGGCGTCGAGGGCGTAATAGACCGCGTAGCTGCCCACCACCGCCGGCACTGTGCCGAGGAGGAAGACGCGCCAGGCCGCCATCAGCTTCATGCGCTGCGTGGGGTCGACCACGCTCTGGCTGCGCCGCCCGAGGCGCGGCGCGATGTTGCGGCGCCCGAAATACAGCGCCACCGAGATGCCGAGCGCGATGCCGAGAAGGAGGAGGTTCCAGATCGACCCGTTGCGGGTGAACAGCCCCGCGATATCGCTGACGGCAGCTTGAAGGGCGCGCACGTCGCGCGGGATGTCGTCGGCGATGCGCATCCACAGATCGGGATTCACCAGCGCGGACGACCGCTCGAACAGGCCGCGGGTGAAGGCGGCCCGGCGCTTGTTGGTGATCTGGTCGATGATCTGGTCGCTCTGGACGAGCAGCGATTTCGCAAGCCGCTGGGTCTCGTCGATCTCGGCCACCGCGTGCTCGCGCTCGGAGCGCTCCTTCGCGACGTCCTCGCCCTCATCGCCTTCCTTCGGCTTCGGGCCGAGCTGCGCCAGCCGCTCGCGGGCCGCGTCGAGGCGCGGGGTGGTCGCGTCGATGATCAGGCGGATGCGGTCGGCGATGGCGTCGAGCCCGTCGCGGGCTTTCAGCAGGTTGGCCGGATCGACGTTGCGGCCCGCGAGCATCTTCTCGCGCTCGTCGAGATTGGCCTTGGCCTCGTCGAGGCGGTTTCGGACGTTCTGGATCGCCTCCGACACCGCCGGCTTCGGCGCCGTCGGCTTCGCGGCCGGGGCGGGAGCGGGGGCAGCAGCGGGCGCCGCGGCCCCGGTGGGCGCCGGCTTGGCCGGTTCGGTCTGCGCGGGGGCGGCGGGTGCTCCCTGCGCCAGGGCCGGGATGGGATTCAGAAGGGATGCACCCATCCACGCGGCGAGGAGCGCTGCAGGTCGCATCCTGCCCTTCGAGAAGCCCAGTATCATGTCGTTCCTTTCGTCGGCACGCGGCGCCGGCCCGTCATCGGCACCCGCCGCCCGAAAGCCTGCCTGCGCGAAGCGGGCCAGTCGGGGCGGAATGGCGTCTCCGGCACGGACGGATACCATGTCCGGATCACGACCCAAGGCGCCGAGCGCAGGGGCGAAAATCGGGCCGCCACATGGCCCATCAATGGGGCGAAAGGGTGCCGCCGAGGTCTTTTTCGTCCCGCCCGCGCGAAGTTTGTGGGCCGCGACGTCGCGGATCCACCGGGCAACCTTCACAAGCGTGTCACGCTGATATTAGACTAAGCGACGATGGACAGGGCCTTTTCGTATCGACACGAGGAGGTGGCGTTGGCCGTCCAAGTCGATGTGCCTCGCCACGAACCGGGCGTTTCCGCCCGATGCGACCGCTTTTGGCTAAGCCCAGGCGGGCCGGCCCTGCCCGACATCCCGCGCTCTTCGCGTCGCTCGCCGACCCGGCCACCGGCATCCGGTCGCTGCGTTCCGGCGCCATGGTCGAAGCCGCGACTGCCGGGACCACCGATCTTTCATCATCCGGGGACGACGCCGCAGCGATACGGGCCGTGTCGTCCCCCTGTCGATCCGTCAAGAGAGTAGCGCCGATGCTGGATCTCCAAACGCTCGTCCTGAACGCGGATTACCGGCCGCTCTCCTACAATCCCTTGTCGTTATGGTCCTGGAAGGACGCCTTCACCGCCCTCTTCCTCGACAGGGTCACCCTGGTGGCCAGCTACGATGTCGAGGCGCGCTCCCCGAGCCGGGCCCTGCGGGTACCGAGCGTGGTCGCCCTCAAGAACTACGTCACACTGGCACGCAGCCCGGCCTTCACCCGCTACAACATCTACCTGCGCGACACCTTCTCCTGCCAGTATTGCGGCCTGCGGATGCCGTCCGGCGGATTGACCTTCGACCACGTGGTCCCGCGCTCGCGCGGCGGATTGTCGAGCTGGGAGAACGTCGTCGCGGCCTGTTCCCCCTGCAACCTGCGCAAGGCGAACCGCACTCCTGCCGAGGCCGAGATGCCGCTGCTGCACGAGCCGCACCGGCCGACCCGCTACGAGCTGCATCGCCGCCAGCCGGAATTCGACCATCGCGAATACCACCACAGCTGGCTCGACTACCTCTACTGGGACAGCGAGCTGGAGAGTTGAGGCGGGTCAGTACGGCAAGAAGCGCGGCGGCGGCTCGTTGTAGACCGGCGCATTGAGGTTGCGCGGCTGGACGAAACCCTGGACCACCGGCGGGCCGTAGACCGGTGCGAAGGCGCGGCGAACGGGGCGATAGGCCGGATCGCGGTATGGGATGTGCGGAGGCAGCATCGCCCGGTGACGCTGGGCATGGACATGCGGTCCGTATTGGTGGCTCGCATGGAGGCGGCGATGATGGTCGCCCGCCTCGGCACCCGGGATGGAGACGAGGCTCAGCGCGACGGCACCGGCGGCGAGGGCAAGGCGGATCATGGTCTGTCGTCCCGGCGGCTCTGCGGGCTGTCTCGCCCGACGCCCGCGATCATAGCGGCAGAGATACGAGGAAGCGCTTAACGCGCGTTCCCCGGTGCGGGCTCAGAACTTCACGGCTGCGCCGCCGCGGACGGTGTTGATATTGACCGTATGTCCGTCGAAGTCGTTGAACAGAACATACTGATATTCACCGCGCAGGAGGATGTTCTGCGTCAGGGCGAATTCCAGGCCGCCACCGAGCGTTACGCCGCCGACGACCTTCGTCTTCGTGCGGGTTAGAGGAGTATCGCCGGGTATAGAACTATTGGGATTGTTCTGGTTAAAAAATTGATATCCAAAGTTATAAATATCTGAGTTTTTTCCTGAGGTTTGATTGGCCAAATATGCGGCCTGATCAAATCCATAATCTTTATAGTTGACTTTATCTTCAACTTTTGCACGACCAATGGCAAGTCCTCCGGTGATAAATGGTAGAAAATTGCCTATCACGTAGCCAGCTCTTGCGCGAATAGTGCCGTAATCATTTATTTTTGTCGACGATTTTGCTCCAACTTCGACGGCTTCAAATAGGCCGCTTTCTAAAATCTTACTTCTACCAGTCACGCCAGATACAGTGCCAGAGCCATTGAAGCTTGTATAATCGACTTCAATGCCGATTACGATTTCATCGAATTGGTAGTTATATCCGGCAAATCCACCGAACGTTGTTGAATCAATTCGCCTGGAACCTTGACGTAGAAGAGTTGATGCGTTGAAGATAGTTTCGCCGGTCGTGTCGTGGATCTCGTCGAGCAGCATGTCCTTGTAGGCATTTTTGAAGCCGAGCGATGCGGAGCTGTAGCCCGCATGAGCGCCGAAATAGAAGCCGTTCCAGTCGATCTCGGCGGAGGCGGGCTCGTAATCGGGGCCGCGCAGGACGCCGTAATCGAGATCGGCGGCCTGGGCCGTCGAGAACCAGACGAGGGTCACGCTGGTCAGAAGTGCGAGAGTGGCGGTACGCATCGAGGTCGTCCTCAGGGCTAGAGCCCAACTGTTCTTTCCGAACCCTGCCTCCTTACTACTTGAGTAACCTTAATAGTCCGTTTCTCCCGCGCCGGGAGACTTTGAAAGGCGGGTATTTTCAGATCTTCGGTCATGAAGAAGCCCGCTCGGCACGGGCCGGCGGGCTTTCTGCATTCGAAGGTCCCGGTGCGTGCGGAGAGGCCGGGTCCCGGCCTCCGCTACTCGTAGGGATTCCCGCCGCCATAGCCGCCACCGAGCGGGCTCGTGCCGCCGGCGAAGCTGTAGCGCAGGCCGACACGGACTTCGTTGGCCGTGATGTCCTTCAGGCGGGTGCCGTAGAAGTAATCGTCGAGGCCGGTCTTGGCGCGGCCGAGATTGACGTAGCGATAGCTCGCATCGAGGGCGAAGCCCGCACCGATCTCGTAGGAGACGCCGCCGGTGAGGGCCCAGGCCAGCGACGTGACCGAGCCGTCGCGGCGCTTGGCCGCCGGGCGGGCGCCAGCGCCCGGAGAACCGTCGCAACCGGGAATGATGCAGGTGGTCTGCGTGTAGGCGTTGTTGAAGCTCTTGTCCGCCACACCGATGCCCGCGCCGATATAGGGCGTGAGACCCCACCAGGTGCCGAGATCGGCATAGACGTTCACGAGCCCGGTGAGCACGTCGAGCTTGCCGGCCTCGATATTGTAGCCGGTGACGAAGTTGGAGCGCGAGGAATAGGTGCTGAACCGGCTCGCCCCGCGCTGGTCGATGGTGGCGTCCATGCGGAGCCAGTTGTTGAAGCGGTAGCCGACGCCACCGCCATAGCCCGCCTCGTGGCTCAGCCGCAGGCGCACCAGCGGAGGCATGCCCGGGTCGTTGGGGTCGGGCAGCGTCGAGTCCTTGGGATGGTTGTAGTAGCTCTCGGTGAAGTCCGCCCGCAGGTACCAGCCGCTGCCGATCTGCACCGGGGCCGGCGCCGGCGGAGGCGGGGGCGGCGGCAGGAGATCGGCGGCGAAGGCCGGCGCGGAAATGCCGATCGCCAGGCCGGAAAGGATCGCGGCGACGGCTGCGGAACGGTTCGTGCGGGGCGCGGTCATCATGATCCTCAAGGAGGCATCGGCCGGAGAGTGCATGGTGCGGATTCATGCCGGCACGGAACTCGACTGAGCAACACCATGATTTTAAAAGGTTATGATCGCCTTAACCCTAACGGCACATTCGCTTCGGCCGCAGGATTCGGGTGGCGCCGGGTTCGTTCGGAATGAACGGAAACGGCGCGGATCGAAATCCGCGCCGTGTCTTCGAGCCGTTTCTGCGAAACCGTCGGGACCGATGATGGATCGATCCGTGAGCGGGTCTCAGTACTTGCGGACGATGGGGCCCGGCATCGGCTGGTAATCGACCAGCGGGGCTTCCACGCCGCCGAGAAGCCAGCGCATGCCGATCTTGACGTCGTGGGAGGTCAGGTCCTTGACGTGGTAGACCGTCTGAAGTTCACAGGTCGGCAGGCAGGCAGGCGACGGCACCGGTCTGTGCCGAACCCATGTTGAGGTAGCGGTAGGCGACTTCGAGCTTCAGGTTCGGCGTGACGGAGTAGCCGAGACCGGCATGGGCCGCCCAGGCGAAGCTGGTCTTGTCCTTGTCGGGGGCCTTGCCGAAGCCGCCCTGATAATCGCCGTAGCCCTGATCGGTGACGTTGCCGAACATGTGGTGGGCGACGCCGACGCCGCCACCGACGAACGGAGTCACGCCATACCAGGTGCCGAGATCGACATAGCCGTTGGCGAGGCCGACGATGGAGGCGAACTTGCCGGTGGTGCGGTTGTAGCCGGTGCCGTCCGGCTTGAAGGTGGTATCCCGGGCCGTGAAGGTCCAATCCGTCTGGGTCCGGTATTCGCCGGTGACGTCGAAGCGGAGCCAGGGGTTGAACTGGTAACCGACACCGGCGCCGACGAAGGCCTGATCGCCGACATAATCCTGCAGCGTGGCGTATTTGTAGGCGGCAGGCGGATGGGAAACGTCCTGTGCCACCGTCCTGCGAAGGTCGAGGGCACCGACACCCACATCGCCGCGCAGGTACCAGCCGCCGCCGATCTCGACGGGCGGGGGCAGCGGCTCGGGCGGCAGGGTCGGCAGCAGGTCGGCGGCCTGCGCAAGGCACGGCGCTCCCACGCTCGCAAGGAGCGTGATCGAGCGCGCCAAGGCGGAAAGCTTGGAGCGGCGCATAATGGGTCCTTCACTCGATCGTTCGCCGGGCGCGAGAGAATACCGGCCGGGGTGACTGAGCGATCATGTCCCGAAGGAGTTAAATCGGGCTTAACGTTAAATGTTAGCCTTGCCGAATGTTTATCGAGCCGGGACTGTGCCGCATCTGGCGGACACTCCGTCGGCCCGGTGGTGCGGCGATCTCGCGCGGATCAACCAGGGGATAGATTGTTTGATGCGCCCTGAAGACGTGCGCGCCTTGGCGCTGATGCTTCCGGAGGTCGAGGAAGGCGCCCATATGGGCCATCCGGACTTCCGGATCGGCGGCCGGATCTTCGCGACTCTCTGGGTCGACGAGGAGCGCGTCGTCCTGAAGTTCACGGCCGAGCATCAGGCGGTCGTCGTCGAGGCCGAGCCGGATCTGTTCGAACCCGTCTCCGGTGCGTGGGGACGGCGCGGATGGACCAGCCTGTCGCTCGAGGAAGCGGACGAGGAGACGCTCAGGAGCGCCCTCCTCGCGGCATGGCGATGCCTCGCCCCGAAGGCGTTGCAGGACTAGGACTGCCGCCGGGCGGCGGGCACCGCGTCCGGGAGTTAGATTCAGGCCGCCGCCTTGGTGACGGCTTCCACGATGTCGTCGACGACTTCCGTGACGAGGCTGCGGTCGTCGCCCTCGGCCATCACGCGGATCACCGGCTCGGTGCCGGAGGGACGGATGACGACGCGGCCGGTATTGCCGAGCCGCTCGCGGCCATGGGCGATGGCGGTGACCACCGCATCCTGCTGCAGCGGCGTGCCGGAACGGTAGCGGACGTTCTTCAGGATCTGCGGCAGCGGGTCGAAGCAGTGGCAGACCTCGCTCACCGGGCGTTCCTGCCGCTTGACCACGCTGAGCAGCTGGAGCGCCGCCACGAGGCCGTCCCCGGTGGTGGCGTAATCCGACATGATGATGTGGCCCGATTGCTCGCCGCCGAGATTGTAGCCGTGCTCGCGCATGTGCTCGAGGACGTAACGGTCGCCGACGGCGGTACGGGCGAGGCCGAGGCCGATCCCGCCGAGGAATCGCTCGAGACCGAGATTGGACATGATCGTCGCGACCAGGCCCGGCTGGGTCAGGCGGTCGTCGTCCTTCCAGGACCGCGCCACCACGGCCATCAGCTGATCGCCGTCCACCGACTGGCCCTTCTCGTCGACGATGAGGACGCGGTCGGCGTCGCCGTCGAGGGCGATGCCGATATCCGCCCGCAATTCCCGCACCTTGGCGGAGAGGGCGGCGGGCGCCGTGGAGCCGACATCGTGGTTGATGTTGAACCCGTCGGGCTCGACGCCGATGGCGATCACCTCGGCGCCGAGCTCCCACAGGGTTTCGGGCGCCACGCGATAGGCCGCGCCGTTGGCGCAATCGACCACCACGCGCAGGCCGTCGAGGGTGACGTTGCGCGGCAGGGTGCGCTTGGCGAACTCGATGTAGCGGGCATGCACGCTCTCGATCCGCTTGGCGCGGCCGAGATCGCGCGGGCCGGCGAGCTTCTTGTGCAGCTCGCCGTCGATCAGCGCCTCGATCTCGCGCTCGACCTCGTCGTTGAGCTTGAACCCGTCGGGCCCGAACAGCTTGATGCCGTTATCCTCGAACGGGTTGTGCGAGGCCGAGATCATCACCCCGAGATCGGCGCGCATGGAGGGGGTGAGCATGGCGACCGCCGGCGTCGGCATCGGGCCGAGCAGCATCACGTCCATGCCGACCGAGGTGAAGCCGGCGACGAGCGCCGTTTCGATCATGTAGCCGGACAGGCGGGTATCCTTGCCGATCACCACCCGGTGACGGTGTTCGCCGCGCTGGAACACCAATCCTGCCGCCTGCCCCACCTTGAGGGCGAGTTCCGGGGTGATCACCCCGTTCGCGCGGCCGCGGATGCCGTCCGTCCCGAAATACTTGCGCACGTGCTTCATTCCCGATCGTGACGGCCCATCATAGCCGGTCCCGGTCGCTGAATGGTATCGAAGCATGGCAAACGAATGGTGGCGGGCGCGGCGCGTTCAGGCTTCGTCGCGGGTGAGCAATCCGGTGAAGCCGGTGATGATCAGCGAGACGAGGACGGCCCCCTCGATCTGCTCGGCGATGCTGAAATAGTACAGCGCCACGCCCTGCCAGCTCGCCGTGTTCACCCGCCAGAAGCGGTCCGTCCCCGCGTCGAAGAGCGGCATGAACGTATCGAACGAATAGGCCAGCGGATCGAAGGCCGGGTAGAGGTTGACGAGCTTCTCCTTGGCTTCGTCGCTGCTCGTTACCCCTGGCACGAAATCGGCGGCGGCGGTCCGGACGAAGATCTCGCCTTCCTGGCAGAGGCGCGGTCCCATCTTGCAGGATTCGAAGGCCGCGCCGGTATAGACCGCGGCCCAGACCACGATGACGGTGACCGACCAGCCCACCGCCTTCCACGGGTTGAACCCGTAATCGGCCAGGACGTGCAGCAGCCAGCTGACGCAGCGCAGGAACCAGCCGGTCTCGCGGGCGTGCCGCTCGGCCACGCGGCGGGCGATGGCGATGCGATGGGCATCCTCCTCGTAGCCCTGGCTCGCCAGCACCTTGGCGAGATGTCGCCACGGCTGCGGGCGCAGCCGGGTGAAGAGGTCGTCGCAGGATTGCCCGCGCAGCCAGCGCTGACGCGCCGTATGCGTCGGGACGGCCGGAACGGCGTCGCCATCCGGATTGTCGAGATGCTGGTACTCGAATCCGTCGAGGACGAGGTGATCGGCATCGCGGCCCTTCGCGTCGATGAACCGGCTCGGACAGGCGCGCCGGCGAAGGGATGCGGGAACGGGCCAGGCGGACGCGAAATCGACGTAGGTCCCCACCTTCAGTCGCGACAGATCGAGGATGCCGTGCGGTCGCCCGCAGCCCGGATACCGGAGGTCGGCGGCATCCGGCATGATCAGTTGCGAGATCGCGGATTCGCTAAGGTCGAGCGCCAGGAAGCGGAGCGGATCCTCCTCGATGCTCATCCCGCCATGCGCCCTCTCGGCGAAGGCGCTCGACAGGAGCTGGCTCCCGGACAAGTCGAGGGAGCCGCGGATCTCGACGCCCGAGAGCAGGATCGCGCCGGTGATGTGGGCGCCGCGCCCGATGATGAACCGTCCCTTCGTCTCGATGCCGCGCGCGTCGAGCGCGCCGAACGGGCCGCCCACGAGCGTGGCGCCGCTGATCTCGAAATGATGCTCCACCGTGGCCCGGCTGAAGTTCATGCTGCCCATGATCGTGCCGCGGACGGGAGCGTCGCCGGGGCCCGTGCCGCTGCGCAGGATGACGCTGCCGATGCGGCTGCCCTGCGCGTTGATGGCGGTTCCGTTCGGATTGTGGAACGCCGCTCCCTCGGCGGCGAATTGCGCACCAATATGGGCGCTGACGAGATGGCAGACGCCGTTGATCCTGGCGCCGTCGAGGAACATCCCGGCGACGGCAATGTCCTGAACGTCGATGGCGTCGCCTTCCGGATTGTCGAAGAGCGCGCCCACGGCGACGAACTGCCCCCGGATGGTCGCACCGAGGAAGCGGCAGCCGCCCCTGATCGTCGCGTGGTTCAGGAACATGCCCGCCATGGCGCTGCGCTGGGCATTGATGGCGTCGCCGGTCGGATGATCGAACACCGTCCCTTCGGCCGTGACCGTGCTGGCGATGGCTGCGCCGCTGAGATCGCAGGTGCCGACGATGGTCGCGTGCGGGATGAACAGCGGCCCGGCGATGGTGATGCCCTGCGCGCGCAACCCGTTGCCGATGCGGCTCTTCTCGAAGGACAGGGTCCGGGTATGGCTGTTGGTGAAGTCGAGTCCGTCCGGGATCTCGGCCTCGTCGATCCAGAGCGGCCGGACGAGCTCGCGGTCGGCGCAGGCGAGCAGGCCCTCGACCCGGCCGCCGACCAGCCGCACACCCTCGGGGGCGACCGGCCATTCCGCCCGCTCCACGCAGACGAGTGCCCGGACGACGCCCGCGCGAACCGATTCGTCGGGGCCGAGCCGCAGGATCTCACCGTCTCGGCAGGCCTCGACGAGGCGCCGCTCGGGGTTGGTCAGCTCACCGATCGCACCCTGGGACGCCTCATGCATGCGATGTCGCCACCCGGTTTCGATTGCCGTGCCAGATGGTGGATGCCATCAGCAGGTCGATCGGGGATGCCGCGGATGGTATCGATTTACAATCAAAAGAAAAAGCGGCGAGGTCGCCCTCGCCGCTTTGTCATCTCGACACTGTCGATGGCGCCTCACGCCTGCGGCTGAGGCTCCAACCCGCCGTCGTTCTCCCGCGGCCGGCCCCGGCCCGCTGATGGGACGGAAGAGCCACGGATCGGCGTCGGCCCGTCGCCGGCATCGCGGATCGGCGGCTTGCCGGCGATGAGGTTGCGGATCTCGTCGCCCGACAGGGTCTCGTATTCGAGCAGGCCCTGAGCCAGCGCCTCGAGGTCGTCCTTGTGCTCGCCGAGGATGCGGCGGGCTTCCTCAAGCCCGGTCTCGACGAGGCGGCGGACCTCCGCGTCGATCTTCTGGGCGGTCGCCTCCGAGACCGTCTGCTGACGGCCCATGGACATGCCGAGGAAGACCTCGTCGTTGTTCTCTCCGTAGGCGACGGTGCCGAGCTCGGGCGAGAATCCCCAGCGGGTGACCATCATGCGGGCCAGGCGCGTGGCCTGCTCGATGTCCGACTGGGCGCCCGAGGTCACCTTGTCGGCGCCGAAGGTCATCTCCTCGGCGATGCGGCCGCCCATCATGATGGCGAGACGCGAGGTCATCTGCTCGAAACTCATCGAGAGCTTGTCGCGCTCGGGCAACTGCATGACCATGCCGAGGGCCCGGCCGCGAGGGATGATCGTCGCCTTGTGGACGGGGTCGGTGGCCGGCACGTTGAAGGCGACGATGGCGTGGCCGCCCTCGTGATAGGCGGTGAGCCGCTTCTCGTCCTCGGTCATGACCAGCGTCCGACGCTCGGCGCCCATCATCACCTTGTCCTTGGCGTCCTCGAACTCGTGCATCGTGACGATGCGCTTGCCGCGGCGCGCGGCCAGCAGGGCAGATTCGTTGACGAGGTTCATCAGGTCGGCGCCCGAGAAACCGGGAGTGCCGCGGGCGATGACCTTGAGGTCGACGTCGGGCGCCAGCGGCACCTTGCGAACGTGGACGCGCAGGATGCGCTCACGGCCGACGACGTCGGGATTCGGCACCATGATCTGGCGGTCGAAGCGGCCCGGACGCAGCAGGGCGGGGTCGAGCACGTCGGGGCGGTTGGTGGCCGCGATGATGATCACGCCCTCGTTGGCCTCGAACCCGTCCATCTCCACGAGGAGCTGGTTGAGGGTCTGCTCGCGCTCGTCATTGCCGCCGCCAAGGCCGGCGCCGCGATGACGGCCGACCGCGTCGATCTCGTCGATGAAGATGATGCAGGGCGCGTTCTTCTTGGCCTGCTCGAACATGTCGCGGACACGCGACGCGCCGACGCCGACGAACATCTCGACGAAGTCCGAGCCCGAGATGGTGAAGAACGGCACGTTGGCCTCGCCCGCGACCGCCCGGGCGATCAGGGTCTTACCCGTACCCGGGGGGCCGACGAGGAGCACGCCGCGCGGGATACGGCCGCCGAGACGCTGGAACTTCTGCGGGTCGCGAAGGAACTCGACGATCTCCTGCAGGTCCTCCTTGGCCTCCTCGACGCCGGCCACGTCGTCGAAGCTCACGCGGCCAGAGGCCTCGGTGAGGAGCTTGGCCTTCGACTTGCCGAAGCCCATGGCACGGCCCGCACCCGACTGCATCTGGCGGCTGAGGAAGATCCAGGCGCCGATGAAGACGAGGATCGGCAGCCAGCTCACGAGCAGCTGGATGAACCAGGGGGTGTTGTCGGAAGGCGGACGCGCGGTGATCTGCACACCCTTGCTCTGCAGCTTCGACACCAGGTTCGGGTCGTTGGGCGCATAGGAGGTGAAGTTGCCACCGCCCACATAGGTGCCGCTCACATCCTGCCCGGAGATCACAACCGTCTGGATCTTGCCGGAATCGGCGTCGTTCAGAAGCTGGCTGTAGGCGATCTCGCTGCCGCCGCCCCGATGTCCAGGATTCTGGAACAGGGTGACGAGGGCCAGCACGAGCAGGAAGATGACGACCCACAAGGCAAAGTTGCGGAAGTTCGGGTTCATCGATCAATCCCTGGGGGCGTCCGGTCCCGCGCTAAAGGGGCGGATCACTCGGATGCATGTCGGCAATGTAGGCAGTGCCGACCCCCTTGCCAAGTAAATCGGGCCAGCCTGCGGCAAGCCTGTCAGGGGAAAGGTGAGCGCGGCCCTAAGACGGCGACCGCCGCGCCGGGGCCCGACCGAAGGAAAGCACGCCGTCTTCCCCCAGATCGACCAGGATGCCGCGCAGCGTCCGCCTTATCGGAACCCCCGCCGCGAGAGCCGGGCGCAGGTCTTCGAAGACCAGCCGCTCCAGGCGCTCGAGGCGTTGCGAGCCCCCTCCCCCGGCCTCGCTCAGAGCGAGATCGACCGCGCGCAGCAGGATCGCGTCCGGCAGGGCGGCGAGCGCCTGGCCATCGAGCACGACGTCAGTACGCGCGGGAACCCGATGCGCGGCGAGGGCCGTGCGCGCGGCCTGGAGCAGCGCCTCCTCGTCGCGGGCCATGCGGTCGGCGAGGCGGCAGAGGCGTTCCGGGTCGAGGCCCTCGGTGGCGAGATCCGGGATCAGACGCCGCAGGCGGGCGCGGGCGAAGCGTTCGTCGGCATTCGACGGATCGCGCAGGGGTTCGAGCCCATGGCGGTCGCAATAGGCGACGAGGTCCGCCTTGCGGATATGGAGGAACGGCCTCGCGAGGCGCAGGCCCGGCGCGAGTTCCCGCTCCCGCCGCATGCCGGCCAAACCCGTCGGACCGCTTCCGGCAAAGAGGCGCATGAGCACCGTCTCGGCCTGGTCGTCGGCGGTGTGACCGGTGAGCACGGTCTCGGCACCGATCAGGCCCGCGCATTCCGCCAGAAGCCCGTAACGCGCATTCCTGGCCGCGGCCTGGATTCCCCGGCTCGGCTTGTCGCCCTCCCAGGTGAGGATGTGGTGGGGCAGTCCCAGCGCCCGGGCGGCGAGACCCACCTTCCGTGCCTCAACGATGCTCTCGGGACGCAGGCCGTGATCCACCGTCGCCACATGGATCGGATACGCGGAGCCGAGGCGCGCCGCCCGATGCATCAGAGCGGTGGAATCCGGGCCGCCGGAGACCGCGATCAGCAAGGGAGATACGTTCAGGTAGGGCCGCAGCGGAGCGGCGAGCAATGCGTCCGCGTCGTCGGTCGAAGGTTCCGCGCTCAAGCGGCGCAGCGCGCGCGCTTCTGCTCGCGGGCCACGCTCTGGCGGAGACCGGGCGAGGCGGAGGGGAATTTCCGCTCCAGCTCGGCCAGAGTGGCGCAGGCCTGCTCGCGGGCGCCGAGGGCGTTGAGCGAGACGCCGAGCTTCAGCATCGCATCGGGAGCCTGGGGCGAGCGGGCATAGTCGGTGGAGACCTTCAGGAACTGCTCGGCCGCCTCGCGGTTGCGGTTGCGCTGAAGGTAGCTCTCGCCGAGCCAGTAGGTCGCGGAGGGCACCTGCGCATCGCGCGGATGCGACTGGATGAACTGGCGCAGGCTCATCTCAGCCTGCTCGTAATGGCGGTCGGCGATGTAGCCATAGGCCGTCTCGTAATCCGCCCGCGCGTCGCCCGAGGCCGTGGCCGCGACGCTGGTCATCGGACGCGAGGGGCTCGGCAGCGCGCCCGTCGTCGGCACGCGCGAGGGCGGTGTCAGGTCGACGGGGCCGCCGATGCCGGGAGGCGACAGGCCCGGCTCGTCGTCATCGGCCTCGACCACGGTCGGCGGCACGCTCGGGGTCCGCGATGGCGGAGCGGCGGCGATGGCGGCGGAAGGCATCGTCGTGCCGAGCGGCATCGGCCCGCCGGGACGGCCCGGATTCTGTTCGGGATCGAAGGCGTCGCTGCGCTTCTGCGGCTTGGCCTGGCCGGGATTGGTGCCCGATGGGGAGGCGGCAGGCTTGCCGGCGCCGCCCTTGCCCTCCTGCAGGCGGTACTCGACGTCTTCCTGGAACTTGCGAAGCTGCTCCTTGAGCTGGCGGTTCTCGTACTGGAGAGTCTCGATCTGCCCGGCCATCTGGCGCGACTGGTTCTCGATGCGGTTCAGGCGGACGACGAAGTCCGACGCATCCTGCGCCGTCGCGGGGGCGATGGCGGCGAGCGGAAGAAAAGCCGCGAGGAAGGTGGACGCCAAAAGGCGGGACGCCGAGGAACGGGGTACGATGAGCAGGCGGCGGAGCATGGGAAACGGCACCTGTGGTCGGATCGGACGAGGACACGGCCGCATCGGCGGCGTGCCGCCGATAGCAGATGCTCCGGGACGCGGCAAAAATGGGGCCGCGGCCGGAAACGGCGAACGTCCGGTGCTCAGGAGCCGGCGCCCCGGTCGAGGACCGTCACCGCGCGGCGGTTCTGGGACCAGCAGGAGATGTCGTTGCAGACCGCCACCGGGCGCTCCTTGCCGTAGGACACCGTGCGCATCCGTCCGGCGGCGAGGCCGCGCGAGGACAGGTAGTCCTTGACGGATTGCGCGCGACGCTCGCCCAGCGAGAAATTGTACTCGCGGGTGCCGCGCTCGTCGGCATGGCCTTCGACCAGGAAGGTGTAGCGGGGATAGCGCTGCAGCCACTGGGCCTGCTTGTCGAGGGTCGCCGTGGCGGTCGGGGTCAGGTCGGTCGAATCCGATTCGAAGAAGACCCGGTCGCCGATATTGACGACGAAATCCTGCGCGCTGCCCGGCGTGTTGGCGCCGCCGGCAAATCCCGAAGCGTCGGCCAGATCCTTGTCGTTGGTGCAGGCGGCGACGCTGAGCGCGGCGCAGAGAGCCGCCGCGAGCGGAAACACGCGAAAGCGCGCGGTCATGGACATGATCTAGGTCTCCTCGGGCGGGACGACGGATGGAGTGGCGTTCCGCGGGGTCGTTCGGTGATGCGGTCGTTGTAGGTCGAGCGGGTTAAGCGAAGGTTCCGTCAACCTTGACGGGACGTTTCACGCCCGAATTCCAGTCGCGCGATGTGTCATCCGGCACCTCTACTCGGGAAACCGGCTTTCATGTTCGCACATCCCTCGTGTCGCACCTCAAATGCGGCGACCGCGCGACGAAGCGAGGCTTCCGACCGGGTCGCGGCGAGCCTGTGTCGTTGCGGCAACGCAGCACGGGCCAGGCCGACCGTCGCTGGCCTCAGGACCGTCACCGGTCGCGTGCCTCCAGGGTGCTGATCGCCGCCAGGGCACCAACGGCCGCCGCCCTGACGTCCCGCAGGAGAACGGAGACATCGGTGCCGGCGATGCACGCCCGCTCGATGTCCGAGCAGCGATGCGAGAGGTCCAGGAAGCCGAGGGATCCGCTGGACGACAGCAGGGCATGCGCATCCCGACCGAGCGCGCTGGGCTCGTCGTTTCCGATACGGAATCTCTCGCCGATCTCGACCCTGAGCAGCGACAGGAGCTGCATCAGATGGTCGTGGCCGAAGACGTCCTCGAGCTCGGCCAGCATGGCCGGATCGTAGACCTCGGATCGTGCGGAGGTGTCGCCCACCCCTTCGCTCGCCATCGTCCTCGCCGTCATTGGCCCTGCCGTCATTGGCCCTGCCGTCATTGGCCTTGCCCATCTCAGGAATGTGGCCGAACGAACGAGGGTTCTGAACGCCCGGCAACCGAATCAACGTTGTCGTTGAGAGAAGCTTAACCATTACAGCATTCATTTATCGATGCAAAAAGTCGATGGTCCGCATGAGTGACGCGCCGAAAGTTCTGATCGTGGAGGACAACTACCTCCTGCTGGATATGCTGACGACGCAGTGCGAGCGAGCCGGCCTTGCAGTGGTCGCTGCTTCCAGCGGCGAGGCTGCTCTGACGCTGCTCAGGACTCACGGCCGCGACCTGGACTGGTTGCTGACAGACATCCATCTTCCCGGAATGATCGACGGCTGGATGGTGGCCGATGTCTTTCGCGAGCTTCGCCCGGACAGGCCGGTCATCTACGCATCCACCAATGCGCATTTCGAGCGCAGGCCGTTGCGGGGCAGTCTGGCGGTCCGTAAGCCGTTTCAGGTTCGCGAGATCGTCGCCCTCGCCCGGATGATGGCGACCGAGCGCGGCCTGGCCCCCTTATCGTCCCCGCATTACGCGTCGGCCTGAGGCGATCGCCCTCACTCCGCGGGCGCTGCCAGACGAAATGTGCCGCGGCCCGCTGCCTTAGCGGCATAGAGCGCCGTGTCGGCCCGCGCAAAGATGTTCTCCGGGGTGGAGAGCGACATGGTCGCGATGCCGACCGAGGCGCCTATGGCGAAGGTCCGCTCCTCCGAGACGATCGGTCGTCCCATGGCGCCGATGATCCGTTCCGCCAGGGCGCAGAGGCCTTCCGTGCCGATGGCAGCGTCCACCACGATCCCGAATTCGTCGCCCCCGACGCGGGCGACGAACTCCGTGTGACGGCATGTCTCCCTCAGGCGGCGCCCGACCTCGACGAGGCAGATGTCGCCGGCCGTATGGCCATAGGTGTCGTTGACCTGCTTGAAACCGTCGAGGTCGATGAGGACGAGGGCGCCCTCCCGTCCCATGTCGGCGAGCCGGGCCTGGAAGACGCTGCGATTGGGCAGGCCCGTCAGGGTGTCGAACTCGGCGAGGTAGCGGGTGCGATCGGAGAGGAGCTTTTCCTCGGTGATGTCCTGCTTCATGCCGAAGATGCGGACGGGCGCGTCGTCCTCGCATTCGACGGTCGCGGTCAGCCTGATCCAGCGCCGGTTGCCCATCGCCGTCACGATCTCGGCGTCGAGGCTGAAACCGCTGCGCTCTGCGATCGCGCGGGTCCGGACTTCCTCGAGCTGTGCCCTCGATCCCGGGCTGTAGCATTCGAGGGTGGTCTTGCGATCCACCGGCGAGCCGACCGGCAGATCGAAGATCCGGTAGACGGTGTCGGTCCAGGTCAGGGCTTCGTCTGCGAGGCGGCATTCCCAGACCCCGATCCGGGCCGCGGCCGACGCGCGCTCGAAGATCTTGCGGCTATGGGCGAGGGACAGTTCCTGCTGGCTGATGATCAGGGCCTGCGCCTCGATCCGCGTCTGAAGCGCCGCGATCAGGGTCGCATCGCCGCCGTTCTCGATCGTAATCACCTCTCCGTCCGACGTATCCACATCGAGGTGGATCAAGACGTTCGGGGTTATCGATCTGTCGGAGGCGACATCGTGCATCGGTGTCTCCCGGCCAGGGAATGTATGACAACATACGGTGACAGTACCGAGTGAGCGATTAACCTTTCCTCTCTCGTCGGCAAGCTACGAAAATGCCGCGCCTCAGCGAACAGGGAGCTTCCGTTGCGGTGGGCGGTCTATTGCAGATGCCTCGCATAGGTGTCGCCCGCCGCGCGTTTCAGTTCCGCTCCGGCGTCCCGTCCGATCCGGGCGGCGTCCGATGCCGGGCCGGAGCGATGGACGGCCCAATGGACTGAGCCGTCGGGAAGGAACAGCAGGCCGTCGAGGGTCAGCATCTCACCCTCGATCCGTGCCAGGGCCGCGATCGGCGTGCGGCACGATCCGTCGAGTTCGGCCAGCAGGCCGCGCTCGGCTGCGAGTTCGGCCGTGGAGGTGGCGGATTCGAGAGGCCTCAGCAGGGCCCGGATGTCGGCATCCGCCTCCCGGCATTCGATGCCGAGGGCGCCTTGTGCCACTGCGGGGAGCATCTCGTCGACGGCGAGAACGCTTCGCGCCATATCGGCCATGCCGAGACGTTCGAGGCCGCAGAGTGCCAGGAGCGTCGCCTCGCAGGTGCCCTCTTCGAGCTTGCGCATCCGGGTATTGGCGTTGCCGCGCATGGGGACGATGCGCAGGTCCGGCCGCCGCATCAGGACCTGGGCGGCCCGGCGCAGGGACGAGGTGCCAACGCGCGCACCCGCCGCGAGACCGGCAAAGCCGTCCGATTGCGTGGAGAGGAAGGCGTCGCGCGGATCGTCCCGCTCCAGGATGCACGCGATGACCAGCCCGTCCGGCAGCCAGGTCTCAACGTCCTTCATCGAATGCACGGCCACGTCGACCACATCGGCGAAGAGCGCCTGTTCGAGCTCTTTCGTGAAGAGGCCCTTGCCGCCGATCTCCGAGAGCGGCCGGTCGAGGATGCGGTCGGCCACCGTGTTGACCACCACGAGTTCCGCCTCCAGCCCTGGATTGGCCGCGACGATCTTGTCGCGGACCATCCCCGTCTGCGCGAGGGCCATCGGGCTGCCTCGGGTGCCGATGCGGAGGGGGCGCTGGATCATGGGCGACTGACGCTTGTGCAGGACGCTTCGGACAAGACCGCCTTTTCGAGGCTGTCATCCTTCAGTACGCAGTCGACGGACGGCTGTCACCGTGCCGATCGTCATCCTCCGGAGCTTCTGCATCGGCTGGATCGCCCGTGCACGGCTTCTTTGGCGTGCCCGTGATTATCCGAATCTTACGAAGTTCGGGGAACGATGCCTCTCTCTGCGATCGAGACGACGGTGATGGCCAGGAGCAAGCTCGAACGGTTTCGTGACGCGCATTTCCCCGACGGCGACGAGGATCTCGACCGCCCGCCCGAGCAAGGACCTCCGCCGCGGCGCAGGGAGGAGGTACGATCCGACCAAGCAAGATCCGGCGGGGCAAGATCCGGCAACGCGCGACGCCGGTCGGGCCAAGGCGGATTCGCCCGTACCTATCTCGGCTTCAGGCTCCTTCTGATGCTCGGGCCGCTGGCCTTCCTGCTCCTGTCGATCTTCGTGGAATGCGGATACCGCCCGTCCTCGATGATGCCGGAATTCCTCAGGACCACCGCCTGCGCGCGACGGGACATCACCCGGCACACCCTCTCCATCGAAACGACGCTCAGGACGATATCCGACCGCCTTCGCTGAGCCGCGTCACCCGACTCGATCGACCGTCCCCGATTCGAGGTGCCGTATTTAACCGTATTCCGGCAACGGCGGAGCGCTGCGTAGTTCCGGCAGACACAACGCAGGGTTTCGATGATACGAATCGCTCGAGCTTTTCGAGGGTGTGATGTCGCCTGTCCTGGCCAACCGAACCCCATTCCGTGCCGGTGCCGGCTTCTTCCACGCGCGCGCCGAGCGCGATGCCGCCACTCCGGCGCGCACTACCCATCAGGATGTCGCCAGGGACATTCTGTATGCACGCGGATCTCTGCATGAAGATTCCGACGATGCGGATCGGCCGCGGCGTCTCTTCGGCCGCGGATGGCTCTTCTGGTTCCTGCTGGATGCCAGCCTGATCGTCCTGCCCGTCCCGCTCGTCGTGATGGTGCCGCCGGTGATGAATTGCCGCTACATCGAGACCAATGTCGGCTTCTACGCGGGCGATTCCTTCAGGTCCTGCGTCGGCGACGGCATCTCGGAGCGCTGGGCGCTTCTCGACAGCCGCATGAAGATGCTGGTCCGCCAATCCGGGCGGTGATCGTCTCCGGCGTCAGAAAGCCTGGAGTGTGAGCTCCGTATGCTCGACGCTGGGCGGTCCCTCGAAACACGGCGAGACCATCGCGCGGTAATCCTTCCAGGCCTGCGAGCCGGTGAACAGTTCGGTATGGTCGGCGAGGGTCTCCCACTCGATCAGGAGCCGGTAGCGCTGCGGCTTCTCGACGGAGCGGCGCACCGCGAAGCTCCTGCAGCCCTTGGCGGCTTTGAAGATCTCCGAGGCCTTGGCGATGTTGGCCTCGAACTCCGCCTCCATACCGGCCTTGATGTCGATCTGCGCGATTTCGAGGATCATGGTGCGGTCCTAAATCCGTATCGATGCGAGTGGGACGTCACTGCAGCTTGCGCCCGAGCTTCCTGGCCAGGATGCGCTGAGGGCTGCGCTCCGGATCGGCCTGGCTGGTGACGGGCAGGTATGCGGTCTGTTCCAGCATGTAGCGGCC
Source organism: Methylobacterium marchantiae (assembly GCF_022179405.1). Lineage (GTDB taxonomy): Bacteria > Pseudomonadota > Alphaproteobacteria > Rhizobiales > Beijerinckiaceae > Methylobacterium > Methylobacterium marchantiae. The sequence continues at coordinate 31,826 of NZ_BPQT01000021.1, forward strand.
GCCCATGGCGCCATGCATGACGAGGTCTGAGAACGTCACCCAGGTCTGGCCCGGGGCGAACTGCACATCGGCCTGGGGTGCCTTCGCCTGATACTCCATGTCCTGTTTGAGGGCATCGTGGAGGTGCAGCATCAGGTGATCGTATTCGGAGCGACGCGCCTTGGTGATGCGGAGGGCCGCCAGTACCCGGGCCGAGAAGGGCGAGTAGCCGGGCAGGCGCGGCAGGAACTTCTCCGCCATCGAGCCGAAATCCTCGCCCACCCGCCACAGGCGCGGCTGCCCGTCCGGGTTGACGTTGCGGAAGATGCGCAGGATGCGCTTCTCGCCGATCGGGTTGGACGGGAAGGCGTCCACGTGGAGCCGGGTATCGTCGCGGCGCCAGCTCAGCTTGCGCTGGTCCACCTCGAACGGGCGATACGACGTGCCGGCCAGCGAGACCTTGCCGGTATAGGCCGGCAGGTGCCGGTCGATCAGGCCCTGCGCGAAGGCCTTGTAGCGGATGAGGAGTTGGCGAAGCGCCTCCTGCTCCTCGGGCGTTCCGGCCGCGCCCCTGAGGGCGGCTTCCTTGCCGCGGATGTTGACGTTCTTGGCCTTTCCGTCGGCGAAGGGACGCTGGACGAAGCGCTGCTCGAAATCGCTGAAGGGAAAGTCTTCGTCGTGGAAGACCAGGACCGAACCGCTCTCCAGCGCATCGACCAGGGAGTGAGCGCCGGGAGCTGATCCGTCGCGGGCGACGGAAAGGATCGGGCTGATCATCGGGGAAGCGTCCTCAAAGCCGCGTATGGCGCGGTTTAACCGAAGGCCGGGCTTTCCGCCAAGGGCAGCATAAAGCGCAGCATCTTCAGCCATACGACGCCCCGCTCCCGATGCATTAGCGGTGGATGACGTCGACGGCCGGTTGTCATCGCGCCAGGGCGGGCTCAACCATGGCTGACCGACCGATGGCATCCGTCGCAACCTTGGCGCACGCCCGACCGTTCTTCCTGGTCGCGGCCAGGTTCGAAGGTTCGGCCGCGACGGCAACGAGGAAGCCGACGATGGCGACGTTGAAGGAATTCGAGGAGTCGTTGCGCGAGCACGGCATGAACATGGCGCTCGCCCTATTGGAGCGGATGCGCGAGCGCGACAGGGCGACGCGCACGATCAAGCCGGCCCGGCGCCTCACCGGGCAGAAGATGACACCGGACCTCGCCAGGGCGATCCTCGACCTCCACGCCTCCACGGGAATGACCCAGCAGGAGATCGCCTTCAAGGTCGGGGTGAACCAAGGCCGGGTCAACGAAGTGATCAAGCGCGGCAAGTGGCTGAACGACGATCCGAACGCGCCCGAGGCTGTGGCCCGTGACAAGGCGAAGGCCAGGATGCGGGGCGAGCCGAAGCGGGACCGCCCGGCACCGAAGCCGCCCGCCCGCAAGGAGAGGCCTGCGGCCTCGCCGCGCAGGCAGAGCCCGCAGGGACAGCTGATGTTCGGCGATCTCTGAGAAGAGACCGAAACTTGGAAGAGACCGAAACCTGACGGGCCGGTCCGGAGTTGCTCTCGGCCGACCGTGCGATTCTGCGCGGTCGGGACGAGGTTCATTCAAGCGTGGTCAAGGTCTCCCGTCTCATCGGCACGCTCGCCATCCTGGGCGTCGCCTCGCAGGTCATGATCCGGCCCACCCTCGCGCAGCGGGCCTCCACCACCGACATGACCTGCGCTCAGGCGCAGGCGACGGTCACCCGGAGCCGAGGTATCGTGCTGGGCACGGGCGGGGCCACCTACGACCGCTTCGTGCGCGACCGGGGTTTCTGCGAGGTCACCGAGATCACCGTCCCGGCCTATGCCCCCACCCGCGACGATCCGAATTGCCTCGTGGGCTATCGCTGCCGGGAGCCGAGCCGCGGCGATCGTTTCTTCGGCGGGTACTGACCATGAGAAAACGCCCCGGCATCGCGGCCGGGGCGCCCCTCTTCGTAACAGTGGCGATCACGCCGCCTGCTGGACCGCACCTTCGATCACGGGCGCCTTCACGGGGCCCGATGTGGCGATCTGGATCTGGCGCGGCTTCTTGGCTTCGGGAATCTCACGGACGAGATCGATGTGAAGCAGGCCGTTCTCCAGTGCCGCGCCCGTCACCTGGACATAGTCGGCGAGCTGGAACCGGCGCTCGAAACCGCGGGCCGCGATGCCCTGGTGCAGAACCTCTACCTTCCGGCTGACATCCGGCTTGCGCTCGCCCTTGAGCGTCAGCGCGTTTTCCTTCACCTCGATGGAGAGGTCGGAATCGGTGAAGCCCGCCACCGCGACGGTGATGCGATAGGCGTTCTCGCCGGTGCGCTCGATGTTGTAGGGCGGGTAGGTCGGGACCGCGTCGGCGCTCACGAACTGGTCGAGGGCGGAGAAGAGGCGGTCGAAACCGACGGTGGAGCGATAGAGGGGAGCAAGATCGAACTGGCGCATGACACATTCTCCTTAAGAAGCAACATGTAACGTTCATGTCCGCCCGAGGGCCGGACCATTGCGCCGCCGTATCGGCCAGCGCTCCTCCAATATCGGAGGCGTGCCGGAAGGCTTCAAGAGTTTGGATACCCCCACGGATGCAAATTTTTACGCCGACCCTCTCGTCCGGATCGCCCCGATGTTGACCCTTGCTTCGACCCCTGAAAATCCGGTTCCGCCGGGAGGCACGTTGGTCACGGTCCATGCCGATGACGGGATCGGTTTGAGGGTGGCCCATTGGCGCCCGACGACGCGGCTGGTGAAGGGCACGGTCTGCCTGCTTCAGGGTCGGGCCGAGTTTATCGAGAAGTACTACGAGACCATCACCGACCTGCGCCGGCGCGGCTTCGCCGTGGTGGCGTTCGATTGGCGTGGCCAGGGGGAATCGCAACGCCAGGTCGCCGATCCGCATTGCGGGCATGTCGCCCGGTTCGACGATTACCACCGCGACCTGAAGGCGATCGAGGATGCGATCCTGCGGCCGCTGATGCCGCATCCGCATATGTGCCTCGCCCATTCCATGGGCGGCGCGGTCGCCCTCACCGGGGCGGCGGAGGGGTGGCTGCCCTTCACCCGCATCGTCACCGTGGCGCCGATGCTGTCGATCCGGATGATCCGTTTTCCGGGCGCGAGCTTCCTTCTCGCCCGTATCCTGCACCGGCTCGGCTTCGGGCGCCGCTACATTCCCCGTGGCAAGCCCGTCTCCATCGCGACGAACCCCTTCCAGGGAAACCGTCTTTCCGGCGATCCAGCCCGGTACGAGCGCAACGCACAGGCGGCGCGGGCCGTGGGTGCCGGTGCCGTGGGCGATCCCAGCGTCGGCTGGATCGTTGGCGCGTTCCGAGCCATGGCGAAGCTGAGCGATCCACGCGCGGCCGCCGCCATTCGGATTCCCGCGCTCGTCATCGCCGCCGGCGCCGATCCGGTCTGCGATACCAGGATCACGGAGCGGTTCGTGGCCCGCATGCCCTCCGGTTTCCTGATGGTGCTGCCCGATGCCCGGCACGAAATCCTGTCCGAGCGCGACGCGATCCGCGACGATTTCTGGGCTGCCTTCGATGCCTTCGTGCCGGGAACATCGGCGGCGCCGGACAGAGCGGAATCGGACAGGAAGGGCGTCGCCGCGGCGAGTGCCTGAAAGGCCCCTCGTACGACCGTGAGGAGTAAGTGCGACCTTTCCCTGACGGGGTGGAGCGGCAGTGAAATCCGATCTGGGGACCAGAGCAGAAAGCCGCGCAGCGGCCAGAATCCTCGTGCCGGTCATATCGAGCCGCTATCGCGGCGCCACTCTCGCTGGTTCCCGTATCACCTTCCGCCGACGCTGCAGACATCCGGGAAAGGTGCTTCTGTAATGAGATGGGGCTCACGGATTGAGGTGGCGCAAAGCCGCCGCATGCAGCCTGACATCTCCGGCGGCGACGATCCGGCCGCCCTTCGCGGCGGGACCGCCGTCCCAGGCGGTGACGATGCCGCCGGCGCCTTCGATGATCGGGATCAGCGCGACGATGTCGTGCGGCTTCAGGCCCGCCTCGACCACGAGGTCGATCTGCCCCGCCGCAAGCATGCAATAGGCGTAGCAATCGGTGCCGTAGCGAGACATGCGCACGGCGCTCTCGATGCTTTTGAACCGGTCCTGCTCGTCGCCCTGTGCGAACAGGCGCGGATCGGTGGTGGCGAGCAGCGCATCGGCGAGGCGCTCGCAGCGGCGGGTCATCAGCTTGCGCGGCCCGCGAATGCCATGGAAGGTCGCGCTCGCCCCATCCCCGACGAAGCGCTCGCCGAGATAGGGCTGGTTCATCAGGCCGCGCACGGGGACGCCGTCATGGAGCAGCCCGATCAGCGTTCCCCAGGTGGGAAGGCCGGTGATGAAGGCGCGCGTGCCGTCGATCGGGTCGAGCACCCAGACGCATTCCGCATCCGCATGATCCGAGCCGAACTCCTCACCGACGATGCCGTGCGTCGGAAACGTGCCCTTGATCCGGCCGCGCAGGATCGTTTCGGCGGCGCGGTCGGCCTCCGTCACGGGGTCGAAGGCACCTGTTCCCCTGCCCTTGTCGTCCATGCCGAACGAGGCGCGGAAGAACGGCAGGATCGCCTGCCCGGACTCGGTGGCGAGGTCTTCCATGAACCGTGCGAGATCGACGACGCTCATCGAGAGGCCTCCTGTTAAACCGTGCCCCGCAACCGAAGCGGAGACCCGCGAGCCTCGTCAAGCCCGGTTCCACAAGCAAGCACCGTTGCGGGCTATGGCGAACGGGACCTCTACGTCCGGCATCGGAGACCCGTGATCGACCTCGGGCGAAGCCGCCACGCCCTCAGGTGGCAACCGCTTCCGCAACCGGCATCGGTGCCGGTATCGTCACCGGCCGTTCCGGCGCAGCGGCGGCCGGTGCTGCGGTGCCGACCCTCGAAAGCACGGCCTGCAGGGCGGCATCGAGCGACGACACGTGGATGTCGGCGCCGATCGCCGCCCGCTGACCTTCGTCGTTGAGGATTTCGTGGTCCGCCTGCCAGAGGCCGACGACGATGGGCAGATCGGGCATGCGCCGCTTCAGCCGCCCGACGAGACGGCGCAGATGCGTCGGCTCGCCATTGATGGCGAGCGACACAACGCAGATCATCCGGGCGGGGCCGGGATCGAACTCGTCGACCTGGACCCGTGCCACGTCGGCGAAGGGGACGATCCGCGTGCCGATGCCGCGCTTTCCGAGCAGCTGCGCCAGGATCGCGCAGGCAGATTCGTCGACGAAACTCCGCCCGGTCACGCACAGGACCGCACCGTCCTGTTTCCAGTGTGCGGGAACGTCGTTCGGGGCAGCGAACTCGTCGTCGGGCACTTCGGCGTCGCGCCGGTCCATCTCGGCGATGAGCACGGCGACCGTATCGCGGATGTCGGTCTTCTGGTCGGGTGTGAGCACCCCACGGGCCGCGTCGCGGGCGGCGAGTTCGAGACCCTTGAGCACCACGTCGTCGTAATAGGACGAGAGCGAGCAATCCTTCAGGATGAGTTCGGCATGCTCCTGCGCCTCCTCCGGATCGTCGGCGAGGATGCGCTGGTAGAAATTCTCCACCGGGGTCAGTGCCGGCCGGTCGCCGAACAGGACGTCGAGGAATTCGAGCTTGTCCACGTGCCGGCCGAGGACCACGAGGCAGACCGTGAGCGGCGTCGAGAGCAGCAGGCCGACGGGTCCCCACAGCCAGGTCCAGAACAGCGCCGAGACCAGAACCGCGAACGGAGACATGCCGGTGGACTGGCCATAGAGCATCGGCTCGATGACGTGGCCGGTCAGGGGTTCGAGGATCAGGAATACCGCCAGCGTCGCGATGACCATCGACCAGCCGGGATCGACCGCCGCCGCCAGGGCGAGGGGGAAGACCGCCGACACGGCCGCGCCGATATAGGGCACGAACCGCATCAGCGCCGAGAAGATGCCCCACAGCGCGGGGTTCGGCACGCCGATGACCGAGAGGCAGATTCCGATGACGATGCCGAAGACGGCATTGAGCGCGAGCTGCACCAGGAAATAGCGGCTCAGCCTGCGGGCCGCGTCGTCCATCGCCACCGTGGTCCGGTGCAGGTCGCTCGATCCGACGAGGCGGATCATGCGGTCGCGCAGGTCCTCCCGCTGCATCAGCAGGAACAGCAGGACGATGAAGACGATACCGGTCGTGGCGAGCGGGTGCAGGATCGGCGACAGGATGGTGTTGGCCAGAGCGATCGGGTCCGGCGATCGCTCCTTCATCTCGACGAGAATGGCCTTCTCGGGGGGCGGAGCATTGGATTTCGCGCCCGATGCCTCGGGCTTGGCGGCTTCGGGTTTCGGGCTCTCCTCCCCGCCCTGATGCATGGTCCTACCGATATTGGCGACATAATCGGCCATCCGGCCAGCCGGACTGTCCCGCAACCCCTCGACCTTGCGCTCGATGGTGGTGCGATAGCGCGGCACGTCCTTGGCCAGATCCGCGAGCTGAACGCCAATGAGGGTGGCGAGGGCCGCCGCCACGCCGAGCGCCACCACCACGGAGGTCGCAACCGAGAGGAAGCGACCGAAACGCAGTCGCCGCAGCAGGTGGACGATAGGGCCGAGGACGAAGGAGAGCAGGACCGCGATGGCGATCGGGATGAGGACGTCGCGGCCGATATAGAGGCCCGAGACGATGAGCGCGGTGACGATGAGCGGGGAGGCCAGCGAGGACGGTATGGTCTCGGCCGCAGCGACACGTGTCGCCCTCGGCGGCAACATCGTATTCTGCACCGGAGTCGCCCGCGACACACCGGTCCTGTCGCCGGGATCGCGGGAGGCAGGCGGCTTCTGCGGTGCCACGTCAGCCGGTTTCGGTGTCGCCATCTCGGTTCCGTCTCAACGCCACGCACGCGATCCCGCGGCGGTATGGCCGGCGTGATCGTCGTGAGGAACGGGTTGTTGACACGAAACGATCCCTGTCTCCGCTGACCTTTGTATTCATTTCCTCATCGGGCGGTGTCGAAGGGTGCAATCTCGAAACCGGCTTCCACCAAGATCTGCCGCACCGCACGGGCCGTTTCCACCGCATGCGGCGTGTCGCCGTGGACGCAGACCGTGTCGATCGTCACCGGGATCCGGCGGCCGGACGACGTGATCACTGCCCCCTCCTCCACCATGTGCCGGACCCGCTGCGCCGCCTCGTCCGCGTCGTGGATGACGGCGTCGGGAAGCGACCGGGCGCAGAGCTGGCCGTCATCGGCATAGGCCCTGTCGGCGTAGATCTCCCGCACCACGTAGAGACCCGCCTCCAGGGCGGCACGCTCCACGGCGAGCCCCGGCATCACCACCAGCGGAAGGTCCCGGTCGACGGCGCGGACGGCGCGCGCGATGGCGCCTGCCACGTCGGCCTCGGCATTCGACAGGTTGGCGAGGGCGCCATGCGCCTTCACATGGGTGACGCGATGATGGCCGAGCGCGGCGCAGGCCTGGAGCGCGCCGATCTGGTAGGCCACCCCCGCCTCGATCTCGGCCGCGCTTTCGGCGAGGACCCGGCGGCCGAAGCCGCGCAGATCCTGGAAGCCCGGATGAGCGCCGATGGAAACGCCGCGCGCCTTGGCCGCCGCGGCGGTCGCGACCATGATCGACGGGTCGCCGCCATGAAAGCCGCAGGCGACGTTGGCCGAGGTGACGAGGCCGAGGAGGGCTTCGTCGTCACCGAGCGTGTAGGGGCCGTAGCCCTCCCCGAGATCGGCGTTGAGATCGATGCGACGGCTCATAGCGATGCGGCGGCTCTTGCTGCTTGTCCCGGCTGCGCCCGCAGCATCACCCCGAACCCTTCCGTCTCGTCGCCGATGAAGCGGACGCCCTCCCCTTCGAGAGCGCTCCGGATGGCGTCGAGCGTCCGGTTGCGCGGGGCCACCTGATCGCTCTCGATCATGTTGAGGGTGACGATGGAGAGGGAGGCCCGCGCCGCGAGCGTCCCTTGCGTCCATTTCAACAGCCCGCGGCCGGCGCGGATCTGAGCGGATGTGATCATCTCCGAGACATGGACCGAACTGTAAGATTTTTCAAGTTTCAGCTTGACTTGAGTGGGGCGCGACTCTAATCACCCCGGCATCGGCCTGCCGGGCCGGTGATCGAGGGTTATCGCTCAATCCCGACGTCCACGGTCGCGAGCCGTGGGGGCCTTGAGGCCCAGTCGTCCTCGATCGTTCATGACCGGCAGAGTCTATGTCCTCACCGGCGCGGGCCGGCGGGGGCTCGGTTATCACCTGCAACGTGAAAACGCCCGAGCCCCATTCGACACGCCCGCGTCCCTCGCCATTCGGTCCCTGCCGCGGACGGAGCAACGCATGAAGAAAGTCGACCAACGCGTCGCCGCGTTCGCCTGTCTCGGGGGCGAAGTCCGGCGACCAGTCAGTCCGTGATCCGGCCGCTGCGCGCGGGCCGCTGACGAACGGTTATCTTTGGGATGAAGGGCTCTCGAGCCCTGAGGTTCGAATCCTTGACGGCCTCGCGGCCGATCCGTTCGCCTCGACCATGTCCGCGCGGCCTTGAGGCCGTGATCACGTAATTCCCTCATCCCCGATATTTCCATCGCCTGCATGGCGCGAGCGATCCCGCTCGCGAATCCGCGCATGCGCCGGAAACCCCGGCGGCCCATGCGGGCCGGTGGGCGACGGTTACCGGTAGAGCGCCGCAGGCGTTGCCTCGCGGAGGATGCGGATTCGAACTCCGCCGGGGCCACCAAGTCCCGAAGCTCATGACACCGTCCCCCGAACACATGCCCGCATGGCCGACCCGGATCGGTGAGCGGATCACCCGATCGGCCGCGCGGGCCGAGATGGCAGGGTTATCGACGTCTTGTGTCGCGGGTTCGACTCCCGCCGGGCAGCGATGCCCGTAGCTCAGACGGTAGAGCAAAGAACCCTCCTGCCTCAGACCCATGCCCGCGCGACCGCAACGAACCACCAGGCACCATGCCTCGTGGAGATAGGAGCGAGCGAAGATGTCCTATGCCAAGCTGTTCTCGCTCCGGCGCAATCCGCAGTCGGAGCCCATTCCCCGTACCGTGCCGAACTCGGCCGGCGGACACGCCTTCCCGGTGAGCGACTGGACGCGGCTCGACCGCTTCCTGGTGCTCGGCTCCGAGGTCGGCTCGTACTATGCGGGCCCCGTCGTGTTGACGCGCGAGAATGCGCAGGCCGTCCTTCGGTGCCTTGCGGAGGATGGTCCGCGGGCGGTCGCCGCCATCGTCGCGGTGAGCGAGGCCGGCCGGGCTCCGAAGCAGGACTCGGCCATCTTCGCCCTGGCGCTCGCCGCTTCGGCGGAGGGCGAGCATGCCCTCGCCACCCGGCGGGCGGCCCTGGCCGCCCTGCCGCGGGTCTGCCGCACGGCGACGCATCTGTTCCAGTTCGCGTCCGCCGTCGAGGCGATGCGCGGCTGGGGCCGAGGCCTGCGCCGTGCCGTCGCCCATTGGTACGTCGCCCGCCCCGTGGAGGCGCTGGCCTACCAGGCGGTGAAATACCGCTCGCGCAACGGTTGGTCGCATCGCGACCTCCTGCGGCTGGCCCATCCGGAGACGGGCGAGCCGGATCGCGTCGCCCTGTTCGACTGGATCTGCCGCGGTACGCTGACCGAGGCCGCTCCGGCGCTCGTCCACGCCTTCGCCTCGGTTCAGGCGCCGGGCGTCAACGGGGCTTCGGCCGCGGCGATGATCCGCTCGCACGGCCTGCCGTGGGAGGCGTTGCCGACCGAGCTGATGACGAGCCGGGCGGTGAACGAGGCGCTGATCGAGCGCATGCCGGTGGGAGCCCTCGTGCGTCAGCTCGGGCGGCTCACGGCGGCGGGCGTGCTCGCCCCCTTCTCCGAGGGGACCGAGCATGTCCGAGCGGTGCTGTCGGACCGGAAGCGCATCCTCGAGGCGCGCCTTCACCCGATGGCGCTGCTCATGGCGCTCAAGACCTACGCTTCGGGGCACGGTGAGCGCGGCCGGCTCTCCTGGGACCCGGTGTCCGCCATCGTCGAGGCGCTGAACGCCGCGTTCTACACGGCGTTCGCGTCGGTGAAGCCCACGGGCAAGCGTCTCGTCCTGGCCCTCGACGTCTCGGGGTCCATGGGCATGGGCCACGTGGCGGGCTCCTCCCTCACCCCGCGTGAGGCGGCGGCCGCCATGGCCCTCGTCACCGCTTCCACCGAGGAGCATTGGCAGGTGGTCGGCTTCACGGCCGGGGCCGGTGCGCGCTGGAGCCAGGATGCGGCGCTCACCGCGCTGCCGATCGGGCCGTCGATGCGGCTCCACGCGGCGGTGGCGGCCACGGCCGACCTGCCCTTCGGCGGGACGGATTGCTCGCTGCCCATGCGCTGGGCCCTCGAGCGGAACGTCCAGGCCGACGCCTTCGTGGTCTACACGGACTCGGAGACGTGGGCGGGGCCGGTCCACCCGGTGGAGGCCTTGCGCGAGTACCGGCGGAAGACCGGGATCGACGCGAAGCTCGTGGTCGTGGGGCTCGTCTCCAACGGCTTCAGCATCGCCGACCCCGAGGATGCCGGCATGCTCGACGTGGTCGGCTTCGATGCCGCTGCGCCGGCACTGATCGCGGATTTCATCCGCGGCTGACAGAGGAGACGGACGGCCGGTGTGCCGCCCGTCTCCCGCACATTCCGACCACGGCAGGGACCACGGCGATCTTCAGCATCACACGACCACCGGCATCGCCACTGTCTCGCCGGTGCGGAAAACGCGCTTGTAGCGGGCGATCTCGTCCGCCGGACCGATGGCCTTGGAGGGATTGTCGGAAATCTTCACCGTCGGCCGGCCGTCGGCGGCGATGACCTTGCAGACGATGGAAATCGGATCGAGCCCGTGATCCGGCACCAATCCGCGAAAATCGTTGGTCAGCAGGGTGCCCCAGCCGTAGCCGATGCGCATCCGCCCGTGGAAATGCGCGTGGATCGCCTCGATCGTCCCGATATCGAGCCCGTCCGAGAAGATCGCGAGCTTGGATTTCGGATCGCAGCCGCGGGCTTCCCACCAGGCGATCGCCTCCTCGCCGCCCTCGATCGGATCCTTCGAATCGATACGGATCCCGGTCCAGGCCGTCATCCAGTCGGGCGCGTCGGCGAGAAAGCCGGTGGTTCCGTACGTGTCGGGCAGCATCACCAGGAGATTGCCGGCATAATCCTGCTGCCAGTCGCGCAGCACGTCGTACGGCGCCTGGGCGAGCGCCTCGTCGTCTCCGGCGAGCGCCGAATAGACCATCGGCAATTCATGGGCGTTGGTACCCACCGCCTCGACCTCGCGACGCAGGGCGATGAGGCAGTTCGACGTGCCGAGAAAGGCGTCTCCCAGGCCCTCGCGCATCGCCTCGACGCACCAATCCTGCCATAGGAAGCCGTGGCGGCGGCGCGTGCCGAAATCGGCGATGGAGAGATCCGGCAACCGCTTCAGCCGCTCGATCTTCTCCCAGACACGGGTCATCGCCCGCGCGTAGAGAACCTGCAGGTCGAACTTGCCCATGGCGCGCAGGATGCCGCGCGAGCGCAACTCGTTGAGGATGGCGAGCGCCGGCACCTCCCACATCGTGGTCTCGATCCAGGGGCCGTGGAAGGTGAGGACGTATTGCCCGTCGCGCGCTTCGAGCTCGTAATCCGGCAGGCGGAACCCTTCGAGCCAGTCCATGAAATCCGCCGAGAACATCTGGCGGTGGCCGTAGAAGGTATTGCCGCGCAGCCAGGTCGACTCGCCCCTGCTCAGCCTGATGGAGCGGGCATGGTCGAGTTGCTCGCGCAGTTCTCCCACATCGACGAAATCGGCGATGCGGACGGAGCGGCTGCGGTTCTGGATGCCGAAGGTGACGTCGGTGGCGCGATGGCGACGAAAGATCGTCTGCGCCATCAGCAGCTTGTAGAAATCGGTGTCGAGCAGGGACCGGATGATCGGGTCGATCTTGAAATTGTGGTTGTAAACCCGCGTCGCGAGATCGAGCATGAGAGTGAGCGAGCCCGGCGCGGAACACGGTGCCCGCCACGCTCAAAGGCACATGGCGGACGAGCCAGAGTCAATCGGGCCGGGCGGACGCCTCACAGGGAAGCACCCGCCCGTGAAAGGTTTCGTCAGACGAGGTCGACCTTCTTGGTCTCGGTCTTAGGGGATTCGCCGGTGAGCGCGGCCTTGACGTAGCCGTAGATGTGCAAGGCCGTCGCGTTAGGGCTGTCCCAGTATTCCCCCTTCTCCGGGTGAATGCGGATCAGAGCGACTTCCGGATCGTCCTTGCCGTTGGGGAACCAGGTTTTCATGCTCTCGCTCCACTTGTCGTCGACCAGGGCCTGATCGGTGACGATCTCAGCCTTGCCGGCGATGGAGACGTAGGTCTGGCTGGACGGGTCGGAATAGGCGAGGTTGACCTGATTGTCCTTGCTGATCTCGGCGGTCTTGGGCGAGTGCAGCTTGGTGAAGAACCAGATGTCACCGTTCTCGTCGGTGTCCTGGCTCCACATCGGCCGGCTGTAGAGCTTCCCGTCGGCATCCGCCGTGGTCATCATCGCGACCTTGATGTCCTTGACGAGTTCGAACAGCTTCTTCGCGCCCTCGTGGTCGCGGTGGTTGCCTTGATGCATATGGGTGATCTCCTGGAACGCTGTCGTCAGGATCGGGCGCGCTCGTCGAAGACCGCGCCCCCTGAAGGGTGCTCTCACAACGGACCAGGGCGCGCTTGGTTCAGCTTGAGCATGAGAAGAGGAGGACAGCCCGTGCATTCCGCGATCCGGGGGACGCTCGTCCTCCTCCTCGCCGCTGCCTGTGCCATGGCCTGCCACGTCCCGTCGGCGATGGCGGAAGTCCGCTTCGGCAAGAGCGTCCGCATCGGCGGCCACGACTTTTCCCATCGCCGCTACGGCAGCGTGCACGTGGAGCGGGTCCGGCGCCTGTCCGGGCCGCCCGGATGTCGCCGCATCCGCCACGGAATCTACCGGCGTGGCGACGGGTCGGTGGTGAGCGGGCCGATGGAGAAGTGCAACCTCGTCGCGATCCCGGCGTGGCGGCGGCGATGAGGCCACCTGCCGCACGGCATGCGCAAATCGAAGGTTGGACCGGAACAGGTCTGGCGTTCTCACGGTCCTTGGTTACATGCAGGGTAACGCATGATCGGCGGCGCCGGTCTGCATCGCCCGGAGGCATATCTTGGCCATTACCCGCGACGACGTGCTCAAGGCGCTGTCCGCCGTCACCGTCGATGCCGGCGGTACGACGCTGCCCGCATCCGGCCGCCTTTCCCAGGTCGTTGTCGACCCGACGAACCGGGTCATGTTCTCGATCCTGATCGACCCGAGCGAGGCCGAGCGGTTCGAGTCGGTCCGCCGACGGGCGGAAGGCACCATCCTGGCGATGCCCGGCGTCTCCGGCGTCTTCGCGAGCCTGACCTCCGAGCGTGGGCCGAACCAGCCCGCGCCTCCGGCGCAGGCCGCCCCGCCCCAGCCCGGCAGGCCGGCGCCCCCCCGGACCGGCCCGGCCCTCCCCGGCGTGCGTCACATCGTGGCGGTCGCGTCCGGAAAGGGCGGCGTCGGCAAATCCACCACCGCCTGCAACCTCGCGCTGGCCCTCTCTGCTCAAGGGCTGAAAGTAGGGCTGCTCGATGCCGACATCTACGGTCCTTCGGTGCCCAAGCTCTTCGGCCTGTCCGGCAAGCCGAAGGTGATCGAGGAGCGCCTGCTTGCCCCGATGGACGGGTACGGCATCAAGGTCATGTCCATCGGCTTCCTGATCGAGCCCGAGACGGCGATGATCTGGCGCGGCCCGATGGTGCAATCCGCCATTACCCAGATGCTGCGCGAGGTCGCCTGGGGCGATCTCGACATCCTGGTCGTCGACATGCCGCCGGGAACCGGCGACGCCCAGCTCACCATGGCCCAGGCCACGCCTCTTTCGGGCGCCGTCATCGTGTCGACCCCGCAGGATCTGGCGCTGATCGATGCGCGGCGCGGGGTGACGATGTTCCGCAAGGTCTCGGTGCCGATCCTCGGCGTGATCGAGAACATGGCGACTTTCATCTGCCCGAATTGCGGCCACGCCTCGCATATCTTCGGCCATGGCGGTGCCCGCGAGGAGGCCGCTCGCCTCGACGTGCCGTTCCTCGGCGAGATCCCCCTCGACATGACCATCCGCGAGACCTCCGATTCCGGGCGTCCCGTGGTTGCGGTGAACCCGGACGGCCCGCACGCCAAGGTCTATCGCGGCATCGCCGCGCAGCTATGGGCGAACCTCACCGGCGGCCCCGCACCGCGCGCTGCGCCGCGCATCGTCATCGAGTAGCGGTCCGGTGCCGCCCGTCCTCGGGGTGATCCTGGCCGGCGGGCTGTCCCGCCGGATGGGCGGCGGCGACAAGCCGCTGAAAGTCCTGGCAGGGCGCACCCTTCTCGACCGGGTGGCCGAGCGCTTCGCTCCGCAATGCGAGGCGGGCGTGATCCTCAACGCCAACGGCGATCCGGCCCGGTTCTCGATGTTCTCCGGTCTGATCGTGCCGGACGGAGTGCCCGACCATCCGGGGCCGCTCGCCGGCATCCTCGCCGCCCTCGATCATGCGGCCGAGCATCACCCTTCCGCGACCCATCTCGCCAGCGTGACCGGCGACGCGCCGTTCCTGCCCCTCGACCTCGTCGCCCGTCTGAGCGAGGGCTCGAAGAACGCGCCGATCGTCGTGGCCTCATCGGAGGGCCGGCAGCATTTCACCGTCGCGCTCTGGGCCGTGTCCCTGCGCGAAGATCTCCTCACGGTGCTGGTCGAGCGCGGCGAGCGGCGCGTCGGCGCTTTCCTGGCCCGCCACGGAGCGCTGGCAGTGGAATGGTCGAGCGAGCCGGTCGACCCGTTCCTCAACGTCAACACGCCGGAGGATCTGGCGGAGGCGGAGGCGCTGCTGAAGGTCGCCTGATCGTGGGGGTGTCATGGATGGGGTTATGGAAATCCGACCCGCGTCGGCTCGTAGCCCAGCATCCCGCCATGCGCGCCGACGACTTGCGCGATGGCGATGCGCGCGGCCTCATCGAGCCGTGCCAGTCCCGTCTCGAGGTGCCGGCGCCAGGACGGCACTCGGTTCCACGCCTCGACCCAAGATGCCGCCAGGGCGACGGGCTGGTTCCGGCCAGGGCCTCGATCAGGAAACCCGACTGGGTCAGATCCTTCCCCTGTTTCTCGCGCTCCGGCCGCTCGTTCGCCACGATGAGTTTGTGAACGGCGAAACGTTCGGGAGCCGGCACCATGACGGAGTTCCCGCCGCCATGGAGCAGTGTCGAGCGGACCGGGTCCTTTATCAGGAAATCGAGGTAGCGAAGCGGTTGGGCGCTGACACCGCCGAGGGCCGGCATCGGGACAAGCGCCCCGGTGAGATCGTCGGAGCCGCGGTGCGAAACCAGAAACTCGACCCGGAACCCGCTCGCGTTGACGAATGCGCTCGTGCGGTCCGGCCGTGACAGGTTCGGCACCGGACGAAAGCTCGCATCGACGGCCTGAAGTTCTTCTTGGACGGGAGACATGCTCTCACCGATCGCAACCGAGATGCCGTCATCCTGGGCGAGGTCGATGTCGCCGGTCCGGAGTGCCCTCGTCGGGCGCTCTCCGACGAGGGCCGGATAGGATTGGAACGCCACCGTACCCACCGGAACCCCGCGCAGACGAAAGAATCTCGCTTGCGCCAGACGCTCGACGACCCGGCCCGTCAGGGGATCCGCCATCGGAAACCCGGCGCTTCGCAACATGCGAACCGCGTCGATGCGGGTGTGGTAGTCGATCCGCCGACGGTCATGAGCCTCGACCCGCCGCGTCGTCTCGGAATTCGCCGCCGTGCCGACATCGGTTGGACTTCGTGCCGGTGGCGGCATCGTAGCCCTGTTAATACCAGTATTCGCGTGCCTCGATGGTCCGCCTGATGAACTTGCCGTTCTCGGGAAAGTCGTCGTTTTCTCGTAACGCGCGGACGCGTGCCCGACAAACGAGAGAGGGCGTCCGCGCAGACGATGCGCGGACGCCCTTTTCATCAATCGCCCTGTAGATTCAGGCGGCGCCGACGGTCGCCTTGACGATCTTGTCCGGCGAACGCGGCGGCTCGCCCTTGTTGAGGGTGTCGACCACGTCCATGCCTTCGATGACCTTGCCCCACACCGTGTACTGCTTGTCGAGGAAGCGGGCATCGCCGAAGCAGAGGAAGAACTGCGAATTCGCCGAATGCGGGAAGTTGGTGCGGGCCATCGAGCAGGTGCCGCGCACATGCGGCTCGTCGTTGAACTCGGCCTTCAGGTCCGGCAGGTCGGAACCACCCGAGCCGGTGCCGGTCGGATCGCCGGTCTGGGCCATGAACCCGTCGATGACACGGTGGAACGGCACGCCGTCATAGAAGCCCTGTCCTGCGAGCGTCTTCAGGCGCTCCACATGGTTGGGGGCGAGATCGGGGCGCAGCCCGATGACGACGCGGCCCTTGGTGGTTTCGAGGATGATGGTCTCGGTATCGGCCATGGGTCAGACTCCTTGTCCCTGAGGACCTTGGTAGATGAATCGCAGGGCGATGGGACGCCCTGCGATGGCGGCGCCGAGCGCCGGCGTGATCGCGACCGGCGTACAGCGCCGGATCGCGTCGAGGGTTGCGCGGGTCAGGATCTCCCTGCCCCGCTGATCCGCGTTCTGCATCGCAAAGGTGATGCGAGGCTCGCCGATGACGGAGCCGTCTCGGCGAAGGGCGAAACGGGCGGTGATCTCGGTGCGCGCGAAACCAGCCAGACCGGCCGGCACCTGCCAGCAGGCCGTCAGCTTCGGATAGAGCGTCTGGAGCGTGTCGGCCGGGCCTTCGGCGTCGTCGCTTCGGGAGGTTTGTACCGGCACCCGCAGGGTATCGGGATGCATCGGCGAAAGGCCGGGTCCGGCGATGGCGATTCCCGAGGGAACGACGGCCGCCATCGACGACACGAAGGTGAGGCGCAGTGAGCACCTCACTTTCGCGGTCCCGATCATCTGCCGGATTCCGTCACTTGGCGCCTTGGGCCATCTGCATCTTCACGATCTTGTCCGGGTTCTGGACCGCGCCGCCCGGAGCGCCCGGAGCTGCCTTCTTGATCTTGTCGACGGCCTCCATGCCCGACGAGACCAGTCCGATGACGGTGTACTGCCCGTTCAGGAAGGGCGCGTCACCGAGGCAGATGAAGAACTGGGAATTCGCCGAATTCGGATCGGACGATCGGGCCATGCCGAGGGTGCCGCGACGGAACTGCGCCTGCGAGAATTCGGCCGGGATGTTCGGCAGCGACGAACCGCCGGTGCCATTGCCCTTCGGGTCGCCGGTCTGGGCCATGAAGCCGTCCATGACCCTGTGGAACTTCAGCCCGTCGTAAAAGCCCTTCTTGATGAGGGTCTTCAGCTGGACGACGTGCTGCGGCGCGAGATCGGGGCGCAGTTCGATGGTGACGCGGCCATCCTTGGTATCGAGATAGACCGTGTTGTCGTCCAAAGCGCTCGCGGCGGTCGAGAAGCCGACCACGGCGGCGAGTGCCAGGGACAGGAACGCGGTCCGGCGATGGATGGTCCTAGAATTCATGGGTGTGCGGTCTCCGGTCTGGTGAAGCTGGAGGAAGAGGGGTCGGTCAGATTCTGGCGAAGCGGGCGCTGAGCCGTTCCGCCACGAGGGCCGGGACGAAGGGTGAGACGTCGCCGCCCATAGCCGCGATCTGCCGTACCAGGGTGGCCGTGATCGGACGGACGCCGGTGGAGGAGGGCAGGAACACCGTCTGCACTTCGGGCGCCATGGCGCCGTTCATGCCGGCGAGCTGCATCTCGTAGTCGAGATCGGTGCCGTCGCGCAGGCCGCGGATGAAGATGGTGGCGCCGGAGCGCCGTGCCGCGGTGACCGCCAGATCGTCGAAGGTGACGATGTCGAGAGTCGCGTTCTCGCTCTCGGCAAGAGACGCGCAGGTGGCGTGCAGGAGCTCGGCGCGCTCATCGGGCGAGAACATGGGCGCTTTGCCCGGATGGACGCCGATGGCGATCACGAGCCGCTGCACGAGCCGGCACGCCTGACGGATGACGTCGAGGTGTCCGTTCGTGACCGGGTCGAAGGAGCCGGCATAGAGCGCAGTGCGGATCATTACCGGAGGGCGTAGAGCATTTCGCCCCGGAACGGAACCGCCGGGCGACGTTCCATCGCGGCGGGGCACCATCCCGCCCGAAGGTCGAGGCACGAAAAAGGGCGGATGCCCCGATGGAGCACCCGCCCGAAGTTGGTCTACGAAATCCGGTCTGCGACGCCACTCGCCGATCGAAGAGATACTGCCGATCGAAGAGGTACTTATGAAAGAAGCGAGGCCGGAGGAGATCCTGCGGCCTCGCCGTGATCCTAGTAGGAGCCGAACTTGTAGTTCAGGCCGGCGCGCGCAATGGCACCCTCGGTCTTGAAGGTCGCATTGTAGCCCACGCCCGGACCACCGGTGGAGCCGACGAAGAGATTGCGGCTGCCGAGGTCGTAGCGAAGGTATTCGGCCTTCAGCGTCACGGCGCTGGAGCGGAAGAAGTTCAGGAACGAGTCGGTGGGAAGCGCGTACTCGATGCCGCCGCCATAGGCGTAGCCGGTCTCCATGGTGGAGCGCGAGCCGGCATAGGTCACCGGCGCGCCGGTCTGGAAGCTGACGCTCTGCTCGACGCCGCCATAAGCGAAGCCGCCGGTGCCGTAGACCATGACCTTGTCGAAGGCGTAGCCGACGCGACCGCGGACGGTGCCGAGATACTGCAGGTCGGACCGGTAGGTGTTGGTGAGGCTGGGAAGCACCACCCGCGGGACCGAGTTCACTCTCGTGGTCTCGAGGTCCATGTACTGCGCGTCCGCCTCGAAGCCGACGACGAAACCGTTACCCGGCGTGAGCTGATAATTGTAGCCGATCTGGGCGCCGCCCGAGAAACCTTCCTGTGAAAGCTTGAGCGACGCAGGACGCAGGCCATTGTCGACATTGGCCTGGAGGTTCGCCGCATTCGGGGCGCCGGAGCCGAGGTTGTTGATGCCCGTGGTGCGAACGGTATCGCTCTCGGTGTAGGCGTAACCGGCATTGATACCGAAGTAGAAGCCCGTCCAGGTGAAGACGGGAACCGGAACGAAGACCGGCGGAGCGGCGCGGCGGGGAAGATCAGCCGCGGAAGCTGCACCGGAAAGCAGGGCCGCAGCGGCGCTGGCGAGGACGAGAGACTTGAACACGGTTGCGATCCTGGGTGAGCGATCTGTTGATGGAGAAAACTTAGCCTTAGAGACCCCGGATAGATATGACTTGCTTGCAACACTGAAGATCGACAGTTGAACGAGAACGCCGCCCAAGTCCCACGACTTAGGCGGCGTTCTAATCCATCGGTTCGAAAAGATTTATCGCGGCGGAGATGGACTCAGCGGAAGCTTCCCTCAGCCCGCATCGCCGGTGGGATCGATGCCGGCCGCGTCACCGGTATCGTCCTCACCTTCGCCCTCGCCCTCGATATGCTCAACCGAGACGACGCGCTCCGTCTTCTCGGTATTGAACACCGTCACGCCCTGCGAGGCGCGGCCGACGATGCGGATGTCGTCCACCGGCACACGGATGAGTTGTCCGGCATTGGTCACCAGCATGATCTGGTCGGAGGGCTGGACCGGGAAGGAGGCGACGAGGCTGCCGTTGCGCGGATTGACCCGCATGGCGGTGATGCCTTTGCCGCCGCGTCCGGACGTCCGATATTCGAAGGACGACGAGCGCTTGCCGAATCCGCGCTCCGAGAGTGTCAGGACGAATTGCTGCGCGGCTCCCATCTCGGCGTAGCGCTCCTGCGAGAGCAGCGGCGCATCGGTGGCGATCTCCTCGGAATCGGCATCGCCGCTTTCCGTGTCGCCGATCACGGCCCGCTGCATCTTCAGGAACGCGCCCCGCTCTTCCGGCGTCGCGTCGAAACTGTTGAGGATCGTCATCGAGATGACACAGTCGTCCTTGGCCAGGCTGATGCCGCGGACGCCGGTGGAGTCACGGCCCTTGAAGACGCGCACGTCTTCGACGGGGAAGCGGATGCACTGGCCGGCCTGTGTGGTGAGCAGGACGTTCTGGTCGGCACGGCAGATCTCCACGTGGACGATGTGGTCGCCCTCGTCGAGCTTCATCGCGATCTTGCCGGCACGGTTCACCTGCACGAAGTCGGAGAGCTTGTTGCGCCTCACCCCGCCGCTCGCGGTGGCGAACATCACGTCCAGGGTCTCCCAGGACGCCTCGTCCTCGGGGAGCGGCATGATCGTGGTGATACGCTCGGTGCCCGCATCCATGGAGAGGATGTTCACGAGCGCCTTGCCGCGCGCATTGGGGGCGGCCATCGGCAGGCGCCAGACCTTCTCCTTGTAGACCTGGCCCATATTGGAGAAGAAGAGGATCGGCGTGTGGGTGTTGGCGACGAACAGGCGGGTGACGAAATCCTCGTCGCGGGTCGACATGCCGGAGCGGCCCTTGCCGCCCCTGCGCTGAGCCCGATAGGTCGAGAGCGGCACGCGCTTGACGTAGCCGGCATGGGACACGGTGACGACCATGTCCTCGCGCTGGATCAGGTCTTCGTCCTCGACGTTCGAATCCCAATCGAGGATCATGGTCTTGCGCGGTGTCGCGTAGGCCTCGCGTACCTCCCGAAGCTCGTCCTTGACGATGGTCATGATGCGCAGGCGCGAGCGCAGGATGTCGAGGTAGTCGGCGATCTCGTCGGCGAGCTTCTGGAGCTCATCGCCGATCTCGTCGCGGCCGAGGGCGGTGAGGCGCTGCAGGCGCAGGTCGAGAATGGCGCGCGCCTGGATCTCGGACAGGCGGTAATTCCCGTTCTCGTCGACCCGGTGGCGCGGGTCGTCCACCAGAGCGATGAGCGGCGCGATGTCGAGGGCCGGCCAGACCCGGCCCATCAGCGCCTCGCGGGCGGTGTTCGGATCGGGCGAGGTGCGGATGAGGCGGATTACCTCGTCGATATTGGCCACCGCGATGGCGAGGCCGCACAGGACGTGGGCGCGCTCGCGGGCCTTGCCGAGAAGGAACTTGGTCCTGCGGGACACGACCTCCTCGCGGAAGTCCACAAAGGCCGTGAGCAGGTCCTTCAGGTTCATCAATTCGGGGCGGCCGCCGTTCAACGCCACCATGTTGCAGCCGAACGAGGATTGCAGCGGCGTGAAGCGGTAGAGCTGGTTCAGCACCACGTCGGCCATTGAATCGCGCTTGATCTCGATGACGATGCGCATGCCGTCACGGTCGGATTCGTCGCGAAGGTCCGAGATTCCCTCGACGCGCTTTTCCTTCACCAGCTCGGCGATCTTCTCCATCAGAGTCGCCTTGTTCACCTGATACGGGATCTCGGTGAAGATCAGCGCCTCGCGCTCCTTGCGCAGCTCTTCCACGTGGGACTTCGCCCGCATGATCACGGAGCCGCGCCCGGTGGCGTAGGCCTGGCGCACGCCGGCCCGTCCCAGGATCGACCCGCCGGTGGGGAAGTCCGGGCCGGGGACGTATTCGGTCAGTTGCTCGATGGTCAGGCCGGGATCGTCGATGAGGGCGATGCAGGCGTCGATGAGCTCGCCGAGATTGTGCGGCGGGATATTGGTGGCCATGCCCACCGCGATGCCGCCGGCACCATTGACGAGGAGGTTGGGGAAGCGCGCCGGGAGCACCTTCGGCTCCTCGCGCGACTCGTCGTAGTTCGGCTGGAAATCGACGGTGTTCTTGTCGATATCGGCGAGCAAGGCGTTGGCGGGCTTGGCCAGACGCGACTCGGTGTAGCGCATGGCCGCCGGAGGATCGCCGTCCACGGAGCCGAAATTGCCCTGCCCGTCGATGAGCATGAGCCGCATCGAGAAGTCCTGGGCCATGCGGACCAAGGCATCGTAGATCGATTGATCGCCATGCGGGTGATAGAGGCCGATGACGTCGCCGACGATGCGGGCCGACTTGACGTACTTGCGCTCGGGCAGATGCCCGCTCTCGTAGGCCGAGTAGAGGATGCGCCGATGCACCGGCTTCAGGCCGTCGCGTGCGTCGGGCAGCGCCCGGCTCACGATCACGCTCATCGCGTAATCGAGATAGGAGCGGCGCATCTCGTCGGTGATGGAAACGGGCTTGATGTCCGAGGCGGGCGGCGTGGAGCCGGCGCCGGTATCGTCTTTCTCTGCCAAGGTCGTCGATCTCTGCCTATGGCGGTCCCGGCGCATCGGGTCCGCATGGAGCGCCGGGCGCTCGGGTAAGTCTGGACCGGGACGTTCCGCAGGGCCTCGAAAAGGCCGGCCGCGTCACGCCATGTCTCGGACGCTCTTCATACGCCATCCGATGCCGCCGCGCCACCACCGGACCTGTCGCGACGACATCGACAAACCCCATGCGTCGCAAGCGCTTGCGACACCGATTTCAGCGAAAGAGGAGGGCATGGTCTCCACGCCTTTCCCCGGACAGTCGGAGCGCCAGCGGAACCCGATCCGGAGTCCATCACAGGGCCGGAGTCCATCACAGGGCGTCGTGAAGCGTCCGAAGATCAGCGACGTCAGATTGCGCCGCTTATGCGGTACGTCCCGCACTGGATTCCGGATCACCGTCCGCGTCGCTGCAGGCGTCCGGAAAAGCTGGGCACGGAGCGTCGCCCTCCCCCTCACCCCGCGGCGGCGCTGGCGAAATCCGACATCTCGTAGAGCGGCCTGATCTCGATCTCGCTCGGGCCGGGCATCGGATTGGGACAGCGTTTCACCCATTCCACCGCCTCTTCCATGTCCTTCACCTGCCAGAGCCAGAAGCCGCCGACCAGTTCTCCGGTCGATGAGAAGGGTCCGTCGACGACGGTGCGCGTCGCGCCGTCGAAGCCGACCCGCTTTCCCTTGGCAGATGGGTGCAGGCCCTCGCCGGCGAGCAGGATCCCGGCATCGAGAAGTTCCTGGTTGAATGCGCCCATGTCGGCGAGCAGGTCGAGCGAGGGCATGCGCCCCGCCTCGCTGTCCGTGGTCGCCTTGACCAGAACCATCACGCGCATCGATTTCCCTCCCGTGGCCGATCACGGCGATGGAAGCACGGGGGCGGGATCGTGTGAACCCGGCGATCGGGTGGCGGATCAGGCGACCTTGCGCGGGACGAGGCGCTCGCTCGTCAACGCCTCGTCGGCCCCCGAGAATCCGGATTCGGTATATTCCGCATCCTCGTTGACGCGCCAGATGTCGTGGCGGCGATACCCAGCGAGGATGTTCTCCACCGTGAGCATCGCGGTCATCATCGCATGGTCCTGGTTGTTGTACTTGTGCATGCCGTTGCGGCCGACGAGGTGCAGGGTCGGGAAGTCGCGCTCCAGTTCCAGCCGCACCGTTGCGACGTTGTCGCGATAGCTCTCGTCGTAGACCGGGTAGGCCTTCGGCTGCCGCACGACGCAGGCATCGACCACGTCGTCCGGCGCGATCAGTCCGATCTTCCCTATCTCGGCCTTGGCCAGGGCCACGAGGCCCTCGTCGGCCATGGTCCACAGCCCGTCGCCTTCGAAGCAGAAATATTCGAGGCCGAGGCAGGTATAGGCATCGTCCGGCACCATCTCCGGCGACCAGGAGCGGAAGTTCTGCACCCGCCCGACCATCACGGACGGATCATGGATATAGATCCAGTTGTCGGGGAAATCCTCGCGCACCTTGGCGATGAGGGCGACCGTGAGGAAGTCGCGATACTGAAGGGCACGGGCCTGGAAGGTGCTCAAGGGACGCGGCGTGATCGAATCCACGAGTTCGCGCACCGGTGCCGACGAGACGAGGTTGCGCGCCGTGTAGGTCTCCCGAGTGCCGTCGCCACGGATCGCCGAGACCGTCCAGATGCCGGTCGCGGCATCGAAGCTCACGCCGTCAACGCCCCGGTCGAGGAGCACGCGTCCTCCCTGCGCCGCGATCTTCGCGGCGGCCGCTTCCCAGACCATGCCGGGACCGCGCCGCGGATAGCGGAAGGACTCGATCAGCGTCTTGATCACCGGCTCGCCGGGCTTCGGCCTGGCCTTCAGGCCGAGGGAGCGGGCCAGCGCGTCGCGGATCGCGGCGCCGAGATCGAGCCCCTTGATGCGCTGAGCCGCCCAATCGGCCGAGATGGCGTCGCAGGACATGCCCCAGACCTTCTCGGTGTAGGTCTTGAAGAAGATCGAGAACAGGCGCTCGCCGAACTGGTTGCGCACCCAATCGTGGAAGCTCTTCGGCTGCTCGATCGGCCGGGCACGGGCATAGAGATAGGACAGGACGCAGGCGGTGCTCTGCAGGACGCCCAGGTTGCGCAGGGCCTCGAAGGCCTTCAGCGGATAGGCGTAGTACTTACCCTTGTAGAAAATCCGCGACAGGCGCGGTCGGTCGATGAAATCGTCAGGCAGGAGTTCGTCCCAGAGATCGACCACCGCCTTCGACTTCGAGAAGAAGCGGTGGCCGCCGATATCGAACAGGAAGCCGTTGTGCGAGACGGTCCGGCTGATGCCGCCGACCTGACGAGGGTCGCGCTCCAGAACCACGACATCGCGCCCGTTCTTCGACAGCAGGTAGCCGGCCGTCAATCCGGCCGGTCCTGCCCCGATGACCAGGGTCTCGGTGTGTTGGCTCATCGATCGCTCCGCCTGATCCCGTGTCGCGCTCGGTCAGGAGCGGGTCTCGCCACGGGTGGAGCATTCTTGGCGGAAGCGTGGTTAAGGAAGCGCCAAGTCCGTCGAATTCCGACGGCGCTCTTCGATTTCCGGCTGGCTCGGCCGAAATCGGCAGGAGCCTAGAACGGAATGTCGTCGTCGAGATCGTAGTTCGGCTTGGACGAGCTCGCCGCCGCCGGACGCCGCTCGCCGCCCGAAGCGCGGCCGCCGCCATATTCCCCGCCGCGATCACCTGCCCGGTCGCCACCGCGATCTCCGCCACGGGCACCGCCGTAATCGCCGCCGCGGCTGATCTGACCGCCGCCTTCCTCGTCGGCGCTCATCTCGCCGCCACCGCCGCGGCCGTCGAGGAGGGTGAGCTCACCGCGGAAGCGCTGCAGCACGACCTCGGTCGTGTATTTCTCGACGCCCGACTGGTCGGCCCATTTTCGAGTCTGGAGCTGGCCCTCGATGTAGACCTTCGAGCCCTTGCGCAGGTACTGCTCGGCCACCCGGGCGAGGTTCTCGTTGTAGATCACGACCGCGTGCCACTCGGTCTTCTCCTTGCGCTCGCCCGACATCTTGTCCTTCCAGGACTCGGATGTGGCGATGCGCAGGTTGACCACGGGGTCGCCGGAGGCGAGGCGCCGGGTCTCGGGGTCACGCCCGAGATTGCCCACCAAAATCACCTTGTTGACGCTGCCGGCCATGCCGCTCTCCTC
The DNA here is from genome assembly GCF_022179405.1 of Methylobacterium marchantiae. Taxonomy (GTDB): domain Bacteria; phylum Pseudomonadota; class Alphaproteobacteria; order Rhizobiales; family Beijerinckiaceae; genus Methylobacterium; species Methylobacterium marchantiae. Next base: position 57,107 of record NZ_BPQT01000021.1, read on the forward strand.
TCGATCGATCTCACCGACGGAGGGCCTCACACGCCGTCCGTCCCGTTCGCCCTTCATGAACTTCGGCCCGCCGGGCGGCAATCGGGAGGGTGGGCTTGTCCCCACCGATCACAGTCCGAATGTTCTATCTTTGTTCGATTTGGCACGCAAGGATCGCGAGTTTTGCACTCACGCGATCCGCACCAGCATCTTGCCGAAATTCCGTCCCTTCAGGAGCCCGATGAACGCTTCCGGTGCAGCGTCCAGACCCTCGACGATGTCCTCCCTGTGCTTGACCCTGCCCTCTCTCAGCCAGGTTCCGACCTCGCCGAGGAATTCCTCCTCCTGATCGGCGAAATCCCAGACGATGAAGCCGCGCAGGGTCAGGCGCTTGGTGAGGATGTTGCGCATGAGGACCGGGCTGCGGTCCGGCCCGGGCGGCAATTCTGTGAGGCTGTAGCCGGAGACGAGGCCACAGACCGGGATGCGGGCGAAATCGTTGAGGAGCGGAAGCACCGCGTCGAACACCGCGCCGCCGACATTCTCGAAATAGACGTCGATCCCCTCCGGGCAGGCCGCGGCCAGCGCGCCGGGAAGGTCGTCCGTGCGATGATCGACGGCCGCGTCGAAGCCGAGAACGTCGGTGAGGTAAGCGCATTTCTCCGGCCCACCGGCGATGCCGACGGCGCGGGCGCCCTTCAGCTTGGCGATCTGGCCGACGAGAGAGCCCACCGGGCCGGCGGCGGCTGCCACCACCACGGTTTCACCGGCCTTGGGCCGTCCGATGCTGAGAAGACCGGTATAGGCGGTCATGCCAGGCATCCCGAGTACGCCAAGCGACGTACTGACCGGGGCGGCAGCCGGATCGAGCTTGCGCAATCCCTTGCCGTTGGAGACGGCGAAATCCTGCCAGCCGCCGAAGCCGGTGACCACCTCGCCTTCGCGGTAATCCGGATGGTGCGAGGCGACCACGTCGGACACGGTGGCGCCGACCATGGTCTCACCGATGGCGACAGGCTCGGCATAGGACTTGGCCGCGCTCATCCGCCCGCGCATGTAGGGGTCGAGCGAGAGGATGCGGTTGCGTAACAGTATCTCTCCCTCGCCCGGTGTCGGAATGCGGCTCTCCTCGAGGCGGAAATGCGCTTCCGTCGGCTCGCCATGCGGGCGGGAGGCGAGGACGATGCGGCGATTGACGGCGACCATGGTCTGACGCTCCGTTCGAGAGGACGGGACCGCCGAGAGGATGCTCGGCGATTCGAGAAAAATGTGAGTGAGGCATTCCGGCGGCGTCCCGGTGCGTCGAACGGCATGGGCGAGCCCAAGGCACAGGCCGGGCCGAGCGGCGTTGTTTCTCTTGAGCCCCACTCACAATTCAACGATCGGAGTGCCTCGATGATCCCCCCTTTCCTCCTTGTCCTCCTTGTCGCGGCCGCGAGCCTGGCCGGCTCGGCGTCTCAGGCTTCCGCCGACGATTCTCTCGCCGTCTATCGCTGGAAGTCGCGTGTTCTCGTCATCGCCGCGCCGGAGCGCAGTGATCCGCAGATCGAGGTTCAGAGACGCGAAGCAAGAGCGAGGATAGCGGATTTCGCGGAACGCGATCTCGTGATCATCGAAGCGATCGGCGACGCCCCGGAGGCTGTGCGGATACGCAAAGGGTTCGGCATTTCAGCCAGTCAGTTCCGCGTCGTGCTGGTCGGCAAGGACGGGGAGGCGAAGCTGTCGGAAGCGGGGCCGATCCCGACGTCGCGCCTGTTCGCCATCATCGATGCCATGCCGATGCGACGGGACGAGCAGAGCCGACGATAGGGCGTTGCGAAACTGAAACCGAACAGAAAAGGGACCGCCGAGGCGGTCCCTTCCGTCTGTCTATGACCAATTGCCGACTGGCCGGCTCAGTAGCAGCGTTCGATCAGTACGCGACGGGGTCCGTAAGGGGTCCAACGGGTACGCGGGACGGTGTAGCATCCGCCACCATATCCGCCGTACCCACCATAGGCCGCCGGTGCGTAACCGTAGCCATAGGCCGGGTATCCGTAGCCGCCATATCCACCATAAAGGCCGCCGGCAGCCAAGCCAAGACCGACGCCGAGGCCCAGACCACCGAGGCCGTAGCCGTAGCCACGCCCGTAGCCGCGTCCCCAACCGCCACGATAGCCGCCGTAGCCGCCGCGGTATCCACCGAAGCCAGCGCTACGGAAGCCGCCGCGATAGACGCCAAACCCGCCGCCGCGGGCGAATCCGCCGCCGTGGCCACCCCATCCGCCATGACCGCCCCATCCGCCATGGCCACCCCAGCCACCACGGGCCTCGGCCGTCGCGGGTATCATCGCCAGCGCGCCGACCATTGCGGTCGCTGCCAGAACAATGCGTTTCATCTCTTTGTCTCCAAAGACAGGTTGTATGTCCCCAGTTGTTGAAGAACGCGCTGGCCCGACAAACGGTTCATGCAGCATTTTGTCCCGCGCCGGTGGATGCGATCACAGGTGGGTGACCGGTACGGAGGGCAGCGCTTGAAAAAGGCGCTCGTTTCGGGTCAGGACAGCCCGCGCCGCCTTGCCAGCGAAGATTGGCAGGCCGTTTCTCCGCCCGGGACCAAACGATGATGTCAACGCGCCGCGCCCGTCTTCTCGCCGGAGCCACGCTGTTCGTGATCGCGGCCGCGCTGGGGCCGTTGTCGATGGCGGCTCGGGCCGTGCCCGTGGCGATGTCACCCTGCAAGGCGATCCAGTCCGAAGGCGAGACGTTCACGGTCTGCACGGTGGATCTGCGCCGCGAGCGGGTACGTGTGTTCTGGCTCGGTGCCGACGGGCTGCCCTACTCGTCGCTCTCGACCCTCGGCGAGAAGGTCGGGCCGAAGCTCAGCTTCGCCATGAATGGCGGGATGTACGACAAGGGGCAGGCGCCCGTTGGTCTCTATGTGGAGGAAGGGCGCGAGATGAAGGGCGTCTCCACCGCCAACGGACCGGGCAATTTCCACCTCAAACCCAACGGCATCTTCTACGTGAAGGGTGAGCGAGCGGGTGTCGCCGAGACCGCCCGCTACCTCCGCCAGAAGATCAAGCCGGATTTCGCCACGCAATCGGGGCCGATGCTGGTCATCGACGGCAAGATCCACCCGAAGATCTCCACCGACGGGCCGAGCCAGAAGATCCGCAACGGCGTCGGCGTCCGGGATGACGGCCGCACCGCGGTCTTCGCCATATCCGAGCGCCCCGTCACCTTCGGTTCCTTCGCCCGGCTGTTCAAGGACACGCTCGGCTGCGCCAACGCCCTGTTCCTCGACGGTAGCGTCTCGAGCCTCTACGCGCCGGGGATCAACCGCTCGGACATCAGTCGGCCGCTGGGGCCGCTGGTGGGGGCGGTGGCGAAGTAGGAGCGGCCGTCTCAGGCTAGCCGCGCCCGCTTTCCGAAGGCGATCCTGAGTTTCGATTTCGCGATCTCGGCGATCTCGGTCATCGACTCGATCCGCACCATCGGCATCTCCGAGCCGATCGTGCTCGTCGGCTCGAACGTGAAGAGCAGGTGGCGGATCCCGATCTCCAGAGCCGTCACTCCGTCGGATTGAGTGAGATCCTCGCCGAAGATCTCGACAAGCGGCCCGTCCGGGTCGCCCTTCTCGATCTGGATGATGAAGTAACCCGCCGGCTCCTCCTCGTCGTCGGCGCCCGAGACGAGGGAGATGCCGTTCTCCTCATCGTAGCGGACACGCTGCACGGTGATCGTGGTGACGTCGTCTTCCATCATCGTTGCCCGACTTGCATCATCTTTGTCCGAACTGGGTGTCGCGGAACAGCGTCTTGAACTGACGCGGCTGCGAGCGCCAGTATTGCTTCGGCGCCGTGACCTGCGCGCCGAGTTCCGCCGCCGCATGCCAGGGCCAGCGCGGATCGTAGAGCATGGCACGGGCGAGGGAGACGGCGTCGGCCCTGCCCTCGGCGAGGATCGCTTCCGCCTGCGCCGCTTCTGTGATGAGTCCGACCGCAATGGTGGTGAGCCCGGTCTCGGCCTTCACCCGTTCGGCGAAGGGTACCTGATAGCCGGGCGCGAGCGGGATCTCCTGACTGGTCGAGAGCCCGCCGGTGGAGACGTGGATGGCCGCCGATCCCCGTCGCTTGAGCGCGTGCGCCAGCTCCACCGTCTCGTCGAGGGTCCAGCCTCCCTCGACCCAATCGGTGGCCGAGACCCGCATCCAGACGGGCTTGCCGGCCGGCACCACCTCGCGGACGGCTTCGAAACATTCGAGGGGAAAACGCATCCGGTTCTCCAGGCTGCCGCCATAAGCGTCCGTGCGGTGGTTGGAGAGCGGCGAGAGGAACTGGTGCAGGAGGTAGCCGTGAGCGCCGTGCAGCTCGAACCCGTCGATATCGAGATTGAGGGCCCGACGCGCGGTGGCGACGAACCCGTCGCGGATGCGCTTCAGTCCCTCGGCATCAAGGGCATGGGGTGCCACCTCGCCTTCGCTATGGGCGATGGACGAAGGCGCCTCGGTGCGCCAGCCTTCTGGCGCTTCGGGATCGATCTGCGATCCGCCATCCCAGGGCGCCCGGCTCGATGCCTTGCGGCCCGCATGATTGATCTGGATCGCGATAGGGGTCGGCGCGTGAAGACGGACCGCGTCGAGCACCCGGCCGAGCGCGAGTTCCGTCTCGTCCGACCAGAGCCCGAGATCGGTGGGCGAGATCCTGGCCTCCGGAGAGATCGCGGTGGCTTCGAGGATCAGCAGGCCGGCGCCCGACATGGCGAGCTGCCCGAGATGCATCACGTGCCAGTCGCTCGCCTGCCCGGCATGGGCCGAGTACTGGCACATCGGCGCCACGATGATGCGGTTGGGAAGCGTCAGGCCATCGAGGGACAGGGGCTCGAACAGGCGTGCGGTCATGTGCGGGCTCCGATCTTCGGCTGAAAGCCTAGATGGAGCAACCGTGGTCCCCGCGCCAGGGATGGACAGGCCGCATCCGCGTTTCCCGCCCCCTTTCCGGACAGCCGGAGCGGCAGCGGAGGGTGGTCTGGAACCCGGCACAGGGCTCGCCGCGTCGGTGGTTCTCCCTCGGCGGCACCGGAAATATGGCGCTGCGCGTCTTCTTCGGCTGGCCCCCGGATCGGATTTCGCTGGCGCTTACCCCATCCGCGGAAGGGGTGGGGCGCAAGGTAAACTCAACTCCCGATCCCCCTCCCCTTCAGGCTCTCGCCGATCTCGTCCAGTACGGCCGCATCGTCGATGGTGGGCGGGGTGGTCCAGGCCTCGCCGTCGGCGATCTTCTTCATCGTCCCGCGCAGGATCTTCCCCGAGCGGGTCTTGGGCAGGCGCGCCACCGTGAGAGCCAGCTTGAACGCAGCGACCGGGCCGATGCGGTCTCGGATCGAGGCGACGAGTTCGCGCTCGATCTCGGCGGTGTCGCGGGCGACGCCGGATTTCAGTACCACGAAGCCGCAGGGCTGCTCGCCCTTCAAGGCGTCGCGGATGCCGATGACGGCGCATTCGGCGACGTCGGGATGGGCGGCCAGCACCGCTTCCATCCCGCCGGTGGAGAGCCGGTGGCCGGCGACGTTGATGATGTCGTCGGTCCGCCCCAGCACGGTGACGTAGCCGTCCGCATCGACGATGCCGGCATCCGACGTGTCGTACCAGCCGGGATAGGTCGTGAGGTAGCTCTGGCGAAAGCGCTCGTCCGATCCCCACAGGGTCGGCAGGCAGCCGGGCGGCAGCGGTAGCCGCAGGGCGATCGTGCCCATCGTATCCGTCGGCAGCGGCTTGCCGGCCTCGTCGAGTACGGCGAGGTCGTAGCCCGGCATCGGCACGCAGGCGCTGCCGTGCTTGACCGGGAGCATGCCGATACCCACCGGATTGCCGGCAATGGCCCAGCCGGTCTCGGTCTGCCACCAATGGTCGATCACCGGCCGATCCAGCGCGCGCTCGGCCCAGGCCACGGAATCCGGATCGGCCCGCTCTCCGGCGAGGAACAGCGAGCGGAATCCCGAGAGATCGTAGGACGAGACGAGGTCGGCGCGCGGATCGTCCTTCTTGATCGCGCGCAAAGCCGTCGGTGCCGTGAACAGGCAGGCGACGCCATACTCCGCGACGACGCGCCAGAGCGCCCCGGCATCCGGCGTTCCCACCGGTTTGCCCTCGTAGAGGATGGTGGTGCAGCCATGCAGCAGCGGCGCGTAGACGATGTAGGAATGGCCCACCACCCAGCCGATGTCGGAGGCGCAGAAATACACTTCGCCGGGCTTCACGTCGTAGAGGTTGGGCATCGACCAGCTGAGCGCGACGCAGTAGCCGCCGGTATCGCGGATCACGCCCTTCGGCTTTCCGGTCGTGCCCGAGGTGTAGAGGATGTAGAGCGGGTCGGTGGCCGCCACCGGCACGCAATCGGCGCCGATCCCGGCGGCCTTCGCCTGACGCACGGTCTCGGCCCAGTCCCGATCCCGCCCCTCCACCAAGCTCGCCTCGGATTGCGGGCGCTGGAAGATGAGGCAGGCATCCGGCTTGTGCAGCGAGGCGGCGATGGCCGCATCGAGCAGCGGTTTATAGGCCACGACCCGGTTCGGCTCGATGCCGCAGGACGCGGCGAGCACAACCTTCGGCGCGGCATCGGCGATGCGGATCGCGAGTTCGTTGGCGGCGAAACCGCCGAACACGACCGAATGGACCGCGCCGAGCCGCGCGCAGGCGAGCATGCCAAACAGGGCCTCCGGAATCATCGGCATGTAGATGACGACCCGGTCTCCCTTGCCGATGCCGAGCAGCGCGAGGATTCCGGCCAGGGTCGCCACCTCGTCGCGGAGATCCGCATAGGTGATCGTGCGCTTGGTGCCGGTCACCGGGGAATCGTACAGGATCGCGGCCTGGCCGCCCCGTCCGTTCGCCACGTGTCTGTCGACGGCATTGTGGCAGGCGTTCAGCGTCGCATTCGGGAACCAGCGGCCATAGGCGCCGGCCGTTGGATCGAAGGCACGGGACGGCGCCGTCTCCCAGTCGAGCGCTTTGGCGACCTTCAGCCAGAAGCTCTCGGGATCGGCGAGGGAAGCCGCGTGGACCGGGCCATAGGGTTTCGGCAGAGGAGCCGGGTCGGGATGCGTCGAGGCAGCTTGCATAGCGTTTTGTCCCCGGGCGGCCGGTCGAGAGATGCCGGCTTCTCCTGGGAGTGTAGCTCATGACGCGCGCTTCGCGACACAAACGAAAACCGCCGCGCTGGACGGCGCGGCGGCGTGTTGAACGTGCTTGAAATGGAATTGGTGGGAACGGGCGTTAATGCACCGAGTCCGTTTCGGCGCGAAGCCGATTGATCTCGTCCTTCAGATGAAGTTTGCGTCGCTTCAATTCAGCGATCCGTAGATCGTTCTCCGAGGGGCTCTGAATCGCAGAGTGGATTTCCCGCTCGAGGGCTTCGTGCTTGAGGGCGAGCTGGCTCAGATGCGTCTGCAGCGACATGAGTCGTTCTCCTGTCATCGTTCCGACTCAGACAGATTGGCACAGGATGAGCCGGCTGTCGAAACCCTATTCACCGGATTCGCAACATTGGTTAAGTCGGCGTGGCCGGGCTTCCTCCCGTGGAACGCGCTTCTCCCGATGGAGCCGCCCACGGTCGGCGGCCCAGGTTTCTTCGAGGGGAAACTCGGCCGGCGCCTTGCCGCAGGGCCCTGTGTGCCGCATGGTTTCGCGGAAGGCGTGTCGGGGCTGCAGGTGCGATGGCGGGTGAGTTCGAGGACAACGCGACGGCGGAGTTCGTCGAGGAACTGGCGCGGCTCCGGCAGGAGCACCGGGACCTCGACGGAGCCATCGATGCACTGGAACTGAGCGTTGCCGGCGATCAGTTGCAGGTGCAGCGCCTCAAGAAGCGCAAACTCGGCCTGCGAGACCGGATTTCCTACCTGGAAGATCAGATCACGCCCGACATCATTGCCTGAGTGCCAGCTTGCGGGCCGGCGGCCGCACGCGTATGCGGCGAGATCGGGTCGCCGGATGCTTCCCGGGATCGCGCCGCCGTGACCCTTCGGCCGTGATCGTCTCGGGAAGGAAGTGACGACGATGGCGGGAGCGCCCCCGGTCGCGATCATCATGGGAAGCCAGTCCGACTGGGCGACCATGCACCACGCCGCCGATACCCTCGATGCGCTCCGCGTGCCTCACGAGGCGTTCATCGTCTCCGCTCATCGCACGCCGGATCGTCTGGTCGCCTTCGCCAAGGGCGCGAAGCAGGCCGGGTACAAGGTCGTCATCGCCGGCGCCGGCGGGGCCGCGCATCTTCCGGGCATGACCGCCGCCATGACGTCGCTGCCGGTCTTCGGCGTCCCTGTGGAATCGAAGGCCCTGTCCGGCCAGGACAGCCTACTTTCCATTGTCCAGATGCCGGCCGGCATCCCCGTCGGCACCCTCGCCATCGGCCGCGCCGGCGCCGTCAATGCGGCTCTCCTGGCCGCTGCCGTCCTCGCCCTCACCGACACTGCCCTCGCCGAGCGCCTCGATGCGTGGCGTGCGGCGCAGACCGCATCCGTGGCCGAAAGGCCGGAGACACAGCTTCCGTGACCGACATCTCCCTCGCGCCCGGCTCCATCCTCGGCATCATCGGTGGCGGCCAGCTCGGCCGCATGATCGCGCTGGCGGCCGCCAATTACGGCCTCAAGGTCCATGTTTACGCCCCCGACGCCGAGAGCCCGGCCTTCGACGTGGCGGCCGAGACGACCTGCGCCGCCTATGACGATGCCGATGCGCTGGCCCGCTTCGCGCGGAGCGTCGACGTCGTGACCTACGAATTCGAGAACATTCCGCGTCAGACCGCCGATCTGCTGGCGCGCCACGCACCCCTGCGCCCGAGCGCCGACGCCCTCTCGACGACACAGGACCGGCTGTCCGAGAAGACCTTCATCAACGGCCTCGGCATTCCCACCGCACCGTTCCGGCAGATCGATACGCCGGACGACCTCGCCCGCGCCCTGGAGGCGATCGGCCTGCCGGCGGTGTTGAAGACCCGTCGCTTCGGCTATGACGGCAAGGGCCAGCGCATCATCCGGACCGCCGAGGAAGGCGACCGCAACGCGATCTTCGCCGAGTTCGGCGGCGCGCCGCTCATCCTCGAAGGGTTCGTGCCGTTCGAGCGCGAGGTTTCGGTGGTGGCAGCCCGTTCCGCCGATGGGAGCTTCGCCGCGTTCGATCTCTGCGAGAATAAGCACCGCGACCATATCCTGGCGCTCACCCGCGTACCGGCACCGAACCTGTCCGACGAGACCGCCCGCACCGCCGTGGGAATCGCCAGGCGGATCGCCGATGCGCTGGACTATGTCGGGATCCTCGCCGTCGAGATGTTCCTCGTGCGCGACGAGACCGGCGAACACCTGATCGTCAACGAGATCGCTCCGCGGGTGCACAATTCCGGGCACTGGACCATCGAGGGGGCAGTGACGTCGCAATTCGCTCAGCACGTGCGCGCCGTCTGCGCATGGCCGCTGGGCGATGCCTCGCGCGTCGCCAGCGCCTCGGTGGAGATGCAGAACCTCATCGGCGACGACGTGGGGGAATGGCAGGCGCTCCTCGCCGAGCCGGGCGCCCATCTGCATCTCTACGGCAAGGGCGAGTCCCGGCCGGGCCGCAAGATGGGCCATGTCACGCGGGTGATTCCGGCGGTGTGAGGACGAATTAGCCCCGCCGAAGGGCTTGGACATCCTTCGCCGACATGCCGAACCGCTGCCTGAAAGCCTTGTTGAAGCTGGGGGTGTCGGTGAAGCCGCACGCGTGCATCATGACGTTGATGGTCGTGCTGTCGTTGGAGGCCGATGTCAGCCAGCGATAGAGGCGGTCCAGGCGGGCATCGCGGATCGCCCTCGACGCTGACGGGACTGCCTTCGGTCAGAAGCGAGTTCATGTGCGCTGAAAGGAAGGCCGGTCGGCTGGCCGAAAACGCCTCGTGGGGAATGGACCGGCCGATGATGCCGAGACTCTTCAACGCGGTGTTTCGCAAGAATTCGAAGGCGCGTACGGGCTCGACGTGCTTCGTCGTTTCGACAGCCGTCAGCACCTTCGAGGGGGTGGAAACACACAACTCTAGACGGTTTTCGCTCGGAACTCACCGCCAGCGACCGGACTCACGTGCGAACCCGTGCATCTCGTCGCGCTTACGCTGAGTGCGCGATCCCTTGATCATCATCCGATCGCGCAACTGCCGATGGAGGGGTTGGTTTCCGTGCGATGTGCTGGGTTCGACTGCTCAAGCGGTGCCGGACATATGGTTTGGTCGAGATGTGCGATGACGGTGAGTGTGCCGCGCCGGTACCCCGAACCAAGATTTTGGGACGCAGAGACAACTCTCGCACATTGACCCTCGCCGATCGATGCCGGTATTGCGGGTGGCGTAACGCGCTCGTTGTTCTGTTGCCGGCATCATAAAGCAAGTCATTTTCTGTAAAGCTCGTTCCACTTCTCATGAGGTGGCCGGAGAATCGGCTGGAGTTTGATAATTAAACAGCACTTTGCCTTACGTTACTGCAGTCGTTTGGTCTGCAATTCGTGAGACATGAAGAAACACTAGACGAGCATAGTGACCGTGCTGCCGTCAAAATCGGTGATGATGCGAGTTTCAACTTCAGATAGAAGTGCAAGCCAGTGACATTCGATGCTTTAGATCAGGCTTACGAAGATATATATGTCGATACGTCGTTATTAGCCGATTTTTTTATGTCTGATAATTGGTCGAGATCGAGATATGTCCGGTGGGTTCGGTAATGGATGCCCGATGGGGCGATCCGTAATGACGTAAGCTGACCGCCGTAATAGGTCATGGATCTGATCGGCCGGGTAGAAAATTCGGGTCGCTCATGTTATTAACGGGTCCATCATCTTGGTGCCATTATATCCGACCCTGACGATGACTGGGACGCTAGCGGGATCGGAGTCGTTGGTAGGTACATATTGGTATGGAATTTGTCTCCACCTCATTTTATCTTGTGTGAATCTACGGCTCTCTGATCGGATACACTTTGATTTACAGACATTTAACGGAACAATTGTATATTCTTTTCGTGGCCGCTGGAAGCTGAATTTCAGGGCTCATTACAGATGAGCGCGCCAATAAATACAATCAATGTGAAAGGCCTCGTCGTGGAACGGACAATTGTCGCATTCGCTAAGCCCATCGCGCTCGGGTTTATTTGCTTCGTATCGATATTGTACATATCGAAGAATGTTGGAGCTGCATTCGTCATCAGCCTTGTCCCGTTGCTGTTGGGCTGGCTCGGAATCATGGAAACGTTCGCCTATGCGATTGCGGCGATGGTGTTCCTGGCGGCGGTTGCGTGGGCAGCGACGCCCGTATCCGTCAAGGGTATTCTGGCCGAACATTCGGAACGTGCACTCACCGATATCCAGCAGGAAATTAAGTCGCGATAGGGCTTGCCGGTTGTATCGGACGGATAAACGCAGACCGGTCCGGGTCGAACAGGGCAAGAGCCGCGAGGGTCTCTTCGCCATGCTCGGCCCTGTTCCGTCGACCCGGCCCAACTCGCCGATCCGCTCACGACCACCGTGCACGTGGCGAAGCCCCGTCGGCTTCCTCCTCGTTGGGAGGTGCAGTGCAGGTCTTAGGCCCGAGTCCGACATTCGCTTCGGCAGGGCCATCCGAAAGTCTTCGCCTCATCTGCGGTTCGAGGCCGGGCGGGCGAAAATATGCATCACGAATTTACGATCCGGGCACCGGACGTCTATCCGACGTTGCCGATCGAGGCATTGCGGGCCAGTCCTCGCGACCATGGGCAAGGGCGTCGAAACTGCGTCTTGCCGGACACACCCTGTCCTCGCCGTGACCCGCCGGACGGCGTTCGCGGCGCTGCGCGGAATCGGGCCATACCTTCGCCACATCGCGCCGCTTCAGCGGGTGAGCCGGCGAGTTTTAAGCGCGTCTTCACCGCGATGCGAGACTGTGCCGGTATTCGTCGTCTCCCCTGCATCCGAAGCGTTTCGAGGCGCGAGGTTGGACGGGATGACCGATGGCAGCGGACGGGAGCGTGCCTTGGGGGGCATGGCGATCCCGAGGGGAGAGGGGCAATGACGTTTGTGATGCCGCGCGCGAAGGCGGGTCTGGTCGGGGCGGTGGCAATCGCGGCTGCGCTGGCCGGATGTGAGACCTATAGTGGCGGCGGCGCTGCGACGCGCCAGTTCGCCGTGGTCGAGACCGACGCCACCGGCGCCACCAACGTCAATATCGCCTCCCTCAGCGAGGTGATCCAGCGCAACCCGAACGATGCCGGCGCCTACGTCACCCGCGGTGCGGCCTATGCCCGCTCGGGTCAGTTCAACGACGCCATCGGGGACTTCTCGAAGGCCGTGCAGATCGATCCGAATTCGGCCTCAGCCTACAACAATCGTGCGTTAGCCTACCGCCAGACCGGCCGCAACGATGCGGCCCTCGCCGATTTCTCGAAGGCCATCTCGGCCGATCCGAGCTACGGCCCCGCCTATATCGGCCGCGCCAACGTTCTGCGCGCGCAGGGCGATCTCGACGGCGCGACGTCGGACCTCAACCAGGCGATCCGACTGACGCCGGAATCGGCCGAGGCCTATCATGCGCGCGGCCTCGTGCGTCAGCGCCAGGGCCAGAACACCCAGGCCATCGGCGATTTCGACGCCGCCATCGACCGCAACCCCTTCGTCGCGGCACCCTACGCCGCCCGCGGTCAGAGCCTCATCGCCACGAAGCAGTTCGACAAGGCGATCGAAGATTACAACGCTGCCCTCAACGTCAACAACAAGGACGCCAGCTCCTGGGCCTATCGCGGCCTCGCCTACGAAAAGTCGAACCGCAAGAAAGAGGCGATGGAGAGCTATCAGCGCGCAGCCCAACTCGATCCGGGCAACGCAGTGGCCAAGCAGGGGCTCGGACGCGTCCAGGGCGGCGTCGGCTCGCTGTTTAACTGAACGTCCGGACGATGCGCCGGACCAGCGCGCTCGCCGTCGTTGCGTCGACGGTCCTCGCGCCGTGGTCGAGCGCCGGCGTTCTCGCGCAGACGGATACCGGCCGCCAGGCCTCGTCCGATCTCGCGACGCTCGAGCGATTCATCGCGTCGAACAGGGGCGATGGCGGGGGCACGGCCTGTGTATAGGCCGCGTCTCCAAACCCTGCCTCGACGCGCCCCATGGTGTCTCCACCATGGGGATGGACAGCTACTTCGGCCGTGAGACTGCGGCCTGGGACACCCTTCTCGACCGAACCTACAAGGATGTGGGCGCGGCGATGAGCGAGAATAGTCGCCTCTATCTCCGTGCGCACAACGCGCTTGGGTCGCGTTCCGTGACAAGACCTGCGACGTGACAAGGCCTGCGAATGGCCTGAGCTGGTCTATTCGGGCGGCTCGATCGTCGGGCCGCTCGGCGGCGAATGCATGCAGACCCAGACGGCCCGGCAGGTTCTCGATCTCGGTCAGATCAAGGCTGCGCTGAGCGAGGGCGGGCAAAAAGTGACCAGTGCGGCGGCTCCCGCCGTCAGCGCGCCGGAAAGATCCGCCGATACTGTATGAAACCCGATCGGTCGGCGAGCGTGTCGTAGAGCGCGCGGGCGGGCGCATTGTCCTCCATCGTCAGCCAATAGACCCGGTCGGCGCTGGCGAGATGGGCTTCCGTCGTCACCGCTTCGATGAGGGCTCGGGCCACGCCCCTGCCCCGCGCCGACGGTGTGGTGAACAGATCCTGCAGGTAGCAGTAGGGTCCGCGTGTCCAGGCGGAGGCGTGGAAGACGTAGTGGACGAGGCCGACGATCTCGCTATCCGCTTCCGCCACCAGGGCGTGGAGCGGCACCAGCGGGTCATGGAGGCGCGACCATGTCAGGTCGCGCATCGCCGGGCCGAGGGAAGCCCGGTAGAAGTCGAGATAATCCGACCACAATCTCTCCCAGGCCTCCCGCTCGTCTGGCCGTACCGGGCGGATGATCGGACCCGACATGCCTTCAGGCCTCGAACCGCTCGGGCCGGCGGTGCTCCCCGATGATGCGTCGGACCGTGCCAGTGGAGGAGCGATAGACCACCGTCTCGGTCACGATCATGCCGGGCTTGAACCGCACGCCCTGCAGGAGCGCGCCATCGGTGACGCCGGTCGCGGCCACGATCACGTCGCCGCGTGCCATGTCGGCAAGCTCGTATTTCCGGTTCGGATCGGTGATGCCCATGCGGGCGGCGCGCTCGCGCTTGTCGTGGCTGTCGAGGATCAACCGGCCCTGCATATGGCCGCCGATGCAACGCAGTGCGCCGGCCGCGATCACGCCCTCGGGGGCCGCGCCGATGCCGAGATAGATGTCGGCGCCGGTCTCGTTGGGGCTCGTCGTGTGGATGATGCCGGCGATGTCGCCGTCCGAGATCAAGCGGATTCCCGCACCGGTCTCGCGTACGGCCGCCACGAGTGCCATGTGGCGCGGCCGGTCGAGGATGATCGCCGTGATCTCGGCCGGATCGCAGCCCTTGTGGCGGGCGAGCGCAGCGATGTTGTCAGCGGGGCTGGCATCGAGGTCGACGAGGCCCTGCGGGTAGCCGGGACCGATGGCGATCTTCTGCATGTAGACGTCGGGCGCGGCGAGGAGCGAGCCGTGCTCGGCCAGGGCCATCACGGCGATGGCACCCGGCATGTCCTTGGCGCAGAGGGTCGTACCTTCCAGGGGATCGACGGCGATGTCCACCTGCGGGCCGGCCCCGGTTCCGAGTTGCTCGCCGATGAACAGCATCGGCGCTTCGTCGCGCTCACCCTCGCCGATGACGACGGTCCCGTTGATGGGCAGGAGGTTGAGTTCGCGTCGCATGGCGTCGACGGCGGCCTGGTCTGCCTCCTTCTCCCGCCCCTGCCCGCGCAGGCGAGCGGCGGCGATGGCGGCGCGTTCGGTCACGCGCGCTAGTTCGAGGCTCATGGTGCGGGACACCAGACTTCCCACCATCCCGACAAAGTCGTCCGCCATCTTGGTCCCGTCCCTCACTGGTATCTGGGCCGCGATGGGCGGCCTTCTTATTCGCGTTCGATCCTGATCAATTGCGGCGCTTCGGCCAGGAGTCCATCCGCCGCGATGGCGTCGAGCGCCGCACGGATGGTGCCCTCGGTGGCGGCGTAGGTGATCAGCACCAGGGGGACCGGCTGGCCGGAGCGGCCATGCGGGTCCTTCGTGGCGGCGCTTTCCGAGCGGCGCTGCAGGATGCTCTCGATGGAGATGTCACGCTCGGCCATCCGCGTCGCGACGCCGGCCGCGACGCCGGGCCGGTCATGCACGGTGAGGCGGATGTAGTAGCCGCCCTCGTGCCGCTGCATCGCCACCCGCTCGGACGGAGCGAGGCTCGCGGCGGGGCGCCCGAAGGTCGGGCGCGCGACACCGGCCGCGATGTCGGCAATGTCGGCGACCACCGCCGAGGCCGTCGCCTCGCCGCCGGCTCCAGGACCGATCAGGGTGAGTTCGCCCACCGCATCGGCGTCGATGGTCACGGCGTTGGTGACCCCCATCACCTGGGCGATGGCGGAGGATTTCGGCACCATGGTCGGGTGCACGCGCTGCTCGATCCCGCCCTCGGCCACCTGGGCGACGCCCAGGAGCTTGATCCGGTAGCCGAGTTCTTCGGCCATGGTCAGATCCAGGGGCTGGATCGCCGAGATGCCCTCGACCGAGACGCCTTCGGCGTCGATCTCCACCCCGAAGGCGAGGCTGACGAGGATGGCGAGCTTGTGCGCGGTGTCGAAGCCCTCGACGTCGAAGGTCGGGTCGGCCTCGGCATAGCCCAAAGCCTGCGCGTCCTTGAGGCAGGCCTCGAAGGTCAGGCCCTCGCGCTCCATCCGGGTGAGGATGTAGTTGCAGGTGCCGTTCATGATTCCGTAGACGCGCGACACGGCATTGCCTGTCAGGCCCTCGCGCAGGACCTTGATGACCGGAATGCCTCCGGCGACCGAGGCCTCGTAGGCGAGCGTCACGCCCTTGGCTTCGGCGGCCTTCGACAGGGCGGCGCCGTGATGAGCGAGAAGCGCCTTGTTGGCGGTGACGACATGCTTGCCCGCCGCAATGGCGGCTTCCACCGTCGCCTTGGCCGGCCCTTCCGAGCCGCCGATGAGCTCCACGACGCAATCGACCTCGACCGACGAGGCCAGCGCCACGGGATCGTCGAACCAGGTCACGCTGGTGAGATCGAGGCCGCGGTCGCGGGTCTTGTCGCGCGAGCACACGGCGGTGACGCGCACCTCACGGCCCGTGGCGGCGGCAATTGCCTCAGCACGGCGAGCCACCATCCGGACGACGGAAGCGCCGACGGTGCCGAGACCGGCGACGCCGAGGCGGAGGCTCTGTGACATGGACGTGATCCGTATCTGACTGCGCTCGGCCGCGCGCGGTTCGCGCGTCGATCGAGCGTACGCTCGACGCCGCTCCCTCGAACGGCGCGTTCTTCTGCAACGAATCCCGGGAACGCGCAAGAAAACCGCGACGAAGCGCGGCTTTATCGAACCACCACGGGAGCCGGCCTGAGAGCGCTGACAAGCCCGGCAACGACCAGGTTGAGCGCCAGCGCCACGATACCGGTGTTCAGGTCGTGAAAGGCGGTGGGCAGGAATGGAACCAGCGTACCGATGGTGGCCCCACTCAAGGTCATGACCGTGACGGCGGCGACGCCGGTCACGAGGCCGGCGATGGCGCCATCTCGCGTCAGCGGGTTGTTCAGCAGGAGACTCGTGACCAGCGACGGGAAGAGCTGCGTCACGAAGCTGTAGCCCAGCAGCAGGAGCTGAACGATTGTCTCGCCGCCTTGCAGGGTGAAGCCGACGCAGACGAGGGCCAGGATCGGCACGACGAACTTCGCGAGCCGTGCGGTGGCGGCATTCGTCGTGCCTGGGCGCATGGGTCGGTAGAGATTGTTCGCAATGAGTGTTGCCCCCGACATCAGGATCATCGATCCCGGCACCAAAGCGGTGAGCACGCCAGTGGCGCCGATGATGCCGACGAACCAGGGCGGGAAGCTCTGGATCGCGAGGCGGAACAGCGAGAGGTCGACCTCCGGGCCCTTCAATCCCGGCACCTGCAGGATGGCGGCGAAGCCGACCAGGAAGACGAACAGGTTGATGAGCTGGTAGATCGGCAGGATCACGGCATTGCGCCGGAATGCTCCCGCGTCCTTCGCGGTGTAGAGGGAGGCGAAGGTGTGCGGCCACATATAGGCGCCGAGGGCCGTGAGCAGGGTTGTGGAGGCGAACCAGACCGGGCTCTGACCCTTATCGGGCAGGGCGAGGAAACCGGGCTTGGCCGCCTCGATCGCTTCGAACATCGCCGTGAAGCCGCCGTAATAGTGCAGCGGCAGGTAGATTCCCAGGAACAGGACCACGACGAGGATCATCGTGTCCTTGATGACCGCGGTCCAGGCCGATCCGCGCACCCCCGACACCATCACGTAGGCGGTCACGGTGGCGGCACCGATCCAGATCGCTGCCCATGGCGGTACGACGCCGTAGGACGCCGTGGCGACGATGATGCCGAGGCCCTTCAGCTGCAGCACCATGTAGGGAACAAGGGCCACGATGCCCACGAGGGCGACGAGGATTCCCAGGAGCGGGCTATCGTATTTTGCGGCGAAGAAATCCGGCTGCGAGAACAGCCTGCGTTCCTTGGCATAGGTCCAGATCGGCGGAAGCAGCCAATAGGACGTGACGTAGGCGAGGGTGATGTAGCAGAGGATGTAATAGGCGGGGCCGCCCTTGCCGTAGGCCCAGCCGCTGCCGCCGAGGAAGGTGAAGGTGGTATAGATCTCGCCCGCCATCAGCAGGAAGACGAGCATGGTGCCGAAGCCGCGGCCGCCCACCGTCCATTGCTCCAGGCTCATCTCCTCGCCTGAGCGAGCCCGTACGCCGACCGCCAGCGCGACGACGACGGAAGCGG
Source organism: Methylobacterium marchantiae (assembly GCF_022179405.1). Lineage (GTDB taxonomy): Bacteria > Pseudomonadota > Alphaproteobacteria > Rhizobiales > Beijerinckiaceae > Methylobacterium > Methylobacterium marchantiae. Next base: position 74,959 of record NZ_BPQT01000021.1, read on the forward strand.
CGATGATGGGAAGGGCCGCGTTCATCGGCCCCCTCCCTCGGTCCGGTTGGACGGATCGCACAGGTAGATCACGCCCATCACCACCGATGTCATCAGCACCCAGAAGACCAGCCAGGCGAGCAGCAAGGGCATGCCGAAGACGAAGGACGTCACCCTATTGAAGACGAAAGGTCCGATCAGCATGCCAAGGAAGGGCAGGACGGCCAGCCATCTCACGTAGACCATGCGCGGGTATCTCCTCCCGTTGGTCCTGCCAGGAAGCGCGACGGGAAGACGATACGCAACCCGTCATCGGCAAACATTCCGGTGAGGATATGCCTCACGAACCCCGCGGCGAATCCATCGTTTCCGTCTTGAACCGGAAGACGATACGGATCAGCCCATACAGCACGCCGGCATTGAGGATGTGCCAGAGGAAATGGGTGCCGACGGGTAGGCTCGGGCAAAGCCTTGCATCCAAGGTCCGGAAGGTCAGAGACAGGCCAAAGAGCGCGGCCACGATCAGCAGCGACAGGCCGGCGCGCCGGCGTGCCGGACCCGACGCGCAGCTCTGCGGCATCAATAATCCGACCGCGACGCCGACCAGGGCCAGGATGGCCGGCACGTAGGCGATCGAGCCATTGCTGAGCCTTTCGATCGAGCGGCCGGTCAGCACGTCGAGGGCAGGCTCCAGCCCGGCCGCGAAGATGGCGAAGGCCATCGTCGCCAGGATCGCGGGCAGCGGGGAAAGCCCGAGAAGGCGCCGCATGGCGAGGAGAAAATAGGCGTAGATGAAGAGCGCGATCGGAATGACGTCGGCCAGCATCGACCACCACACCGCGAAGGTGTGAAACAGGAACGAGCCGATGCCGACGATGGCGACGAGCGCTGCGAGCGCCGCTGCGGCCGGGTCACGCCGGAAGCCGACGAGGCGGAAGGCCAGGAACGCGGCGATGAGGAAGGCGCCGTTCGAGACCGCGTTGAGCGGTTCGGCCCAGAAGCCCGCGTCGCCGCGCTCGCAATAGGCCCGGATCGGTGCGAACCAGTCGTCGGACATCTCTGCTCTCCCGTCGCCCGAAAGGTCACGCCTTGTCAGTCCGGCGCGAAGGGCCGATGACGGGCCGCCACCTCCGACCGGATCTCGAAGCCCATGCGGATCGCTACCTGGAACGTCAATTCGATCAAGCAGCGGGTCGGACATCTCCTCGGCTTCCTCGACGAAGCCAAGCCGGACGTGGTCTGTCTGCAGGAATTGAAGTGCCAGGACGAGGGCTTTCCCCGCGCCGAGATCGAGGCGGCGGGCTATGCGGTCGAAACTCTGGGGCAGAAAGCCTATAACGGCGTCGCGCTGCTGGTCCGTGCGCCGCTCGCGATGAGCGAAATCCGCCGCGGGCTGCCCGGCGACGACAGCGACGAGCAGTCCCGCTACATCGAGGCGCTGATCTCCGGCGAAGACGCAGCGCCGGTGCGGGTCGCCTCGATGTATCTGCCCAACGGCAATCCGGCGCCGGGGCCGAAATACACCTACAAGCTCGGCTTCATGGACCGGCTCATCGCCCATGCGCATGCGCTCATGCTCGACGAGCAGGCTCTGGTGCTGGCGGGCGACTACAACGTGATCCCCGAACCGGAGGACGCCGCCGACCCGGCCGCCTGGGTGAGCGACGCGCTGTTCCTGCCCGAGACCCGCACGGCCTTCCGCACGCTTCTTGCCGAGGGCTTCACCGAGGCTCTGCGGGCCTGCGACCCGAAGGCCGGTCTTTACACGTTCTGGGACTATCAGGCCGGCTGCTGGCAGCGGAACCAGGGCATCCGCATCGATCATCTGCTCCTCTCCCCCCAGGCCGCCGACCGCCTCGTCTCGGCCTCGGTGCAGAAGCACCTGCGCGGCCTCGATAAGCCCTCCGACCACGTGCCGGTGACGATCGAACTGACCTCGCGCTGAGCCGGCTTGCAGGGGATGAATTCCTTGGGCGGCAGCGTGCAGGCGAACCAACCGTCCGTCGCGGGAGCCGGCGGCAGATGATCCTTCGTCACCGGACGGTCATGCGGATGCCGTAACGGCCCTGGCGTCGATCACGCCAACCAGCGACGCGAGAGTTCGCATGACGCGCGCAGCCCGGGCCATCCGCCGCGAGACGAGCCTCGGGCTCAACCAAGCGGTTCATCGCAACCGGGCGCTGTCGAGAGCGGGCCTGTCGGAGCGCCTGTTCACGGCAGCCTTCAGCGGGTTGGTCTATCCGCAGATCTGGGAAGACCCCGTGGTCGATATGGCGGCGCTGCGCCTGCAGCCCGACGACCACGTCGTCACCATCGCCTCGGGCGGCTGCAACGCGCTCTCCTACCTGACCGCCGATCCGGGCCGGATCAGCGCCGTCGATCTCAACGGAGCGCATGTGGCGCTGGGACGGCTCAAGCTCGCCGCCCTCGAACACCTTCCCGACCATGCCGGATTCTTCGGGTTCTTCGGCCGCCCGGATCGAGCGGAGAACGTCGCCGCCTACGACGAGACCATCCGGCCGCATCTCGACCCGGCGTCCCGTGCCTATTGGGAGGCGCGGCGGCTCGACGGAAGGCGGCGCATCTCGGCGTTCGGGAACGGCTTCTATCGCTACGGTCTGCTCGGCCGCTTCATCGGTGCCGGACACTGGCTCGCCCGCCGCTACGGCTGTGACCTCGGCGCAGTGCTGAAGGCGCGCGACATGGAGGAACAGCGGGCGATCTTCGAGACAGATATGGCGCCGCTCTTCGAGAAGGCCTTCATCCGTTGGCTGATCCGGCAACCGGCCTCGCTCTACGGCCTCGGCATCCCGCCCGCGCAATACGTGGCCCTCGCCGGCGACGAGGCCGGAGGCATGGCGGCCATCCTGCGTCACCGCCTGGAGAGGCTGGCCTGCGGTTTCCCGATCCGCTCCAACTACTTTGCCTGGCAGGCCTTCGGCCGCGCTTACGATACCGCCCCCGACGCGTCGCTGCCGTCATATCTCCAGGCCGGCCATTACGAGGCGCTGCGCCAGCGTGCCGGACGCCTCAGCTTCCGCCAGCAATCCATGACCGAGTTCCTGCGTGCTAGCTCGGCCGCGAGCGTCGACGCCGTCATCCTCCTCGACGCGCAGGATTGGATGACGGATGCCGACCTCACCGATCTGTGGACCCAGATCACCCGCACCGCGCGTCCCGGCGCCCGGGTTATCTTCCGGACGGCGGCGGATGAACGCCGCCTTCCGGGTCGTGTACCGGATTCCATCCTCGGTGCCTGGGACTATGCCGAGGAGGAGAGCCGCCGGCTCGGCGAGCAGGACCGCTCGTCGATCTACGGTGCGTTCCACCTCTACAGGCTGGCCTCTTCATGAGCGAAGCGGCGCGCCTGATGGACCGGATGTACCGGCGCCAGCGCTACATCTACGATGCCAGCCGGAAGTTCTACCTCCTCGGTCGAGACAGGATGATCGCGGAGCTGGCCCCTCCGACCGGCGGCAGCGTGCTGGAAATCGGATGTGGGACCGGGCGCAATCTGCTGCGAATCGCCCACACTTATCCAACCGTCCGCTGCTTCGGCCTCGATGTCTCGGGTGAAATGCTCCATACGGCTGGCCGCGCCGTCGCACGGGCCGGTCTCGGTCATCGCATCCGTTTCGCCAGGGGTGACGCCACGGCCTTCGACCCCGCCGCCATGTTCGGCGAGGCTGAGTTCGATAGGATCGTGATCTCCTACGCTCTTTCGATGATCCCGCCCTGGCGCGCGGTCCTCGCCGAAGCGGCCGGGCATTTGGCGCCGGCCGGTGCCCTGCACGTGGTCGATTTCGGAGATCAAAACCGCCTGCCCGGGCCCGCGCGATGGGCTCTCAACCATTGGCTCGCGGCCTTCGACGTGACCCCGCGACACGATCTGCCCCAGATGCTCCCTGAGCTGGCGCGGCAGGAAGGGCGACACGTCCGGGTGCGGCAGCTTTTTGGCGGCTATGCCGTCCACGGGGTGATCGAACGGGATCGTCGCACTATCTGAAATGGGGTGTGGCCTTGGCCATCGCGCCTGGCCATCCCCTCCCAACACGACAGGTTTTTTCTCCGCATGATTCTCTATGGCACCAGCTATTCGCCCTTCGTCCGCAAGATCCTCGTCACCCTCGCCGAGAAGGACGTGGCCTTCGAGCACAAGCCGGTCTTCTTCCACGCGCCGGACGAGGCGTTCCAGGCCTGCAGCCCGCTCGGCAAGATCCCGGCGATCGAGGAGGATGGCTTTCGTCTGGCCGATTCATCGGCGATCTCTGCCTATATCGAAGCCAAGCACCCGACTCCCGCCCTGTGGCCCGCGGCGGCGAAGGACCGCGCCCGCGCCGTCTGGTTCGACAAGTTCGGAGATACCGAGCTGTTTCCTGTACTGATCAAGCCGTTCGTCGAGCGCGTCGTGAAACCCGTCATGATGGGCAAGACCGGCGACGAGGCCGTGGTTGCCAAGGCGCTGACGGAGGAGTTGCCGAAGCTCTACGATTATCTTGAGAGCCAGATCGACGGCCCCTATCTCGTCGGCAATGCTTTCAGCATCGCCGATATCGCGATCGTGACGGGTTTCCACAACCTTCGGGTCGCGAAGGAGAAGGTCGATGCAGCGCGCTGGCCGAAGCTCGCTGCTTATGTCGACGCTACGCTGGAGCGTCCGTCTTTCGTGAAGGCGGTGGCAGCGAAGACGAACTAGGCTGTCGAGGGGCGAAACCCGCTTTACGACACGCTCGCCGGGCCCGCGGCCCGGCTATTTGTCTAGCGCTTTCGTCTAGCCGATCCCGTCACCTGGGCCTGCGCTTGAAGAGCCTGGGCCTGGGCTGCGGCCTTCTCCTCTTCGCTGGCCGTCGCCCAGGCCTTATCGGAGAGCGCGACGATCCAGTCGTCTTTACGCCCCTGAGCCGATTCCCGAGCCAGCGACAGCCACATCAAGCCGCGAGCACGTTGTACCGGAACACCCTGCCCGGTGATCAGCAGGTCACCCAGCAGTGCCTGGGCCGGAGCGTGACCCTTCTCGGCCGCGAGATTGAACCAGCGTGCCGCTTGACGCGGATCCGCATCCACGCCCGTCCCCTCAAGATAGAGACGAGCGAGATTGTACTGCGCGTTCGGGTCACCGAAATACGACGCCGCATAGTTGAACATGTCGTAGGCCCGCTCCGGGTTCGCGCGCACATAGGTGCCCTTGATCCCGTCGAGGAAGTACGTGCCGAGGGCGGTGAAGGCGCTGGCGACAACCCCCGAATTCTGGGTGTCCGGTCCGTCATCGGTATTGTCGTCGGCGATGCGAGAGAAGAACTCGAACGCCTTCAGATCGTCATGGGGTACGCCGTCGCCCTCGGCATACATCCGGCCGAGCTTCCACAAAGCGAGGGCATGGCCCTGGCCGGCGGCGTATTCGAGGGCGCGGGCGGCCCCTTCCTTGTCGCCGGCATTGTAGTCGCGAACGCCGGAGCGCAGGGCTTCGCGGGCCGTGCGATAGCTGCCCGCCGCGGGCACGGGCGTGCGCGCAGCGGGATCGAGCGCGAGCGCCGAGGTCGCACCGACGAGGAGCAGGCCGAGGGCCGTCACCGTCCGCCTGACCCGACGAGCGGCGCGACCGGGATCGGCCCCTGCCGGCCGCGAGGGCCGGCGAAGGTCAGTCCTAGACATCCGCATAGGTCTGAATCTCCTCCGCGCCCCCCGGATGGGTGACGGCACCGTCCACCGCAGGACCGACGGTCTGCATGTACTTCCAGAGGTAGCCGGAGGTCGCGGTGTTGGTCCGCGGCGTCCATTCCGCCCGGCGCCGGGCGAATTCCTCGTCGGTCACCGCCACGTCGAGCGTGCCCTTGATCGCGTCGAGGGTGATCATGTCGCCGTCGCGGATCAGGCCGATCGGCCCGCCGATGGCGGCCTCGGGGCCGACATGGCCGACGCAGAAGCCACGGGTCGCGCCCGAGAAGCGACCATCGGTGATGAGCGCCACCTTGTCGCCCATGCCCTGCCCGTAGAGCGCAGCGGTGGTCGAGAGCATCTCGCGCATGCCGGGACCACCCTTCGGGCCCTCGTATCGGATGACGAGAACCTCGCCCTCCTTGTAGGTGCGCTTCTGGACCGCCTCGAAACAGGCCTCCTCGCCGTCGAACACGCGGGCCGGGCCGGTGAAGACCTGCTTGTCCTCCGACATGCCGGCGACCTTCACGATGGCGCCCTGGGGCGCGAGGTTGCCGCGCAGGCCGACGACGCCGCCGGTGACGGTGATGGGCGCGTTGGCGGGGCGGACCACGTCCTGGTCCGGGTTCCAGGCCACATGCTCCATGTTCTCAGCAATGGTCCGCCCGGTGACCGTCATGCAGTCGCCGTGAATGAAGCCATGGTCGAGGAGCGTCTTGATCAGCAGCGGGATACCGCCGACCTCGAACATGTCCTTGGCGACGTAGCGGCCGCCCGGCTTCAGATCGGCGATGTAGGGCGTGCGCTTGAAGATCTCGGCCACGTCGAACAAGTCGAACTTGATGCCGCATTCATGCGCAATGGCCGGCAAATGCAGGGCCGCGTTGGTGGAGCCGCCCGAGGCCGCGACGGCGGCCGCCGCGTTCTCGAGACTCTTGCGGGTGACGATGTCGCGCGGGCGGATGTTCTTGGTGATGAGTTCCATCACTTTCTCGCCCGCCGTCATGCAGAATCTGTCTCGGATCTCGTAGGGAGCCGGCGCGCCGGCCGAGTAGGGTAGCGCGAGGCCGATGGCCTCGGAAACGGTGGCCATGGTGTTGGCGGTGAACTGCGCGCCGCAGGCGCCGGCCGAGGGACAAGCGACCTGTTCCAGTTCGTCGAGATCCTCGAGTGTCATGTCGCCGACGGCGTGCTTGCCCACCGCCTCGAACAGGTCCTGCACCGTGACCGGCTTGCCGCGGAACGAGCCGGGCAGGATCGAGCCGCCATAGATGAAGATCGACGGCACGTTGAGGCGCACCATGGCCATCATCATGCCCGGCAGGGACTTGTCGCAGCCGGCGAGACCCACGAGGGCGTCATAGGCATGGCCGCGCATGGTCAGCTCGACCGAATCGGCGATGACCTCGCGGGACGGAAGCGAAGCGCGCATGCCGACATGGCCCATGGCGATGCCGTCGGTGACGGTGATGGTGCAGAACTCGCGCGGCGTGCCGTTGGCGGCGGCGACGCCCTTCTTCACCGCCTGCGCCTGACGCATCAGCGAGATGTTGCAAGGCGCGGCCTCGTTCCAGCAGGAGGCGACGCCCACCAGCGGCTGGTGAATCTGCTCCTTGGTGAGGCCCATGGCGTAGAGATACGAACGGTGCGGAGCCCTCTCGGGACCCTCCGTGACGTGGCGGCTCGGAAGCTTCGACTTGTCTGTGGTACGCGCGTCCATCGTCCCTCTCGGCCCCCGTCTCATACGCTTCGGGTGAAGCCCGGCCGCTGGCCGTGAACGCAGCGGCGCCCAACGCTGCCTAAGCGGTGGTCGGCCCCGTCGGACGCAGCCTCGGAATTCAGCGGTAAAGCGTTGGGGAAACTATCGTTTACCGCGGACGCTGAGGTGGTCCCGGTTTATGGCGGGATCGCGGCGAATGAAGGCGTGTCCCAAGGCGAAGTCGGGATGCTTTCGCGGTGTTGCGACCCCGCCACAGCCACGCTTGCGGCAAGTTCAGCGGTGCCTCTTCAAATCGATCCGGCCGGCAGTTTCTATACGCGCGCAGGTAAGCCTCGACGAAGCAAGGTAAATTCATCGTCGGAGAATCGGTTATCCTGCCGTGCCCGGACTGGATCGAGGACAAAGACGGCTGTTGTGGGTTATCCTGCCGCCTTCGCACCGCCATGGTCCTGCGTCTTCTGCAGGGAAAGCAGCCCGGATGGCCGGGATGCCTATCCTTCGCCGACCGCTAAGGCTCCTCAGGCTTTCGACGCGGTGTCGACCCTGTCTTCCAGCGCCTGCTGGCGTGGCGGCGGTTCGAGTTCGGGGCCGCTGCCGTCCTTGAGATTTACGCCGGTGATCCCGCGCAGGAAGGCCTCGCGCAGGAGCCAGTCGAGCTTGAACGCTGCGAGATCATGCGAGAGGCCGGCAGGCCGGACGTTGGAGATGCAGTTGCGCTCGGCATCCGAACGCCCAACGCGCGGGTCGAGGGTCAGATAGATGCCGAGGCTATCGGGCGAGGACAGGCCCGGTCGCTCACCGATGAGGACGGCGACGGCGCGGGCCTTCAGCGCCGCCCCGATCCCGTCGCCGAGGGCGACCCGCCCCTGCGTCGCCACGACAATGGGAGCCAGAGTCCAGCCGGCCTTGTCGATATGCGGCTTGAAGGCGGCGAGGAATCCCGCGGCGCCCTCATGCACCGCTCGGGCGGAGAGCCCGTCAGCCACCACGATGGCGAGGTCTGCCGGCTCGGATGGACGATCGTTCAATGCCCTCGCGCCCTCCTCGCTCAGCGTCCGACCGAGATCGGGCCGGCGCAGATAGGTCGCCCGATCCGGTGCGGCGGAGGCGAGAGTGAGCGTCGGATAGCCGAGAGCCTCGATCTTCGCGCTGATCTCGCCCGCATCCATCGGCGTATGGACCGCGTCGCGAGCCTGGGCATGGGCGAGGCCGAAGCGCAAGACCTCGATGGTGGGGAGGCCGGTTCCGGCTCGGCCGAGACCGATCCGTGCTGGGGTCAGCCGGCTCAACCTGGCCCAGGGATCCATCGTCGCGTCATCGTTGCTCATGCGGCGATCCCCTTCTCACCGGACAGGCCGGGTGCGGCCGCGATGAGCCTGGCGCTCGGACCTTCCGGGAGGAGCGCGCCATCCGCTTCGGTGAGGCCGATCTGTTCGAGCCACGCCTCGAATTCCGGGGCGCGCTTCAGGCCGAGCACCTCGCGCACGTAGAGTGAGTCGTGGAAGGATGTGGATTGATAGTTGAGCATGACGTCGTCTGCACCGGGAATGCCCATGACGAAGGTGCAGCCGGCCGCTCCCAGCAGGGTCAGGAGCGTGTCCATGTCGTTCTGGTCGGCTTCGGCATGGTTGGTGTAGCAAACGTCGCAGCCGAGCGGCAGGCCCATCAGCTTACCGCAGAAATGGTCCTCCAGCCCGGCCCGGATGATCTCCCGGCCGTCATAGAGATATTCCGGCCCGATGAATCCCACCACGGTATTGACGAGGAGCGGCCGGAACGGGCGCGCCACGGCGTAGGCCCGTGCCTCTAAGGTCTGCTGGTCGATGCCGTGATGGGCGTTGGCCGAGAGCGCCGAGCCCTGCCCGGTCTCGAAATACATGCAGTTGTCGCCCACCGTTCCACGCTTCAGCGCGAGCGCCGCCTCGTGCGCCTCCTTCAGGATCGGGAGGGTGACGCCGAAACTGGCATTGGCTTTCTGCGTGCCTGCGATGGATTGGAACACGAGATCCACTGGCAGCCCGCGGTTCATCGCCTCGATCGTGGTGGTGACGTGGGTGAGGATGCAGCCCTGCGTCGGGATCGCGAGACGCTGGATCAGGTCGTCGAAGAGATGCAGCAGGCCGCTGAGCGTCGATACCGAATCCGAGGCTGGGTTGAGCCCGATCACGGCGTCGCCGCACCCGTAGGATAGCCCGTCGACGATGGATGCCGTGATGCCGGCGGCATCGTCGGTGGGATGGTTCGGCTGGAGCCGTACGGACAACCGGCCGGGCAGGCCGATGGTGTTGCGGAACTTCGTCACCACCCTGCATTTGCGTGCCACCAGGATCAGGTCCTGGTGACGCATGATCTTCGAGACGGCGGCGGCGATCTCCGGCGTGATGCCGGGAGAAATCCGGATTAGTGTCTCGGGCGTCGCCTTGATCAGAAACTCGCGGAAGTCGCCGACGGTGAGATGGGCGATCTCCCGGAAGGCGACTGCATCGTGGGTATCGAGGATGAGACGGGTGACGTCGTCTTGCTCGTAAGGAATGAGAGGTCTTGCCAGGATCTCCGACAGCGGGACCTCGGAGAGGCACCAGCGGGCAGCCATCCCCTCCTCTGCCGATTCCGCTGCAATTCCGGCGAGCCGATCTCCGGACCGCAGCGGCGTCGCCTTGGCCATCAGAGCGGCGAGGTCGGCGAAGACGTGAGTCTTGGGACCGACGACGTGACGATAGGTCATTTCTCAACGCTCCTGCATCACCACACTCGCATTGTCGCATGGATCCTGGCGAGAACCTCTCTACGGTCCGGGATCACAGGACCCGTTGATCCTGCCGTACCGAAGGTCTCTCTATGCCGCTCCTGCATGCGGCGCCGGCAACTCCGTGGAGATCGCGTCCACCGTGCGCTGAGGCGGGCTGCCAAGCCCGTCGGACCGGGCGATGCGGATCTGCTGGTTGACCGGCTGCATGTTGCCGTAGGGCGTCGAGAACGCGATCTCAGCCGCATCTCGACCGACGCCGATGCGGACCAATCCATCGAGGTCGGCCTGCCGCGTGGCATCGAACAACCACCAGCGGCCATCGAGATAGGCTTCGAACACCGCATGGAAGTCGCTCGGCACCAAGCCATGAGCGTAGCAGCTCACGAAACGTGCCGGAATGCCTAGTGCCCGGCAGAAGGCCGTACCGATATGCGCGAAATCGCGGCACACGCCCGCGCGCTTGAGCAGGCTCTCGTCGGCCGTCGTCTCGCCGTCGCTGGTGCCGGGCTGGTAGGTCAGGTGATCGTGAATCCAGTTGCAGATCGCGTTGACGCGCTGATGCCCCTTGGGATGCGCCCCGAACTCGGCCCGCGCGAAGGGTGTCAGCCGGTCGGACGAGACGAAACGGCTCGGCAACAGGAAAGGCAAGATATCGAGCGGAAGCTGCGAGATCGGCGTCTCGTTGATCGTGGCGGGATCGGCCCGGTGGACCGTGAGCTCGACCTCGGCATTGTACTCTAGCGAGAATTGACCGGCCGGCACGTTCACGCCGAGGTAGCGGTTCTGCAGATCGGGCGAGATGTAGACTTCGCGCTTGAGGTCGGGCCTCAGTATCAATGTCTCGCCGAGAATTTCGACACTCTTGAGGCGGGCTACTTCGATATTGAAGATGAAGGTCGTGTCCGAAAGTATGTTATAAGACAGACTGCAGCCGAGCGTGTAGCGCATGGAAGCTCCTTCCTCCGTTGTGGAAGTCCTAGCAAGGATTACGCCCTTCGCATCGACAAAGATCCTCCGCTGAAGGTTGAGTTCGGTCGCTTCTGCTGGCCATATGCATGCGGAGCATGGCGTCCCGCTCCTCGCGGCCTGACATGCTCCGCTAACGTCAGCCGCGCGGGAGCAGGATCACCGTCAGCGAGCGCACGCCCTGCGCGCCGTGGATCAGCACGCCTTCGATATCGGCAGTGGCCGAGGGACCGGTATGCAGCACGGCATAAGCTGCGGAGGCGAAATCTGACCGGCGATAGGCTGCCTGGATGTTGACGAGGATGTTGGCGGGATCGAGCAGGACGACGAGGTGCTGGGCAAGGTAGGCCACTGAATTGACCTTCAGTTCTTCCTCGGTAAACAGGACGGATCCGGTCTCGGCCACGCCGAACACCGCGCGTACGATGGCGACGTCGACATCGGCGAGGTCCTTCGGCAGGGCGACCTGTGAAAGGTCGCGATTGCCATCGATCTCGGGTACCGCTGATGCGATGATCTTGGCGGATGCCAGTCGTTCGCGCACGGAGGCGAAAGCGTCCCCGCCTTCAGGCGAGCCGATTCGTCCTCCCATACGCTTCAGGCGTTCGCCGAACTCGATCACGAGATCATCACCGACGAGGGGGGCGAAATCCGGGATGTCCGGTAGCGGGTGACTCCCAGCGGGACGGTTCCGGCGGATGCGTGCGAGGGTCTCTTCACGGGCGCTCATTCGATGCCGCCCTTTTCCGTCTTCGCGGCTTTCGCTGGATCCATCCGGTTCTGCTTGTACCAATTGTGGAAGCTCTGGCGCGGGCTGTCGGGCATCTCGCGGCCCTTCCCCCAGGTATTGAGCGGATTGTAGACCGCAAAGCGCGGCAGCACCCTCAGGGCAGAATCAGCGGCCCCGATCGCGGCGCGATAGGCGGCCGGCCGGCTCAGCATCTGTCCCGCCGCCTTCATCATCCCCTGCTTCAGGAGCGGGATCTGGTGCTCTTCCGCCAGCACCTTGCGCCAGGCGAAGATCTGCTCGTGGATGTTGATCTTCACCGGGCAGACATTGGTGCAACTCCCATTCATCGTCGAGGAGAACGGCAGGGTCGAGTATTTCCGCTTGTTGAAGGTCGGGTCGATGATGAGGCCGATCGGCCCGGAATAGGTGGCGCCGTAGGATAGGCCACCGCTGCGCCGATAGACCGGGCAGGTGTTCATGCAGGCGCCGCAGCGGATGCATTTGAGCGAGGTCCAGAACTCCTCCATCCCGAGCCGCTCGGAGCGACCGTTATCGACCAGCACCATGTGCATCTCGCTCCCTTCGCGGAGCGCGCGGAAATGCGAGGTGTACTGGGTGATCGGCGAGCCCAGCGCCGAGCGCGCGAGCAGGCGCAGAAAAACCCCGAGATGCTCGATCCGCGGGATCAGCTTCTCGATGCCGATGGAATGGATCTGGAGCTTCGGTACATTGCCCGAGAGGTCCGCATTGCCTTCGTTGGTGCAGGTCACCACCGTGCCGGTCTCGGCGATGGCGAAGTTGCACCCTGTCATGCCCGCATCGGCTTCGAGGATGAGAGGCCGCGTATGCATGCGCTGGCTCTCGGCGAGATAATGGGCATCATCGTTCTCGGGGTCCGTACCCATGGTCTTGGCGAAGACCGCGGCCACGTCGAACCGTGTCTTGTGCACCGCCGGCACCACCACGTGGCTCGGCTCCTCGTTGTCGAGTTGCTGGATGCGTTCGCCCAGGTCGGTCTCGATCACCTCGATGCCGGTGCCCGCCATATAGTGCCGGAAGCCGCATTCCTCGGTGAGCATCGACTTCGATTTGATCAAGGTCTTGGCGCCGTGATCCTTGAGGATGCCGTGGACGATGCGGTTGTGGTCGGCCCCGTCGGCGGCCCAATGCACATGGACGCCGTTGGCCTTGGCATTCGCCTCGAACTCTTCGAGGTAGCGGTCGAGATTCGAGAGCGTATGCGCCTTGATCGCCGAGGCGAGTTCCCGCAACTCCTCCCATTCGGGGATGCCGAAGGCGGCGGTATCGCGCTTCTTGCGCAGGTCCCAGAGGCGCTCGTCATGAGCCTTCTGGTGAAGCGGCGCGGCGAGGAAACGTTCGGCGGCTTCCGCTTGGTCGATCGGGCGGTTGCCACGGATCCTGGCGCCTCGCGGCTGTGGTTCGCGGGCCGCCTTGATCTTGGGCTCCGCACCGATGGGTCGTGTCGTCGCCTCGGCATGGTCGAGGCGACGACCATCCTGGCCACGCTCGCCTTCGTCGCTCGGCTTGGCGACATCGGGATGGATCAACCGGTCGCGGGGGCCGCTTTCATCCTCAGCGCTCATGCCGAGACTCCATTGAGGATGCAGGCGATGTGGATGAACTTCAGCGGGACACCGATCCGGGCGGCGCAGCCCTTCTGGTGCATCATGCAGGACGAGTCGGACGAGACGACGTATTCGGCGCCGGCTCGGCTGTGGTCGCTGACCTTATCGTAGCCCATCTTGGCCGACACGGCCGGCTCGAAAACGCTGAACGTTCCGCCGAAGCCGCAGCATTCGTCCGGTCGGGACGGTGTGACGATCTCGATGCCCCTTACCTTCGAGAGAAGATCGAGGGGCTTCGAATAGGCCGGCTTGTTGAGCTCCGACGGCCGCGCGTGGTGGATGCCGCGCAACGCATTGCAGTTCGAGTGGTAGCCGACCTTGTGCGGGAACTCGGCCCAAGGAAATTCTTCGACCTTCAGGACGTCGTGGAGGAACTCCACCAGTTCGAAGGTCTTGCCCCGCACCGCCTTCACCTCTTCCGTTTGCGGTATCGCCGTGAGGTGCTCGCGCACTTGATGCACGCATGAGCCGGATGGGGCGACGACGTAGTCGAACGGGGCGAAGTTCTTGACGAAGAGCGCTTCCGTCGCAGCGGCTTCGGCATGACAGCCGGTATTCGTCATCGGCTGGCCGCAGCAGGTCTGATCGAAAGGATAGGCGACGTCGAGGCCGAAACGTTCCAGCAATTCCAGTGTCGCGATGCCGACTTCAGGCTCGAAAGCGTCGACGTAGCACGGCACGAACAGTCCGATGCGCATGGAAAGCGGCTTCTCTCCTGGGATGCGGCATCGCTCAACGCATGGATGCCGCATCGACGTTCAGTTTGGATACGTTCAAAGGTCTCACTTCCTCTATCGGAGGATGTTCGTCTTGGCGAGATCGAGAACCGAATCACCTCGCCCGCTCATCACCGCACGCAGCATGTAGAGACTGAAGCCCTTCACCTGCTGCCCGTCGATTTTGGGGGGAATCGACAGTTCCTGGCGGTTCACCACGACGTCGAGCACCGCCGGCCCATCATGGGCGAGCACCTCGCGGATGGCGCCCTCCAACTCGGCGGGATCTTCCACCCGCACTGCATGGAGGCCGACGGCGCGCGCCATGGAGGCGAAATCCGGATTGTCGAGTGCGACGCCTGTCTCGAGGTAGCCCGCGGCGTTCATTTCCATCTCGACGAAGCCGAGAGAGCCGTTGTTGAAGATCACCACCTTCAGCGGGAGCTTCTCCTGCCGCAGGGTCAACAGGTCGCCCATCAGCATGGCGAAGCCACCGTCGCCGGATAGCGAGACAATCTGTCGGCCGGGAGAGGCCGCCTGCGCTCCGATGCCCTGCGCCATGGCGTTGGCCATCGATCCATGGACCCAGGAGCCAAGAAGCCGCCGCTTGCCATTCATCTTCAGGTAGCGTGCCGCCCAGATCGTCGGTGTGCCGACATCCGCGGTGAAGACCGCATCATCCGCCGCTGCCTCGCTCACGAGCTTGGTGAGATATTGAGGATGGATCGGCGTCTTCGCCGATTTCAGCCCGAACCAGCCCTTTGTCGGCGTCCCGGTGGCGAGGTCGTCGAGGTCTTCGCGTGCCTTGGCGTAGTGCTTCAGACTGGCGTCGAGCCAGGAGCAATCTGACTTGACACCGAGCTTCGGCAGAAGCGCGGTGATGGTGTCGCGCACGTCTCCGACCAGGCCGAGGGTCAGTCCAGTACGCCGCCCGAGTTGCTGTGCCCTCAGAGTCTGTCCGGCATCATGA